>JALHMR010000012.1 GCA_022843945.1 Rhodospirillaceae bacterium | reverse complement strand
GGCGGCTCCGGCGGCGGCCCCGATGGCGGCCCCCGCGGCGGCGCCGATGGCGGCTCCCTCGCCGGCCCCTGCTGCGCCGCAACCACGACTCGGCGGGCTCGACCCGAGTGATCGGCTGATGGCCTCGAAGGCCGAGGATGACCTCCTGGACATCCCCGCTTTCCTGCGCCGGCAGGCCAACTAAATCAAAGGGTTAGATCACCAAAAACACGTAATACACTGTAACAAAAGGTGACTTGGAGCTTCAAAGGGGCCTCTGATACTAACCCCTTTGAAGCTCTTTGTTTTTTTGGACTCATGGCCCCCCGTCCCTACAAGCCCGCCACCCAGAAGACGCTGAAGACGGCCATCGGCTGCACCGGCACCGGGCTGCATACCGGCGCCCGGGTGTCGATGACGCTGGCCCCGGCAAGCCCCGGAACGGGCATCGTTTTTCGCCGCACCGACCTGTCCGCTGAAGCCGGCACCATCGCCGCCAGCTGGCGCAACGTCGTCGATACGCGGCTGTGCACGGCGCTGGGCAACGACCAGGGGGCGCGCGTCGGCACCATCGAACATCTGATGGCCGCGCTCTACGGCTGCGAGATCGACAACGCCATCATCGAGCTCGACGCGCCGGAAGTGCCGGTCATGGACGGCAGCGCCGCGCCCTTCGTTTTCCTGATCGAATGCGCCGGCACGGTCGACCAGGCCGCCGTGCGCCGCGGCATCGAAATCCGCCGCACCATCGAGGTCGTGGACGAAGACTGCCGCCTGGTGATCGAGCCGGCCCGCGGCTTCGGCCTCAATTTCGAGATCGATTTCGCCGACACCGCCATCGCCCGCCAGGCCTGCGAGCTCGAATTCGCGCCGGGCAGCTTCAAGGCCGACCTGTCGCGCGCCCGGACCTTCGGCTTCGCCCAGGACATCGACCGCCTGCAGGCCGCCGGCCTGGCGCGCGGCGGCTCCCTCGACAACGCCGTGGTAATCAGCGGCAACCGCATCCTCAACGACGACGGGCTGCGCTACGACGACGAGTTCGTCCGCCACAAGATGCTCGACTGCGTCGGCGACCTCTATCTGGCCGGCGCCCCGCTGCTCGGCCAGGTTACCGCCCTGCGCTCCGGCCACCGCCATAACCACAAGCTGCTCACCGCCCTGTTCGCCGACCCGGCCGCCTACCGCTACGTCGACCTGCCGGACGGCTTCCTGATGCCTCGCCCGGCGGCGGCCAGTGCCGGCCTGGGCCTCGGCGCCGCCGACTGATACCGCCCCCGTTCCAAGGCCTCAGGCGGCGCTGGAAACCGGCGCGAATCCTCCCGTATAATGCGGGAATCATGATCTTCCCGACCCGTCTGTCGCACGCCGCTGTCGTGCTGGCGCTCGTCGCCATCCTGGGAGCCTGCTCCAAGGATGCCGAGGTCTATATCGAGCGGCCGGTCGACAACATCTACAACGCCGCCACCGACCATCTTCTGGCCGAGCGCTACCTCCAGGCGGCCAAGGAATTCGACGAGGTCGAGCGCCAGCACCCCTATTCGGTCTGGGCGACCAAGGCCCAGCTGATGTCGGCCTACGCCTATTACCAGGCGAACAAGTACGACGACGCCATCGTCGGCCTCGACCGCTTCATCCAGCTCAACCCGTCCAACCGCGACGTCGCCTACGCCTACTACCTGAAGGCGCTGAGCTACTACGAGCAGATCACCGACGTGCAGCGCGACGCCAAGCTCACCGAGCTCTCGCTCAAGGCCCTGGACGAGGTCGTGCGCCGCTTCCCGGAATCGATCTATGCACGCGACTCCCGGCTGAAGATCGACCTCACTTACGACCACCTGGCCGGCAAGGAGATGGAAGTCGGACGCTTCTACCTGACCCGCAAACAGTATCTCGCGGCGCTCAACCGCTTCCGCTTCGTCATCGAGAAGTACCAGACGACCAGCCACACGCCCGAGGCGCTGCACCGCATGATCGAGTGCTACCTGGCGCTCGGCCTCAAGGAAGAAGCGCAGCGCACCGCCGCCGTGCTCGGCCACAATTATCCGGGCAGCGACTGGTACCTGGATTCCTATTCGCTGGTCGAAACCGGCGCGCTTCCGAGCGGCACCGACAAGCCGGGCGTCTTCCGGCGGGCGTGGAACCAGGTAAACCCGTTCTGACGCGACTGTGGTAACGGCCGGGGGCGTGGCGGCCAAGGGAGGGGGGCCCGATGGCTGATTTGATCTTTTACGCCGCCGTCACCTTCTTCGTGACGGTCAATCCTATCGGCCTGGTGCCGCTCTTCATCTCCGTCACCGGACACGAAACGCCGGCGGCGCGAGCGCGCATCGCCGCCCGCAGCGCCATGATCGCCGGCTGCATCCTTGTCGCCTTCATCATCGGCGGTCAGCTCCTGTTCGATGCGCTGGGCATCCACCTGCCTGCTTTCCGCGTGGCGGGCGGCCTGATCCTGCTGCTCAACGGCCTCAACATGGTCATGGGCGATGGCACTCCGCCCCCCGCCACGGACCAGAGTGCTCGCGACGTCGCGGTATTCCCCCTCGCCATGCCGTATATCGCGGGCCCCGGCACGATCATGGCGGCGGTCCTGCATACCGATAACGACGTGGTGCCGATTTTCGACCAAGGGCTGATAGCCCTCGTCCTGCTGGCGATCGTTGCCGTGGCGTATGCTGCCATGCTGGCCGCCGGGCGCATCCAGGCTTGGCTCGGGGCGACGGGCATCAACGTGGTCACCCGCGTCATGGGCCTCGTCCTCTGCGGGCTGGCCACCGAAACGATCATCGACGGGCTGCGCACGGCCTTCGGCTTCAAATAGGCCGCTTCACCGGCCGGCGCGGGACCCCTTCCCGCCCGGGGCCGGTTTTGCGAAGCTACCGGGCTTCGTCCCCGAGTCCGGCTTTAGGATTTTCCATGCTGCAGGGCCTGTCGATCCGCGACGTGGTCCTTATCGACCGCCTCGACCTCGGCTTCGAGACCGGTCTCTCGGCGCTGACCGGCGAGACCGGGGCCGGCAAGTCCATCCTGCTCGACGCCCTGGGCCTTGCCCTGGGTGCGCGCGGCGATGCCGGCCTCGTGGCCAAGGGAGCGGCCCAGGCGTCGGTCTCGGCGAGCTTCGCCCTGGACGGCAAGCACCCGGTTCGCGCCCTGCTCGCCGAACGCGGCCTGGCGCCCGATGCCGAGGAACTGATCATCCTTCGCCGGGTGATCGGCGCGGATGGCCGCAGCCGGGCCTTCGTCAACGACCAGCCGGTCCCGGTCGGCACGCTGCGCGAGCTTGGCCACCGCCTGGTCGAGATCCACGGCCAGTTCGATACCCACGGCCTGCTCGATGCCTCCACCCATCGGGGGGCGCTCGATACCTTCGGCGTCCTGGGCGGCGAGGCCGATCAGGTCGCGACGCTGCACGCCGCCTGGCGGCAGGCCGTGACCGCCGAGGAGGAGGCGCGCGAGCGCGCCGCCAAAGCCGCGACCGATGAGGCGTTCCTGCGTCATGCCGTGGAGGAGCTGGAACAGCTCGATCCCAAACCGGGCGAGGAAACCGAGCTGGCGCAGCGCCGCGCCATGCTGGCGGCCCGCGAGAAGCTGGTGGAGGCGCTCGCCGCAGCACGCGCCGACCTGGCCGCCGGCAAGGGTGTCGAGGGCGCCCTGCGCGGGGCCGAGCGGCATCTGGCGCGGGTCGCACCCCAGGCCATGGGCAAGATCGACCGGGCCCTGGCCGCCCTGGATCGTGCCGCGATCGAGGCGGCGGACGCCATGGCCGAGGTCGAAGCGCTGGAGAATGCCCTCGATCTCGACACCGGCGATCTCGAAAGCGCCGAGGAGCGGCTGTTTGCGCTGCGGGCCGCGGCCCGCAAGCACCGGGTCGAGGTCGACCGCCTCGCCGATCTCAAGGCCGAGTTCGCCGCCCGTCTGGCGACCCTGGATGACGGCGAGGAAGGGCTGAAGCGCCTGGCGACCGCTACCGCCAAGGCGCGGGCCGCCTATGCCGAAGCGGCCAGGGCGCTCTCCGTCAACCGGCGCACCGCCGCCCAGAAGCTCGACAAGGCCATCGCCAAGGAACTGCCGCCGCTCAAGCTCGACAAGGCCAAGTTCCGGACGCGGGTCGAGGAGTTGCCGGAAGCGTCGTGGTCGGCCAGCGGCCTTGACCGCGTGGCCTTCGAGGTGGCGACCAATCCGGGCGCTGATCTGGGCCCCATCGACCGCATCGCCTCCGGTGGCGAGCTCGCCCGCTTCATGCTGGCGCTCAAGGTCGCACTGCGCGTGCCGGCCGACAGGGGCGCCAGAAAGGCCGGTGGCCTGCCGACCTTGATCTTCGATGAGGTGGATAGCGGTATCGGCGGCGCCGTCGCCGCAGCCGTGGGCGAGCGCCTGGTGGTTCTGGCCGAGAGCGCCCAGATCCTGGTGGTGACGCACAGCCCACAGGTTGCCGCCAAGGCCCAGCACCACTGGCGCGTGATCAAGAAAACCGCCGGGCGGACGGTGGCGACCGCCGTCGACGCGCTCGACGCCAAGGCCCGGCGCGAAGAGATCGCGCGCATGCTCTCCGGCGCCTCGGTGACCGAGGCCGCCCGCGCCGCCGCCGACGACTTGCTGGCCGGAGCTGGCGCGTGAAGAAGAAGGCGGCCGCCCAAGGCGGTTCCAAAGGTGGGGGCGGCTTCGGGAGTGCGGTCGAGGAGATGACGCCGGCCCAGGCCAAGGCCGAGCTCAAGTTCCTGGCGGCGGAAATCGCGCAGCACGACAAGCTCTACTACACGGATACGCCACGGATCTCTGACGCCGAGTATGACGCGTTGCGCCAGCGCAACGAGGCGATCGAGAAGCGCTTCCCCGAGCTCAAGCGCAAGGACAGCCCGAGCGACCGGGTGGGTGCCGCACCCGCCGAGCGCTTCGGCAAGGTCACCCACAGCGTGCCGATGCTCTCGCTGGGCAACGCCTTCGACGACGAAGACGTGAAGGAATTCGTCGAGCGCATCCGGCGCTTCCTGTCGCTGAAAGATGACGACGCCATCGAGTTCAACGCCGAGCCGAAGATCGACGGCCTGTCGATCACGCTGCGTTACGAAAACGGCAAGTTCGTACGCGGCGCCACGCGCGGCGACGGCTCCGAAGGCGAGGACGTCACCGCCAATCTGCGCACCATCGAGGACATTCCCCAGTACTTGAAAGGCAAGTTCCCCGAGGTGATCGACGTGCGCGGCGAGGTCTACATGACGCACGACGCCTTCGCGGCGCTCAACAAGAGCCGCGAGGCGGAAGGCGAATCCCTATTCGCCAACCCGCGCAACGCCGCCGCCGGCTCCCTGCGCCAGCTCGACTCCCGCATCACGGCCAAGCGCCGCCTGCACTGTTTCGCCTATGCCTGGGGCGAGGCCTCGTCACCCCCGGCGAAGACGCAGAACGAGTTCATCGGCAAGCTCCGGTCATGGGGCTTCAACGTCAATCGCGAGATTGAGGTCTGCAAGGGTGTCGAGGCGCTCGTCGCCTATCATAAGAAGATCGGCGAGAAGCGCCAGAAGCTCGGCTACGACATCGACGGCGTGGTCTACAAGGTGAACCGCATCGACTGGCAGGAACGGCTGGGCTTCGTCAGCCGCGCCCCGCGCTGGGCCATCGCCCATAAATACGCCGCCGAGCAGGCCCAGACCCTGCTCAAGGAGATTCAAATCTCGGTCGGCCGTACGGGCGTGATGACGCCGTTCGCAGTGCTGGAGCCCGTGTTCGTTGGCGGCGTGACCGTCGGCATGGCGACGCTGCACAACGAAGACGACATCAGGCGCAAGGACATCCGCGCCGGCGACACGGTGATCGTGCAGCGCGCCGGTGACGTCATCCCGCAGGTCGTCGGACCGGTGCTGAACAAGCCGCGCGGCAAGGCGGAATTCGTCATGCCCAAGCGCTGCCCGGATTGCGGCTCACTGGCGGTGCGCGAGTCCGGAGAGGCGGCCTGGCGCTGCACCGGCGGCCTGATCTGCCCGACCCAGGCGGTGCAGCGGCTCGTCCATTTCTGCTCGCGCGACGCCTTCGACATCGAGGGCATGGGCGAAAAGCGCGTGGCCGAGTTCTGGAACGAAGGGCTGGTCCGCTCGCCGGTCGACATCTTCAAGCTCGGCCGGCACAAGGCGAAGCTGGCCGAGCGCGAGGGCTGGGGCGAGATCTCGGTCGACAACCTGCTCAGGGCCATCGAAGCCCGCCGTACCCTCGCCTTTGCGCGCTTCATCTATGCGCTGGGTATCCCGCAGGTCGGGCAGACGACGGCCAGCTGGATCGCGCGGCATTACCAGACGCTCGACCAGTGGCGCGCCGCGATGCGCACGGCGGTGAAGGAGCGCGCCAAGCACCCCGATGAACGCAAGAAGCCCGACGTCATCGGCGAGGCCTATGCCGATCTCTGCAACATCCAGGGCATCGGCATGACCATGGCCGACGACATCGTCGGCTTCTTCGCCGAGGCGCATAACAACCAGATCCTCGACGAGCTGGACAAGGAGCTGATACTGCAGGCCCCCGAGGCGCCATCGCGCTCCTCGCCCATCTCGGGCAAAACCGTCGTTTTCACCGGCAGTCTGGTACAAATGACCCGCGACGAGGCCAAAGCCCGCGCCGAGGCGATGGGCGCCAAGGTGGCGAGCTCGGTGTCGAAGAAGACCGACCTGGTCATCGTCGGCGCCGATGCCGGCTCCAAGGCCAAGAAGGCCGGAGAGCTGGGCGTCAAGACGATCGACGAGGATGAGTGGATCAAGCTCAGCGCGGGCTGAGGGGGGCCGATGAAATACCTCGAGGACTACATCGCGCCGAAAGACGACGAGATCAAGAACTGGACGCTCGATCAGGCCAAGGCCCTCGACGAGCGCAACAAGGAGATCTACTGGCGCAACAAGACGCTGGTTCACAATGCCCGCGCCATCCTGATGGACGTGGACCCGGGCAACCGCTCCCTGCGCGATATCGAGGCGCCCGTGCCGCCCTATCAGTATGTGCGCGTCCTGCAGCAGCTGCAGGACAAGGAGCGCGAATCCGGCGCCGCCGGCAAGAAGAAGTAGATGGCCGAAGACCGCGAAAAGCTTCTCAGCACCATCAAGGCCACGCGCAACGAGGCGTCCGCCAGCGTCATGCGCAAGGCCAGCGATGCCGACGTCCTGGAGTATGTCGCGTCCCTGCGCCGCTCACCGCCCGTCGGCGCCCTCGATCCCGCAATCCCCATCGCACCGCAGGAGAGCCCCGTGACCAAGGCCCCGGCCAAGGACGACGATGACGGCCTGGCGCAGCGCCAGAAGCGCGCGCTCGCTTTCATCGACAAGGCGATCCAGCCGATCAACCGGGAGATCATCCACAAGGCGATCCCCGGCCTGAACCGCGACAAGTACATCGAGTTCGCGGCGGTGGTGGCGGAGCTGCGGGCGGAGTATCTTGCAGCGGCGCTCGCCTATTTCCTGGAGCAGCGGCGCAGCCATGGCGGCGGGGATTCCGACGCCGTCCGTAACCTGCGCGGCAAGCGCGAGGCCTACGAGGAAGCGCTGGCCGCCTACGAGGCTCTTCATCGCGCGCTCGAGCGCGGCTACGTCGACCCGGTGGAGTGACGACATGGCTGATGTGCAAGGCGTCTACGTAACCGGGGCCGACGGCCTTCCGGTTCTCGTTCATGAATATCTCAACGAGAACTACGGCCTCGGCGACGTCCATGGATCCCTGCAGATCGGAACCCTGGCGGAGACCGAGACGACGCTGAGCGTGACGCTCAGCCGCAAGGAGATCACCGATCTCAAGAATCTCGCCGATGCCTTTTCCTTCGACTATGACGAGGGCTTCATCGAGATGTGCGGCGACATGCACCGGGTGGCGCTCGAACTGCCCGGCGACACCGTGACCTTCACCGAGCTGCTTTAGTACTCGGGACCCTCGGCGATGGGCCGCGTGGCCCGCGCCAGCCAGGCGGCCGTCGCCTCGTCGAGCAGCGGAGTGAGCGTCTCGCGCACCCGCAGGTGATAGGCGTCGAGCCAGGTGGCTTCGCGCGACGTCAGCAGCGCCGTGTCGACCAGGGCGCGGTCGATGGGCGCCAGGGTCAGGGTCTCGAAGCCGAGCATCGGCCGCTCGCCGTCGAGGTCGATCTCCTGTACCGCCACCAGGTTCTCGATGCGGATGCCGTATTCGCCGGTCTTGTAATAGCCGGGCTCGTTCGAGACGATCATGCCCGGCTCCAGCGCCACCGTGTTCGGCAGCTTGGAGATGCGGTGCGGCCCCTCGTGCACCGAGAGATAGGCGCCCACGCCATGGCCGGTGCCGTGGTCGTAATCGACCCCGATCTCCCACAGCGCCAGGCGCGCCAGGGTATCGAGCTGCGAACCCGACGTACCCTTGGGGAAGCGCGCCAGGGCCACGGCGATGTGGCCCTTGAGCACGCGGGTGAAGCGGTCGCGCTGTTCCTGCGTCGGCGTGCCGATGGCCAGGGTGCGCGTCACGTCGGTGGTGCCGTCGAGATACTGGGCGCCTGAATCGACCAGGTAGAGCATGTCCGGCGCGATGCGCCGTTCGGTCGCCGGCATGGCGCGATAGTGGACGATGGCGCCGTTGGGGCCGGCACCGGAGATCGTGTCGAAGCTCGTGTCGCGGAAGTGCTCGCCGCCGCGGCGGAATTCCAGCAGCCGGTCCGAGGCCGCGATCTCGCCCAGCGTGCCCTTGCGCCCCTCGCCGTCGAGCCAGAACAGGAAGCGCGTGAGGGCCGCACCATCGCGCTCATGCGCCGTTCTTGTGCCGGCCAGCTCGCCGGCATTCTTGCGCGCCTTGGGCAGGGCGCAGACGCAAGCACCCCGCACCACCGCGGCACCGGCGGCTTCGAGGCGCGAGACGATCCACACCGACACGGTCGCGGCATCGGTCAGGATCCGCGGCCGATTCCCGCCCGTCGTCCGCCCCAGCGCGTCGAGCGCCGGGCCGAAGGCGTCGGGCTCCGCCAGGCGCACGCCGTCGCCCAGATGCTCGGCCAGCCGCGGGTTCGGCTTGCGCGGATCGATGAACAGATCGACCGTGCCATCGGCGCGCAGGATGGAGAAGGACAGCGCCAGCGGCGTATGCGGCACATCGCTGCCGCGGATATTGAGCAGCCAGGCCGTGGACGCAGGATCGCTGAGGACCGCCGCGTCGTAGCCGTCCTTGGTCAGCCGCTCAGCCAGGTCGGCGCGTTTCTCGGCGTTGGTGCGGCCGGCAAAGAAAGTCGAGTGCGGCACGGTCGGGGTCACCGGCGGCGGCGGCTGGTCGCTCCACACCGCGTCGACCGGGTTGCGCTCCACCGTGACCAGCGCCCCGCCGGCCCGTTCGGCCGCGGCCTTCAGGCGGGCGATGCCGTCGGGCGTGTGCAGGCGCGGATCGAAGCCGATGCGCTCGCCCTTGGCCAGATGCTCGCCGATCCATTCACTCGGCGGTTCGTCGGTGATGTGGCGGGTCTCGAACAGGCCGGTATCGACCTGGGCGCGGACCTGCAGCGTGTAGCGCCCGTCGGTGAACACCGCGGCCTGCCTGAGCAGGACGATGGCCATGCCGGCCGAGCCGGTGAAGCCGGTGAGCCAGGAGAGGCGCTCGTCGTGCGGCGCCACGTATTCGCCCTGGTGCTCGTCGCCGCGCGGCAGCACGAAGCCGGCGAGGCCCTGGCGCGCCAGCTCGGCGCGCAGGCGCGCGACGCGGTCGCGGGTGGCGAGGCCGGGAGGGGCGCTGTTGTTCATCCCTTCTATTTACAATTTAGGTACCGGCCTGTCCGTCGCAACCTTCGCCAGGCCGTCATTTTGCCCTCGTCCGGGGGGTCCATAATCATTTGTGTACGTTAGGTTTTCGCCGCTCCAGCCAGCCTGGGCTTGAGCTTGGGGATAAGGGCGAAAATGTGGCTAACTTGTTGTTTAAAAATTGTTTAATCCATGCGTTAGACGCATTGCTGCACGGCAACATCAGCTATACCGCGTTTTCCAAAGAGGCTTATCTTTCCCTGTGTCGGAGCTGGAGCACGCGAATTGTCGCGCCGCCCGCCCCGACCCGGCCCGCCCCGGCTCGATGCCAGATGGCTCAGCGGGTGGCCGACACGGATGGATGAGAAAGATGGCTTACTACGGCACCCAGGATTTCGACCGGATGGTTGCGGCCCGCAACGGGTTCGCCTTTGTCCCGGCTTATGAGCTCGAATTCGCCGCGCGCCAGATGCGCGCCCAGGCGTTCGCCGACCTCGCCGGCAAGATGGTCAAAGCGGTGAAGGCGTTCTTCGCCGCCCGCCCGGCCCCCACGGTCGTCACCGGCTACCGCCTGAACGCGCAGGAGCAGGCGCGCCTGGCCCAGGCCGAGGCGATCGCCAACACGACCACCAATGCCTACAACGTGGTGAAGGGTTTCTTCGCCACCCGTCCGGAGAATGCCCAAGTGAATACGTTCAAGATGAGCGAGCAGGACAGAGTTCGTCTCGCCCAGGCCGAAGCGATCGCCGACGCGGTCCTCGGCGTTGCCACTGCCGTCACCAAGCTTGCCGCGCGGCTCTATGCCCCGGTGAAGGCGTGGCGGATCCAGCTGCGGACCCGCGAGGAGCTCGAAGGCCTCGACGACCGCACGCTTGCCGACATCGGTCTGACCCGCGGCGATATCCGCCGGGTCGCGGCCGGCCTCTGGGTGCCCGAGAACAGGTCGACCCAGACGACCTTCACCGCTCCGGTGCCGGCGAGCAACCTCAACAAGCCGCAGATCGCCGCCTAATCCTCCCCCCGAGGCAGCGAGATGCGAGAACGGCGGTCCGCAAGGGCCGCCGTTTTGCTTTTCAGGAACGCGAAGCCCGGCGCCTGAGCACCAGGGTCTGCCAGCCGTCGATCGGCCAGCGCCGGACCAGCGCCAGGCCTTGCGCCCTGTAGGCCGCGACCACGTCCCCCGCCTGGGCCGCCAGGAGCCCGGAGAGCACGATCGTCCCGCCCCGTCCCACCGCCCGCGCCAGGTCGCGCGAGAAGCGGCGCAGGGGCTTGGCTAGGATATTGGCCAGCACCAGCTCGTAGGGGCCGCGCGCCAGGCGGCGCAGTCCGTCGCTGTGCCGCACGCGCAGGCGGCGCGGGGCCACGCCGTTATCGCGGGCGTTCTCGCGCGCCAGGCGCACCGAATCGCGATCGATATCGGCGGCCAGCACGCGGGCCGTCCAGGTCTTGGCGGCGGCGAGGCTGAGGATGCCCGAGCCGCAGCCCAGATCGAGCACCCGGCGAACGCGCCGGCCGCGCTGCTTGCCCAGCCGGTCGAGCGCCAGCAGGCAGCCGCGGGTGGTGGCGTGCTCGCCCGAGCCGAAGGCGAGGCTAGCGTCGAGGCGGATGCCGACCGCCCCTGGCGGCACAGCCCCTTCATAGTGCGAGCCGTAGACGAAGTAGCGCCCGGCGCGGATCGGCGGGAAGGCGCTGCGATTCTTGGCCAGCCAATCGACATCGGGCAGACGTTCGATCACCGTTTCCGGCGGGCTGAGGCCGAGGGTCGCCGCGGCCTCGGCGAGCTTGGCGCGGATCGCCGGTTCGTCGGGCTCGTCCATGGTCATGCCCTGGAGCTGCCACGGCCCGCCGGGCGTCAGCTCGAAGGCCATCAGCGCGTCGCAATTATCCTCGATGGCCCGCGCCAGCGCCGGCTGAGCCGCCGCCGTCGTCATCACCTCGATCTTCCAGATGGGTTTGGCGCTCATGCGGGCTGAACGAAGCTGTCCATGACCTTCTTGCGCCCGGCCTTGTCGAACTCGATGTCGAGCTTGCCGGCTTCGGCGGCGATCACCTTGCCGTAGCCGAACTTCTGATGGAAGACCCGCGAGCCGGGGCTGAACGGCGCGTCCGGCCCCTTGCGCGGCGTCGAGCTGAACGGATGCGCCTTGCCCTGGATATCCGTGCTGCGGTAGCGCCCCGGCGGCATCGACGGCGTCAGGCCACCGACATCCTCGGCGAAGCCGCCGCTGCTGCCCCACAGGCCGGACTCCGACTGGATCTCGATATGCTCCTGGGGCAGCTCGGAGACGAAGCGCGAGGGCACGCTCGACTGCCAGAGATTGTGGATGCGCCGGTTGGCGGCGAAGGAGACATAGGCGCGGTGGCGCGCACGCGTCAGCCCGACATGGGCGAGCCGCCGCTCCTCCTCGAGCCCCGCCTCACCTTTCTCCTCGACGGCGCGCGGATGCGGCAGCAGGCCCTCCTCCCACCCCGGGAGAAAGACGGTGTCGAACTCCAGCCCCTTGGCGCTGTGCAGGGTCATGACGCTGACCATGTCGCCGGGCGCGGCCTCGGCGTTCTCCATGACCAGGCTGATATGCTCGAGGAAGGCCGGCAGGCTGCCGAATTCCTCGAGCGCCGAGATCAGCTCCTTGAGGTTCTCCAGGCGGCCCGGCGCATCGGGCGTGCGCTCGGCCTGCCACATGGCGGTGTAGCCGGATTCGTCGAGGATGGTGCCGGCGAGGTCGGCGGCGTTGGCCTCGGCGCTGAAGGCCCGCTGCCAGCGGCCGAAATCGTCGAGCAGGCGGCGCAAAGACGAGCGCGCCTGCGGCTTGAGCTCGTCGCTGTCGACCAGGCGCAGGCCCGCGGCAAAGAGCGAGATGTTCTCGGCCCGCGCCAGGCGATGCAGGGTCTGCAGGGTCGCATCGCCGAGGCCGCGGCGCGGCTTGTTGACGATGCGCTCGAAAGCCAGGCCGTCGTCGGGCTGCGCCGTCACCCGCAGATAGGCGACCGCGTCGCGGATCTCCTCGCGCTCGTAGAAGCGCGGGCCGCCGATCACCCGGTACTTGAGCCCCAGCGTGATGAAGCGATCTTCGAACTCGCGGGTCTGGAAGCCGGCGCGCACCAGGATCGCCATCTGCCCGAGAGCCTGGCCGGCCCGCTGCAGCGTCTCGATCTCCTCGCCGACCCAGCGCGCCTCGGCCTCGCCGTCCCAGTGGGCGCGGACCTTGACCTTGTCGCCGCCGGTGCTCGAGGTCCACAGCGTCTTGCCTAGCCGGCCGCGGTTGTGGGCGATGACCGCGGCGGCGGCCCCCAGGATGTGGGAGGTCGAGCGGTAATTCTCCTCCAGCCGGATCACCATCGCGCCGGGGAAGTCCTTCTCGAAGCGCAGGATGTTGCCGACCTCGGCGCCGCGCCAGCCGTAGATCGACTGGTCGTCGTCGCCCACGCAGCACAGGTTCTTGCGCGCCTGGGCCAGCAGCCGCAGCCACAGGTATTGGGCCACGTTCGTGTCCTGATACTCGTCGACCAGGATGTACTTGAAGCGCTCGTGGTATTCAGCCAGCACGTCGGGCCGGGTCTGGAACAGCGTCAGATTATGCAGCAGCAGGTCGCCGAAATCGGCGCCGTTCAGGACCTTGAGCCGCTCCTGGTACTGCCTGTAGATCTCGATCGTCTTGCCGTCGGCGATTTCGCCGGCCTCGCCCGCCGGCACCTTGTCCGGCGTCAGGCCGCGATCCTTCCAGCGCTCGATGACGCTGCTCACGACGCGGGCCGGCCATTTCTTGTCGTCGATGCGCTCGGCCTGCAGCAGCTGCTTCACCAGCCGCACCTGGTCGTCGGTATCGAGGATGGTGAAATTCTGCTTGAGGCCGACATGCTCGGCGTGGCGGCGCAGGATGCGCGCGGCCAGCGAATGGAAGGTGCCCAGCCACCAGCCGCCGCCCTGGCCTTCGCCGGCGATGTCGCGGCCGACCATGGCGCCGACGCGGTCCTTCATCTGCGCCGCCGCCTTGTTGGTGAAGGTCACCGCGAGGATCTGCGACGGCCAGGCGCGGCGCGTGGCCAGGATGTGGACCAGCCGCGAGGTCAGCACCCGGGTCTTGCCGGTCCCCGCCCCCGCCAGCACGAGCAGCGGCCCGTCGACATGCTCGACGGCCTGGCGCTGCTGCGGGTTGAGCTTCTGCAGGTAGGCGGGTGTTGCTAAAGGCAGAGCTGATTCGGCGGTCATGGCGCCTCTATAGCACGCTCGCCGCGCCGCTAAAGCCACCTCTGGTATGCTATTTGCGTATACTCGGCGTCTCAAGCAGGGGGCTTCATGCCGGGCGTGGCGTTCGACGAAATGGGTGAAGGGGAGCAAGGCCGCCCCCAATACGCCCAGATTCGCGACTGGCTGCGCGCCACGCCGATGGACCTTCTCGCCCAGAAGCGGCGCGAGGCGGAGTTCGTTTTCCGGCGCACCGGCATCACCTTCGCCGTCTATACCGAGGGAGGCGATCCGGATCGCCTGATTCCCTTCGACATCATCCCGCGGCTGCTCGACGCGGCGGAATGGAACCTCCTGTCGCGCGGCCTGGAGCAGCGGGTCAAGGCGCTCAACGCCTTCCTGCGCGATACCTACGGGGCGCGCGAATTCGTGCGCGCCGGCAAGATTCCCGAAGCGCTGGTCCTGCAGAATCCCGGCTTCGAAGCGGCCATGCAGGGACTCAGCCTGGCCGGCGGTGTTTATACTCACGTGTCTGGGATCGACGTGGTGCGCACGGGACCGGGCGAGTTCTATGTGCTCGAGGACAACTGCCGCACGCCATCCGGCGTCTCCTACATGCTGGAGAACCGCGAGGTCATGATGCGGCTGTTCCCGGAGCTGTTCGGCACCCACCGCGTCCGGCCGGTTTCGCACTATCCCGAGGAGCTGCTTCACACCCTGCGCTCCGTGGCGCCGCCGGCCTGCATGGGCGAGCCGACCGTCGCCCTGCTGACCCCGGGCTCCTACAACAGCGCCTACTACGAGCACTCATTCCTGGCCGACGAGATGGGCATCGAGCTGGTCGAGGGCCCGGACCTGATGGTCGACGACCTGGTCGTCTACATGCGCACCACGCGCGGCCCACAGCGCGTCGACGTCATCTACCGCCGGCTCGACGACCCCTATCTCGATCCGCTGAGCTTCCGGCCGGACACCCTGCTCGGCGTTCCCGGCCTGATGGCGGCGTATCGTGCTGGAACCGTCACGATCGCCAACGCGGTGGGTGCGGGCGTGGCCGACGACAAGGCGGTCTATTGCTACGTACCGGACATGATCCGCTTCTTCCTCGGCGAGGAGCCACTGCTGGCCAACGTGCCGACCTGGAAATGCGCCGAACAGGATGACTGCCGCTACGTGCTCGATCACCTGGCCGAGGTGGTGGTGAAGGACGTCCACGGCTCCGGCGGCTACGGCATGCTGGTCGGGCCGCATGCCAGCAAGGCCGAGCGGGAGACCTTCGCCGAGAAGATCAAGGCAAGGCCCGACCGCTACATCGCCCAGCCGACCCTCAGCCTGTCGACCTGCCCCACCTTCGTGGAGAACGGCGTGGCGCCGCGGCATGTCGATCTGCGCCCCTTCGTGCTCTACGGGAAGGAGGTGCGCATCGTTCCCGGCGGGTTGACGCGCGTGGCGCTGCGCCAGGGCTCGCTGGTGGTCAATTCAAGCCAGGGCGGCGGCACCAAGGACACCTGGGTCGTCGATGGCTGATCGATGCTGAGCCGAACCGCCGATAGTCTGTTCTGGTTGGCGCGCTACATGGAGCGCGCGGAGAACGTCGCCCGCCTGCTCGATGTCGGCCTGCGCATGGCCAGCCTGTCGAGCAATCCGGAGACCGACGCCAGCGAGTGGCATTCCACCATCGTCTCGGCGGGCTGCGAGAAAACCTTCTACGCCAAGCACGAGACGCCCAACGCGACGAACGTCGTTTCTCACCTGGTTCGCGACCCTGACAACCCGTCGTCGATTATCTCCTGCCTGGCGACCGTGCGTCAGAACGCGCGCGCCGTGCGCACCGCGCTGACCACGGATATGTGGGAAGGCGTCAACTCGACCTGGATCGAGGCGCGCCAGTTGAAGGACGAGAATTTCTCCAGCGAGGGCGTGCGCACGCTGCTCGAATGGGTGAAGGAGCGCTCACAGCGCTTCGGCGGCGCCGTCAGCCACACCATGCTGCGCAGCGACGCCTACTGGTTCGTGCGCCTGGGCACCTTCGTCGAGCGCGCCGACAACACGGCGCGCATCCTCGACGTCAAGTATCACGTGCTGCTGCCGCGTAGCGAGAATATCGGCGGCATTCTCGACTACTACCAGTGGACGGCCATCCTGCGCTCGGTCTCGGCGCTGCGCGCCTATCACTGGGTCTATCGCGACCGGCTCCAGCCCTGGCATGTCGCCGACCTGCTGATTTTGCGAGCCGAGATGCCGCGCTCGCTGGTCAGCTGCATGGGGGAGATCGTCACCTATCTCGATCGCATCGGCGACGCCTATGGCAAGCGCGGCGAGGCCCATCGCCTGGCCGGCGGAATTCACGCTCAGCTCCGCTACGGCAAGATCGACCGCATCTTTCAGGGCGGCCTGCACGAATTCCTGACCGGGTTCATCGATCAGAATATCGTGCTCGGCGCCGAGATCCGGCGCCAGTACCTGACCTGATCATGCGCATCCGTATCCGCCACACCACCAGCTATGCTTACGACCGCCCGGTCGACTACGCGGCGCAGCTCCTGCGGATGACCCCGAGCGAGCACGCCAGCCAGCGCATCCGCAGCTGGCGCGTCACGGCCGACGGCAAGGCGCTGGCCCGCACCGACGATGGCTACGGCAATGTCATGCACCTGTTCACCGTGGCCCGGCCGCATCAGGGGGCGACGATCGTCGCCGAGGGCGAGGTCGAGACCACGGACACCCAGGGCGTGCTGCGCGACTCGATCGAGCGCCTGCCGCCGCGCTATTGGGTGCGGACCACGGCGCCGACGGCGCCGGACGACGAATTGCGATCGCTGGCCCGTGAGATTGAAACCTTCAGCGATCCGATCGTCCGCCTCCACCGGCTGATGGAGACGGTGCGGGCCCGCGTCGACTACGTGGTCGGCGTGACGACCGTGATGACCACGGCCGCCGAAGCCCTGGCCAAGGGCAGCGGGGTTTGCCAGGACCACGCCCATGTCTTCATCGCCGTGGCCCGCCTGCTCGGCCTGCCAGCGCGCTACGTCAGCGGCTATCTCTGGCAGGGTGGCAGCGAGACCGCCTCGGCCAGCCACGCCTGGGCCGAGGCGCACGTGCCCGAGTTCGGCTGGGTCGGCTTCGATCCGGCCAACAACATCTGTCCCACTGAGAAATACGTGCGGGTGGCCATCGGGCTCGATTACGGCGAAGCCGCTCCGGTGCGCGGCATCCGCCGCGGCGTGGCGGATGAGGCGCTCACGGTGGCGGTGGACGTGCAGCCCGCCCAGGCGCAACAATAGGCGGTTTCACCGTCTACGGATTCTCTAGCGATGACCTATTGCGTCGGGCTGCGGCTCAAGAATGGGCTGGTGATGCTGGCCGACACGCGTACCAACGCGGGTGTCGATAACATCGCCACCTTCGGCAAGCTGCATGTGTTCGAGAAACCCGGCGAGCGCGTCATCACGCTGGCCGCCTCCGGCAATCTGGCGATCACGCAGTCGGTGGTCAATCTCGTCACCGAGGGCTTCGAGAATCCGACCAACGGCAAGGTCGAAAGCCTCTACACGGTGCCCAGCATGTTCGCCGCCGCGACGCTGGTCGGCGAGGCGATCCGCCGCGTCTTCACGACCTATGGTGAGACGATGAAGGCGCAGAATGTCGGCTTCGAGGTCGCGATGTTGCTCGGCGGCCAGATCAAGGGCCGGGAGCTGCGCCTGTTCCAGGTCTACGCCGCCGGCAACTTCATCGAAGCGACCGAGGACACGCCCTTCCTGCAGGTCGGTGAGCACAAGTACGGCAAGCCGATCCTCGACCGCGCGGCGCGCTACGACATCGACCTGCGCGATGCGGTCAAGCTTGCCCTGGTGTCCATGGACTCGACCCTGCGCTCGAACCTCACCGTCGGCCTGCCGATGGATCTCGTGGTCTACCGGCGCGACGCGCTCAAGGTCGATCTCAAGCGGCGTGTCACCGAGGACGATCCCTATTTCCGGGGATTGCGCGAGCAGTGGTCCACGGCGCTGCGCGAAGCGTACAAGCACATCCCGCCGCCGGACTGGATGGCGTGAAACAAACATCCTTCCCGCGACGGGAATTCGTCCCATATCGGAACTGTATATAGGGCAGGTGCCCGTACCCGGTTCCGCAATTGCCGCGGAGCGACTCGGGGTGGTGTGGTAGACTAGGTCTTTCGTAGACGGAGCGTTTGATGAAGAACGGTCGTCGCGTCGATTCCCTGCTTGCTCCTCTCGCCGCGCCGCTCGCGGCCGTCTGGGCCCTGCTCGCCGGCCCCGCTGCGGCCCAAGCGCCGTCGCTCGACGAACTGCTCTCCGCCGTCGTCCAGATCAAGACCTACATCGCCCCCGAAGGCCGCACGGTCCAGGGCCTGGGCAAGGAGCGCTCCGGCTCCGGCATCGTCATCGACCAGAACGGCCTGGTGCTGACCATCGGCTACCTGATGGTCGAGGCCTATGCCGCGGAGGTGATCAGCGGCAACCGTACGATACCGGCCGAGGTCATCGGCTACGATCACGAGACGGGCTTCGGCCTGCTGCGCACCAACGAGCCGCTCAAGGTGCGGCCGCTGGCGATGGGCAAGTCAGCCGATCTCGCCGACCGCGATCCGGTGCTGGTGGCGAGCTTCGGCGGCCCCGAGATGGCCGCCCCGGCCTTCGTCGTCGCCAAGCGCGAATTCGCCGGCAACTGGGAGTACATGCTCGACGAGGCGATCTTCACCGCGCCCCCCCATCCGGCGTGGAGCGGTGCCGCGCTGATCAGCCGCGAGGGCAAGCTGGTCGGCGTCGGCTCGCTGATCGTCGGCGACGCGACCGGCACGCAGCAGCACTTTCCTGGCAACATGTTCGTGCCCATCGACCGGCTGCCGCCGATCCTCGGCGACCTGATCACCGACGGCCGCGTCTCCGGGCCGGCCAAGCCGTGGCTGGGCATTACCACCGACGAGGCGCGCGGCCGGCTGTTCGTCACCCGCGTGGCGCCCGGCGGCCCGGGCGAGAAGGCCGGCATCAAGAGCGGCGACGTGATCGTCGGCGTCAACGGTGCCGCGCCGAAGAGCCTCGCCGACTTCTACCGCAAGGTCTGGGCGGTGGGGCCGGCGGGAACGGACATCCCGCTCGACGTGCTGCAGGGATCGTCGTCGCGGCGCATCGGCATCAAATCCATCGATCGCCACACCCACCTCAAGCTGAAATCGTCGCTCTAAGCGTCTGATCCAATCTTGCGCCCTCTCCGCACGAAGTGGGGAGAGGGAGGGGCCCAATCGCGGAGCGATTGGGAGGGTGAGGTGTCTTTTCGCCTCAAGACCCACCTCAGCCCAGTCTTTTCCTGCGCACGCAGCCGCCACGCCAACCCTGCGCGCGCCAGAATAAGGGGCGCTCGCACCCTCTCCCCCCGCAAGCGGGCGGAGAGGGTTGCTAAGCGAAGTGCTACCCTCGCGCACAGGCGAGTCGAGGGGCGGATGGTCTTGCGCGGATTGGAGTGGCTGGAGCGTCACGGCGGCGTATTGCTGATCGCCGGGCTGCTCACCGGCGTCGTGGTACCGCCGCTGGCCGCCCTGTTCAAGCCGCTGGTCACGCCCTCGGTCGCCGTCCTCCTCATCGCCACGGTGCTGCGGCTCGATTGGGGCCAGGTCTTCCAGCGCCTGCGCGCGCCGCTGCTGCCGCTGATCATCGTCTTCTGGGTCATGATCGGCGCGCCGCTGGTCATGTGGGTCGCGGTCGCGCTGGTCGAC
The DNA here is from genome assembly GCA_022843945.1 of Rhodospirillaceae bacterium. Lineage (GTDB taxonomy): Bacteria > Pseudomonadota > Alphaproteobacteria > CACIAM-22H2 > CACIAM-22H2 > VGEI01. The sequence goes on along the minus strand of JALHMR010000012.1, from coordinate 111,309 downwards.
CCGCCGGAAGCGCTCAAGGGACCGCTGGTGCTCGGCGTCTCCTCGCCGGTGCTGATCTCGCTGCCCGCCTTCGCCCTGATGATGGGGCTCGACGGGCCGCTGACCCTGGTGGTCATGGTGGCGAGCTCGCTGCTCCAGCCGCTGATTCAGCCGCCGCTGGCCCTGGCCCTGCTCGGCATCGAGCTCGACATCGGCATGGGTGAGCTGATGCTGCGTCTTGCCGTCCTCATCGGCGGTTCGTTCGCCGCCGCCTGGGCCTTGCGCGCCACGCTCGGCGTGGAGCGCATCGGCCGCGAGGGCAAGGCAATCGGCGGTATCGGCGTGCTGATGCTGGTGGTCTTCGGGATCGGTGTCATGGACGGCGTGCTGGCCCAGCTGGTCGACGACCCGGCGCGCGTGCTCATGTTCCTCGCCGCGGTCTTCGTCGCCAACTTCGGCTTCCAAGTGATCACCGCCCTCCTTTTCTGGAGCGGCTCGCGGCTCTGGGGCATGAGCGGGCGCGAGGGCCTGACTACGGCGCTCAACGCCGGCAACCGCAACATGGCGACCTTGGTCGCGGCGCTGGGTGTCTCGGGCAGCCCGGACCTCTACCTTTATCTCGCCTGCAGCCAGTTCCCTCTCTACCTGATGCCCTCGCTCGGGCGGGCGATCTACCGTCCCCTGCTCCGCCTAAAGCCCTGATAAATCGATATTTGTCATATTAGTACAATTTTAAGCGAATTGGCGCGATCATAAGCCCTTGGCACTCCAAGGGTTTCGTGTCCCGCGATGATCGACGGCCTCGGCAACGTTCCGGCTTTCGCGCTCTATCAGCGCCTGGCGAAAAGCGACACCACCAAGCAGGTGGCGCAATTCGCGCAGACCCCGGCTGTCAAAAAGGAAATCGAGTATTTCCGGCAGAAGGCCGCCACCGTGAAGACGGTCGACGAGTTCCTCAACGATCCGCGGATGCTCAAATTCGCGCTTTCCGCCTACTCGATCGAAGCGGAGATGCAGTTCCCCGCCCGCATCAAGAAGGTGATGACCGGCGACCCGAAGGACCCCAAGGCGCTGGCCAACCGCCTCGCCGATCCGCGCTTCCGCGAGATCAACAAGGACTTCGCGCTCGGCCAGCTGGGCACGGCCAATCTCAAGCTCGCCACGTTCGTCGACGGCATCGTCGGCAAGTACCTGACCAACGAGTACGAGAAGAAGCTCGGCGAGCAGAATCCGGCCCTGCGCGAGGCGGCCTATTTCAAACGCAAGATCGGCGAGGCCAAGGACGCCTACGGCATCCTCGGCGACAAGGTGCTGCGCGCCGTGGTCACGGAGGCCCTGCGCATCCCGCCCGAGGTCGCCAACCAGTCGGTCGAGAAACAGGCGGAGCTGGTCAAGAAGGGCTTCAAGCTCGACAAGGTGAAGGACCCGGTCTACATCGACCAGTTCGTCAAACGCTTCCTGGTCATGCGCGACCGCGCCGCCGTGGAGCAGGGCGGTGGTGGCATGTCGGTCGACCAGCTGAACGGCAACGCGGCCCTCGCCATGCTGCAGAACTCCGGCCGCCTCAACATCCTGGTCTGAGCGTCCCACTTTAATTCGCCACACAACCGCGCGCTGATTTGCGCGACGGCCGTTCGTTTCCTACAGTAACCCCCAATCCAGAACGCCCGGGCAAAAGGGCCCTGCTGAGGAGGAAACGATGCTACTTCGGTTCGCCGCCGGGCTCCTGGCCCTGGCGCTGCTCTCCCCGTCCCTCACCCACGCCCCTTCCGCTCAAGCACAGGGCGCCGACAGCTGGCCTTCGCGCCCGGTGCGCCTGCTGGTCGGTGCCGCCCCCGGCGGCAATCCCGACGTGCTCGGCCGCATGCTGGCCGACAAGCTCACCACCGCGCTCGGCAAGCCATTCATCATCGAGAACCACCCGGGTGCCGGCGGTCAGGTCGCGGCGGAGATCTTCGTCAAGCAGGCGCCCGACGGCCACACGCTGATGCTCGGTGATTCAGGTGCCATGAGCATCATCCCGGCGCTCAATCCCAAGGTCGGCTACAGCGTGCCCAAGGACTTCACCCTGGTCACCGCGCTGGCCGCCGTGCCGACGGTGCTGGTCGTGCACCCATCGGTGCCGAACAACCTGCAGGCCTTCGTGGCCGCCGCCAAGGCGCAGTCAAGCAAGTGGAGCCACGGCTCGGCCGGCAACGGTTCGATCCATCACCTCACCTGGGCGGCGTTCGCCGGCCGCACCGGCATCGAGCTGGTGCACGTCCCCTATCGCGGCGGCTCGGCGATGGTCGCGGCCCTGATGAGCGGCGAGATCCAGGCCGGCTGGTCGGGCATCCCGAACGTCGCGCAGCAGATCGAGGCCGGCACGCTCAAGGTCATCGCCATCAGCACGGCGCAGCGCTCCAAGACCCTGCCCAACGTGCCCACCGCCATCGAGCTCGGGCTCGCCGATTTCGACATCGCCACGGTGATCGGCCTGCAGGGCCCGGCCGGCATGTCGCCGGCGATCGTGCAAAGGCTGCAGGCGGCCGTCGCCAAGGCGTTGCGCGAGCCCGACCTGGCCGAGCGCATGGAGCGCTTGGCCATGGTGCTGCGTGAGAACGGCACCGCCGATTACGAGCGCCACATCGCCGCCGACCTGCGGCGCTATGCCGAAGCCATCAAGCTCGCCGGGGTCAAGAACGAGTGATGAACCTCGACACCCTTCGCACCGATAACGTCGGCAGCCTGCTGCGGCCGGCGCGCTGGAAGGAAGCCCGCAAGCAATTCGACGACGGCAAGCTCGACACGGCGGCCTTCGCCCGGATCGAGGAGGACTGCGTCCGCGACTTCGTGACGCTGCAGGAAGGCATCGGCCTCGACGTCATCACCGACGGCGAGATCAGCCGGCTCAACTTCCAGGACAGTTTCGGCCTCGCCGTTTCGGGCTACGACGTGCAGAGCAAGGCCGACACGGTGAAGGTCCAGGAGGAGCGCGCCAAGGGCGGCAGCGCGCTGCGCCGCTGGGACATCCCCGACCTGCACCTGCCGGGCACGGCCGTCGCCCACCGCCGGCCGGTCTACGCGAAGCTCAAGCTGATGCGCAACGTGCCGCTCGAGGAATACCGGCGCGTGGCGCCGATGGCCCGCACGCCGGTCAAGGTCAGCCTGATCGGCCCGGACCGCATCTCGCAGCGCTTCGCCTACGAGCGCTCGCGCGACGTCTACAAGGACATGGACGCCTTCCTGGCCGACGTGGTGGCGATCCAGCGCCGGATGATCCAGGAGCTGGTCGATGCCGGCTGCCGCTACGTGCATATCGACGCGCCGGGCTTCACGGCGTACGTGGACGAGCCGTCGCTCGCCGAGATGAAGCAGCGCGGCGAGAATCCCGATGAGAATCTCGCGCGCTCGATCAAGGCCGAGGCGGCAGTAGCGGCCGGCTTTCCCGGCGTGACCTTCGGCCTGCATCTCTGCCGCGGCAACCAGCGCAGCATGTGGCACCGCGAGGGCACCTACGACGCCATCGCCGAACGGCTGTTCAACGAGACGCCGCACCAGCGCTTCCTGCTGGAATACGACAGCCCGCGGGCCGGCGGCTTCGAGCCGCTGCGCCATGTGCCCAAGGGCAAGGTCGTGGTCCTCGGCCTGATCAGCACCAAGGTGGCACCCCTGGAATCGGTCGACGATCTCAGGCGCCGCATCGACGAGGCGGCCAAGCACCTGCCGCTGGAGCAGCTGGCGATCAGCCCGCAATGCGGCTTCGGCTCGGATGCGGTGGGCAACCTGATCAGCGAGGACGACCAGAAGCGCAAGCTCGAGCGCATGGTCGAGGTCGCCCGCCTAGTGTGGAACTAGCGGGCCGCCTAGCGTTCGAAATCGACCGCCGTCGTGTTGCCGCCGCTGACCATGATGCCGACGCGCTCGCCGGCCGCCGGAACATAGCGGCGCGACAGCAGGGCCGAGAAGGCCGCGGCCCCGCCGGGCTCGGCGACGATACGCAAGCTCTCCCACAGCGCCCGCTGCGCCGCGCGGATCGCCTCGTCGGTCACCAGCACGACCCGGGCGACATGCTGACGGGCGATCGGGAAGACCAGCTCGCCGATCCGCTTGGGCGCCAGAGAGTCGGCGGCGATGCCGCCGGCCGGCGCATCCACCGGTTTGCCAGCCGCCAGCGCCTCGGTCAGGGTGGGTGCCGCTTCCGGCTCGACGCCGATCACCTTGATGCGGCCGGCATACCAGGCGGCGATGCCGCCGATCAGCCCGCCGCCGCCCACCGCCACCAGCAGCGTGTCGATGTCCCTGGCCTGCTCGTCCAGTTCCAGGCCGATCGTGCCGGTGCCCAGCATGGTCTCGCGCTGGTCGAAGGCGTGCACGCCCAGCGCCCCGGTCGCCTGGCGATAGGCCTCGCTCGCCGCCAGCGCCTCGGCGTAGCGCTCGCCGCCGACGTCGAGGTCGGCGCCGTAGCTGCGGATGCGCGCAATCTTGGCCGGCGAGGAGATGCTGGGCACGAAGATCTTGGCCTTCACCCCGCGCTTCATCGCCGCATAGGCGGCCGCCGCGCCGTGATTGCCGCCCGAGGCGGCGACGATCCCGGCCTTCGGCACCTCGCGCAGCAGCAGGTTGGCGAAGGCACCGCGCGTCTTGAATGAGCCGGCGTGCTGCAGCAGCTCGAGCTTGAAGACCAGCGGCAGGGCCTCCAGGCCGAAGGCGGTGCCGTCGGTGGCCACGACCGGCGTGCGGCGGATGTGCGGGCGGATGGTCTCGTAGGTCGCCGCGATGCTGTCGCGGCCGATAGTCTCGGCGGTAGCGCTCATGCTCCGTTTGATAGCATAGTCCGGCCCATGGACCAGCTATTGCCCCTCGCCGCGGAAGCCGGCGCCCTGCTCAAGACCCGCCGCGAGACCATCGCCATCGCCGAATCCTCGGCCGCCGGCCTGATCTCGGCGGCCCTGCTCGCGGTGCCCGGCGCCTCGGCCTATTTCCTGGGAGGCGGCGTGATCTACACCAAGCAGGCGCGCCTGGCGCTGCTCGGCATCGACGCAGCGGCGATGGAGGGGATGCGTCCGTCCACGGACCCCTATGCCCGCCTGCTCGCCCGCACGGTCCGCGAGCGTTTCGGTGCGACCTGGGGACTGGGCGAGACGGGCGCCACCGGGCCGACCGGCAACCGCTACGGCGATCCGGCGGGCCATGCCTGCCTGGCCATCGCCGGGCCGGTCGAGGACTCGCAGACCCTGTCGACGGGCAGCGCCGACCGCGTGGCCAACATGCGGCTCTTCGCCGGGCGGTCGCTGGCGCTGCTGATCTCGGCCCTGAAGCGCTGAAGCGCTACTCGCGGTTGGTGAAGCGCACGTTGCCCAGGCCCGTGCCGATGGTCAGCGCGCCCCAATGCTTGATGTCGCGCTGGAACGGCACCTCGCTCAGGCCCTGAACCACCGCATCGTTGTGCATGACGATGGCGATCGGGTGATCGTCGATCTCCGGGATCGCCTCGCGCAGCAGCTTCGGCAGGTTGAAATTCTTGCCCTCCCAGTTGCCGGGCAGGTTCTGCCCGCCCCGGCGGATGTTGCCGTCCTTGTCGATCAGGCCGGGACAGCCGATGCCGACGAACGGCGCCAGGCGCAGCTTGCCCTTCTTCGCCTCGCGGATCAGGTCGCGCAGCATCTTGACCAGGCGCTCGACGGCGTCGGTGCGCGAGGGTTTTTCCTCGCTGTGGCGCCAGAGCTCCGATTTCCAGACCGCCGCCTTCGACAGGTCCTTGCTGTCCTTGACGTTGGTCTCGATGACGCCGGCGCGGATATTGCTGCCGCCGATGTCGATCGCCAGGATTCCGTCATGGCCCGAGAAGATCCAGCCGGGCGCCAGATGCACCGTGCCCAGCAGCCCGGCTTCGTCCGGGTGATGGCGGATCGGCACGAGATCGACATCGATCTTGTCCGCCTTGAGGGCGACCTCGGCCCGGCCGATCGCCAGCTCGCCGATGCGGCTGTCGCGGAAGCCGCCGCCGATCACGATGCGCTCGGTGCCCTGCCACGCCTTGAGCTTCAGGAAGCGCCGGATCACCGCGATCAGCTCCTGGGCGAAGTCCTCGATGGCGCTGAGCAGCAGGCCCGCGGCCTTGGGATCTCCGGCGGCCAGCAGCTTGTCGAGCTTGCGCTTGCTCAGGCGCTCGGGCTTGCCGTTCTTGCCTTTGCCTTTGAGCCCGTCGGGGGCCAGGGGATCCTCGTCGAGATGCTTGAGGCGCTTGCGCCAGCCGTCGAGGATCTCGCGGAACGCGGTATTGCTGGCCCGGTCGCCGACGAAGCCCTCGCCGTCGCGGATCTCGGCGTTGTAGCTGTCGACGGTGACCTGGGGCAGGACGGAGGCCCCATGCTCGGCGAGCGGCGCTTCGGAAACCGCGGTTTTATCGGACATGCGCTCGCTGGATGGTGGGCGATTCGGGCGACGATCAGCCCATCACTATGCCCGCTTCCGGAGCGTGGCCGCCGCGTCATCTTCGTGTCCGCAATGGCTGCTTGCCGCATGATCCGGATACCCCGAAAACCGTTCTAGGTACCCCGGCCGGGTGGTTGTTCCGGACCCCCAAAGGAGCAATCTTGGCAGCTAGGGATTGGATTCTTTTTCACGCCCGGAATGAGTGGCCTTCACGGGCGTTCCGATGCCGGCACGCTGTCGGAGCCATCCCGGGCGTGTTGCCCGTTAGCCGCGACGGATCATGACCAGCAACACGACCTCCCCACCGAACCCGCCACCGCCGCCCCAGACGGAAGCCGAGCCCGTTCCGCGCAAGCCCATGTCCTCGCTGTTCTGGGCCCTGCTCGAAAGCGGCGTGCTGTCGATCCTGTCCCTGGTCACCCTGCTGATCCTGGCCCGCCTGGTGGGTCCCAAGGATCTCGGCCTTTTCGCCCTGGCCTTCGGCCTGGTGCAGTTCCTGACCATGGTCGTCGAGATGCTGATGCACGACGCGCTGGTGCAACGGCCCGGCCTGCGCCCCCGCGACATCGACACCGCGTTCTGGACGTCGACCGCGATGGGCGTGCTGCTGTTTGGCGTCTGCCTGGCCGTTGCCGGCCCCTTTGCCCGCCTGTTCGGCGAACCGCAGCTCGAGGCCGTGGTCATGGTCACGGGTTGCGGCATCATCTTCAGCAGCATCGGCGGCGTGCCGATTGCCCTCCTGCGCCGGCAGGGCGGCTTCCGGGCCCTGGCCATCCGCTCGTTCTACGGCCGCGTGGCGGCGGCCATCGCGGGAATCGGGCTCGCCATAGCCGGTTTCGGAGTGTGGAGCGTCGTCACCCAGCAGCTCATCCTGGTCGCCGTCAGCACGGCGTTCCTGTGGCCCGCCATCACCTGGCGTCCGCGCTTCCGCTTTTCCTTCCACCGTCTCGCGCGGCTGCTCGCCTTTGGCCTGTTCGCGGTGGGCAGCCGGATGGTCTGGCTCGCCTCGGTGCGGTTGTTCATGATCCTGTTCGGCTACAGTTTCGGCGTCGTTGCCGCGGGCTACCTGAACATCGCGCAGCGCGTCGTCGACACGCTCTACGACATGCTCGGCGGAGCCGCCTACAACGTCGCCCTGCCCTTCCTGTCGCGCCAGCAGCAGAACAAGGAAGCCTTCTACAAGAGCTGTCGCGATGCCACCGAGCTGGCCGCGGTGGCGACGCTGCCGATCTTCGGTGGCCTCGCCATCTGCGCGCCGATGATCGTCGGATTGTTCCTGGGCGAGGCCTGGGGCCCGGCGGCCGATTACATCCGCGTCTTCGCGGTCGCCTCGATGGTGCAGTTCCTGTTCCTGATGCCGAACGTGGCGCTGGTGGCGGCGGGCCGGCCGGGCGCGGTTTTCGCGGTCAGCATCGCCAGCTTCATCATCGTCTTCGGCAGCCTGTTCCTGATCCGCCCGTCGACACCGTTCGACGCGACGGTGATCTGGGTCAGCCGCGCCGTGCTGACGGCACCGATCATGGCCTTCTTCGTCTACCGCCTGTTCAACGGCGCGGCCAAGGGCCTGGTCAGCGGCGTGGTGGTGCCGCTCGCCGCCGTCAGCCTGATGGCCTTCGCCCTCATGCTGCTGCACCACTACGGGCTGCGGGAGTTCTCCGACCTGGCGGCCCTGGCCGTGCTGGTGCCCAGCGGGGCGACGATCTACATCCTGATCATCGCCATCTTCGGGCGCGGCCTGCTGATGCGTGTCGCTCAGCCGGTCTTCGGCCAGCTCGCCATCCTGCGCGGCTCCTGATCGCCGTCAGTATTTGCCGAGCTCGATCGACGGGTCGTAGGTCTCGCCCTCGACCTCCTTGAGGATCGGCTGGCCGCAGATCACGCGTTTCTTCTCGGGGTCGTAGGTCAGGGTCGGCGAGCCAGCCAGCTGCCAGCCCTTGTTGAGCGCCGCCGTGACGCGGTGACAGAAGGCGTTGTCGTCGGGACCGGTGAGGTAGCGATAGAGAATCATCGGGCGAATCCGTCGGCGGTGAAGGATCAAGAGGAAGCCGTCCTACACCAATTCAGGCCGTCCCGCGAGCGGGGGCTACTCGACCGTAACTCCCACCTTTTTCACGATCTCCCCGTAGCGGGCGTGCTCGCTGCGCATCTGCGCCGCGAAGGCTTCGGTCGTGGTCGCGTAGACCTCGATGCCGCCGGCACTGCGCAGCCGCTCCGCCGTCTCCGTTTCGCCCAGGACCCGCGCCGCCTCGCTGCGCAACCGCTGCAACACGGCCGGCGGAACGCCGGCCGGTGAAAACAGCGCCAGCCACGCCTGGGCCTCGAAACCCGGATAGGTCTCGGCGATCGTCGGAATGTCGGGAAACGCCGCGGAGCGCTTGCGGCTGGCGGTGGCGAGGCCGCGCACCGCGCCGCTGCGAATCTGTCCCGCCGCCGAGTTGCCGCCGAACATCGCCTGCACTTCTCCACCGAGCAGCGCCACCATCGCCGGTCCGCCGCCGCGATAGGGCACGTGCACCAGCTCGATGCCGGCGCGCTGCTTGAGCAGTTCCATGGTCAGGTGATGCTGGCTGCCGGCGCCGATCGAGGCATAGGGCAGCGGCGGGGTGGTCTTGCGCGCCAGCTGCACGAACTCGGCCAGGGTTGTGACCGGCAGCTTGGCGCCGACGGTCAGCACCAGGTCGGTCGTGCCCAGGCTGGCGACCACGGCGAGATCCTTCAGCGGGTCGATGGTCATCCGGTAGAGATGCGGGGAGATGACGATCTGGGCGTCGGCCGCGAGCAGCAGCGTGTAGCCATCGGGCGCCGCCTTGGCGGCCAACTCGGTGGCGATGTTGCCATTGGCGCCGGGCCGGTTTTCGACCACGACCGGCTGGCCGAGGCGCTCGCTGAGGCGCGGCCCGATCGCCCGCGCCGTGGTGTCGGTGGCGCCGCCCGGCGGATTGGGGACGAGGACACGGATGGGCCGGTCGGGGAACTGGGCCCGGGCGTCGCCAAAAAACGGCGCGGCGGATACCAGCCCCAGTACGGCCAAGGCGGCGTACGTACCGCGATTAGTCATTAACCTCCCGTGGGGCAACCTTAGCGGGCCCTCGTCATAAGAATAACATGACCGCCGGGGTACGACTTGGTCTCGGCCCAATCCGTGGTAGGCTCATTCGATCCAGGGTGCCGCCAAAGCGCACGCGGACCGAGGGAGCTGAAACCCCGATGACGACGCCGGCCGAATACCGATCCCGCGCCGCCGAGTGCGACGATCTCGCCCGGATCACCAAGGATTCGGATATTCGGGAGACGTTGCTGGAGCTGGCCGCCGAATGGCGGGCCATTGCCGCCCAGGATACGGCGCCGGCGCGCGGCCGACAGATCTGGGTCGATCCGGCGCTCTCCGTACCCGGACGTCGCAGCAGCAATTAGCGAGCGACGGCGCGCTACCAGCGCGCCACAAGGTCCAGCAGCTCGTTCGACCAGTGCACCACGTCCTGGCGGTCGGACATCAGCAGATAGACCGGCGCCGCGGCGAGCAGCATCAGGCTGGCCACGGTATAGGCGGCGGCGCTGAGCAGCCCGCCGACGATGCGACGCCCCCAGCTTCGGCGGCGCGGCACGATCACCGGCGCCGTCAACGGCGCGACGGACGGAACCGCTTCGATCGCCGACGCCTGAACGAGCTCCTCGACGGGAAGCGCCTCGAAAAGTGCCTGTTCGGGCTGAAGCAGCTCAACCGCCGCCTCTTCGGCCGGGACCGATTCGAGGGGCGGTAGCTCGATCCCGGAAATCTGGATCGGCTCGAACGGGACGGGTTCGACGGGAGCTGGCTCGAACTCGACCGGTACTATCTCGATGGCTGTTTCGGCGGGCGCCGCCGGGACAGGGAGCCGTCCCGGCTCGACGTCTTCCAGGGCGACCCGGGCCTGCCCGGTCTCTTCCGGGGCGTCACCGAGGACCGGCTCGAGGCGCGGCAGCATCATGCGCGGCGGCTCGGACCGGATCCCAGTCAGAAAGGCCATGAAGCCGCGGCCACCACGGGCCCGGGGATGACGCAGCAGAAATGGGGGGTCGGAGTCGAGCGATGCGGGGTCGGCAGTCGAGATCGCCATGGCGGCCTTTGAACGAGCGCAGGGCTCGTTACTTAGGAAGCGCCGGGGACGATTTTCATTCCGGTCAATCTGGCCGGAAACTCAGGGAATGCCTGAGAGAGGTAGGCGCCTAGCGGCGCGGCGGGACTGCGTTGGGTGTCTTGGTCTGGTCCCGGGCGGGCCATTGATCGGCCTTGGCGGGCAGCGGGGTTTCCTTGCCGGTCAGGCGCTCGACCTCGAGCACGTAGACGGTGATCTGGTTGAGGCGCGGAAAGAACCCGGCCGGTCGCTGCCAATCGGGCCGGGCGTACTTGGCCATCAGCGCCTCGAAGAAACGCTGCTGGGCGGCCTCCTCCTCCACGACCCGGATGCGGCCGAAAGCGATGCAGCTGCGGTAGGCGATCGAGCTGTCGCACTCGAACCGGCCGTAGGGGAAGACCTCCCCCGGCTCATCGACCTCGAAGCAGGCCCGGGCCTCATGCTCGACATTGGCGCGCAGATGCCCCTGGCCCCGGGCGTTGTGCACCCAGATCGCGCCGTCGAGCACCACGTAGAGCAGCGGCACACAGTAGGGATAGCCATCAGCTCCCACCGTGGCCAGGCGACCGCAATAGCCGCGCTCCAGCAGCTCCCGCGCCCGCTCATCGGGCATCAGCTTGTCGGCGCGGCGTATGGCGGGCGGGCCACTCATCCCCGAGTCTCCTGTCAGGCGAAGGATTATACCCACACGGCAGGAGCCGCCACGGGGGGCCGGCAGATGTTGCCGGGCGGCTGCCCTTTGCCGGCCGGGGGCCCCTCGAAAAGGCAGCAGAATCCGCACTCTGCCGCTGGCATATGGCTTGCGAAATCCCCTTCCGTCCGCGCAAGGGAGTCCTGGATCATGTCATCGCTGTCGCCGGTCGCTCACCCCCCCGCCGTATCAGGCCCCGCCATATCGGAGCTCGGCCTGCTCGACGACGACTGGGAGATGCCCCTTTTGGCGGCGCAGTATGCCGAGCTGACCCGCGACTTCCTCGGCGTGCCGGCCGAGATCGCCTTCTCGCTCAACGACACGGCCGCCGCAGCCGTGTCCGCCATGATGGGGCGCCGCGGCATGGTCCCGCCCCCCAATTTCGCCCCCTGCCCGCGGCCCTACGAAAAGGCCGAGATCATCCTGTTCAACGCCGCCTGCCAGGTGCTGGCCAAGATCAGCTTCGACACGCGCGGCGCCGGCTCCATGGACGAGATCGAGGCCTGGCTCGACCGCGCGCGCAGCGGCGACCGGTTGCTCGACTTCGGCGTCGACGTCCTGCGCCACCCTGCCGTCACCGGCGAGATGGCGCGCGGCGTCGCCGGCCGCCTGTGGGACGTGTTCGCCGGCTAGTGCTGGGTCGCGGGCCGATCGAGGCCGTCGAGATAGCGCAGCACCAGAACGGCATTCGAGGCGAGATCGACGATATTGAACAGCGCATCGCCGGGTTGCAGGCTCGGCGGCGCGCCATACGGTGAGTCACCGGTGAGCCGCGTCTCGACCGCCATCGCGGCTATCTCCTTGCAGGCTTGCTCGACCGCCGAATAGGCCAGGCCCTGGTAAAGGAAGAGCAGGTCGCCGTTGGGCATGTCGAACAACCGCCAGGCCGCCGCCTTCTTGCCCGCCTCGCGCAGGGTGTAGCGCACCGCCTTGCGGTCGACGATCGCCGGGTTCTCCAGCCGCCCGAGATGCAGATGTACCAGCCGCAATCCAGCCTGCGGTTTCTGCAGGAGTGCACGGAGCTCGATCACCGCTTCGTTCATTCTAGTTTCCCGATCAGGGCCTGCGCCGCCGCCGGGTTGCGGACCTTCGCCCCCGAGATGATGTAGACAAAGGCGTCGCCGCGTTTTGCCCAGGCCTGCGCCTGCTTCGCCCAACCGGCGAGCTCGGCCGGCTTGTAGCCGGTCTTGACGCTCTCCTGCGTCTTCATCAGCCGCGCATAGGTGAAGTCGGCGGTGGCCTCGTCGATGCGCGGGAACTCGTCATGGTCGGCGAAGACGATGGCCGCCTCGTGCTTGCGGCAGAGATCGTAGAAGCGCGGGTCCTTGAAGCTCGCGTTGCGCACCTCGAGCGCGTGGCGCAGGGGAAGCTTACCGACCTCGCGCGGCAGCAGCTTGAGGAAGGCCTCCATGTCGGCCGCGTCGAACTTCTTGGTCTCCATGAACTGCCAGTTGATCGGCCCGAGCCGGTCCTTGAGCTCGACCAGGCCCTGCTCGATGAAGCGCGTCACCGACTCGCCGGCCTCGGCCAGCACCTTGCGGTTGGTGCAATAGCGCGAGGCCTTGACCGCGAAGACGAAGCCCTCGGGCGTCTCGTCATGCCACTTGGCCCAGCTCGCCGGCTTGAATGTCGAGTAGTAGGTGCCGTTGATCTCGATCGAGGTCAGCTGCCGGCTGGCGTATTCGAGTTCGCGCTTCTGCGTCAGCTCGCCGGGGTAGAAGGTCCCGCGCCACGGCTCGAAGGTCCAGCCGCCGATGCCGACATAGATCTTTCCCGATTTCGCCATCGTCATTCCATAGTTCGGTCGCGAGCGAAGCATTGCCGCACCAGCGGCGGCAGGATGCCCCATCGACAGGGAGGCATCCAGCATGACCGTGACCGTCTTCATCCGCTACCAGATCGACCCTTTCAAGCGCCGCGACTTCGAGGCCTATGTGCGGCGCTGGATGAGCATCATTCCCCGCTGCGGCGGCAGCCTCGTCGGCTACTGGCTGCCGCACGAGGGCACCAACAACATCGCCTTCGGCCTGATCTCCTTCGCCAGCCTCGCCGAATACGAGGCCTACCGGGCGCGCCTGCGCGCCGACCCGGAAGGCCAGGCCACCTTCGCCAGCGCCGAGGAAGGCCGCTTCTTCCTGGCCGAGGAGCGCACCTTCCTGCGGCGGCTCGACGCCTAGCCGGCCACGTTCGGGCCGCGGTAGCCCGTTAAGGGAGTGTCAAAGTTTCCACGGCTGAATCCGGCGATGCTGCAGCCCGCCGACTATGTCCGCGCCGCGCGCTATCTCGTGGAGCGCTACGGCCCCAGCGCGCTCCAACGCGCCGAGAAGCGCGCCGAGGCCCTGCGCGGCGAGGGCGCCAATGGCGTGCATGCGCTGTGGAGCGTGCTGGTGGCGACCATCGCCGCCATGACGGCGGCGCCGACCCCGCGCTAGCGGGCTAAAACCGCTCCCGTCGCCCGGATTCCGGCCCGGCGATTTATCCCCCGGCGGGGGGCAAAGGGCGTATAGTCGCGCTGCCGATTGCTTTCCCTGCCTTTTTGACGACCCCGGTTGAGGCCCCTCGAGAGCCTCGACCGCGCCAACGCGTTTTTTCTTCACAACGAGAATACCGCCGCGCCGGGCCCGCTGGCCCCGTGCGGCGAATGCGCCAGCGCGCCGCTGCGCCGGCGCCGAACCCCGAGGATCCGCGACCATGCGACGCCTGCCCCCCAGCAATCAGCCGCGCGACGGCCGGCCGGACGCGAAGACGCTCTGGGCCATGATCGCGCCCAAGGCCGCGGGCCTGGCGATCGGCATGCTGCTCGGCTACCTGCTGCTGCCCGGCGCGCCGGGCGAGCCGGAGGCGGCCCCTGCCCTGACCGCGGTGCCGGCGCCGTCCCCGACGGCCAGCCGCTGACCCTTTTGCCAAAGGAACATCGATGACCCCGCACAAGTTCAACGTCGGCGCCCGCGTCCAGTACAAGCCGCCCCTGGCCCATCAGGCGACGGGCGGCGGCGAGTTCGTCGTCGAGCGGCACCTGCCGCCGGACGGCGAAGGCAACCAGTACCGGATCGAAAGCCGCAGCGACGGCCACCGCCGCGTGGTGCACGAGATCAACCTGGTGCGGGCCGGCTCGGTCTTCTAGCGCGGCCGCGATACGGCTGCAGCGAGACTGGTTCAGCGACTGATTGAAGAATAGAGCGGCGCCTGCCGGTTCGCGCGATGGTCCTTACGGGCGTCGCGCTGATGTGCGGGCGCTGGCTCGGGCCGGCCGCGCGGGTGATGGAAACGTCGTCTGCGGCGGCCGGCCTTTCTTTTTCCGGCACCCGCTCAATTGCGCCGCAGCGCCGGGCAGGCGGGCGGCGCCGCCCGCGGCGCGTTCTCGCGCACCGCCGCCGAGCGGATGAAGCGCACCTCGCGCGCCAGCTCGGCCGGCACGAAGACGACCAGTGAGCGCTGCGAGACATTGGGCATGCAGACGCTGCCCACCGGCCCCGCCATCGCCGGAATGTCGCGCAGGTGGAACTCGACATCGAGCTGGCCGCCGCCCCGGCTGAGCGTGCTCACCGCGAGATACGAGTAGCAGCTCGATCCGGCGCGCTCGGTCACGGCGATCGCCGTCATGCCCGCCGGCAGCGGCTTGGCTGGCGCCTCGTCGCGCGCCGTCAGGCGCATCCAGGTGTCCTGCCACTCCGCCGCGGAAACCGAGACGGAGCCGGAGCCGGCGCTGGAGCTCCAGCCCTCCGGCCGCACCGTGCTGGCATTGACCAGCATGCATTCGAGGGCAGCGCTGGTGGCCGCCGGCCGCGTACCGCCGCCGCCGCAAGCGGCAAGCGACAGGCAGGCGCCGAGCGTCAGCCAGCGTCGCATCAGGGGCCGCCCTCCGCCGCCGCCGGCGGCGCCTTGGGCGCCAGCCAGGTGACGATCAGCGTCGTGCGCTGCACGAAGCCCATCGCCTTGTAGAGCGCGAAGGCCGCCTTGTTGTCGGGATAGACGTGCAGGAACGGCATCTGGCCGGCAGCGCGGATGCGGGCGACGAGTGCGGCACTCAGCGCCTTGCCGTAACCGCGGCCGCGATACTCCTTGTCCACGGCCACGGCGCTGATCTCGATCCAGCCCGGCAGGCGCAGGCGCTCGCCGGCCATGGCCACCAGCCGCTCGCCGTCGTGGATGCCCAGGAACGTGCCGAGCTCGTGCGTGCGCGGGGCGAAGGGTCCCGGGTCGGTGCGCCGGGCCAGCTCCTGCATGGCCGGCGCATCAGCCTCGCGCAGCTCGATGATCGACGAGAGTGGTGCCGGCAGCACCGCCGTCGGCGGCAGGATCATCTGGTCGATCGGTTTCTCGAAGGTTTTGCTCCAGCCGGGCGGCGCCGGTTCCTTCTCCGGCCGGAACAGCCGCGCCTCGGGCGACTTGCCCAGGAGGTCGCCGATGTCGCGATAGGCGCGGTCCGACGGCTCCTCGATGGCGAAGAACGGCGCCACGTCGGGATCGAAGCGCCGGGCGAATTCGCGGCGAATGGCGTGCTTCGCCTGTGGGCCGCCGAGCGCGTGCCATACCGGATTGTCGAGAGGCTTGCGGGCCATGAACGGATGAGCCTCGTCGGAATCGATGGATTGTCAGGAACAGGCGCCATTGTCGCCCCTGCGCCCGCCGGGGTCCAGCCCGCAAAGGGCTCAGTTCGCAGGCCTCTCCAAGGAATAGAAATAGCAGTCGCGCGGCTCGTCGCTGATCGTCGGGTGCACCAGCCAGCGCCTGAGGATCTCCTGCCTTGTCATGCCGAGCTTCTCCAGCACGCGGGCCGAGGCGCTGTTCTCCAGGTCGCAGAAGGCGCCCACCTGGCGGATCGCCGGATCGGCCAGCGCCAGCGCCACGATCGGGCGCGCCGCCTCCACCATGTAGCCCTGCCCCCACCGCGCGCGGGCCAGCGCGTAGCCGATGCCGGCCTTGTCGCCGTGCTTGCGCAGCGAGATCGAGCCGATGGGCTCCGACTTCAGGCAGAGCAACCAGGTGAACTCCGCGCCGCTCTCCCAGCTCTCGGCCACGAAGGCGAGGAAGGCGCGCGTGTCCTCCACCGTGCGATGCGGCTTCCACACCAGGTAGCGGGTGACAAGCGGGTCGGTGGCCCAGTGGCGATGGATCGCCTCGGCATCCGCCACGACGGGCGGGCGCAGGATCAGGCGCTCGGTTTCGATGGGGGTCCGGTCCATGGCTCGGGCCAGCCTAGGGGCCGCGCCCGGCGCCTGACAACCCGATTGAGCCTGGGCCCGATCGCGCGCCTTCAATCCCTTGGCGCGGCGAAGGCCTCGATGGCGTGGCGGCGCAGGCTGCTGCGCGGCTCCACCGGGTGCTGCACGCGCTCGTCGATGCTGGGCAGCGCGTCGCGCTCCTCGAGCGAGGCGAGTGTGGGCCCGAGATCGCGCAGCAGCCCGTCCTCGGTGCCGTAGATCCAGCCATGCACCTGCAGCCTGCGGCCGGCGACCCAGGCGTTCTCGACGATCGGCGTGGCGGCGACGCGGCGGACCTGCATCTCGATGTTGATCTCGCACATGCGGTTGAGGCGGGCGAGGGCGTCGGGCAGCCCGTCGAACAGCGCGCGGTGCTTGCGGTAGAGCATGACGATGGGCTGCAGCCAGTAATCGACCAGCGCCGTGCGCTCGTCGCCCAGGGCGCGCTCGATGCCGCCGCAGCCGTAACCGCAGACGATGACGTGCTCGACCTTGAGCACCGCCACCGCGTATTCGAGGACGGCGAGCAGGTTCATGTCGCTGGTATGGGCGACGTTGGCGATGTTGCGGTGGACGAAGACCTGGCCGGGATCGAGGTCGAGCACGTCGTTGGCCGTCACCCGGCTGTCGGAGCAGCCGATCCACAGGTAGCGGGGCGATTGCGGGCCGGCCATGCGCTCGAAATAGGTCGGGTCGTCGCGCCTCTTCGCTTGCGCCCACGCCACGTTGCGGTCGAGCAGCGCATCGAGGCTGCTGCCCGGATCTCGAATCGATGCCATGCCTGGCCCCTGCCGGTGGTTTGCCCGGTCCGCAGCATAAGGGGCGCGGCTCCCCCTTCATTGATCCGTGGCAATCGGCGCCGGCGCCGCCATTTCACCCGCCCCGATGGTCTTTGGCGGCTATGATGCCCGCCCCACTCTGCGAAAGGCATCTGAATGAGCACAGGCAAGGTCGCGCCAAAGGTAGCAATAGTCACGGCGGGCGGCAGCGGCATGGGGGCGGCGGCGGCGCGCCGGCTGGCGGCGGACGGGTTCCGTGTCGCCATCCTCTCCTCCTCCGGCAAGGGCGAGGCGCTGGCCCGGGAGCTCGGCGGCATCGGCGTCACCGGCTCGAACCAGGTGGCGGCCGACGTTCAGCGCCTGGTCGATGCCGTGCTGGCGAAATGGGACCGCGTCGATGTCCTGGTCAACAGCGCCGGCCACGGCCCGCGCGCACCGCTGCTCGAGATCAGCGACGAGGACTGGCACAAGGGGATCGACGTCTACCTGCTCAGCGCCATCCGCCCCATCCGGCTGGTGACGCCGGTGATGCAGAAGCAGAAGGCCGGCGCGATCATCAACATCTCCACCGCCTGGGCCTTCGAGCCGGCTTCCGCCTTCCCGACCTCGGCCGTGGCGCGGGCCGGCCTCGCCTCCTTCACCAAGCTCTTCGCCGACACCTATGCCGCCGACAACATCCGCATCAACAACATCCTGCCCGGCTGGATCGACAGCCTGCCGGGCACGGAAGCGCGGCGCGAGAGCGTGCCGATGAAGCGCTACGGCAAGATGGAGGAGATCGCCGGCACGATCAGCTTCCTGGCGTCGGACGCGGCCGGCTACATCACCGGCCAGAACCTCCGCGTCGATGGCGGGCTGATGCGGGGGGTTTGAGACGTCAGATCGCGCGGGGTGGAAGTTTTGGATTGGCAACCCGGCGGGCGCTTTCCGCGCCGCTGACCGGCAGCCCCGCCGGATTGAGCAGGCCGATCTGCACCAATACGCAGGCCTGGTCCCAATAAATGTGCTCGTGGGAGATTTTGCCGTCCTTGAATCCCACGATCACCGCAAAGGCCACTTCGACCCGCTTCCCGGTGGGCGCGACGCCGGGCAGCATCCAGTCGATCGTTGTCGTGTGGGTGAAGCTGATGACCAGCTCATCGACGATCTGACGGTCGTCGACGGTCCGGGAGACCTCCGTCATCTTGACGTCGGGCGGGAAGAACTGGCCGATCAGATGATCCCGGTAGAACTTGCGAACCCCATCGGGGCCCACGCCCCCGATCATCGTGGGCACATTATGCAGATGCGGATCACCCGTCATCGTCGCCATCGTGGTGTCCAGGTCGCCCGCCAGTTCCGCATCCACATGCTTCTTGAATAGGTCGAGCATCGCTTGCTTTGACATCGATTGGCTCCCTTGTGCGGAGGCGGTGCTTTTGAACCAGCCGCCGAGCGCGGCAGCCACGAAGGTCGAGGCTCCCAAAATGCGGGCCAGGACAGTCCGTCGGTTTGTCATCGGATTTGTCAGCTCCTTCCCGACGCTTCTCCAGAAGCCGATCACCCTACGGAAGAGGTATTAATATTTTGAAGACCAGTCTGCCGGCGCCTCCGACGCCGCCGGCACCACCACCGGCCAGAACATCCGCGTCGACGGCGGGCTGATGCGCTCGGTGGTGTGAGCGAGCGCGTTCGATCCGTTATTTCGACCCGCGGATCAGCATGGCGCCACCGGCAACCAGCCCGGCCGAGACGAAGCGCCAGACGTTCATCCCCTCCTTGAGCAGGAAGGTGGAGAGCAGTGCGGCGAACAGCACGCCGGTCTCGCGCAGCGCCGAGACGGCGGCCATCGGCGCCTGGGTCATGGCGAAGACCACGATCCAGTAGACCGCGACCTGCATCGTGCCGCCGAGGAACAGCGGCAGGACATTGACGCGCCAGGTCGCCGGCAGGCTGTTGCCGCGCCTCATCCAGACCAGCGCGTAGGTCATCAGCCCGCCGCCGAAGGTCGTCCAGGCGGCGAAGCTCAGCCCGCCGCCCGAGAGGCGCGCACCGAGACCGTCGATCACCGTGAAGGTGGCGATGGTGGCGCCGCACAGGAAGGCGAAGAGCACGGCGCGTCCGCGCGGCGCTCCCTTGTGGCGGCGGTCGAAGGCCAAGGTCGCCACACCCGCCAGCAGGCAGAGCACGCCGATCAGGGTGGTCAGCGACACCGTCTCCCCGGCCGCGACGAAGGCGCCGAGCAGCACCAGCAGCGGCGCGAGGCCGCGGGTCATCGGATAGATCTGGCCGAGATCGCCGTACTTGTAGGCGGTGGGCAGGAACAGGTGATAGGCCGTGTGCAGCACGATGGTGACGGCCAGCATCCCCCAGACCTCCGGCGGCGGCAGCGGCACGACGAACAGCACCGGCGCCGAGACGACGCTGCCGAACAGCGTCACGTTGGCCATCGCCGTCATGCGGTCGCTGTTCACCTTGATCATGGCGTTCCAGCCGGCGTGCATGGCCGCCGCCAGAAGCACCAGCAGGAAGATCTCGGTCGGCATGCTGTCACCCTGATGTCGTGTTACTGGATGTCGTACTACGGGGCGCATACGCGGCGCGCGAGCGGCTTATTCCCGTGGCGCGAGCGGGTGACCAAGGCGAGCGCCCTTGACGCTGAGCTGTCCCTTATAGTAAGGAATATCCTTACCATGATCACCAGCAAGCTGACCAGCAAAGCACAGACGACGATCCCTCAGCCGGTGCGCGAGGCCCTGCGCGTGCGCGAAGGCGACGAGCTCGCCTACCGGATCGAGCGCGGTCGCGTCATTCTCACCAAGGCATCGCAGAAGGCCGCCGACGATCCGTTCGCCACGTTCGGCGAATGGGCCTCGGAGAACGACAGCAAGGCCTATGCCGACCTTTAAGGCCTGGGACGTCGTCAAGGTTCCCTTCCCCTACACCGACCGGCCGGTTCGCCAGCATCGGCCGGCGCTCGTCGTTGCAGCCGGGCCGCTTGAGGCCAATCACGGGCTGCTCTGGGTCCTGATGATCACCAGCGCCGAGAACCGCCGCTGGGACAACGACGTCGTCATTTCCGATCAGGAAGCGGCGGGACTTCCCGCCCCTTCGATGGTGCGCTGCGCCAAGATCGCCACGATCGAGAGTCGCGACGCCGAGCCTATAGGCGCGCTGCCAACCGGCGACCGCAAAAAGGTCGCAGCCCATATCGCGCGCACGCTGACGGCAACCGCCGGAGCACGGCCATGACGACCACCGGAAAGCAGCCTGGACCCGACGCAGCCGCAACGTCAGCCGCCGAGGTCTGGAAAGACGAAAACCGTGAAGCGATCATGGCCGCAAACGACTATGTCGATCAGCATGGCCTCCCGCTTCAACGCCTTTCAGATATGGGCACGCGGGAAGGCAAGCGTTCTGAACGCTGAGGTACGTCACCAGCCGATGGGTGCCGAACAGCAAACGACCTCCGCGCCTGAGGGTGCAGCGCCGGGCGATTCCCCGGAAGCCGCGCTCATCGAAGCAGAGCGCAAGGGATTCAGGCTGGCCGTGATCGGCCGGGCCTGTGCCTTGGCCCCGATCGCGCTGTTCTACCTGGTGGCCCTCACCTTCCCCAACGATCTCTATATTGCCGGCCTCGTTCTGTTCGCCGCCGCGGTTGGCCTGGTTCAGCTCTGGCTCGCGGGCGGCCGCTTTGAGCGGGCCGGCCGCTATGTGTTCTTCGCCTTCGACGCGGCGGCGATCAGCGCCATGCTGGTCTTCTCTCCGCTCACCAGCGGCGGCGACGTGCCGCAGAACTTCGTCTTTCTCGGCACCCGCAACGAGTTCTACTACATCGTTGTCGCGATCTCCCTCCTGACGCTGTCGCCGGCCCTGGTGCTGTGGACCGGGCTGTGCTCGGTGGTCGGCCTCGCCGCGGCCACGGTCTGGATCGCTTCCGGCATGGAGAGAGTCGTCGGGCACCACACCTTGCCGCCAATGCCGTCGCGCGAGGTCTATCTCGATACCCTTCTCAGCCTGGATTTCCTCAGCTACCCGGCCCGCGTCATGGAAGCGGTGGCGATCCTGGTGATCACCGGCCTCGCCGCCCTGGTCGTCCACCGGGCGCGCAACATGGTCCGGGCCCACGCCGCCGAGGAGGCCAAGCGGGCGCGCGTGCAGCGCGCCTTCGGCCGCTATGTCCCGTCGCAGGTGGCCGAGCAGCTCGCCCAGGAGGGCCACCTGGCGCCGCAGCAGCGGCAGGCGAGCATCATCTTCGCCGACATCGAAGGTTTCACCACCCTGTCCGAAAAGCTGCCGCCGGCCGAGGTCATCGGCGTGCTCAACAGCTTCTTCAGCGCGGCCTCGGCCATCATCGAGAAACGCGGCGGCATAATAGTCAATCACATCGGTGACGCGCTGATGGCGTCGTTCAACGCGCCGCTTCCGGTGGAGGGATACGCGCAGCGCGCCGTCGATGCCGCCCGAGCCCTGTTGACCCTGGTCGAGGAGCGCCGGTTCGAGGGCCACCGGCTGCGCCTGCGCATCGGTGTCACGACCGGAACGGTGGCCGCCGGCACCGTGGGCGGCGACCAGCGCCAGACCTATACCCTGTACGGGGATACGGTGAACCTGGCGCAGCGGCTCGAACAGTTGAACAAGGAGCTCGGGAGTTCCTGCCTGATCTGCGGCACCACCTTCAAGGCCGCGAAGGTCAGCAGCCCCGATGCCGCCCCCGCCCGCACCATCCAGGTGCGCGGACGGGAGGCCTCCGTCGAAGTCTTCACGCTTGGCAGATAGGCGGTCGAGGCGGCTATTGAGTTGCTGCGGGCCGGGCTCGATACCGGCTTGGCACTTTTGTCAGGAATCCCGCTTGGCCTTGCGACTCATCGCTTCGGACACCATAAGGCGATGTGCTAAGTGTCCACCCTTGGGTAACGCTCGCCCGCGTTTGTGCCCTTGTCCTCTCAGCGGCCTCTCGCCGCCGCAGCGATCCGACATTATCACGAATCGTCGGCGGTCGAGGACAAGCGGGCGCCGTGGCGGACCTGCAGAACGACGACCGTCCTCTCGTCAATGGCGAAGATGATACGGTAGTCGCCATAGATCAGGTGCCGGACCTCCAACCCATGCCGCCCGTCCTCCGGCGCCCGGGGGCAGCGGCGCGGCAGGGTGGCGAGCGACGTCAGGCGGCGGCGCAGGCCATCAACAAACCGCCGGGCATTGGCGGGACTGTCGGCCGCAACGAAGCGGAGCAGGGCTTCAAGATTCCTCTCGGCTTCATCGGCGACGACGACCCGAAAGCTCATCGGGCGCGGCGCTTGGCTCCGCCGGGTCGCTTTCCGATGTGCTTGGCGGTCAGCTCATCCATCACCGTGTCCAGGTCCCGAACACGGCCCGCCTTGTAGCTGGCAACGCTGCGGTCGAACTCCTCGCGCGCATCGGCCTCCTGGGCCCGCTCCAGCAGCTTCTGATACGAGCGGGCATCCTGCACCACCAGCTCGGCTTGGCCGTTGACGGTCAGCACCTCCGGCCGGCCGGTCTTCTTCAGGCGCTTGATGGCATCACGGGTATTGCGCTGAAACTCGGTCAGCGAGCGGATGTCGTCGAGACGGATGGTGGTCATGTCGGAACCTGCGAATTCACTGCTTATTGGATGATGATACCACTATATGTGATCATATGCATTACACACTATGGTGGCGAAATCGCCTCATCGGGTGATGATCACCGCAGGTGCCGTCCTTACCGACGCAAGGTGCGGCAAACTCATATTCCCGCTAGAGTTTTATCAGGATACTCATCTCCCGATTCGAGCCACTGAAATTGAACATGAAACGCTGGCTAGTGATCTCCCTGGCTCTGCTCGAGGGACGGGCGTGGTCGATGCCGCCCGACCTGAGAGCGCTGTCTGCTGCCGGTCCCGGGAAATACCGGCTGCGCGACACGAGCGAGACGGTGAGCAATCCCGACCTCCTGGCGACCTGGACCATCACCGAGCCGGCGCGGCATTGAGATGGCGAGCCTGATCGCAGACATCGCCATCTATGTCGTGGAATTCCTGTTCCACACCGCCATCGCGCTCGGCCGCGCTCTCTTCTCGCGCTCGCCATGGTCCTGGCTCGTCGTGCTCGCGATCGTCGCCGCCCTTGCCTACGGGTCGTTCTTCGCTTGGCTGCCGGGCAACGAATCCTTTGCCATGGGATTGGGTATTGCGGCGGCGGTCATTCTCTCGGTCAAACTGTTTACGGCCATCTGGCCGCGCTGAACCATGGCCAGGATACTCTACTGCTGGCGGTGCCGTATGGACGTGCCCATGCTCGACGAGCGCGAATGGGAACAGATGCATCCGCGCCTGATCAATGCCTTGGAAGAGATGAAACGCTATCGTGTAGAGCACAGCGTGTCGGTCAGCGAAGCGAGGCGAAGCGGTTTTGGCCGATCCGCTCTCCAGCTTTACTTTGAACTGACTGGTGTCCAAGAAACGAATGTCAACGCCGTGTGGCATCACAGGGCCAGCAACTTCGGCCCGCCATGTACGGCCTGCGGCAAACCACTTCGGACACCACGAGCCAAGGTCTGTGCGGAATGCGGATCAGACCGCGCCGAGACTCTAATCCGACCCCGCACCTGAGACCCGTAACCCCTTCAGCAATACCCCCGCCCTGGCAGGCGTCAATTCTATGGTGATGGCTGGATTTGCCAGTTCGTGCAGGACATCGGCCAACAGACGGTCGTTTGCGGAAAGCTGGATATCCTCCCGCCCCTCAATGGCGTTTGCCCAATCCTCGACTGTCTTGGAGTCCAGGCTCCCGCTCAAATATCGCGATAAAATTGATCGAACATGCTCTCGGCCCAAGACTACGAGTTCGGATTCGCTGTCCCATGGAAGCGCTTCGAGCCACCGCTGGACGTCGCCAAGCGGTACAGCGAGATTCAGCAGGACTTGCAGCAGCTCCTCGCGACTCTCGATGGGATCGCCATCGTCAATCTCCCAAACAACGGTTCCTGAAGGTTGTGGGGGTTTCGAGCTTGGTCCGTAACGGTAGAACCACCAGGAACGGAATTCTGGATTGTCGTGAACCGTAAGGACATCGCCGTTCTCGAATGTGAGGTCTAGCTGCCGATCGGAAACGGCGGTGACTCGCTTGACCGCAACCCGGAGAATGCGATCCAGATCAGCTTTCTTTGAGGTCCCATAGAGTTCATAGGTGTAACTGACCAGCCCATCCGCCGACCGGAAAGAGAAGCGGTCCGCCACATTGAGCAATGCGTGACCGTTCTCAAACCAGAACATCACATGATATTTGTCGAAGGTGACTTGGTAGAGCTCCCAGCCGACGATGCGGCTGAAGTCACCCGCCGTTTCGAAGCCATTCGCCACCGAAGCCCCCTCACTTCGCTTACACACTAAAATACTTCGCCTGTGTCGCTTCTCTAGCGCTTACTAAAGATCGACCTGATCCTTGCCCACAATGGCTTTCGCGGCCGAGGCGTAAAATGGGAGCGTACGATCGGGTTAGTGATCTCCCGGCCGTGAGTGAGGTCCCAGGCTATGCTCCTTGCGAGGTTCGGCCAGTCGCGCTCGGTGATGGGCTCGTAGAACAGCCAGCGATGATTGCGGGAGTCGATCCAGCCATCCCAGAAACTCAATGCGATGAAGAGCGGGCGTTCATCCGGATCGGCAGGGCCGCCGCGCGGCATTACCACGTCAAGGTCATCGTATGCCTCGCCGATTAGCTCGTATTTGCCGCTCTCATGCGCCGCCGCGTCGCGCAGCAAGTAGACAACCAGCGCATCGCGCGCCGCTGTCTTCGTCAGCATCGTGCTCTCGGCGGTCATCGCTCACACACTAAAATACTTCGCCTGCGGATGGTGGCACACGATCGCCGAGGTCGACTGCTCGGGATGGAGCTGATCCTCGTCGCTCATCTGGATGCCGATGCGCTCGGCGCCGAGCAGCGCCAGGAGCGGCGCCTGGTCGGCGAGGTTCGGGCAGGCCGGGTAGCCGAAGCTGTAGCGTGAGCCGCGATAGCCCTGCTTCAGCATCTTGTCCATGTCGCGGTCGTCCTCGTGGCCGAAGCCCAGCTCGCCGCGGATGCGCTTGTGGGTGTACTCGGCCAGCGCCTCGGCGCCCTCCACCCCCAGCCCGTGCAGGTAGAGATAGTCCTGGTAGCGGTTTTCGGCGAACCACTCGCGCGCCACTTCCGAGGCGCGCTGGCCCATGGTCACCACCTGCAGGCCGATGACGTCCAGCTCGTTGGCCGTGCGGTCGCGGAAGAAATCGGCGATGCACAGCCCGCCCTCGCGCGCCTGGCGCGGGAACTTGAAGCGCGCCACCTCGGTCTTCTCGTCCTCGGCGAAGAGCACCACCGAATCGCCCTCGCTGGCGCATTTCCAGAAGCCGTAGACCGCCTGCGGCTGCAGGATGTTCTCGGCCTCCACCATGTCGAGCATGCGCTTGAGGATCGGCTTGATCTCGCGCTGGGCGAAGACCTTGTAGTCCTCCAGGCTCTTGCCGGCCTTCCGGAAGCCCCACTGGAATTGATAGAGCATGGTCTCGTTGAGGAACGGGATCAGCGCCTTCATCGGCACGCGCTCGATCACCCGCGCGCCCCAGAAGGGCGGCGTGGGCACGGGCACGGCAGCGGCGAGCTCGGCGCGCCGCACCTGGATCTCCTCGAAATCGACCGGGCGCATGACCCGCGCCTGCGTCGCCACGCCCAGCGTGCGCTTGGTGTTGGACGGCCGGCTCTCGCGCTTGGCCTTGGCCTGGCCTATGTGGTCGTCGAACTTGCCGTTGACCACCTTGTCCATCAGGTCGAGCCCGTCGAAGGCATCGCGCGCATAGGCCACGCGGCCGGCGCCGTAGGACGAGGCGCAGTCCTCCTCGACGTATTTGCGGGTGAGTGCGGCGCCGCCTAATAGCACCGGCACGTCCAGCCCCTCGCGGGTCATCTCCTCCAGGTTCTCGCGCATCACCACGGTCGACTTGACCAAGAGGCCGGACATGCCGATGGCCTGCGCCTTGTGCTCCTTGACCGCCGAGAGGATGTTGGCGATCGGCTGCTTGATGCCCAGGTTGATCACCCGGTAGCCGTTATTCGTCAAAATGATGTCGACCAGGTTCTTGCCGATGTCGTGCACGTCGCCCTTCACCGTGGCCAGCACGATGGTGCCCTTCTGCTGGCCCTCGATGCGCTCCATGTGCGGCTCGAGATAAGCGACCGCCATCTTCATCGTCTCGGCCGATTGCAGCACGAAGGGCAGCTGCATCTTGCCGGAGCCGAACAGCTCGCCCACCACCTTCATGCCGTCGAGCAGGTGGGTGTTGATGATGTCCAGCGGCTTGTAGCTCTTCATGGCGAGCTTCAGGTCCTCGTCGAGGCCGATCTTGTCGCCGTCGACGATGCGGTTCTTCAGGCGATCCTCGACCGCGTCGGCGCGCTTCTTCTCCTTCTTGGCCTCGCTGGTGCGCTTCTCGAACAGGGCGATGAAGGCGTGCAGCGGGTCGTAGCCCTCCTTGCGGCGGTCGAAGATCAGGTCTTCGGCGACCTTCAGCTCCTCCTCCGGGATCTTGTGCATCGGCGCTATTTTGGAATGGTGCAGGATGGCGCCGGTCAGGCCGCGCTTGAGGGCGTGCTCCAGCATCACCGAGTTGAGCACGTGGCGGGCCGGCGGGTTGAGGCCGAAGCTGATGTTCGACAGGCCGAGGATGATCTGCACCTCGGGCAGCGCCTCGCGGATGCGGGCAATACCTTCCAGCGTCCACAGGCCCAGCTTGCGGTCGTCCTCGTTGCCGGTGGCGATGGTGAAGGTCAGCGGGTCGATCAGCAGGTCAGCCGGCGGCACGCCGTGCCGCCCAGCGAACTCCACCAGGCGCTGGGCGATGGCCACTTTCTCGTCGACGGTCTTGGCCATGCCTTTTTCGTCGATGGTCAGGGCCACCACCGCCGCGCCAAACTTCTTGGCCAGCTTCAGGCGCTTCTCGGCCGGCTCTTCGCCGTCCTCGAAGTTGATCGAGTTGATGATCGCCTTACCGCCGTAGAGCTTGAGGGCTGATTCCAGCACCGGCAGCTCGGTCGAATCGATGACCAGGGGTGCGGTGATCGAGCCGCGCATGCGGCTGACGACCTCGTTCATCTCGCGCACCTCGTCGCGGCCGACGAAGGCGGTGCAGACGTCAAGCGCGTGGCTGCCCTCCTTCACCTGCTCGCGGCCCATGGCGATGCAGCCGTCCCAGTCATGGCGCTCCTGCAGCTCGCGCCACTTCCTGGAGCCGTTGGCGTTGCAGCGCTCGCCGATCGAGAGATAGGCGTTCTCCTGCTTGAGCGACACCTGGGAGTAGAGCGAGGCGACCGAGGGCACCCAGACGGCGTTGCGCGGTTTGGGCTTCGGGCGCCAGCCGTCTTCGGCGCGGCGGCGCAGCATCTGGTCGATGGCCTGGATATGCGGGCCGTCGGTGCCGCAGCAGCCGCCGACCAGGTTGATGCCGTCCTCGGCAATGAAGCGCTCCAGCCATTTGGCCAGTTCATTGGCCGAAAGCGGGTAATGCGTCTTGCCGTCGACCAGCTCGGGCAGGCCGGCATTGGGCTGGATCGAGATCAGGCCGGTCCAGTTCTCGGCCAGCCACTTCACATGCTCGGCCATCTCCTGCGGGCCGGTGGCGCAGTTGAGGCCGATCACCGGCACGTCGAGGGCATGGACGATGGTCGCGGCGGCGGCGATGTCGGCGCCGACGAGCAGCGTGCCGGTGGTCTCGACCGTGACCTGCACGAAGACCGGCACGTCGGGCTTGTTCAGCTCGGCGCGGGCGATCTTGACGCCGTTGACCGCCGCCTTGATCTGTAGCGGGTCCTGGCAGGTCTCGATGAGGATCGCGTCGACGCCGCCGTCGAGCAGGCCGCGTGCCTGGATGACGAGGGCGGCTTCGAGCGCGTCGTAATCGATATGGCCGAGCGAGGGCAGCTTGGTGCCCGGGCCGATGGAGCCCAGCACGAAGCGCTCGCGGCCGTCCGATTTGAACTCGGCCACCGCCTCGCGCGCCAGCTGGGTCGAGGCCTTGTTGAGGTCGTAGGCCAGGTCCTGCAGGCCGAACTCGCCCAGGGTGATGGGCGAGCCGCCGAAGGTGTTGGTCTGGACGATGTCCGAGCCGGCCTTGAGATACGAACGGTGGATGTCGCGCACCAGGTCCGGCCGCGACTTGGTCAGGATCTCGGTGCAGTTCTCATGGCCGAGATAGTCGCGCTCCACGTCTAGGGTGAGCGCCTGCACCCGGCTACCCGTGCCGCCGTCGCAGAGCAGCACGCGATCGCGAAGAACGTCGAGGATGTGTGCCATTAGTGGTCTACCAATTCAGAGAACGTTGTCACCCCCGCGAAAGCGGGGGTCCAGTCTTCAGGAAGAGACTGGATGCCCGCTTTCGCGGGCATGACGGAAAGGGAAATCACGCCACCTTCTCCGCCTTCGCCGCCGCCGCCTTCGGCCGCACCCCGAGGATGTGGCAGATGGCGTAGGTCAGGTCGGCGCGGTTGAGGGTGTAGAAGTGGAACTCGTCGACGCCGTATTCCTGCAGGCGGCGGCACTGCTCGGCGGCCACCGTGGCGGCGACCAGCTTGCGGGTCTCGGGGTCGCTGTCGAGCCCGTCGAAGAGGTTGGCCAGCCAGACGGGGACGCGCGTGCCGCACTGCTTGGCGAAGCGCACCAGGGTGGCGAAGTTGGTCACCGGCAGGATGCCGGGCGTGATCGGCGCGGTGATGCCCTTGGCCGCCGTGCGGTCGCGGAAGCGCAGGAAGGTGTCGGTGTCGAGGAAGTACTGGGTGATGGCGCGCGTCGCACCCGCGTCGAGCTTCTGCTTGAGGTTGTCGAGATCTGCTTCGGCGCTCACCGCGTCCGGGTGGGTCTCGGGATAGGCGGCGACGCTGATCTCGAAATCGTAGAGGCGCTTGAGGCCGGCGACCAGGTCGGCGGCGTAGGCGTAGCCGCCGGGATGCGGGCTGTACTTGGTCTCGCCGGCGGGCGGGTCGCCGCGCAGCGCCACGATGTGGCGGATGCCCGATTTCCAGTAATCGCGGGCCACCTCGTCGATCTCTTCTTTCGTCGCGCCGACGCAAGTCAGGTGCGCGGCGGCGCGGATGCCGGCCTCGGCCTCGATGCGGCGCACGGTGGCGTGCGTGCGGCTGCGCGTCGAGCCGCCGGCCCCGTAGGTCACCGACATGAACCGGGGCGAGAGGGGGGCCAGGCGCTCGACCGCCTGCCACAGGCCCTTCTCCATCTCCTCGGTCTTCGGGGGGAAGAACTCGAAGGAGACCTTGATCCCACTGGGGATGCGGCCACCGCCAATCAGTCCGTTGCTCATGATCAGATACTCTTCGGGTGGGTCGTCGGGGGTCTCGGCGGGTTACTCGGCGTGCAGGGTGGGTGGTCTTCTCTTCGGCCCGGCCCTGCAGCCTTCTGCAGATCTCTTCGGTGGGTTCGTCGGCTCTGTCGGCGGGTTACTCGGCGGCCGGCCGCTCGCGATCCTCGTCGGTCCGGCCCTGCACGGTCTTGCGGGGCTGTTCGGTCTGCTGTTCGGCCTTCTGGGCGGTCCACAGGCTGACGGTCAGCGGGCCGCCGGGGAGCTTGACCACCGGCTGGGGCGTGAGGCCCGCCTGCTCCATCCAGGTGGCTATCTCGCCGTCGCTGAACCCCAGGCGCCGATGGGCATGCTGGGTGCGCAACTGGTCAAGCTGGTGCGGCGCGAAATCGGCGATGACGAGCTTTCCACCCGGGCGCAAAACTCGCGCCGCTTCGGCGATGGCCTGGGCCGGTTCGTCAGCGAAATGAAGCACCTGGTGGATGGTCACGGCGTCGAAGCTCGGCCCGTTCCAGGGCAGGCGGTACATGTCGCCCTGGCGCACGTAGCAGTTGGCGACGCCGGCCTTGGTCAGGTTGGCGCGCGCCACGGCCAGCATCTCGCGGCTCATATCGAGGCCGACGGCGTTGACCCCGTGCTTGCCGAAGAGCGCCAGGATGCGGCCGGTGCCGGTGCCGATGTCGAGGAGATCGCTGAGGTTTTCGGGCTCGAGCAGGTCGAGCAGGCGGCGCTCGACCTCGGTTTCGTCGATGTGCAGCGAGCGGATCTCGTCCCAGTGCTGGGCGTTGTCGCGGAAATAGGCCGAGGCCTCGGCGGCGCGCTGCTGGCGCACCGCGTCCAGGCCCTGGAAATCGCGGGCCAGGACAGGATCGTCGCCGGGCAGCATGGCGACCAGCTGGCGGGCGAGTTCTTTCCGGGCGAGGCGGTAAAACACCCACGAGCCCTCGGGCAGGCGCTCGAGCAGCCCGGCGTCGCAGAGCAGCTTCAAATGCCGGGAAACCCGCGGCTGGCTCTGGCCGAGGATCTGGGTGAGCTCGCTCACCGTCATCTCGCCGTGCGCGCAGAGCGCCAGCAGCCGCAGCCGCGTCGGCTCCGCCCCCGCTCGCAACCCGTTGAGAAGATCATGCATTTCGCTGTCCGCCCAAAATGGCCCGTCGAGCTGAATAACGCGTCAGGGAAACGTATAATCCCATCTTTATATCTTTCAACGATTAATTATTGTGAGCGGGTTAAAGAATTTCTGAAACGCGCCATTTTTGCCACTATGAGCCGATAATGGCACGGTTTTTCGGGAGTCCGCTGGCGAGGGGGGCGGCGTTTGTGTTATCCACGCCTTCGGTTGTTGGACTCGGGGGCGCTGCAAGCTTTTGCTAGGGATTTCGCCCTTAGGCTGCTGACCGGTGTCGCGCGCGCTCAGAACGAGCGGAGCGGGACACGGAATGGATCGCGCTTGAAGTCGACGGCCGAAGGCGCAGAGCGCCGGGTCGATCGCCGACGAGGGGCCGGTTTAACACGGGTGATTTCGAGCAGGGTTGGGTCGACACGACGATGGTAAAACTGGCGCGGCGCAGCAGCGTTCTGGCACTCCTCTTCTCGGCCATGCTCTTGGTCCCCGGCTGTGTCGTTCTCGACTCGCCGGACAAGATCGCTCAGGTCGAGGAGACCAACGACCCGTTCGAGCCGGCCAACCGCTACATCTTCGAGGTCAACCGCTTCCTCGACGAGTTCATGCTCAAGCCCACCGCCGCCTGGTACAACGCGGCCCTGCCGCAGCCGGCGCAGGATTCGGTGCAGCGCTTCATGGCCAACCTGCGCATGCCGTGGACCGCGGTGAATGACTTCTTCCAGGGCCGGCCCGAGCGCTCCTACCAGGCGGTCATGCGCTTCGTGATCAACTCGACGGTCGGCATCCTCGGCCTGTTCGACGTGGCCACCGGCTGGGGCTTCCCGCAGCACGATGAAGACGCCGGTCAGACCTTCGCCGTCATGGGCGCCCCCGAAGGCCCCTACCTGATGCTGCCGATCTTCGGCCCGTCCAACCCGCGCGACACCTTCGGCCTGGTCGTCGACTTCCTGGTCGATCCGGTGAACATCGTCGGCCGCAACAACGGCATCGAATCGGTCTCGACGATCCGCGGCGCCACCACGGCGATCGACAACCGCAACCGCAACGCGGCCGTGATCGAGGACCTCGAGAAGCGGTCCACCGATTTCTACGCCACGGTGCGCAGCGTCTATCGCCAGCGTCGCGACGCCCAGATCCAGAATCGCGGCGAGGACTCGAATTATCCGGGCCCTCGCCTCTCGGTCGAGCCGGCCGGTCGGCACCCGTTCATCCCGCCGACCCGCCCGGCCGCCCAGGCAAACCCACAGAACTGACATGCGGCCCCGGCGCTGCCTCGCCACCGCGACGGTGGTCCTGGGCTCCGTCCTTCTGGCACCGGGGATCGAGACGCTGGCCGACGACCGGGGCCCCCAGATCGCCCAGGCCCGGCCGGCCTCTGCCACGACATCCCCCGAAGCCGGCACCTTTATCGTCACGCTGGCCGACCGCGCCATCGCCGGTCTCGCCGACAAGGAAGCCAGCCGCACGGATCGCGAGTCCCGCTTCCGCATGCTGCTGACCGACGGCTTCGACGTGCCTCATATCGCGCGCTTCGTACTCGGCCGCTACTGGCGCGTGGCCAGCGAAGCCGAGCGCACCGAGTATCTGCAGCTGTTCGAGGATTTCATCGTCCACAGCTACTCGCAGCGCTTCGGCGAGTACGCCGGCGAGAACCTCAAGGTCGCCGGCACCCGCAACATGCCCGACGGCGAGGCCATGGTCCTCACCGACCTGCTGCGCCCCAGCGGGCCGCCGGTGAAGGTCGAATGGCGCATGCGTCGCGACCGCGACTCCTTCAAGATCACCGACGTGGTGGTCGAGGGGGTGAGCATGAGCATCACCCAGCGCGACGATTTCTCGGCGACCATCCAGCGCGCAGGCGGGCGCGTCGACGCGCTGCTCGGCATCCTGCGCGACAAGGTCAGGACCCCGATCGCCAACTGAGGCGGCGGGCCGAGCCTCCTTCGATTTTCGAGACTTAGTTCGGCCGCGGCGCGGCCTCGTTCTGCTGATCGGCGAGCATGCGCTCAGCCAGGCTGGCGACGCGCTCGAAGAACAGCGGCGCGTCCGTCTCCAGATCCTGATCCTTGGCCCATTGACGGATCTGGCTCGGCGCCCGGTCGCCATACTCGGCGACCCACTTCTCGGCCACGTATTTCAGCTCCTGTTCCGTCATCATCGGCCGACGCTTCCCCTACTTGTAAGTCGTGCTTCGCTCCCGCCGTTTTCTCAGCCGCGCGACGCTGCGCGATCTCAGCTGCGAGGTCATCGTGCAGCGTCACGCGGTCACGGATGTGCCGGAACAGCGTGCGCAGCGTGGCGCTCTGCTTCGTCCGATCCGCGGTGGGCGTGACGCTTCTCGGCACGATCAACTCCGCTTTCTTGGTTCTTGCTGCGAAGACTGACAACCGGTTAACACCAAAACAATACGGCGATTCCCGAGAGCCTCATCGGAAAACTACCGGGCGCGTTCATTTGTCCCAGAAACCGGGCGCTTGAATCGAAACCCGGAAATTTTTATCGCGATTTCGCCGGGAAAATATTGGCCCCCGACATACGGATGAAGCGCCGCCGGCGCCGATGAATCTCTGCTCGCCATGTCGCCTACATACGGCAACGGCGATGACTCGGATCAACGCAAGGAGGATCGGCGCGCAGGCCGAGTGGCCTGACCGATATGCCGCCATATGCAGCAAAGGCGCAGAAGCGAGCCCCGCGAGCCGAGCGCCCGCGGGAACTCAGGCGGCCGAGACTCTTGGCCTCGTGCCCTCAGCCGCGCGCCCGTTAGCTCCGAGTGAGGGGCTTGAACTTGATGCGATGCGGCTGATCGGCGTCGGCGCCGAGGCGGCGTTTGCGATCCGCCTCGTAATCCTGGTAGTTGCCTTCGAACCACACGACCTGGCTGTTACCCTCGAAGGCCAGCATGTGCGTCGCGACGCGATCGAGGAACCAACGATCGTGGCTGATGACCACCACGCAGCCGGGGAAGGCGAGCAGCGAATCCTCGAGGGCGCGCAAGGTCTCGACATCGAGGTCGTTGGTCGGCTCGTCGAGCAGCAGCAGGTTGCCGCCGGCGCGCAGCATCTTGGCCAGATGCACGCGGTTGCGCTCGCCGCCCGACAGCACGCTCACTTTCTTCTGCTGATCGGGTCCCTTGAAGTTGAAGCTGCCGACATAGGCGCGGGACGGGATCTTGCGGTTGCCGATCTCCATGATGTCGTCGCCGTTGGAGATCTCCTCCCACACGGTCTTGGTGTCGCTGAGCGTGTCGCGCGACTGGTCGACATAGCCGAGTTTCACGGTCTCGCCGATCTTCAGGGTGCCGCTGTCCGGCTTCTCCTGGCCGACGATCATGCGGAACAGGGTCGTCTTGCCGGCGCCGTTGGGGCCGATGACTCCGACGATACCGCCCGGCGGCAGGCGGAAATCGAGCTCCTCGATCAGCAGGTTGTTGCCGTAGCCCTTGCGCAGCTTCTCCGCCGTGATGACGGTATCGCCGAGCCGCGGCCCCGGCGCGATGTGGATCGAGATCTCGTCGGTGGCCCGCGACTTCTCCTCGGCCACCAGGGTCTCGTAGGCCGTGATACGCGCCTTGCTCTTGGCCTGGCGGGCGCGCGGGCTCTGCTGGATCCATTCGAGCTCCCGCTGCAGCGTACGCTGGCGCGCACTCTCGCTCCTGTCTTCCAACTCCATGCGCTTCTGCTTCTGGTCGAGCCAGGACGAGTAGTTGCCCTCCCACGGAATGCCCCGGCCGCGATCGAGCTCGAGGATCCAGCCGGCGACGTTGTCGAGGAAGTAGCGGTCGTGGGTCACGGCGACGACCGTGCCGGTGTATTCGTGCAGGAAGCGCTCGAGCCAGGCCACCGACTCCGCGTCAAGATGGTTGGTCGGCTCGTCTAATAGAAGCATATCGGGTTTCTGCAGCAGCAAGCGGCAGAGCGCCACGCGGCGGCGCTCGCCGCCGGAAAGGTTGGTCACCTCGGCGTCGCCCGGCGGGCAGCGCAGCGCATCCATGGCGATGTCGATCGTGCGCTGCAGCTCCCAGCCATTGGCCGCGTCGATCTTCTCCTGCAGCTCGGCCTGCTCGGTGATCAGCGCGTTCATCTCGTCGTCGTCGGTGACCTCGCCGAGCTTGGTGCTGACCTCCTCGAACCGGTCGAGCATCGCCTTCAAGGGGCCGAGGCCCTCGACGATGTTCTCCTGAACGGTCTTCTTGGGGTCGAGCTGCGGCTCCTGCGACAGCAGGCCGACCGACACGCCCTCGGCCGCCCAGGCCTCGCCGCCGAAATCCTTTTCCATCCCGGCCATGATCTTGAGCAGGGTCGATTTGCCCGAGCCGTTATGGCCAAGCACGCCGATCTTCGCGCCGGGCAGGAACGACAGCCAGATATCGTCGAGGACCTTCTTGCCGCCCGGGAACGCCTTGCTCAGGCCCTTCATCACATAGATGTACTGGTACGCCGCCATGGTGATCGCGAATCCGGCTCAGGGGTGGGTCGGGCCGCCACCCAAAGGGGGGCCCGCAAGGCCGGGGATAATGACAGAAATCAACACCCCGACAAGAATTTACGTCGCCGACTCGATGCTGCAATGCACAACATTTAGTCAATTGAGATGAATTCAGGCCCTAGATGTGGTAGAGGTTAAATGCCGGAAAACCGGCAACCCACGTGGGACCAACGACAAGAGGGAACACCCTGATGGATACGATCAGCAGTATCAAATCGTGGATCGGCGGACTCACCGACATCGGACTCATGCTTCTCGGCCTCGCGATCGTCGCGGCCCTGCTCGTCGGGGGCAGCCTGCCCTTCTTCGGCAGCGTCGTCGGCAACATCATCGGCCTGGTCAAAGACCTCGGCGCCAACGGCCTCGTCGGCCTGATCGCGCTCGGCGTCATCCTCTGGCTCTTCTCCAAGCGGCACGTTGCCTAGTCAGAACTGGGCCTGATCGACGGAGGGGGTGGGTACGCCCACCCCCTTTGTAAGCTTCGAATTTGTTCCGGAGGGCGCGGCGATGATCGAACGGATCCGCAAACTCGGCTGGCTGATCGTCGAAGCAGCACTACTCCTCGTCGTGCTCTGCATGCTGCTCAATATCATCCTCGGCGCCGACAGCGGGTCGTTCATCGCCTCGGTGGCCGCCAATGCCACGCAGCTTCTCCAGGCGATTCCCCCGGGCACGTTCGTCGGCGTCATTCTCATCGTCGTTCTCTACTGGCTGATCCGCTCGCGACTCTCCGGCCAGCCGTAGTTTTCACCCGCCAACTTGACCTTGGCCATTTCGCCGCCTAGGCTCCGCGGCGATGGTTCCCCTCTGGGGATTAAAAGGGAACACGGTTAGAGTTCGCTCGAAGCCGTGGCTGCCCCCGCAACTGTAAGCGGCGAGCCAAGCGCCACAACGCCACTGGGCAACCGGGAAGGCGGCGCAAGGCAAGGACCCGCGAGCCAGGAGATCTGCCATCACTCGTGGTCACACGCGAGCACGCTGGGCGGGGTGTCCTGGCGAGGTCGGCCTCTTTTCCGCCAGGAGAACAGGCAGATCGCGTTCGCGGTGACGGGCCATGTCATCGCGTTCGAGGTTTGTCATGAATATCGATCCCAGGCTCGCCGCACGCGGCGAGAACGCCGGCACTGTCGTATCCGCGGCAGGCCAGACCATTCCCGGCATCATCGCTCTGCTGCTCGGCGGCTTCTTCCTGCTGGGCGCCGGCTTCGCGCCGATCGAGGCCGTCCATAACGCGGCGCACGATACGCGCCACGCCTTCGCCTTTCCCTGTCACTGACCCCAGGGGAATGACGATGCGCAACATCCTGATGACGGCGCTGGTCGCCGGTTTTCTCGCCGGAGTCGCCGTGTTCGCGATCCAGATGGCGGCGGTCGTGCCGCTGATCGCGGCGGCGGAGGTCTTCGAGGAGGCGGAAGCAAAGACCGCCGAGCCGGCAGGCACCGCGCACAGCCATGACGCGGCGGCCTGGGAGCCGGAAGCCGGGTTCGAACGCCATGCCTACACGGCGCTGGCGGACGTGATCGTGGCCACCGGCTTCGCGCTGCTGCTCGCCGGCCTGTTCGCCCTGCGCGGGCGGCCGACCGGCCTCCGGCAGGGCCTCGTCTGGGGCGGCGCGGGCTTCGTGGTCTTCGCCCTGGCCCCGGCGTTCGGTCTGCCGCCGGAGCTCCCCGGAGCCCCGGCCGCTGACCTTGGCCCACGTCAGCTCTGGTGGCTGGCGACGGTCGGCCTGACGGCCGGCGGTCTTGCCCTGGCGGCCTTCTCGCGGCCGAGCTGGGCGAAAGCCATCGGCATCGTGCTGATCGTCCTGCCCCACGTGGTGGGCGCGCCGCATCCGGCCGACACGGCAAGTCCGCTGCCTCCAGAGCTCGCGGCCCAGTTCGTCGCGGCCTCGCTCGTCGCCAGCGCCGTCTTCTGGGCCGTGCTGGGGGCGGCCAGCGGCTGGCTCCACGGCCGGCTGCGCTGAGGGGGTTGCAAATGTTATACTATAACGTTACAAAGAACCCCGTTTCACAGGGGACACCCACCATGCATTCCGTCCGACTGCGCCTGCCGTTCGCCTTGCTCGCCCTCGCTGCCACCCTTGTCGCACCGGCCTGGGCCGAAGAGGACGACGACCAGCGCGGCGTCAAATACGAGATCGGCAATCTGTCGCTCAATCTCATGCTCGACGCGGCGGTCGGCTTCTATCGCGCCTCCAACACCAACTTCGGCATCGGCACCACCAGTGTCGACGCCAACGGCCAGCGCATGGGCACGCGGCGCTGGGGTGAGTACTTCATCAAGCCGTCGCTCGGGGTCGAATACGACCTGCAGGGTGCCGGCGTTGCCTACGGCCTGTTCAGCGTCATCGGCGCCGGCACGCGCGGCGACGGCGACGCTGCCAATCCCTCCGTAACCGCCGGCCGGCCGGAACGGGTGCAGCTCGAGGACGCCGCTATCGGCTGGAAATCGGGCGACGTTTTTTCCACTCTCGGCGAGAACGCGCTCGATCTCTCGGTGGGCCAGCAGTCGATCCGCATCGGTGACGGCTTCATGATCCTCGAAGGCACGGCCAATGGCGGGCGGCGCGGCGCCCCGGTCCTCGGCCCGCGCACGGCCTTCGAGCAGACCGCGGTGGCCCGGATCAACACCCAACCGGTACGCGCCGATCTATTCCGCGCCCGGGCCGTCGTCGACCAGACGCTGACCCGCGACTCGGACAATCCGCATTCGGAATTCGTCGGCGCCAACGTGGAATGGTTCGCCTCAAGCCACAAGGATCACGGGCGCTTCGAATACGACGAGCGCCTCTGGTATGCCGGCCTGATGGCGCTGCGCTTCACCGAGGCGGATTCCACCGGCGGCCGCAATTTCTCCTTCGCCAATGGCGGCAACGGTTCGGCCCTGGGCGCCAACCGCGACGGTCTCAACGTCTATTCGGCGCGGGTCGGTGGCGCCATCCTGCCCATGCTCCCGGACTTCTCGCTCTACGGCGAATACGGCATCCAGCGCAACAGCGAGAGCCTGCGCAAGGTGCGGGCCGATGCCTGGTACATCGAGCCGCAATACACGCTGTCGATGCTGCCGTGGAGTCCGCGCATCGGCTACCGCTACGGCCGGTTCAGCGGCGACGGCAACCCCAACGACCAGACCGACAAGTCGTGGGACCCGCTATTCCCCGGCAACGGCCCGCGCGGCATCGGCACCTGGACCCAGGGCGAGATCTACGGCCGCTACACCGGCCTGGGCAACAGCAACCTCGAAGTCCACCAGATCCACGTGAAGGCGACGCCCATCGAGGACACGCTGCGCCTAGGGGCCATCCTCTACCGCTTCGACTACAACGAGGCGCGGCAGACCGCCAACGTGACGAGCAAGGGCATCATGGACGAGGTCAACATCTACGCCGAATGGGAGACGCCGGTGAAGGGCCTGACCGTGGTGCCGCTGGTCGGTGCCGGCAAGCCGCGCGAGGGATTGAAGCAGTCACTCGGCACCGCCGACGCCAATGGCCGCACCGTGTGGCTGGCGCAGATCGCCGCGGCGTTCAGTTTCTAGCAAAAAAAGCCTCATGCTGAGGAGCGCCGCCTCAGGCGGCGCGTCTCGAAGCATGAGGCCACCCTTCGAGACGCCGCCTGCGGTGGCTCCTCAGGGTGAGGTTCATTTGTAGGCGTCAGTTTCGGCCAGATGGGGAATATGACAAGGTCACCCCGCGTAAGGGGTGGCCATGGACCTTCCCATCTACATCATCGACGCCTTCGCCGAGCGGCCGCTGTCCGGGAATCCGGCGGCGGTCTGCCCGCTCTCATCGTGGTTGCCGGCAGCGACGATGCAGGCGATCGCCGCGGAGATGAACCTCTCGGAAACCGTGTTCTTCGCGCCCGAGCCGGACGGCGCAGCCTTCGGCATCCGCTGGTTCACGCCGACCCGGGAGGTCGAGCTGATCGGCCATGCGACGTTGGCGGCCGGCTACCACGTGCTGAAAGAGATGCGGCGGGGCAGTACTGCGGTGCGCTTCGTCAGCGGCGGCGAGGTGTTCACGGTGGAGCGCGACGGTCAGGCGCTGACCCTGGAGATGCCTGCCCTGTCCCCGCGCCCGATCGCCGCCCCGGCGACGCTGGCCAAAGCACTCGGCCGGTCCCCGAAGACCGTCCTGGCGGCCAAGCACTACCTCTGCGTCTTCGAGCAGGCCGATGACATTCGCGCCCTGGCGCCCGATATGGCGGCCCTCGCCCGGCTCAACCTGCCGGCCGTCATCGTCACGGCGCCGTCGGACGATGCGGATTTCGTCTCGCGCTTCTTCGCGCCGGCCAACGGCGTGCCGGAAGACCCGGTCTCCGGCGTCGCGCATCTGTGCCTGGCGCCCTACTGGGCGGAGCGGCTGGGTAAGACGAAAATGGTGGGGCACCAGCTCTCGGCGCGCGGCGGCATCGTGCGCTGCGAGCTGCGCGGCGACCGGGTACGTCTGGGCGGCAGCGCCGCGGTATTTCTGAGCGGAAAGATCAGTATCTGATCCCAAGCCCTCATGCTGAGGAGGCTCCTTCCGAGAAGCCGTCTCGAAGCATGAGGTCGACACCCTTCGAGACGCCGTCCTTCCAGGACGGCTCCTCAGGGTGAGGTGGTTTTGCTCATCGCGGCGGATTTCGCCGCCTGCGCCCGGTATTCGGCGAGTGACTTCTCGAGGAACTCGCGCGACAGGTCCTTGGTGATGAAGACCAGCCGGGAGCGGCGGTCGGCATCCGGCCAGGCCGGCAGCCGCGCCGGGGGATGGAACATGTGCTGCACGCCGTGGATGGCCACCGGCCCCTCCTCGCCCACGATGTTCAGGATGGCCTTCACCCGCAGCAGCTTCTCGCCGTGGTAGCTGGCCAGCGAGCCCATCCACAGGCTGAAGGAGTCCCAGTCGAACGGCTCGTCGACCAGGAGGCAATGCGCCCGGATACGGGCGTCGTGCCGGTTCACGTCCAGCGGCGCCGGATCGTGATGATGGTGATCATGCCCATCGCCATGATCATGACCATGCGCATGGCCGCTCCCCTGCTCATGAGCGGGGGCATAGGCCTCGGCCCGCAGCCAGCCCTGGACGTCGATGCTCTTGGTCGTCGGGTTGTAGAGCCCGGCATCGAACAGCAGGGCCGGGTCGATCTCCCCCTGGATCGCGGGAATGATCGGCGCGCCGGGATTGAGCTGGTGCAGGCGGGCCTTGAGGCCGGCCACCACCTCGGGCCTGGCGAGATCGGTCTTGGTCAAGACGATGCGGTCGGCGACCGCCGCCTGCTTCACCGATTCCATCTGGGCATCGAGCTGCCACTCGCCGTTCAGCGCATCGACCGTGGAGATCACCGCGTCGAGGCTGAAATAGGCCTGGACGATCGGGTCCTCCATCAGCGTGTGCAGAATGGGTGCGGGATCGGCCAGGCCGGTGGTCTCGATGACCACCCGCTTGAACTCCGGCACCGTGCCGCGTACCCGCTTGAGGTAGAGCCCGCGCAACGTCTCGACCAGGTCGTTGCGCACGGTGCAGCACAGGCAGCCGCTGCTCATCACCACCGGCTCGCCGTCGGCGGCCTCGATGAGCTGGTGATCGAGGCCGATCTCGCCGAACTCGTTGATAATCACGGCCGTCTCGGACATGCCGGGATGGCGCAGCAGCTTGCCCAGCAGGGTGGTCTTGCCGCTGCCCAGGAAGCCGGTGATGACCGAGACGGGAATGGGCGCCGGCGCGGCGCTTGGGGTGTCGCTCATGCGCGTGTTATAGCACGCGCCCGGTCGTGACAAGCGCGCCCGAGCGGCGCTAAGCTAAGCCTCGCCAACGCGGGGTCCGCCCGCGGATATGGGAGGCGTTCTTGTCGATGAAACGCTCGATCCTGGTGGTCGACGACGAGCCCAACATCGTGCTGTCGATCGAGTTCCTGCTGAAACAGGCGGGCTTCGACGTGCGGGTGGCGCGTGACGGTGACGCCGCCCTCGCAGCAGTCAAGGAGCGCATGCCGGATCTCATCCTGCTCGACGTCATGATGCCGGGCCGCAACGGCTACGACGTCTGCCAGACGATCCGCGCCCAGCCCGGCGGCAAGGGGACCAAGATCATCATGCTCACGGCGCGCAGCCGCGACATCGAGCAGGAGAAGGGCCTGGCCATGGGCGCCGACGAATACGTGACCAAACCGTTCTCCACCCGCGAGCTGGTGGAGAGGGTGAAGCGGCTGCTCGGGTCCGCGGCCGCCTGATAAAGGCATGCCGCGCTCCGACATCGAGCGCCAGCGAGCCGCCCTGCGGCGGCGGCTCGCCGTCAGCATTGCCGCCATCGGCGTTGCTGCTCTCGTCACCCTCGGGGCGGTGGTCGCGGCCGTTCCCGAGGAGGCCCGCAACGGCGGCATCATTTCTGCCGCCGTCTTCGCCATTGCGGTCGGGCTGGGCGCCGCCTGGCTGGCCGTGGATGTCCTGTTCGTCCGGCCGCTCAGCGCCCTGACCGCGGAGATCCGTTTCCTCTCGGAGGCGGCGCGCGACGCCGATATCGAGCCCGGCCGCTACCCCGGCTTCGCGCCCCTGCCCCAACTGGTCAATGCGCTGACCCGCCGCGTGGCAACGGCCCGGACCGACACCGAGCGCTCGGTGGCCGCCGCCACCCGCCGGGTCGACGAGCAGAAAGGCCTGCTCGAGGGCATCCTGCGCGACCTGAGCGAAGGTGTCGTGGTGTGCAGCCTCGACCACCGCATCCTGCTCTACAACCAGGTGGCGCTGTCGCTGCTCGCCGTCTCGGGCGAGCTCGGCCTCGGCCGCTCGCTGTTCAACCTGGTGACCCGCGAGCCGGTGCTGCACACGCTCGACCGCCTGATCCACCGGGAGCCGGCGGACTCGAACGGCGAGCCGACGGCGCCGCTGGTCTGCGCCACGGTCGACGCGCGCGCCCTGCTGCGCGGGCGGATGATGCTGATCGCCGATGGCGGGGGCGAGCCGACCGGCTACATCCTCACCCTGGCCGACGTCACCCGCGACATCGCCCAGCGCAACCGCCGCGACCGGCTGCTGCGGGCGGCGACCGACGGCTTGCGCTCGCCGCTGGCCAACCTGCGGGCGGCGGCCGAGACGCTCGGCGAATTTCCCGATATCGACGCGGCCAAGCGCCGCGAGTTCGAGCAGATCATCGTCCGCGAAAGCGAGGCGCTGGGCCTCAAGCTCGAAGCCATCGAGCGCGACAACCGCGAACTCAGCACCGGGCTGTGGCCGCTGGCCGATATCCATTCGGTCGACCTGCTCAACTGCGTGATCCGCCGCCTGGCCGATAGCGGCGGACCGGTCGTGACCATGGTCGGCGTGCCGCTCTGGCTGCACGGCGACAGCCATTCTCTGGTCATCGCCCTCGACCAGCTGCTGCGCAACCTCGCCGCCCATACCGGCGAGACGAGCTTCGACATCGAGGCTCTGCTCGGCGATCGCCGGGTCTATGTCGAGATCGCCTGGGCCGGGGAGCCGATCGCCGAGGCCACGCTCAACGCCTGGCTCGGCGAGCCGCTGCCCGAGGCGCTGGGGGCTCCCGGCCTGGCCGAGGTCCTGGCCCGGCACGGCAGCGAGATCTGGAGCCGCCAAGCCTCGGGCCCGGGGGCCGCGGGAGCCGGCCGCGCGGTGCTGCGCCTGCCGCTGCCCGCGCCCACGCGCATCCAGTTCCGCCTGCCCGAGAACGGCCCCCTGCCCGCCCGGCCGCAATTCTACGACTTCGACCTCATGCACCTCGCCCCGACCGATCGCGGGCTCGAGGGACGGGGCTTGCGCAGCGTGCCCTACGTGGTCTTCGACACCGAGACCACCGGCCTCAACCCCTCGCAGGGCGACGAGATCATCGCCATCGGCGCGGTGCGCGTGGTCAACGGCCGCATCCTCACCGGCGAGACCTTCAGCCGGCTGATCGATCCCGGCCGCACCATCCCGCCCGACTCGATCCGCTTCCACAACATCACCGACGCCATGGTCGCCGGGGCGCCGCCGCTCAGCGTGGCGCTGCCGCAGTTCCGCGCCTTCGTCGGCGACGCGGTGCTGGTCGCCCATAACACGGCCTTCGACCTCAAATTCATCCGGCTCAAGGAGGCCGATGGCGGTCCGCGCTTCGCCATGCTGGCGCTCGATACGATGCTGATCTCGATGTTCCTCTATCCCGATTTCGGCGAGCACGATCTCGATTCGATCGCCCGGCGCCTCGGCGTCGAGGTCTCCGGCCGGCATTCGGCCCTGGGCGACGCGCTGGTCACGGCGGCGGTCTTCCTGCGCCTGGTCGACCTGCTCGAGGCGCGCGGCATCACCACCCTGGGTGACCTGATCCGGGCCTCGAACATGACGCTGGATATCCGCCTGCGGCAGGAGCAATTTTAGGCACGGGGAGGGGGCCAGGATGCGCGATACCTACATCAGTGACCGGCTGATCGCCCTGTTCCTGCTTGGCGTGCTGGCCATCAGCCCGCCGCTGCTCGCCGTGTTCCGCGCCGAGGCCTTCGTCTTCGGCATGCCGCTGCTCTTCGTCTACCTGTTCGGCGCCTGGGCGCTGCTCGTCGGATTCCTC
This sequence comes from Rhodospirillaceae bacterium, assembly GCA_022843945.1. GTDB lineage: Bacteria > Pseudomonadota > Alphaproteobacteria > CACIAM-22H2 > CACIAM-22H2 > VGEI01. Next base: position 67,663 of record JALHMR010000012.1, on the reverse strand, counting down.
GCCCTGGTCATCGAGGCGCGCCGGGCCGAGATGCCCGACCCGCCGGCCGAGGACTAGGCCCCAGGATGCTCCCGGCCTGGCTGATCCTCGGCGCGGCCTTCGGCTATCTCTGCCTGCTCTTCGCCATCGCGTATTGGGGCGACAAGCGCGCCGATGCCGGGCGCAGCGTGGTCGCCAGCCCCTACATCTACGCCCTGTCGATCGCCGTCTACTGCACCGCCTGGACCTTCTACGGCAGTGTGGGCCGCGCCGCGTCCAGCGGCATCGACTTCCTGCCGATCTACCTCGGGCCGACGCTGGTCGCCATCCTGTGGTGGCAGCTGATGCGCAAGATCCTGCGCATCTCCAAGTCCAACCGCATCACCTCGATCGCCGACTTCATCGCCTCGCGCTACGGCAAGAGCCAGCTGCTCGGCGGCCTGGTCACGGTGATCGCGGTCATCGTCATCACCCCCTACATCGCGCTGCAGCTCAAGGGCGTGTCGGCCAGCTACCAGGTGCTGTCCTACTACCCCGAGATCGTCATGCCCAGCGACCAGCGCGGGGATTCGATCCTCCAGGACACGGCGCTCTACGTCGCCGCTCTGATGGCCGCCTTCGCCATGCTCTACGGCACGCGCCACATCGACGCCACCGAGCGCCACGACGGCATGGTCGCCGCCATCGCCTTCGAATCGATCGTCAAGCTGGTCGCCTTCCTGGTGGTCGGCGGCTTCGTCACCTGGTGGATGTTCGACGGCCTCGAGGACATCTTCACCCAGGCCTCGATGCGCGCCGACATCGCCCCCCTGTTCACCTCGGTGGGCAGCACCGGCTACGGCGGCTGGGTGACGCTCACCCTGCTGTCGATGGCGGCCATCCTCTTCCTGCCGCGCCAGTTCCAGGTGCTGGTGGTGGAGAACGTCAACGAGCGCCATCTCGACAAGGCGGTCTGGCTGTTCCCGCTCTACCTGCTGCTGATCAACATCTTCGTGCTGCCGCTGGCGCTGGCCGGCCTGCTGGTCTTCGAGCGGGGCACGGTCGATCCCGACACCTTCGTGCTCACCCTGCCGATGCTCGACCGCGATCCCTTCATCGCGCTCTTCGCCTTCATCGGCGGGCTGTCGGCGGCGACCGGCATGGTCATCGTCGAGACCATCGCGCTCTCGACCATGGTGTGCAACGACCTGGTGATGCCGATCCTGCTGCGCCTGCGCTGGCTGCGCCTGACCGAGCGCGGCGACCTGACGCGCCTGCTGATCAACATCCGCCGCGCCAGCATCGTCTTCATCCTGTTCCTCGGCTACCTCTACTTCCACTTCATCGGCGGCTCCTACGCGCTGGTCACCATCGGCCTGCTCTCCTTCGCCGCGGTGGCGCAGTTCGCCCCCGCCATCATCGGCGGCATCTACTGGCGGCGCGGCACGCGCTCGGGCGCGCTCATCGGCCTGTCGCTGGGCTTCGTCATCTGGGTCTACACCCTGCTCGTGCCCTCCTTCGTGCGCTCCGGCTGGCTGCCGGCCGACCTGCTGGAGCAGGGCCCGTGGGGCGTCGAGCTGCTCAACCCCTACGCCCTGTTCGGCCTGGCCGGCTTCGACCCGCTGTCGCACGCCCTGTTCTGGAGCATGGTGTTCAACATCGGCGGCTACGTGCTGGTCTCGCTGGTCACCCGCCAGAGCCCGACCGAGCGCGTCCAGGCGACGCGCTTCGTCGAGGCCTACCAGCCGGCAGGCGGCAGCGAGCGCGGCAACCAGTGGCGCGGACAGGCCTCATACCGCGACCTCTACGCGCTGGCCGTGCGCTTCATCGGCAAGGTGCGCGCCGACCGCGCCTTCGAGGAATACGCCGCCGGGCGCGGCCTCAACCTCGCCAAGCTGCAGGTGGCCGACGCCTCGATGCTGCAGTTCACCGAGCGCGTGCTGGCCGGCGCCATCGGCGCCGCCTCGGCCCGCGTCATGGTCGCCTCGGCCGTGCAGGGTGAGAATGTCGGCCTCAACGAGGTCATGGCCATCCTCGACGAGGCAAGCCAGGTCATCGAATACAGCCGCCAGCTCGAGACCAAGTCGCTGGAGCTCGAGCAGGCCTCGGCCGAGCTGCGCGCCGCCAACCTGCGGCTCAAGGAGCTCGACCGCCTGAAGGACGATTTTATGGCCACCGTGACGCACGAGCTGCGCACGCCGCTGACCTCGATCCGCTCCTTCTCCGAGATCCTGCATGACAACCCGGAGATCGCCTCCGCCCAGCGCACCGAGTTCCTCGGCATCATCACCAAGGAATCCGAGCGCCTGACCCGGCTGATCAACCAGGTGCTCGACCTCGCCAAGATCGAGGCCGGCCAGTTCGACTGGCAGATCGACGCGGTCGAGCCCAAGGCGGTGATCGAGGACGCCGTGGCCGCGGTCAGCCAGCTGTTCAAGGACAAGGAAGTGGCGCTGGGCGCCGAGCTCCCCTTGAGCCTGCCGGCGGTGACGGCCGACCGCGATCAGCTCATGCAGGTGGTGATGAACCTGCTGTCGAACGCAGTGAAGTTCAGCCCGCCCAAGACCGGGCGCGTCACCATCAGCGCCGCCGCCACGGCGGGCGGCGTCGAGGTGAGGGTGCGCGACAATGGCCCCGGCGTGCTGCCCGAGCATCGCGAAATGATCTTCGAGAAGTTCCGTCAGGTCGGCGACACGCTCACCGACAAGCCCGAGGGCTCAGGCCTCGGCCTGCCGATCTCCAAGCGGATCATCGAGCATTTCCACGGCCACATCTGGGTCGAAAGCACGCCCGGCCAGGGCGCCACCTTCGCCTTCATCGTGCCCACCGCCCCGGCGCGGGCGGTCATGGACGCGGCCAAGTAGCGTCAGGAATCAGGGCGCCGCTGGGGCTCCGGCGCCGTTTGCGTGCCGTTCCAGTAGCGGCTTAGGGTCTCACGCGCATCGAGGGCGCTGTCGGCCACCGCGACCAACGCCACGTTGGCCGCCGAGATGGCGCCGACCGTGAGCCCGACGGTGGTGCCGAAGACCGTCGCCGCGACGGCGGTGACCATCACCGCGCCGAGAACCGCCCCGGTGATCACCGCGGCCCTGGTGTCGGGAACCGGCGGCGTCTCGGGTTCGGCCTGGACCGGCGAAACGGCCAGCAGCAGTGCCACGGCGGCAAGGATCAGGGCTTTCTTCATCGGCTAGAACATACCACCGGTGAAGGTGCTGCGGGTCTCCGTCCGGAAACGCTCGATGACGCGCAACGACGCCCGCAATTCCTCGCGCTCGCGGCGCAGGAGCACGCTGGGATCGACGAAGTTTCCGACATGGCGACCGGCACGAAAATCCTCAAGCTGCTGGCGGAGCAGATAGTAGGTCACGTGGTTGAAGGCGGCAATCAGCTCATCGGCATCGTCGCGGTTGAGCGCGTCGGCCGCCCGCAGCGCCGCCAGGCGTGCCAGGGTACCGGTCTCGGGCACGCCATGCTTGAGCGCCCAGAGCCGCACCGACGCCACCAGCGGCATGGTCCCGCGCATCTTGAGATCGACCCGCCCCGGGCTCTGCCCCGAGGAGTCGGTGACCAGCCGGCCGAACAGGCCCAGCGCCACGGATTTGTTGGTCTCGTCCTGGACCATCATCGACAGCAGGGCCGGGTAGGTCTTGAGGATCTCGGTCACCTGCCGCCGCAGCTCCTCGCCGGCGGCGAGCGGGCCGGCCACCGCCTTGAAATCGAAAAAGATGTCGGCGAACAGGATGGCGACGGGGCTGCGCCGCCGCGCCCAGAGCTCGACCTGCTCGCGCCACTGCGAGGCGGTCTTCCGCCACACCGGATTGCGCGCCATGACATGGCCCTTGCACAGCGGGAAGCCGACGCGGTCGAGATCGATGTTGAAGCGCTCGGCCAGGGCCACGAAATACGCATCGATCCGCGTGTGCTCGTCGTCCGGGTAGTCGGCGAGGATGAAGCCGTTGTCCTGGTCGGGATAGAGGAAGTTCTCCCCGCGCCCGCCCGAGCCCATGATCAGCAGCGTGTAGGGGACCGGCGGCTCGCCCCAGCCGGCCTCGACCAGGGAACGCTCCGCGGCCTGCAGCACCTGGCGATGGATGTCGTGGTTGACGTCGGTGATCAGCGACTGGATCTCGGGCGCCGGCAGGTTGTCGGCCAGGAGATCGCTGGCCACCTCGACCTGGGCGTGCTTGACCTCCGCCATGCCGTCGATGGTGCTGTCGCGCGTCAGGTGATCGAGCTGGCGGAGCATCTGGTCGGCGGCGACGCCGATGGCGTCGATCAGGTTGACCATGCCGACCGGCCGACCGCCGCCATCGACCACCGGCATATGCCGGAGGTTGAGGCGACGCATGCGCGCGACCGCGCGGTAGAGATAGTCATCGGCGGTAACGCTGTGCACCGGGCGGCTGACGAAGCTGCCGGCCGGCGCATCGCTTGCCGCCCGTACGGCCACCCGCCTCGTCACGTCGCGCTCGGTGAGGATGCCGAAGACCCGGCCGCCGCCGTCCACGACCACCACGCTTGAGCGGCCCTCGGCCGCCATGTCGGCGATCACCTGCCCGACTGGCGTCTCCGCCGAAGCGGTCATCACCGTCGGGCGCATGAAATCGCGGACCCGCTTGCCGAAAATCGCGGTTTGCGAGCGGCCGCCCGCCGTCCTGGGCGAGGCGGCTGAAGCGGGCTGTTTCTCTGCGCTTGGACCACGCGGCATGGGCGCCACCCCCGGGAATGGCTGGCCCACTTTAAGCTATTGCCAACCCGGCGCTCCAGTCTTCACAATGGCCGGAATACGGGGGAAGCGCTGCATGGCCTTGGGCACCAATGGCCCGCCGGGCGACCCGGCGATGCCGACAGCAACCGTCTACGTCGTCGATGACGACGCTTCGATCCGTCGCCTGCTGGTCTGGCTGATGGAAAAAGAAGGTGTGCGCGTCGAGGCCTTCGCCAACGCCGAGACCTTCCTCGAAACCTATCGCGAGCGCGGTCCCGGCTGCCTGGTGCTCGACCTCAAGCTGCGGGGCATGGACGGTCTGGGGCTGCAGCAGCGCCTCAAGGAACGCGGCATTGACCTGCCGATCATCTTCATCTCCGGCACCGCGCAAGTGGCCCAGGCCGTCCAGGCGGTCAAGGACGGCGCGGTCGACTTCATCGTCAAGCCGTTCGACTACAAGAAGGTCGTCGAAGTGGTCTGCGGCTGCCTGCGCCGCGACACCGAGGGCTACGAGCGGCGCCGCGAGGCCGAGGCCTCGCAGGCTACCATCGCCTCCCTCACCCCGCGCGAGCGCGAGGTCATGGAGCGGGTCGTGGCCGGCAAGCTCAATCGCATGATCGCGGACGAACTCGCGGTCAGCATCAAGACGGTCGAAGCCCATCGCGCCCGCATCATGGAAAAGTTGCACGTCCATTCGGTGGCCGAGCTGGTCCGGTTGTCGATGACCACCACCGCCCGCTTAGGGTTTACCCTAATTGTAGGCCCTTACGGGGTTCCTTAGACTCCCTGCCAACGACACAACCCTCGGCAGGGAGAGGGGTTTTGAGGAACGCAGCGCGCCTGGCCGGCGGGACCGGCAGGCTCACCCGCAGCAGATCAAGGAACGCGCGTGGCCCCCATGAGGTCGGCCACGATCGCGGCGCTGTCGATTTCCGTGTCGAAACGATGCGCCATGCCGACCATCATGAACTGCACGTTGGCCACGATCGCCGGCTTGTCGGGCTCGCGCAGCCGTTCGTGGATCGGCAGCGTGACGTAGATCTTCTCGGCGCAGGTCAGCACAATATCGGCCATGGCCATCGGCGGGGCGAGCTGCGCCGTCGTCAGGCGTTGGCGCATGGCTGCCGCATCGGCAGCCCAGCCGCCCGTCTTGTGGGCCGGCGCGGGATGGCGATTCAGGATCGTTTCAAACAGCGCCGCCAGGCGCTCGACGAGGTCGTAGGGCCTGCCGGCCGCCGCTTCGCGAAGCCGGCCTTCGGCGACCACGAACATGTCGGACAGGGCGGCCGCGTAGGCTTCCCAGCGCGAGAGTTCCATCGCGTCGGCGAAGCGCTGCTCCTTCATCAGCTCCGCCAGCGGCAGCATCGTCTTCACCGTGCAGTAGCCGATGATCGTTTTCTGGGCGATCAGCGAGGCGTTCTGGTCGAGGAAGGTCCCCAGCGCATCGGCCGTGACGATTGCCGGCCGGCGCCAGCGCTGGAGCAGTTGTCTGAACATAGCGACTCGCCTTCAATCCTGTTTGTGCAGTGCGGCATCGTCAAGCGCCGCCGTTGTCCGCGAATTGGGCGGATGATATACTTGGAGTCGGAGAAAAATATAAAAATTAGGGGGTTACGCCCCCGAAAGGGGCACGGGACACCTCAACGCAGTTTGTCGGAATACGCTCGCGCCAGGGGCGTCGAGTGGGTCGCGCGGTCTTCCAGTGAAGACAGCGGGGGATGCATCAAATCGTAAAACGAAAAAGGGGATACGGGACATGGCAGATAATTTGTCTCCCGAAAAACGGGAAGAGCACTGGAAAAAGACCTCGAAGCTCATGTGGACCATCATGTTCTGGTGGTTCGTCTTCAGCTTCGGTGTCCATTTCTTCGCCGTTCAATTGAATCAAATCGTGATCCTCGGGTTCCCGCTGGGCTTCTACATGGCCGCGCAGGGCTCGCTGATCGCCTTCGTCGTGCTCTGCTTCTGGAACGCTTCGGCCCAGAACCGGATCGACGAAGAATTCGGCGTCGCCGAGGATTGAGGGGGAAACCATGGCATACGAAGTCGGAAAAGGCGGGTTTCTCGCCAATCTCGGCAAGGTCTACGGTGGCTACACCGGCGGCTTTATCGGGTTCACCATCCTGCTCGCGATTCTCGAGCAGATGGGCGTCTCCAACCAGGTCATCGGCTACGCCTTCGTCTTCCTGACGATCGGCGTCTACGCCTATATCGGCATCCTGTCGCGCACCGCGGAACTCTCGGAATACTACGTCGCGGGACGTGCGGTTCCGGCGTTCTACAACGGCATGGCGACCGGCGCCGACTGGATGAGCGCCGCGTCGTTCATCTCCATGGCCGGCGGTCTCTACCTCGCCGGTTATGCCAACCTGGGCTACGTGCTCGGCTGGACCGGCGGCTACGTGCTCGTCGCCATCCTGCTGGCACCGTACCTGCGCAAGTTCGGCCAGTTCACGGTGCCGGACTTCCTGGGCACCCGCTACGAGGGCAACACTGCCCGCGTCTGCGGCGTGATCGTGCTGTTCTCGGCCTCGTTCACCTACATCGTCGCCCAGTGCTTCGGCATCGGCATCATCACCTCGCGCTTCATCGGCATTCCCTTCGAGGCGGCGATCTTCGTCGGTCTCCTCGGGATCCTGGTGTGCTCGATGCTCGGTGGTATGCGTGCCGTCACCTGGACGCAGGTGGCGCAGTACATCATCCTGATCATCGCCTATCTGGTGCCGGTGATCTGGCTGTCGACCAAGAAGTACGGGGTTCCCATCCCCGAGCTGACCTACGGTCAGGCGCTGGCCTCGATCGCGGAGCTCGAGAAGACCCTGGGTGTGGTTCGTCCGCACGCCGCGGCCTTCGTCGACAACGCCGGCAAGTTCAGCTGGAATGAGTTCCACAACTTCTGGGCTCTCATCCTCTGCCTGATGGTCGGCACCGCGTCGCTGCCGCACGTCCTGATGCGCTACTTCACGACCCCCAGCGTCAAGGAAGCTCGTGAATCGGTGGGCTGGAGCATTTTCTTCATCTTCCTGCTCTACTTCACCGCGCCCGCCTACGCCGCGTTCTGCAAGCTCGAGGTCTACCAGAACGTGATCGGTCAGCCGATCGCGAGCCTGCCGGCCTGGGTGCAGAACTGGTCGCAGGTCGGTGGTCTGCTGACCATCCGGGACGCGAACAGCGACGGCATCCTGCAGCTGGCGGAATTCGTCATCAACCAGGACATCATCGTCTTGGCGATGCCGGAAATCGCCGGTCTGCCGTATGTCATCTCGGGCCTGGTGGCCGCCGGCGGTCTCGCCGCCGCGCTCTCCACCGCCGACGGCCTGCTGCTCGCCATCGCCAACGCCCTCAGTCACGACATCTACTACAAGATGATCGATCCGAAGGCGTCGACGCTGAGGCGTCTCATGGTCTCCCGCGCCCTGCTGGTCATCGTGGCCATCCTCGGTGCGGCGGTTGCCGGCACGCGTCCCTCGGGCATCATCCAGATGGTGGCCTGGGCGTTCTCGCTGGCGGCAGCCGGGCTCTTCGCCCCGCTGGTGCTCGGCATCTGGTGGAAGCGGACCACCTCGACCGGCGCCATCGTCGGTATGATGGCTGGCTTCGGCGTGTGCCTCTACTACCTGGTGATGACACGCTACTTCGACATGCCGCTGTGGTTCGGGATCCGCAATATCTCGAGCGCGCTGTTCGGCCTGCCGGTGGCGTTCATCGTGACCTGGGCGGTCAGCCTGGTGACGACGCCGCCCTCGAAGGAAATGCAGGACTTCGTCGACTCGATCCGCACCCCCTCGGGCGCGGTCCGGAACGCCGAAGCGCTGCACTAAGCTTCCGAGCGATCGGAAGGACCTGGGGCCCGCGCAAGCGGGCCCCATTTTTTTGAGCGTCATCAATCGAGCTGTTTCCCTGCCCGGGGCACTAGGCTAGAAGGACTTCATGAGCAGCCCGGATATCTGGTGGGGGTACTGGTACTTTCACTTCCCCAACTACGCCCTGTCGGTCCTGTTCTATACGCTGTTCGGGCGCTTCGGCCTCGCCTTCTTCCTGCCGCCTGATTCGCCCAACTACATTTATCGCTGGTTCTGCCGGCTGACCGACTGGCTGCTGCCGCCGGTCGCCTTCATCACCCCGCGCCAGCTCCACGGCCATGTACTGCTGCCGATCGCGGCCTTCTGGGTCGTGGTTTTCCGCGTCCTGTTCTTCGCCTTCATGTACGCGGCCGAACTGACGCCGCGCATGGCTGCCACGGGAGCCACGCCATGAGCGAGCAGCGTCCCTCCGTCCTCGACCGCCGCGGCCTGCTCAACCTCGTGGTCAGCGTCTGCGTGGTGAATGGCATCTTTTCGCCCTACCTGGCGATCGCCCTGCAGATCGCCCCGATCCTGATGCCGGAGATGTTCCCCCGCACGGTCGGCTGGTCGCTGTTTTTCAGCTCGATCATTGTCTCGACCGCGACCCTTTTGGTCAGCGGCATTCCCGCCGCTCTCTACGAGCGCTTCGTGGAGACGGATGAGCGAAGCCCGGCCTCGATGTGGATCTGGTTCGCCGCGGCCATCCTGATGACCGTGCCGGCCCTGCAGAATCTGAGCGGCATCGCCTCCTGACGAAGGTTGCGCTGCCGGCGGCGGCACGACCTACCCGTTTTTGCGCGATTTCCCCCAAGGCCTTACCGGGAATTGTCCAGCGCTTTCAGGCATTATCCGGGTAGGGGAATTTTCGGGCCGAGCCGGCGTTTGTGGTGAGAGAGCCATGGATCGCATCCGCTACTTTGCCGACCAATCGATCCGCCGGGCCTGCGGCTTCGGTTTCCTCGCCATTGCTACCGGGATGGTGGCGCTCTACTGGGACATGGCGGTGTCGTTCAAGCTGGGGGCCACCAGTATCACCTTCATGGTCGGCGTGCTGCTGTGGAAGGCGTATGACGCCGGCAGCCGGCGCTACCAGCACACCGAAGTTTACCTTCTGATGGACAAGCGCCACGACCTCCCCGAGGAGCGGGCGCAGCAGGTCTTTGGCAACATCCTGCGCGAACGCTATCTCTGGCACGCGACCGTGACATCGATCGCCGCCGTCGCCATGTGGGCGATGACCTTCGTGCTCCAGTTGATCGGAAAAGGGCCGACGCTCTAGGCGCCGGCCGCCGGTTTCAGTCGGCGATCTTGAAGCTGCCGTCGCGGTTCTTTTCCGCGATGCACTGGAACAGGGCCTTCTGCCCGTTCATCTCGTAGGGAATATTGACCCGGAACAGATCGTCGCCGGTCGAGCTCGCGATCTTCGCGTCCTCAAACTTGGCGAAGGTGGCGCCGGCCAGCTTGGAGCCCGCCTTCTTGGCATCGGTCAGGCAGACGTCGTAGGCCGCGCGGTTGAACTTCTCGCTTTGCCCGCAGGCTGCCAGGGTGAACAGAGCCACGATGGCGGAAGCAAGGGCCGCCTTTTTCGTCACAAAAGTCATCGTTTCCATCCGTCCTTCACGGCGGTTCTCCCCGCGCCATGAGATAGCGGCCCGGGCCGAGCCCGGTCAACCGAATTCCCTGGCAAATATAGGGTTTTCCCAGGTTCGCCTAGATCTCGATGACCGCGCAGGGCGCCAGCGACGCCGGGCCGACGGGCGACAGGAAATCCGCCCAGACGGCGTTGTGGTGCTCGATGATCTTGACGGCCGGCAGGTGGGGACGGTCGGCCGTGGTGTGGCCGTCCGTCGGCACGACCGTTCTGTAACGCCGGCCCAACGCGCTGCGCACCGTCGTGTCGACGCAATAGTCCGTCGCGCAGCCGCCGATGACGACCCGGTCGATGCCGGCATTCCTGAGGACCGGGTCCAGTTCCGTCTCCAGGAAGGCGTCGCAGGATGTCTTCCGGACGTAAATGTCGTCTTCCCGGGCCTCAAGCCCGGGCAGCAGCCGCCACCCGGGCTGGCTCGGGTGATGGGGGTCGCCCGGGGGGCCGTCATGCTGGACATAGATGACGATCCCGCCCGAGGCCCGCACGCGCCCGGCGAGCCGGTTGAGGCGCCCCACCAGGCCCTCGGCGTCGTACCGCGGCGTCCCGCCGGCGAACGAGCCCTGCTGCATGTCGATGACGATCAGGGCGGTGGGCATGGATGGCCCCTCCTCCAGGCCTGCAAGGCGGCCGAAAGCGTCCGGCAAGCCTCCTATAGACACCGGCCGTCCGGGCGCGCAAGAGTGCCCGCGCCGCAGGCGGGGGCCCGTAGTTCAGGTGGTTAGAACGCGCCGCTCATAACGGTGTTGTCGCAGGTTCGAGTCCTGCCGGGCCCACCAACCTCCATGCTTGCGGCCCGATCCGCCCGAGCCTCGCTAGCGCCGCCGGCAGAGATAGATGACGTTGGCCGAGTGGCGGTTGAGGAACGGGATGTGGCGGATGAAGCGGTCCAGCCACAGGAAGCGGGCGGCGTAGTGGATGTTCTGGGCGTAGCCGTGGACCAGGGGCGCGATGAAATGCGCCCGGCTCACCGCCTCGACCTCGAACCCCGCATTGCTCAAGAGCCGGCGCATGTGCCGCTCGTTGTAGACCCAGATGTTCTCGTTCTCGTAGATGAAGAACGTGCTGACCTGGGAGACGTCGCGGCCGAAATGCGGCGTGCCGACGTATTCGAGGCTGGCGCTGTTCTCGAATTCGAGGATCAGGCTGCCGCCCGGCTTGACCACGCGGCCGATCTCGTCGATCGCCCGCGGCACCTCCGGCACGTAGTTGACCACCGAGCCGACGCACACGCAGACATCGACCGCGCCGGTCTGCAAGGGCAGCCGGGCAAGGTCGCCGGCCACCCCGCAGGGCATGCCGACCAGCTTGCGGTCGGCGATGTCGCTGTTGATCACCATGCCGGGGGCGATCGAGTAGGACTCGTCGCCGGAACCGGCATTGAGGATGCGGGAGTTCGGGGTGAGCCCGAGACGCGGCTGCCACTCGGCGATGGCGCCGGCGATCCATGTCTTCACATGGGCCAGCCAGCGGTCCGACTCTGGCCAGATCTCGATGGCGTTGTATTTTTCGCGAACGGCCCGGAGGTAGGCGTCTGCCACTCCGGGCATGGATATTGGAATCGGTTCGTTGGGCACGGGGTCCTTGAGCAAAGGCCAAGTGACATCAGACCGGTGTGATGGCCTCACTGCCGGTCAGCGGCCCCGGGTCCGCCTTTTCGAGTCGCCCCCCAAATATGGCGGCTATGTTATCTCAATCTTTCCAGTCGACAAGGGGGCTGCGGCGGTCCCGCCCGAGTCGCGGGGGAGTTGTCCCCAAATAGACGGGCGCCGAAATGCAAACGGCCGGCGCGGGGGGGCCCGGCCGGCTGACTGACGCGATGGCTCGCGGTCTCAGGTGTCGAGGAAGCTCCGCAGCTTGCGGCTACGGCTCGGGTGCTTGAGCTTGCGCAGCGCCTTGGCCTCGATCTGGCGGATACGCTCGCGGGTGACCGAGAACTGCTGGCCGACCTCCTCGAGCGTGTGGTCGGTGTTCATGCCGATGCCGAAGCGCATGCGCAGCACGCGCTCCTCGCGCGGCGTGAGCGTGGCCAGGACCCGGGTTGTGGTCTCGCGCAGGTTGGACTGGATCGCCGCCTCGACCGGCAGGACGGCGTTCTTGTCCTCGATGAAGTCGCCGAGATGCGAATCCTCCTCGTCGCCGATCGGCGTCTCGAGGCTGATCGGCTCCTTGGCGATCTTGAGCACCTTGCGCACCTTCTCCAGCGGCATGCCCAGGCGCTCGGCGAGCTCCTCGGGCATCGGCTCGCGGCCGATCTCGTGCAGGATCTGGCGCGAGGTGCGGACCAGCTTGTTGATCGTCTCGATCATGTGCACCGGGATGCGGATGGTGCGCGCCTGGTCGGCGATCGAGCGGGTGATCGCCTGCCGGATCCACCACGTGGCGTAGGTCGAGAACTTGTAGCCGCGGCGGTACTCGAACTTGTCGACCGCCTTCATCAGGCCGATGTTGCCTTCCTGGATCAGGTCGAGGAACTGCAGGCCGCGGTTGGTGTATTTCTTGGCGATCGAGATGACGAGGCGCAAATTGGCCTCGACCATCTCCTTCTTGGCGCGGGCGGCTTCGCGCTCGCCCTGCTGCACCTGGCCGACGGTCTTCTTGAACTCGACGATCGGCAGGCCCGAACGCTCGGAGATCTCGCTGATCTCCTTGCGCAGATGCAGGATCTCGTTCTTGTGGCGGACGACGAACTTCTTCCAGCCCTTGTGGTTGAGCCGGCCGACGCGCGACATCCAGCGCGGGTCGACCTCGCGGCCCTGGTACTTGGAGAGGAACTCGTCGCGCTTGACGCCGTCGGTCTCGGCGACGCGCAGCAGCTTGCCTTCGGCCTGGGTCAGCTTGCGGTTGAGGTCGTAGAGCTGGTTGACCAGCTGCTCGATGCGCTGGTTGTTGAGGCGGACACCCTCGAGCTGCTGGACAAGGTCGCCCTTGAGCTTCTGGTAGTGGCGCTCGGAGACCGGGCTGAACGATTTGCCGGTGTGCAGCGCCTCCTGGCGCTTCTCCTGCATGCGGTGCATGCGGCGGTAGACGCCGGCGATGTTGTCGAAGGTCTCGAGGACCTGCGGCTTGAGCTGGGCCTCCATGGCGGCCAGCGAGAGGTTGACCTCGTCGGCCTCGCCGTCGGCGCCCTCGGCCTGGCCCTCGGTGTTGCTGTCTTCCGTCTTCTCCTCGGCCGGCTCCTCTTCGGCCGGCGCCGCCACGCCGCCCTCGGCGGGGGCCGCGGCATCGGCGCCGCCGGGCACGCCGCCCAGGGTCGCGTCGAGGTCGATGATGTCGCGCAGCAGCATCTTCCCCTCGACCAGGGAATCGCGCCAGTGCACGACCGCGCGCATGGTCAGCGGGCTCTCGCAAAGCGCGCCGATCATCTTGTCGCGGCCGGCCTCGATGCGCTTGGCGATGGCGATTTCGCCCTCGCGCGACAGCAGCTCGATCGAGCCCATCTCGCGCAGGTACATGCGCACGGGATCGTCGGTGCGGCCGATTGAATCGGCGTCGATATTACCGCCGCTGGAGGCCTCTTCCTCCTCCTCTTCCTCGTCGTCCTTGTCGGACTTCTTGTCCGGCGTGGCGGCCTTCTCGGGCTCGTCGGTATCCTCGCTCTCGATGACGCTGATGCCCTGCTCGGAGAGCATGGCGAGCGTGTCCTCGATCTGCTCGGAGGACACCTGGTCCGGCGGCAGGACGGCGTTGATCTCGTCGTAGGTGACGAAACCGCGCTCGCGACCGCGCACGACCATCTTCTTGACGGCGGCCGCCATGGCGTCCATCAGCGGGCCATCGGCCATGTCTTCACGGGCGGGAGGTGCCGCCGGGGCGGCCTTGATCTTGGTGCTCATGCGTCGTTCGTCGTCCTATCCGCTCGGGGCCGGCGATTCTCGCGCCCCTACCCTATGTCTCGAAACTGCAAAAAAGCTCTTTTAGCCGTGCGCCTGCCCTAAATCGTCATCATCGGGAAGGGTTCCCCGTAGCCCGGTATGGTGAAGCTGCTTTTGCAGGCTGTTCAACCGGGCCTCGCTCTCCTCGGAGTCTGCCGTCGCCAAATCCCGCTCCGCCGCGCCCACCTCGGCTTCCAGTCCGCGTTCCTGAAATCCGTCGAGGAGATGCCTGAGCCCGATCTCGGCCGCTGCGATCTCCGCCTGAGGTCCTGCGAAAGCCCAGAGTTGATAAAGGTCTGGCCGCGTAATTTCCGCCAGGGGCGCGGCCAATCCCGTGTGCATTAAATGGCTTTTCAGGCCGGCGGAGTCAAGTTCGTCGCGTGCGGTAAAATACAGGATTTCCTTGAGAATCCGGTCGAATTCGAGACTTCCCAGAGCCAGGCCGGCAAGCGCCTCGCAGTGGTCATGGGCCAAGCTTGGATGGTTAACCAGCGTGGCCAGAAGCACCTCGGCCGGCCGGGCGCTGCTGACCAACCCGGATGAGCGCATGGGGGGGGTGGCGGCCGCCCGCCGGCGTCCGCCCCGGGCCGGACGGAAGGTCGTCCACAGGCGCTCCCGGATCGTATTGAAATATTGTTGCTGCACGGAACGGTCGGCAATGACGGCGATCCGCTCCTTGAGGCGCTTCTCCAGCCCGGCCTGGCGTTCTGGCGTGTCCAGGGGCTTGCCGGCCGCCTCGGCGTCCCAGACCACGTCGACCAGGGGCCGGGCCCGGGCGATCAGCTCGGCCATGGCGGAGGCGCCCTGGCGGCGGATCAGTGTATCGGGGTCGTCTCCAGCCGGCAGGCGGGCAAAGCGCAGGCTGTGCCCAGGCTTGAGCAGCGGCAGGGCCCGCTCGGCCGCCCGCAGGGCCGCCCGCTGGCCGGCGCTGTCGCCGTCGAGACAGAGCACCGGCTCAGGCGCCAACTTCCACAGGATGTCGATCTGGCTTTCGGTAATGGCGGTACCGAGCGGCGCCACGGCACCGGCGAACCCGGCCTCGTGCAGGGCGATCACGTCCATGTAGCCCTCGGCGACGATGAGCTCGGCCGGCGCCCGCCCCTGCCCGCCGGCCACCCCGACCCGCGCCTTGTCGAGGGCGTAGAGGGTGCGGCCCTTGTCGAAGAGCGGTGTGTCGCGCGAGTTGAGATACTTGGGCTGGCCGTCGCCCATGATGCGGCCGCCGAAGGCGACCACCCGGCCACGCCGGTCCATGATCGGGAACATCACCCGGCCGCGGAAGAAATCGAAGCTCTCGCGGCCGTCGTCGGGCTTCACCACCAGCCCGCCCTCGAGCATCAGGGCCTCGGGCACGCCGGCGGCCTTGAGGGCTGACTTGAGGTTCTCGCGCCCGTCGGGCGCATAGCCCAGGCGGAAGCGGGCGATGGTCTCGCGGGTCAGGCCGCGGCCGAGCAGGTAGTCGAGCCCGGCCTTGCCGCCGGGGGCCTCAAGCTGCTTCTCGAACCACTGGCAGGCCGCCTCGACGACCTCGTGGAGGGTCTGCTGACGCTTGGCGCGCTCGCGCTCCTGAGGCGTGAAGCGCGGCAGCTCCAGCCCCGCCTCGCCGGCCAGCTTCTCGACCGTCTCGGGAAAGGACAGGTTGTCGATGCGCATCGTGAAACCGATGACATCGCCGTGCGCTCCGCAACCGAAGCAGTGGAAGAAGCCCTTCTCGTCATTCACCCAGAACGACGGGGTCTTCTCGTTGTGAAAGGGGCAGAGCCCGGCCTGCTCGCGACCCTTGCGGGTGAGCTTCACGCGCCGCCCGATGACCTCCGAGCACGGCAGGCGCGTGCGGATCTCATCGAGGAATTGCGGGGTGAAGGTCATAGGCGCCCGAGTCGCATTGTGGGTCGCAGGACCTGTGATCTTAGCGGCCCCGGGGGTCCCTGCCGCCCGCTTTAGTTATTCACAGCCTCTAATAGGCTGAATAACTGCTCAGCCGCCGCCGAACTGGGCCTTCACCAGCGGGCCGACCTGGCTCATGTCCATCTGGCCGGCGTATTTCTGCTTCAGCACGGCCATCACCTTGCCCATGTCCTTCATGCTGGCGGCGCCGGTCTCGGCGATCGCCTGCTTGATCGCGCTTTCGGCCTCGGCGGGGCTCATCTGCTTGGGCAGGAAGCGCTCGATGATCGCGATCTCCTCGTTTTCCTTCTGGGCAAGGTCGGCGCGTCCGCCCTTCTCGTACATCACGATGCTGTCGCGGCGCTGGCGCACCATGTTCTGCATCACGGTGCGCGCCTCGTCGTCGGGGATGCCGGTGGTCACACCCTTGGTGCGCGCGGCGATGTCCTTGTCCTTGAGGCCGGCGAGCACCATGCGCAGGGTCTGCGTGGTGCGCTCGTCGCGCGCCTTCATGGCGGTTTTCAACGCGTCGTTGAGCTCTTCGCGGAGCATGCGTGACGAATCCATTTGGGCTGCGGGAAAGTACGCAACCTAACGCAGAACGCCTGCCTTGGCAATCTCCAAATTATGCACAAGCTATTGTTTGTGCACGCTTTTCTGGCATCTGAATCGCTTGACGCTAACCCGCGCATGGCCTACACAGCCCGCCCAACGCAACACCGCCGCGACTCAACGTAGAGCCGCGCCCGCTGCGAAGGAAAACAGCTCTCGATGACGCCGGCCTCCCGCAAGCCTGGCCCGAAGCAACCGGGCCGGGGCGATTCAGCACGCGCCCGCACGGCGGCGGCGGAAGCCGCGACGGCCGGGCTGCGGCCGCGGCCGCCCGGTACGACGGCGGCGCTGGTGCTGGCCGACGGCACGGTGTTCTGGGGGATGGGCGTCGGCGCCGCGGGGACGCGGGTCGGCGAGGTCTGCTTCAACACCTCGATGACCGGCTACCAGGAGATCCTCACCGATCCGTCCTATGCCGGGCAGATCATCACCTTCACCTTCCCGCACATAGGCAATGTCGGCGCCAACCTCGAGGACCTCGAGAGCACGACGCCGGCGGCGCGCGGCCTGATCCTGCGCGCCGACATCACCGAGCCGCAGAATTTCCGCGCCAAGCAGCCGCTCGACAGCTGGCTGAAGTCCTATGGCCTGGTCGGCATCGCCGGCATCGACACGCGCGCCCTCACCCGCCGCATCCGTGATCTCGGCGCGCCCAACGGGACGCTGTGCCACGCCCCCGACGGCGTGCTCGATATCGACGCGCTGCGCCAGCAGGCCGCCGAATGGCCGGGGCTCGAAGGCATGGACCTGGCGCTCGAAGTCACCTGCCGCCAGACCTACAGCTGGGACGAGACACGCTGGCGCTTCGGCCCCGGCATCAGCGATCCCGGCTACGGCAAGCTCACCGATCCCAAGCATCACGTCGTGGCCATCGACTACGGCGCCAAGCGCAACATCCTGCGCTGCCTCGCCTCGGCCGGCTGCAAGGTCACCGTGGTGCCGGCGACGGCCAGCGCCGCCGACGTGATGCGCCACAAGCCCGATGGCGTGTTCCTGTCCAACGGCCCCGGCGATCCGGCGGCGACCGGCCAGTACGCCGTGCCGGTGATCCGCGAGCTGGTGCAAAGCGGCCTGCCGATCTTCGGCATCTGCCTCGGCCACCAGATGTTGGCCCTGGCGCTGGGCGGGCGCACGGCCAAGCTGCCGCGCGGCCATCGCGGCGCCAACCACCCGGTCAAGGACCTGGAGACCGGCAAGGTCGAGATCACCTCGCAGAACCACGGCTTCGTGGTCATGCCCGAATCATTGCCGGCCGAGGTCGAGGTCACGCATGTCTCGCTGTTCGACAAGACCAACGAGGGCCTGAAGCTCAAGGACAAGCCGGTCTTCTCGGTGCAGTACCACCCCGAGGCCTCGCCCGGCCCGACCGACAGCCATTACCTGTTCCAGCGCTTCGTCAGACTGATGGAGACGAGGTCGTGAGGCGGACGAGGGCTCTTAATTTACCTCCCCCCTTGCGGGGGAGGTCGCGAGCGCTAGCGAGCGGGAGGGGGGTAGCCGCCGGCTTTGCGCAGAGCGGACTGGATGGTCTCAACGACAGCGTCGGTATTGCCGAGAACATCGTTATTCCAGAAACGGAGCACCGCGTATCCGCGACCCTCCAAAAAGGTCGTTCGCGACGCATCGGTACGGCTGTCGGCATGCTGCCCGCCATCAACTTCAATGACGAGCTTTGCGTCGAAGCAAACGAAGTCGACGACGTAACTCCCGATAGGTGCCTGTCGGCGAAAACGCCAGCCGTCGATCTGCTTCCGGCGCAGACGAGACCACAGACGCGTCTCCGCGTCGGTCAGGTTGCTTCGCAGCTTGCGGGCCGTGCGAACCGACATGCGTTGATCTTATCGCGCGAGTCCCCCCTCCCCAACCCTCCCCCGCAAGGGGGGAGGGAGTATGTCGCTCTCGGTGGCTCGCATGCCTAAGCGCACGGACATCAAGTCGATCCTGATCGTCGGCGCGGGGCCGATCGTCATCGGCCAGGCCTGCGAGTTCGACTATTCCGGCACCCAGGCCTGCAAGGCGCTGAAGGCCGAGGGCTATCGCATCATCCTGGTCAATTCGAACCCGGCGACGATCATGACCGATCCGAGCCTGGCCGACGCCACCTACATCGAGCCGATCACGCCCGAGATCGTCGCCAAGATCATCGCCAAGGAAAAACCCGACGCGCTGCTGCCGACCATGGGCGGGCAGACGGCGCTCAACGTCGCGATGAAGCTTGCCGACATGGGCGTGCTGGCCGAGCACGGCGTCGAGCTGATCGGCGCCAAGCGCGACGCCATCGCCAAGGCCGAGGACCGGCTGCTCTTCCGCGACGCGATGGCCAAGATCGGGCTGGAATGCCCGAAGTCGATGCTGGTCAAGACGCTGGCCGACGCGCAAGCGGCGCTGGAGCTCGTCGGCCTGCCGGCCATCATCCGGCCTTCGTTCACGATGGGCGGTACGGGCGGCGGCATCGCCTACAACGCCGAGGAATACGAGCGCATCGTGGTCGGCGGCCTGCGCGCCTCGCCGGTGGGCTCGGTGCTGGTCGAGGAATCGGTGCTCGGCTGGAAAGAATACGAGATGGAGGTCGTGCGCGACCGCGCCGACAACTGCATCATCATCTGCTCGATCGAGAACATCGATCCGATGGGCGTGCATACCGGCGACAGCATCACGGTCGCTCCGGCCCTGACCTTGACCGACAAGGAATACCAGATCATGCGCGACGCCTCGGTGGCGGTCTTGCGCGAGATCGGCGTCGATACCGGCGGCTCCAACGTCCAGTTCGCGGTCAACCCGGAAACCGGCCGGCTGATCGTCATCGAGATGAACCCGCGCGTGTCGCGCTCGTCGGCCCTGGCCTCCAAGGCCACCGGCTTCCCGATCGCCAAGATCGCGGCCAAGCTCGCCGTCGGCTACACGCTCGACGAGCTCGACAACGACATCACCGGCGTCACGCCGGCCTCGTTCGAGCCGACCATCGACTACGTGGTCACCAAGATCCCGCGCTTCACCTTCGAGAAATTCCCCGGCGCCGAGCCGCTGCTGACCACGGCGATGAAATCGGTCGGCGAAGCCATGGCCATCGGCCGCACCTTCGGTGAATCCCTGCAGAAGGCGCTGCGCTCGCTGGAAACCGGCCTCACCGGCCTCGACGATGCCGATATCCCGGGCGCCGATGGCGGCGCCAACAAGGAAGCGATCCGCGCGGCGCTGGCCCGCCCCACCCCCGACCGCATCCTGGTCATCGCCCAGGCCTACCGTTACGGCCTGACGACCGACGAGATCCACGCCGCCTGCCGCTACGAAAAGTGGTTCCTCGAGCGTATCCACGAGATCGTCACCGCCGAGGCGCGGGTGAAGGAAAAGGGCCTGCCGAAGACCGGGCCGGACTGGACGCGGCTCAAGAAGATGGGCTTCGGCGACGCGCGCCTGGCGACGCTGACCGGCAAGACGGAGGCCAAGGTCTCGGCCGCGCGTCGCGCCGCCGGCATCGTGCCAGTGTTCAAGCGCATCGACACCTGTGCGGCCGAGTTCGCCTCGCGCACGCCTTATCTCTATTCGACCTACGAGGGCGACGGCCTGACGCCGGCGGAGTCCGAGGACGAGGCGACGGACCGCGACAAGGTCATCATCCTCGGCGGCGGGCCCAACCGCATCGGCCAGGGCATCGAGTTCGACTATTGCTGCGTGCACGCCGTCTACGCCCTGCGCGAGGCCGGCTACGAAGCGATCATGATCAACTGCAACCCGGAGACCGTGTCGACCGACTACGACACCTCCGACCGACTGTATTTCGAGCCGCTGACCGCCGAGGACGTGATCGAGATCATCCGGCGCGAGCAGAGCAACGGGCGGGTGCTCGGCGTCATCGTCCAGTTCGGCGGCCAGACGCCGCTCAAGCTGGCCGGCGCGCTCAGCGCCGCCGGCATCCCCATCCTGGGCACCTCGCCCGACGCCATCGACATCGCCGAGGACCGCAAGCGCTTCGCGCGTCTGCTCAACAAGCTGAAGCTGCGCCAGCCGCCGAGCGGCACGGCGTTCTCGCTGGCCGAGGCGGAGGCGGCGGCGACCAAGATCGGCTACCCGGTGCTGCTGCGGCCGTCCTACGTGCTCGGCGGCCGTGGCATGAAGATCGTCCACACGCCCGGCGCCCTGCGCGGCTTCATCCAGGAAGCCGTGCGCATCTCCGGCAAGCATCCGGTGCTGATCGATTCCTACCTGCAGGACGCGACCGAGGTCGACGCCGACGCCGTGTCGGACGGCAGCACGGTGTTCGTGGCCGGCGTCATGGAGCATATCGAGGAAGCCGGGATCCATTCAGGCGACAGCGCCTGCTCGCTGCCGCCGCATACCCTGTCCAAGCGCATCGTGGCCGAGATCGAGCGCCAGACCATCGCGCTGGCTAAGGGCCTCAACGTCGTCGGACTGATGAACGTGCAGTTCGCGGTGAAGGACGAAGAGGTCTTCATCCTTGAAGTCAATCCGCGCGCCTCGCGCACCGTGCCCTTCGTGGCCAAGGCGACCGGAAATCCCATCGCCAAGATCGCCGCCCGGGTGATGGCTGGCGAGACGCTAGCCTCGTTCAAACTGGTCAACCCGAAGAACGGCCACGTCGCGGTGAAGGAGGCGGTCTTCCCCTTCGCCAAGTTCCCGGGCACCGACGTGATCCTCGGGCCGGAGATGAAATCGACCGGCGAGGTCATGGGCATCGACGCCGACTTCGCCCTCGCCTTCGCCAAGTCGCAGCTCGGCAGCGGCATCCTGCCCCTGACCGGCACCGTGTTCATCTCCGTCCGCGACCGGGACAAGACCGGCATGGTCGAGCCAGCAAGGCGCCTGGCCGCCATGGGGTTCAAGATCCTGGCCACCGCCGGCACGGCGGACTTCTTCCGCAGCCGGGGTATCCAGACCAGCCGGATCAACAAGGTCCTGGAGGGCCGGCCGCATATCGTCGACGCGATGAAGAACGGCGACGTCCAGCTGGTGTTCAATACCACCGAGGGCGCCCAGGCGGTCCAGGACAGCTTCAGCCTGCGCCAGGCCGCCCTTTTGGGAACAATTCCCTATTATACCACCGTAGCCGGGGCCCGGGCCACGGTGGAGGCTATTTCAGCCCTTCGGGCAGGCAGTCTTGAAGTCGCTCCCCTCCAGTCGTATTTTAGGCAGTCTTTCTAGTCGCCCCACTTCGACACAAGGATGAGGTATCGGTCAGTCGCCTGAAGCGGCGGTGACCGAGGGTAAAGGTTGTTGCCATGGACAAGATTCCGATGACCGCCGAGGGCCAGGTTCGCCTCGAGACGGAGCTCAAGCACCTGAAAACGGTGGAGCGGCCGACTATTATCCGCGCCATCGCCGAGGCGCGCGATCACGGCGACCTGTCGGAGAACGCCGAGTATCACGCCGCGCGCGAGCGCCAGAGCTTCATCGAGGGCCGCATCGCCGAGCTCGAGGACAAGATCTCGCGCGCCGAGGTCATCGACGTCAGCAAGCTGTCGGGCAAGGTGATCAAGTTCGGCGCCAAGGTGACGCTGGCGGACGAGGATACCGACGAGGAGTCGACCTACCAGATTGTCGGCGCGGAAGAGGCCGATATCGACCAGGGCCGCCTGTCGGTCACCTCGCCACTGGCCCGCGCGCTGATCGGCAAGCAGACCGGCGATTCGGTCGAGGTCACGACGCCGCGCGGCTCGAAGGCCTACGAGATCACCAAAGTCCGCTATCGCTAACCGACGGCGCCAAGCGCCGCGCCCTTGTCCTGGTTTGGCGAAGGCCAAACCAAAATCCCGGGGGGCCGATGGACCTCTATCACATCTGGTGCGATCTCAAGCCGGGGGTGAGCGACATCACTTTCAGCGAGAAGGTCGCGGCCTATCTCGGCCGGCTCAAGGACGACGGGCTGATCGAGAGCTGGCGCTTTACCCGACGCAAGCTGGGACTGGGGCCCAGGACTTTCGGCGAGTTCCACGTGATCATCGAGACGCGCGACATGGCGCAGCTCGAGGAGGCGTTCGTGCGGGTCAGCGGCCGACGCGAGCCGATCGAAGGCTTCCATCACGGCGTCAATTCGCTGGCGGAGAACGTGACCTTCGCGCTCTACCGCGATTTCCCGGACGCCCACCGCCATCGCGGCGAAGAGAAGTTCTGACGTTCAGCCGCGGCGCCGGAGAATGGCGTTGCTCGCCGCCGAGCGCAGCTCCAGATCGGGGTGCCGCGCGAGGAAGGCGTCGGTGGCCATGCGGCAGCCGCCGTAGTCGTTGTAGTCGTCGAGGACGATGACGCCGCCCGGCGACAGCCGCTCATAGATCGCGGCAAGGCAGTAGGTCACCGGGTCGTACCAGTCGCAATCGATATGCGCCAAGGCCACCGGCCGCTGCGGGCGCAGCGTATCCTCGAACAACCCGCGATGCAGGGCGACGGTCCGGCCATCGGGCTCGAAGCCGAAGGCGCGGAAACTATCGAGGACCACGGAGAACAGGTTCTCGATATTGCCGTAATACGGATCATCGCCGATGCCGGCGGAGCGGCCGCTGCGGATCGTGTCGTAGCGGCGATGTGCCCACTCGTCGTCCCGCTCCGAGGGCGGCGGGATCATGGCGAAGACGTCGTAGCCGTGAAAACGGCGACCCGGCGTCAGGTGCGAGGCCAGCACGATGGCCGATCCGCCCAGGGCCACGCCGCATTCGATGAAATCACCTGCGACGCCGCGGTGGTCGAGCTCCTGCACGCAGCGCTCCAGGTTGTGCAGCTTGCGCGCCGAAAGGTAGGTCAGTCGCAGCCGCAGGACCTCGCGGGCGACCGGCGACAGGGCCAGCCGATGCACGTCGTCGCGGACGCGTTCGCGCACATGGCCGAGCGAGCGACGCAGGAAGGGCGACAGGCGCTGAACGTCGTCGCGCACCTGCTCGCGCACGCGGCCGAGCGAGTGCCGCAGTGAAGCCTGCGACGGCAGACGGCGCGAGAGCGCCGCACGGGCAAAGTCCAGCTGACGCAACAAAAGGCGGTCCTCCCTGTCGGCGGGGAGCGCTCCCTACCTCCAAGGTATAAACCTGCCGCGCTGCCTTCCGTTCCCTGGTACCGAGGCATCGGCTTGACAGTTTCGGGGACAAGGCGTACACAGCCGCGGTCGGGCTACGGCAGACGCCCGGCATTCCCAAGACGATCATCGTCCAAGCGCTGCCTTTTCCCGCCCAGCGGGAAGAGGGCGTCTTGGTTAATGGCGCGCCTCTTTCCGCTACGGCTGTGAAGGAAAGTGTGATGCGTTGGGTGACCCAAGCCCGCCCGAAGATCGATCGCCTGGCTTCGCCCTGGCTGATCAGCCGCTTCGTCGATCCCCAGGCCCAGTTCCTGTTCGTGCCCGCCGCTGACGTGGCCAACGCCGCCGCGTCCACCGGCGCGATCCCCTTCGACGTGCCGCGTGGCACGCCGGACGCCGAGCTCGTGCATCCGCCGGGCGGCACCTGCTTCGACTGCATCCGCGCCAAGTTCGCGCTCGCCGACCCGGCGCTCGAGCGCTTGGCTGCCATCGTACGCGACGCCGACAACGACAACCGGCTGGGTCGCTCGCCCGAAGCCGCCGGCCTGCGGGCCATCTCGCTGGGCCTGGCCAGCACGGTGCGCGACGACAACGAGCGGTTGGCCCACGCGATGGTGATGTACGATTCGCTCTATCGCTCGCTCTTGCGCGGGGCGAGCGAGGAAGACGTCTTCGCCCAGGCCCCGGCGATGTATCGAGGCCTGTGTGTGCTGGGCGGCTGGCTGGCGAATTCGCGCGAGCGGCGGGCGCTGGCCGACCTCAACGACCATCTGCTGCGTGACGTCGGCATCACCCGCGACCAGGCCGAGCGCGAAGCGGCGAAGCCGTTCTGGCAGGCCTGAGGAGAATGCCGATGACCTACCGCATCACCCCGCTCGAGCTGACGCCGATGGAGCTCGAGGGACTGTCGGAACGGCTGATCGCCAGCCACTACGAGAACAACTACGGCGGCGCGGTGCGCCGGCTCAACGCCATCAGCGCCGAACTGACCAAGCTCGATCCGGCGAAGGCGCCGATCTTCGTGCTCAACGGCCTGAAGCGCGAGGAGCTGATCGCCACCAATTCGATGATCCTGCACGAGATCTACTTCGCCGGCCTCGGCGGGCCGAAACGGCAGGGCAAGCCGGCCAGCGAGCCCCTGCCCGAGCTGGCGGGGGCCCTGATCCGCGACTTCGGCAGCGTCGCAAGCTGGCGCGCCGAGTTCAGCGGCATGGGCAAGGCGCTGGGCGGCGGCTCGGGCTGGGTGCTGCTGGTCTGGTCGCCGCGCCAGGAGCGGCTGGTCAACCAGTGGGCGGCCGATCACACCCACGCGCTTGCCGACGGGCGCGTGGTGCTGGCGCTCGACATGTACGAGCATTCCTATCACATCGATTTCGGAGCCAAGCCGGCGGCCTATGTCGATGCCTACATGGTCAATCTCAACTGGGAATGGGCGGAAGCGCGCTTCCGCCATGTCACGGCCAACGCGCCGGCGCCCCAGCCGCATTACGGCAACGGGGCGCTCGCGCCCGAGGCCTTCCGCGGCGAGCTCAACGCGGGCGCCAAGCCGCTGCTGCTCGACGTGCGGCGGCGCAAGGCTTTCGAGGCCAGCCCCGACATGATCGCCGGGGCGGAGTGGCGCGAGCCCGAGACGGTCGAGGACTGGGCGGGCTCCCTGCCCGCCGGGCGCGAGATCGTCGTCTACTGCGTCTACGGCCACAATGTCAGCGAGGACACGGCTGCCGCTCTGAAGGCGCGCGGCCTCAAGGCCAGGGCGCTGGCCGGAGGCATCGCCGCCTGGCGGGCCATCGCCGGCCCCACCGAACCCAAGAAAGGCTGAGCCCATGAAATGGATTACCCGCGAGCGGCCGAAGATCGACCGCGTCGCCTGCCCCTGGCTGATCATGCGCTTCATCGACGAGGCGCCCGAGTTCCTCTTCGTCCCCTCCGACAAGGTGCTGAGCGAGGCCGAGCGCACCGGCGCCATCCCCTACGATATCCCGGGGGTCGAGCTCACGCATGTCGGCCCCCTGTGCAGCTTTGATGCCTTTCTCACCAAGTATGAGATCAAGAGCTGGTCGCTCGACCAGCTGGCGAGCATCGTGCGCGGCGCCGATACCGGCCACCCCGAGCTCAGCCCGCAATCGGCGGGGCTGCTTGCTATCTCGCTCGGCCTGTCCCAGAATTTCCAGGACGATCACGAGATGCTGAAGCATGGATTCGTGGTCTATGACGCGCTCTACGCCTGGTGCCGGTCGCTGCAGGGGGAAACCCACGGCTGGCCGCCGAAGAGCTGACCATGGATGTCCCCCGCATGCCCGACGCCTCCGCCGGCTTCGTCCCCACCCCGAGCCTGGCCGAGGCGCTGCGTTTCTGGTTCAAGCTCGGCTGGATCAGCTTCGGCGGGCCGGCGGGGCAGATCGCCATCATGCAGACCGAGCTGGTGGATCGCCGGCGCTGGATCGACCAGCGGCTGTTCCTCTCGGCGCTGAACTTCTGCACCCTGCTGCCCGGGCCGGAGGCGACGCAGCTTGCCATCTACATCGGCTGGCGCCTGCACGGGATGATCGGCGGGGTGATGGCCGGCGTGCTCTTCGTCCTGCCTGGCGCCTTCGTTCTGCTGGTCCTGTCCTGGCTGGCCGCGGCCTGGGGCGACGTGCCGGTGGTCGAGGCGCTGTTCTACGGCCTCAAGCCGGTGGTCATCGCCATCATCGCCGGGGCCGTGTGGCGTATCGGCAGCCGGGCGCTCAAGGGCTGGCCACCCGTGGCACTGGCTGTCGCTGCCTTCATCGCCGTCTACCTGCTGAAGATCGATTTCCCCTGGGTCGTGCTCGCCGCTGGAATCATCGGCTGGGCCGCCGGGCTCAACGGCGCCACCGTCTTCACCGCCGGTGGCCATGGCAAGGCCGGCGCGGCCGACGACAGCGCCGTTAACGGCGTCGTCGTGGCACCCATCGCCCAGCCGATGCGCTGGCTGCTGCTGCTGTCACTGATCTTCGTGGCGCTCCTGGCCGTGCCCGTGGGGCTGACCCTGATCGCCTTCGGCCTCCATCCCTATCTCGATATCGCCAACCTGTTCACCAAGGCGGCTTTCGTCACCTTCGGCGGTGCCTATGCCGTGCTGCCCTATGTCGCAGAGGAGGCAGTCAACGTCTACGGCTGGCTGACGCCGCACGACATGCTCAACGGCCTGGCGCTGGCCGAGACCACGCCCGGGCCGCTGATCCTGGTGCTGCAGTATGTCGGCTTCTTCGCCGGCTGGAACCAGCCGGGCACGCTGTCGCCGGAAGCCGCCGCCACGGTCGGCTCGCTGCTCGCCACCTACTGCACCTTCCTGCCGAGTTTCTGGTTCGTGCTGGCCGCCGCCCCCTGGATCCACGCCATCCACGAGAATCCGAAGCTTAGCTCGGCGCTCGGGGCGATCACCGCCGCGGTGGTGGGCGTGATCCTCAATCTCGGCGTCTTCCTCGCCGAGGGCGTGGTGGTCGTGTCGGGCCGGCTCGATTATTACGCAATCGCCGTCGCCCTCGCGGCGTTCGTCGTGATGATGCGCTGGAAGCCCGACATCCACTGGCTGGTCGCCGGCGGCGCCGCGGCCGGGCTGCTGCACCGCTTCGTCATCGCCTGAGGTTGAGAAAGTTTTAGCGGTGCACCTGCGACGGACGGCGCTTGAGTCGGCTTTTACTCAACTTCGACTGGAACGCCCGGCAGATGCTTGGCGCTGCGGATGGCCAGCGCGGATTTGACGTGGCTGACATTCGGCGCGGTGGTCAGCTTGGTGGTCAGGAACTTCTGATAGGAGTCCCAGTCCTCCGAGACAATCTTAAGTAGGAAGTCGGTCTCGCCGGCCAGCATGTGGCACTCGCGGACCTGCGGCCAGGAGTTGACCAGTTCCTCGAATGCCTTGAGATCGTGCTCCGCCTGGCTCGACAGCCCGACATGGGCGAACACCGTGACGTTGAAGCCGAGGGCCGCCGAGTTGAGATCGGCATGATAGCCCTTGATGACGCCGCCTTCCTCGAGGGCGCGCACCCGGCGCAGGCAGGGCGGGGCCGAAATCTGCGCCCGGCGGGCGAGTTCGACGTTGGTCATCCGGCCGCTATCCTGCAGGTCCCGCAGGATACGGCGGTCGATCCGGTCGAGCTTGACCCCCCGCATTTCGTTTCTCCACCCTCTGCCGTGTTGAAATAATATTCCACGCCGAGGGCCGGGCTGCAACCGGCTTTGGAATTTTGTTACCCGTGAGTTGCGCAGGGCCCCGCCGGCCCCCATAGTCCCGGCCGATGTCACGGACGGGCTGGATCATTACGCCGGGCGAAGCGGGCTTCGAATCCCAGGGCCGCGGCCTCGCCGAAGCGCTCGACCTCGAACCGGTCTTCAAACGGGTTAAGGCCAAACTCCTGTGGCGTCGCCTGCCCGGCTGGCTGTGGCTCAATCCCCTTTCCGCCCTGGCGGACGACAGCGATCGTCTCGATCCGCCCTGGCCGGAGGTGGTGATCAGCTGCGGCAAGATCGCCGCCCCGCTGGCCGCCGCGATGCGGCGCCAGAGCGGCGGCCGGGTCCGGGCCGCCCACATTCAGAACCCGCTGATGCCCCTGGAGCGGTTCGACGTGGTGGTGGCCCCCCGCCATGATGGGCTGAAGGGCGAAAATCTCGTCTCCACCATCGGCGCGGTACATCCGGTCACGCCGGCAAAACTCCAGGCGGCAGCCGACCGCTGGCGGCAAACCTTTGCTGACCTGCCACGGCCGCTGGTCGGCGTGCTGATCGGCGGCAGCAACGGGCGGTTCGTGCTCGACGGTTCCGTGATGGCTGATCTCGCGATGCGTCTGGCCCATCTGACGGCGTCGCATTCGGCCGGCCTGGCGATCACCCCGTCGCGCCGCACCGGCGCCGACAATGAAGCCGTGCTGCGCGCCACGCTCGCCGGGGTGCCGGCCTATATCTGGGACGGCAAGGGCGAGAACCCTTATCTCGGCATTCTCGCCCTGGCGGATGTCCTGGTCGTCACCGAAGACTCGGTGTCGATGACCTCGGAGGCGCTGGCCACCGGCAAGCCCGTCAATGTCGTGCGCCTGCCCGGGGATTCGGCGCGGCTGCGCCGGTTCCAGGACGAGCTGATCGGCGAAGGCTACACACGGCCCTTCACCGGGGAGCTCGCCCGCTGGACATATCCCGCCATCGACGACACGGCCCGCGCGGCAGCCGAATGCCGCCGGCGCTTTGGCTGGTCGTGAACCCGCCCCACGGGCTATAAGGCGGCCATGGCACTGCGTATCGAGACCTTTAGCAACGTCAAAGGCGGCAACGCCTTCTTCAAGGCGATCGGCCACCCGCTGGTGGCCGAGCCGGCGCGCGCCCTGCTGCAGCGGCTCGCCGGCCAGGGCCCGGTGGCGGTCTACGATCCGCTCGGCCTGGCCGAGCCGTTTGACGCCATCCATTCGTTTTCCGCGCTGCCGCTGGCCGGTCTCTTCGTGCAGGACGTGGACGCTATCGGCCGCCAGGCTCTCGGCCGCGCCGCGCAACCGGTGTCCGATCTTCCCGTGTCGAAGGCGCGGACTGTGCTCGTGCTCGCCTTCGACGCCCAGCGTTTCGTCGATCACATCCGCCATCTGGCACCGGCCGGCGTCGTGATCGTCACGCTCGACGAGATTCGCCTCGCCGGCGAGATGCTGACGAACCCGCGCAACTATCTCGATCCCAACAATTTCGCCACCAACTTCGCCTTCTTCCGCGACGAAGCGGCGCGCCACACGCGCATCGTGACGGCGAACTACTGGGCCGGCTACGGCGCCAAGAGCGTCACGCTCTGGCTCTGCCTGTTCGGCGCCGACGGCCAGTGCCTCGCCGAATGGCGCGAGAGCGTGGCGCCGGGTGTCGCCGGGGTGACGATCGACAGCCGCGATGTGCGGCGCCGATTCAAGCTCCCGGAATTCTGCGGCCAGCTCTTCATCCACGCCATCGGCGTCACCGGCCACGACGTGGTCAAGTACGCGCTCGATCTCTTCGGCGAGAAGCCGGAGGAGCTGTCGTGCACGCACGATGCCAATGCCTGGCCGGCCGATCACTACGCCGGACTGCCGGCGCCCAAGGCCGATGAAAAGGTCCTGCTCTGGGTGCAGAACTCGCATCCTTGCGCGATCCCCGCGGGAGCCATCGGCGTCAACCTGATGGGCAGCAGCGAGATCGCCCGGCTCAACCGCGCCGTGCCGCCCTTCGGCTCGTTTGCGCTGGATGTCGCGGCCCTGCTGCCGGCGGCGCGCTGGCCGCAGCAGATCGAGGTCCAGGCCGGCAAGCACATGGTCCGGCCGCGCTACGAGATCGTCTCAGCGACCGGCCATCGGCGGATCGCCCACCCCAATGTCGAGCGCGTCGATCTTAAGCCGGATCCGCGCATCCCCGACCTCGCCAACCTGATGGGCAAGGGCTTCATCCTTCCGGCTCCTATCCTGCCGGTCGACCGCTATCGCTCGATTGTCCTGCCGACGCCCATGGCGACGACGCAGGACACGCTGCCGGTTGCCTTGAAGCTCTATGATGCCTCGGGGCGCGAGGCGGCCACCACGTTCCTCGGCAACCTGCGCCGCGACCACACGACCTCCGCCGAGATCGGCGCCCTGCTCAACGGCACGACACTGCCGTCGGGCTACGGCCATCTCGAGCTGCTCTACGATTTCCGCGACGGCGGCCAGGCCGACGGCTGGCTGCACGCGCTATTCCGCTACGAAGACAAGCGCTCCGGTCATGCCGCCGAGACGAGCTTCGGCGCGCACATCTTCAACACCGTCCTGACTTACAAGAGCGAGCCGCAATCCTACGCCGGGCGGCCGCCGGGACTGTCGACCCGGCTGTTCCTGCGCCTCGGAACCGAAGGCCTGGATACGCTCTGCCACCTGATCTATCCGGCCTCGACGCCCTGGGCGGTGCAATCCGCCACCGCGCTGATCCTCCACGGCCGCGACGGCAGCGAGATCACCAAGGTCGATGTGCAGATCCCCTGCTCGGGCTCTCTGCTCTGGCGCGCGTCCGAGGTCTTCGGGCGCGACGCCCTCGCCAAGGCGGGAGACGGCGGCTACGTCCTGGTGCGCGACACGACCTGCCGCCTGTTCGGCTATCACGGCCTGGTCGCGGGCGACGAGGCTTTCAGCCTCGATCACATGTTCGGGTTCTAACCGGCGCCCCAGACCGACGCGCCGTCGTGGAAGACGAACGTGGCGCCGAGGCCGTGGCTGGCCTCGATCCGTAATCCGTCCGGCGTTTTCGCATAAGGCACGTTGCTGCGCTCGAAATGCGCGGCGCTGGCGCCCGTGTCGCTGCGAATGGCGATCGCGGCGCAGAACGGCAGGGCCGGCACGAGGAGACCGGGCAGCAGGGTCGAGGCCTCGCTGGCCTCGACGAGGAGCAGCGAGCCGCGATCAAGGGCGATCCTCCGGCGGCGGCCCTCGACAACCGCCTTCCGATCCGTGAGGGCGGCGAAACGATCGGCCGCCGACGCAACATCCTCGACCACGATGAGCATGGACGTCAGGGCCTCGGCGCCGTTGGCATGGCCGAGATAGGCGGCCGGCCACATGATCTCCGGCGTTTCGTGGAACACGGTCTGCACCCGGGCCTCGGGCCAGGAATCCACCGGCGGGCGAACGATCGAGCCGCGCACGACCTGCGGCCCCGCCGGTGTGGGTGTCGGCCTCTGGATGCGGGCCACGGGGTCCGGTCGCAGGCCGCGCGCCGTCAGGAGGGCGTGCCAGCGTTCGGGATCGCAGGCCGAGAAGGCGATGAGATGCAGCCCGGCGTAACGTGCCAGGCGGCGGCGCACGTGCCGGGCCATCGGCGTGTCGCCCAGCGGCCCGAGCATCTCGAGATAGCCTTCCCGCAGCATGGCGCAGCGGTTGGCCGTGCCCAGGCGGGTGAGCGGCGCGCCGGGCGTGAGCGCGCTTTCGTGGATCGCCAGCGGCGTCAGCCGGAAACCCAAGCGCTCCAGCGCCGCCGCCGACGCCTCGAACTCCGGCACGAAAATACCGGCATGGTCGAGGAAGATCTCGTCGCCGTTGGGAAACCGCAGTGCCGCCGTCATCTGTCCCCTGGGTGCTTGGCCGGCGATTTGCTTTTGCGCGAATCGCCGTGCCATGACTCCTCTATGGGCATTCCCACTCTGACGCAACTCCAGGCGATCCGCGACCGTATCGCGCCGCATATACACCGGACCCCGCTGCTTTATTCAGCGAGCCTGAGCCGCCAGCTCGGCGTCGAGCTGCACCTCAAGGCGGAGCTTTTCCAGCGCACGGGCTCCTACAAGCCGCGCGGTATCGTCAACGCGGTCGCCCTTGATGAGGGCGCGCGGCGGGACGGCGTGATCACCTTCTCGGCCGGCAATGCCGGCCAGGCGGTGGCCTATGCCGCGCGAATCTTCGGCCTGCGCTGCACCGTGGTGATGCCGGCCGGCGCCAGCGCGGTGAAGGCCGCGGCGATCCGCGGCTACGGCGGCGAGGTGGTCATGCACGGCACCGCGGCCGAGGCCTTCGCCCGCTGCCAGGCCATCGCCCGCGACCAGAGCCTCACCTACATCCCACCAACCGACCACCCGGACGTGATCGCCGGTCACGCCTCGCTGGCGCTGGAGATCCTGGAGGACCTGCCCGAGGTCCAGACCATCTTCGCGCCGATTGGCGGTGGCGGGCTGGCGGCGGGGATCGCCACCGGGCTGATTGCCGCCGACGCCAAGGCCCGGCTGGTCGGCGTCGAGCCGGTGGGCGCGGCGACACTCTATCGCAGCCTCGAAGCCGGCAAGCCGATCACCCTCGATCGCGTCGACACGGTCGCCGACGGCCTGGCCAATCCCTTTGCCGGCCAGCACACGTTCCCGCTGATCCGCGACCGCGCCGAGCGCATCGACCTGGTCGAGGACCGGCAGATCATCGAGGCGATGACGCTGCTGATGGAGCGCTGCAAGCTGATGGCCGAGCCGTCGGGCGCCACGGCGCTGGCCGGCCTGATCGCGGCGGTATCCAGCCTGCCCAAAGGCGCCCCGGTGGTGGCGGTGATCAGCGGCGGAAACATCGATCTGGCGCGGCTCAAAGCGCTGCTCTAGGCCGGTCCGGCCGGGCTTGCGTCACCCTAACCGGGCACTTAGGTTAAACGGTCCCCCGCACTTCCGCGGCGGAGTCTCAGATTCATTGCCATGGCCCAAACTATCCACAGCAAGGTCCTTATTCTCGGCTCCGGACCGGCCGGCTATACCGCGGCGATCTACGCCGCGCGCGCCAACCTGCAGCCGATCCTGCTGCGCGGCATGCAGCCGGGCGGCCAGATGTCGATCACCACCGATGTCGAGAACTACCCTGGTTTCGCCGAGGTGATTCAGGGCCCCTGGCTGATGGACCAGATGCAGGCGCAGGCCGAGCATGTCGGCACGCGCATGATCGAGGACATCATCGTCCGGGTCGACCTGTCGAAGCGCCCGTTCACCCTGTTCGGCGATTCGGGCGACACCTATCTCTGCGAAACACTGATCATCGCCACCGGCGCCCAGGCCAAGTGGCTGGGCCTGCCCTCGGAGGACAAGTATCGCGGCGCGGGTGTGTCGGCCTGCGCCACCTGCGACGGCTTCTTCTTCCGCGGCAAGGACGTCGCCGTGGTCGGCGGCGGCAACACGGCGGTCGAGGAGGCGCTCTACCTCACCAACCACGCCAAGAAGGTCACGCTGATCCACCGCCGCGACAAGCTGCGCGCCGACAAGACCAACCAGGGCCGCCTGTTCAAGAACCCGAAGGTCGACGTGGTCTGGAACTCGGCGGTCGAGGAAGTGATCGGCGGCGGCAGCCCCGCCGGCGTCACCGGGCTCAAGGTCAAGGACCTGGTTACCGGCCAGCACCAGGACCTGAAGGTCGACGGGCTGTTCGTCGCCATCGGCCATGTGCCGGCGACCGAGCTGTTCAAGGGAATCGTCACCACCGACGAGGACGGCTACATCGTCACCAAGCCGGATTCTTGCGCCACCAACATCCCCGGCGTGTTCGCCGCCGGCGACGTGAAGGACAAGGTCTTCCGCCAGGCGGTGACCGCGGCCGGCATGGGCTGCATGGCGGCGCTGGAAGCCGAGCGCTTCCTGGCGCACGAGGAAGTCGCGACGCCCCTGGCGGCCCAGTAAGGGCGGCCGGGGGGCGCCCATGTCGATGGATTGGGACCGGCTCCGCATCTTCCACGCCGTCGCCGAGGCCGGCAGCTTCACCCATGCCGGCGAAGCGCTGAACCTCTCGCAGTCGGCGGTCAGCCGGCAGATCAGCGCGCTCGAGGAATCGCTCAAGACGCCGCTCTTCCACCGCCACGCCCGCGGCCTGATCCTCACCGAAGCGGGCGAGATGCTCTACGGCACGGTGCGCGACGTCTTCGGCAAGCTCGCCGCCGTCGAGACCCAGATCACCGAGACGCGCGAGCGGCCCTCGGGCCTGCTGCGCGTCACCTCCTCGGTCGCCTTCGGCTCGGTCTGGCTGGTGCCGCGCATCCGCGAGTTCCTCGAGCTCTATCCCGAGATCAACGTCAACCTGCTGGTCGAGGATTCGGAGCTCGATCTCGGCATGCGCGAGGCCGACTGCGCCATCCGCATGCAGCCGCCGCGCCAGCCCGATCTCATCCAGCGCCACCTGATCTCGGTGCATATCCACGTCTTCGCCGCGCCGGCCTACCTCAAGAAATACGGCACGCCGCAGACCGCCGCCGATCTCGACCGCCACAAGATCGTGGTCTACGGCGAGGACCCCCGCCCGCCCTTCCCGGGCATCAACTGGCTCCTGGAGGTCGGCTGCCCGCCCGGGCAGCGGCGTACACCCGTACTCCAGGTGAACAACGTCTATGCAATCCTGAGGGCCGTGGAGAACGGAGTCGGCATCGCGGCCTTCCCGGATTACATGGCTCAGGAGAGCAGCAAGATCGTCCAGATCCTGCCGAACCTCGAAGGACCGACCTACGAGGCCTATTTCGTCTATGCGGAAGAGATGCGTAACTCCAAGAGAATCGCGGTTTTTCGCGACTTCCTGGTGCGCAAGGTGGCCGAGACCCAGTTCTGAAAAAGGTATGCGCCGGGCGTATACCTACCGTGAGATATCTGCGGTACCAATCTTGAGCCGTCCGCTCAATTATTAATCCGTGGGGTGCTGCTTGCAGCACCGTAGCGTCTCCGGCCTTCCCTGGCCGTGACGCCACCCCGACCTGAGGGTCAGGGTGCAGGGTCTTCGGATCCTACGTCTCCCAGACGTGAAGCCTCCCTGTTCAACTCGCCGCCTAATCAACCGGTTAGGCGGCGTTTTTTTTCGGCAGAGGCGCTGGGGACTAACCGGGGACTAATGGCAACGCGCCTCGATGTTCTCCTTCTTTTCTTCCGACCACGGACGCGCAAACGCGTCCGCAACTGTCCGCGGACGGCGATGACATGGCCAGGATTTGCCGTGACGCCTTTGAAGTCTCACAGCGGACCGCGGGCCTAGCTTGTGTAACGGTGATGCCCGGCGCTTCGTTGTAAGAGTTAGGGGTCTCAGGGTTTCCACAGATTCGCTCGGGGGCGTGCATGCGTGTGAGCGGGCCGACCAATCTTAACCTCCTTGCCAGTTACATTGATCGGTTCATCGCATTGGTCGGAAGCGACCGCTGGTTCAAGCGGGCCGAGCAGCTTGATCAAGAGCAGCGAAAATCGCCTTTTCGCTGGAAGATCGTCGCCGACTATCACTGGTTGGAGATGGCTATCAGCTTCCAGGTGGACGTTCTAGCCAAAGAGGGACGCCTACTTCCTGAACTGACTGACGAGCTCATCCTCGCAGCGTTGAACTTCGCCGCAACTACTGTCGGCGTCCATTCCCTTCTCTCTCCAAAAGCGCGGCAGGTGCTAGAGGGGCGATTGCGCGATGCACTCAAAGCGGAAACAGGGTTCGCGCCCATCTATCTGGAACTGGATCTAGCCCAAAGACTCATGGATTGGGGCTATGACGTCGAATTCTCGGATATGGAAGGCACAGCCCAATTTGACCTTCGCTTCAGTCGCGCCTCTTTCGTTGGTGAAGTTGAGTGCAAAAGCCTATCAGCAGATGCAGGACGGCAAATTCACCGAAAGGACTTCTATCGTTTCATGGAAGCGATCGCACCAGAGTTGATGGCGCATACGAATCTGAAACGTCAGGAAATACTGGTCATCACGCTCGAAGGTCGTCTATCACCCAATACGTCAAGTCAGGCCGAGCTATTAGAAGCGGCTCTTTCAACCCTCCGAAATAATGTGCCTGCAATCATCGAGGGGTCGCACTTCAAGCTCGAACGGCGTCTCCGTACCGAGGTCTTGGCTAATACGCCAATTCACGACCAGAAGGCGCTTTACAAGGCCTGCGGCTTAGCCTTCGGGCCTAACCCCCATATCGCCGGAGGTTTCACGGAGACCGAAGGGTGTCTGGTCGTCATGCGCAGCCAGCGAGAGGACGACACATCGAAACCTATGCTCGAGGCGATGCGCAAAGCAGCCAGTCAGTTCTCGGGTAATCGGCCGGCCTTTATCGCCATTCAGGACCACGGGATTGAGGCTGCAGATCTGATGCTGCCGCACCTCCGGCGTAGAGCCGGAATTTTGTCGTATGCACTCTTCGGCCATTACGGTGCAGCGCACGTGAATGCCACCTACGTCACCGGCTTTGGCGCAGTCTTCGCTCGCAACGGTGAAGTTGGAACTCCGGCCTTCGCAGTTCCAAATCCTGCGCCGCGATACCCAATCGACCCGTCGGACGCTGCGCCGTTCTTGGTGTCTCTATCCGATGCCGACTATGCGGACGCGATCGGGGCACCGCTTCCAGCCCCGAACATCTCATACCTCCCAATTGAGGCGCCGGACACTTCAGAGCCACCTGCGTCGGAGGATGAATAATTATCGTTACTAATCAATAGGATGTAAGATCCATGTCCAACGGTATGGAAGATCGCCCGACCATATGTTGACTTTCCGCGCAGCGCTCCTTTATTATGTTCGGAAATCGAACATGGAGTGGACACATGGCCACGACCAAGGACGAACTGAAGAAGGCATTCGCGGCCAAGGTTTCCAAGCTCAAAGCTGAGCTTGAGGCTTGGTTTAAGGAAGAAACGGAATCAATCGACGGCTCCGTCGAAGCCGGCGCTCCTTCAGGGGCTGGCGGCTCGATCATGGGTATGCGGCCCGCGATTGACTCGAAAAGGGTCGTAGATGCGACCGTCGTGACGAAGAAGGTTCTCGATATTGATCTGCCTCCTCAAATCATAAAGGCGGGAGGCTATGGCAGTTGTGACGAGATGATCGCCGACATCGTACCGAAACTGGAGAAGGTCTTTATTGGCGACATCAAGGTGAGGAAGCCCAAGCCCGCTAAGGAACTGAGTACGGTATGAGGACACGATCATGAGCGACGACACGGAGAAATGGCGGCAAATCGGTGAGCGCCTTCAACAGGCGCGAGAGTATCTCGAACTGAAGCAGGAGGATGCCGCGGTTGCAGTAGGTCTTTCACGTTCGGCGCTGTCGCTGGTCGAAAATGGAAAGCGAAAAGTTGATGCCGTGGAACTGGCCAAGTTCGCAAAAGTCTATGGCCAGTCGATTGAGGCCTTGACCGGGGTCGCCGAAACGAAGCCGCTGCCCGAAAACGTGCAAGCCCTCGCGCGCGCCGCTACCGAGCTGTCCCCAGGGGACCGCGCCGAGCTTCTACGATTTGCTGAATTCCTCCAGCTACGCCAGCCACGGGACACAAGCCGTGGCTAGGTCCCCTGCCGCCGCCGCCCGTCTCGATGCCGTCGCTGCTGCGAAGCAGCTGCATCGCGACTTAGATTTGCAGCGGCGCGTCACCGAGGGCAGTGGCTTCGTTGATGTCTTCGAAGTCATCAGCGAACTCGATATCCCGCTTGTCTTCAAGCCCTTGACCTCTGCGCTCGGCTTATGTCTGCCCGCACCGCTTCGCGGCATCATGATTACAACAAAACGCGGGCTTCACATTCAGCGCTTTACTGGGGCACATGAGCTAGGGCACGCGGTGCTAGAGCATCGCGGCAGCGTCGACCGGGAGATGCTCTATCGCGGGTCGCTCACACCGACTGCAGGGCGTGATCTGCAAGAGGTTGCCGCCGACGCGTTCGCTGCAGAGTTCTTGCTGCCCCGCTGGTTATATCGACACCATATTCGCGCACAGGAGTGGACAGTCGCTGGCCATTTGCGCAATCCCGACGTCGTTTATCAGCTCTCGTTACGGATGGGTGCGAGCTATGAGGCAGTTTGCTGGGGTTTAGTTGGCCACCAGATCCTGCCTGAAAGCGAAGTCGATGAACTGCTCAAGGTAAAGGTCGCCAAGCTCAAGTCTCGCTTGGGCGGAGAATTCCGGCCGGGTAGCTCTTGGTCAGATGTGTGGCGTCTTACGGCGAAGGACAACGGCGCCTGCCTGATCGGCAACCCTGATGACTTGCTCCGAATCGAACTCGAAGAAGTAGCCGGCGGCGGTTATCAGTGGCAGATCGACGCGCTACGCCAAGCCGGCTACCTCGTGCTCTCTGATGAGTCTGCGTTCTCCCGCGACCCACTTCACTACGGTGCACCTGCGGTTCGTACTTTGATCGCACGTCCACCCGAGCAAGGCACCGGCGAGGTGACCTTGAGGGAGTCTCAGCCGTGGGCAGGAGAGAACCCTGCTGACCCAACCTTCGCGCTCGCCCTCTCGCTCCAAGGCCCGGAATCCGGGGGCTTGTCGCGCGCCAATCGACGTCGCTTCGGTATGTAGCCGTGATCACTCCGAGCGTAGACCTCCGTCCCGCCCTCCTGCCCGTTCGTAATCAGGGCCGTCGAAATTCGTGCCTTGCATTCGCTAGCTCGACCGCACATGAGCATCATGCCGCGCCCGGCGAACACCTTTGTGTCGAGTACCTCTACTTCCATGCCGTGGCCCGCACGCCGGGCAAAAACCCGAATGCCGGCACAACGATGGCAGCCGCTGCCGCTGCATTGGCGGATGAGGGCCAACCAATCGAGGCGGCTTGGCCCTATACCTCGGACCAGTTGACGCCCTGGGTCCCACCGGGAATCACGTCGACGCTTCTCAAAGCTTCCCTGACACCCAGCAAGCTCGATTTCGACGGTGTAGTCGCTGTGCTTGATGGCGGAACTCCGGTTGTTCTGGGCTTGGTCATAACTGACGCCTTCTATCGACATGACGCCGCTGGACACGTTGCAGATCGCGCGCCCGATATTGAGCGAGGCGGTCATGCCGTCCTCGCGGTAGGTCACGGCGTCGACAGCGGGAGTGCTCCGGCGCTGCTTATTCGCAATAGCTGGGGCGAAGGATGGGGACTCGGCGGTTACGCTTGGCTACCGCGCGGTTACGTTGATCGTCAGCTCCACGAAACAGCCCTACTGACCTAGAGGACACAATGGAACTCATCCAACGCCAGACGGCCCCCGCAGTGTGGCTCGCAGCGGTCGAGCACCTTACCAAGTGTGATGATACCGAAGATTTTGACGTCATCTTGCACATCGCGGAACCAACCGTGCTCTCAGCTGCTGACGCCGTGGTCTACAAGGAGATGGACAGCTTTCTCACCAATCACGGCGCCTTCAGCGTGCATACAGTTGCCGAGACAATTTTTCCGCTCGACGAGTACATGCGCAAGGGCGCACGCGGTCTGTTCGAGGACTATCCATCCAAGCTCCGTGCAATCCAGAAGGGTCGCACCGACGGGAATTGGGGTTCATACTCTTACCGGATCCTCCGGCAGAAGGACTTTGAGGGGAACACATTCAATCCGCTAGAGGACCTGGTCAACAAGATCGCGAAACATGGGAAATACCGCGCTTCCTTCGAACTTGGGCAGGGCCGCCACTTCGAGGACGAAATACTGATCTACGACGCCGCAACTGACCGTAAGCGCCTGTACGGTGGCCCATGCTTAAGCCATCTCAGCATTAAGGTGCATGACGGAAAAATTCGGTTCAACGCGACGTATCGCTCCCACTACTATGTGCGCCGCCTGCTCGGAAACTTGGTTGGTTTGGGGAGGCTCCAGTATTTCTTAGCCCGCGAAACCAAGCTTAAAGTTGGTACTCTGACCATCAATTCCACTTTCGCGCGGCTTGATACGGGCTCAGGGGAGGGCTCAGGTGGAAGCTGGACGAAACGCGAAGTGGAAGCCCTGATCGCGCGCTGCAGGGATATCTACAATGCTTCGACCGCTGCGGCGGCCTGACGGAACGTGCCAATGACTGTTCGCGATCAGCTCCTTGCTCTTCAGTGGGCTCAACTGAAGCACGACGAGGCCTATCACAAAGATGTCGTGATCATGCCGCTCGCGCAACGCATCAAGCACATGGCGCTACATAACACCAAGTACACGGCATATTTTTTCGAGGCGATCGAACAAGGCGACAACGCGCAGTTCGTAAAAACGCTAGTCGATGCTTTCATCATCGCCCTCGCTACTGCAAACACCCTCAACCAAGATCTTGGACAAGAACTTGGAAGCGTCGCCAGCGGCTCCTTCCAGGAGGTCGGCGCGCGATTGGGACAGGAATTGGGGCGTAACCCTGATGATCCTCTGTGGCTTGTCCGGCAGTTTGCTCGTCACAACGGCAAACTCGCTAAGCTATGCGAGTCTTGGGACCATCTCGAGCCAGTCCCCTTCCGAGAAGGTATGCAGAACTGCAACCTCGCCCTGTTGAAGACCGTACTCGTTCAAGCGAGCGTTAAAGGTCTGGACATCGCCGAGGCCTATAAAAGCCGCATCCGCCTTGTCGAAACGCGCTCAATTTTTGACAAACATTTTCGCGAAGGTGCAGGAGGCGAGGCCTAATGTTTTGGGGAAATGATAGGCTTCACGACGAGCTCGGAGCGCTCATCACTGGGTACGATCCGTTGCGGCTCGACCGCGCGTCTTATCGTCTCAGGGTGGGTCCTGAAGTCTATGTCTCTCCCACCGGTGAGCCCAGCGACCCACGCAATAAACCTAAGACGCAGCTATCCGAGGGCCAAGGATTTACCATTCCAGCCGGCCAATTTGGTTTCATTCTCACCGAAGAAACCGTACGCGTCCCCATAGAAGCCGTTGCTTTCATTTCCATCCGCGCCGGCTACAAATTCAGAGGGCTCGTCAACGTATCGGGGTTCCATGTGGACCCCAATTACGAAGGCCGATTAATTTTCGCGGTGTTCAATGCAGGTCCTGGCCCTGTCCACTTGTCGCGTGGTGAGCCGTGCTTCCTGATTTGGTACGCCGATCTCGATAGGCCGTCACAACTCGAAAAAAAGAAGGGTTATGACAGCATTCCATCTGACCTCACCGGTCCCATAGCGGGGGGCCTCGAGTCCTTTGCGAACCTACTATCGAAGATCAAGGAGAACGATGAGGCCATCAAGGAGCGGGTCAACGCGGTCGAGCGGGAGCAAGCGGTAGTTAAATGGGCCGGGGGACTCATTGTAGGCCTATTGATTGCCTTCGGTGTTAAAGAGTGTTCGTCCAGCCGCCCCGTTGATCGCCCGAACACTGCGATCACCGCCCCGGCGACGGCTCCTGCCGTCACTCCACCGGCAACACCTCCTTCTGTAACCGCCCCGCCTGCCCCTCCTCCTGTCACCAACCCGGCAGCACCTCCTTCTGCACCGCGCACACCTTAGTGCAGAGCTGCAATCGCGGTTATCGGCAGCTTAGTTTTCGGCTAAGATTTACTCACGACTCTAAGTTTGGCGCGTGGCGGACTAGGCGACGCCTGCGTTCGCCTGCCTCTGCTTGGTGTCCCAGAAGAAAAGGGTTCATGGATCCGACATCGGTTTTCGATACCTACTGGCGATTCGCGGCAGAGCGCCAAGCGATCTACTTTCGACGGCTGGCGGGTCATCCGGGGCCTTGGACCAGCGATCACATTCTCGCCAGCTACCGCTTCACCAATGCCTACCGAGCAGCCGACCGGGTTAGCCAGTTTCTGATTCGGGAGGTCCAGTATCGCGATGATCGACCAACGTCTCCTCGTGAACTTTTTTTTCGGACGCTACTCTTCAAACTCTTCAATCGGATTGAGACCTGGAAGGCAATTGAACGTAGCCTTGGTCCGATCAGCTACGACAACACCGACCTAGATGCAATCGTAGAGGTCCTTGATGGGCTTATGGCGCGGGGAGAGCGCCTCTACTCCGCAGCCTACATCATGCCCGCGCCCGCACTCGGCCACGCCCGCAAACACGCTAATCACCTCGCACTACTCGTGCGCATGATGGATGACAAAATCCCTGATCGCTTGCATCAGGCACGTAGCTTACGTGCAGTCTACGATACCCTCCTACGCTATCCCGGGCTCGGGCCATTTCTCGCGTTCCAATACGCGATCGATTTGAACTATTCTAATTTGCTGGACCACGAGGAAAAGTCATTCGTAATTGCTGGCCCCGGCGCGCTCGATGGAATAGCGAAGTGCTTCGCCTCCACCGGGCGCCTTTCCCCCGAAGAGGTGATTTTCTGGGTCTGCGAGCAGCAGGACGCAGCATTTGCAAAGGCCGGCGTGACCTTCCGAACACTCTTTGGCCGCCGACTTCAACCAATCGACTGCCAGAATCTATTCTGCGAGATCTCCAAGTATGCGCGAGTAGCTCATCCCGACGTCCCGGGGCTATCAGGGCGCCTGCGTATAAAACAAGTCTATCGGAAGAATACAAACCCGCTACCGCACCCGATGTTCCCGCCGCGGTGGAAGGTCAAGGTCGATACGACCGCCTTCGAAAAGTACACCGCAGTGACTGGCCACGAGGCAGGCCTGCTTGTATGAACGAGATTGGCCCCCAACGTGTCGTCTATGAGCGCCCGGTGAAAGCTCGTGATCCTCGGTATTGGCACTGACCTGTGCCGGATTGAAAGGATCCGACGTTCCGTGAACCGGTTCGGCGATGCGTGGATCGAGGAAGTGTTCACGTCAAAGGAACGCAACCAGTGCCTAGAAATGCCTGACCCTGGTCTGTCTTTCGCGTGTGGCTTTGCCTGCAAGGAAGCATGCGCCAAGGCGCTTGGCACTGGCTTCGCAGATCAGGTCCGTGCTCGCGATATCGAGCTATCATCAGACCACTTGGCTATTGTCGTTACTCTTCAAGGAGACGCACGCAAACGCCTGCGGGCATTAACACCAAGAGGTCACAAACCGGTTTTCCTCATCACGTCATCGAACAACGCCGTTTTTGTCTCATCTACTGCAATTCTCCAAGCCATTCCTCAAGCTGAGGAACGCTCCTAGTCCGCAGGAACGTCCTGCGGCGGTGACAGCTCATTCCGCTAGACCATTAGCTTTAAAAGCTACCCCAGGCGTCGGAGGCGCGGCTGGCAACTCCTCACCGCGGCGAGAGTGGCAGCTAGCCGACGCGCGTGACGAGGCGACGGCAAGCCTTAAGAGCGGCCTCGAAGCTGATCCGTTCCGCGGCAGGTGCATAGGACACCTGTGTGACGAAGTTCGTGTATTCCTCGCCCCAAAGCTTGTCAGCGACCAGCTTATCGAGCATTGACCCGAGCAAGGCAGGTCCCTCCGGCAGACCGTCTGCACGAGTGGCGTCGCGCGCCATGGTTTCACGCACGAGCCGTGGCAAATCGGCATTAGCGAGAACGTGAGGCTCAAGGGCCGCAAGGTCGTGAAGATGCCGGACGATACTAGGATCATCGCCCGCAGCTTTGCGATCTCGCACATGAGCGCGCCAGGCGAGCGCGCTGAGCTTGTCCGCCGCAGTTTCGACCAAGGCGATGCAGAGCAATTTTGGCACTTCGGGAGCCGCCTTATCAGCCAAGCCGACAAGCGACTGGATCGGCTTTTCAACCGGAGCGCAGGACGGTTCCCAGAAGCTCATCTCGAGCTTGATGTGCGGTCGCAACCCTGCGCCGACCTTGAAGGCGCCGCC
Source organism: Rhodospirillaceae bacterium (assembly GCA_022843945.1). Taxonomy (GTDB): domain Bacteria; phylum Pseudomonadota; class Alphaproteobacteria; order CACIAM-22H2; family CACIAM-22H2; genus VGEI01. The sequence goes on along the minus strand of JALHMR010000012.1, from coordinate 24,229 downwards.
GTATTTCAGATCGGCAGAGAAATACATGCTCTCGTTGCCGGCCTGCTGGCGCTCAAGAGCGAAGCCGGCGGCGACCAACGCATCCAGGATCTTTTTGCGGTAAGCACTTCTGTCGCGGCTGGCTTGGCCCTTGGTGGCGCGAGCGGGAGCTTTGACCTTGAAGTCGATATCTTCCGAGAAGCGCTTGATGAGCTGATGGCCCTTTGACAGCGAGGTCCCGCCGGAAAAGACCGGGATCATCTCGCCGTGATCGACAGCGGCGATTACGGCGAGCGCCCGGACGACGTGCCAGTCCTTCTCGACAAGTCCTTCGCTCGTAGCCAGCGCACCCGCAACCCTCTCGATGAGAACTCGGTCAGGTGGCGGCACTCTCGAAGCTCATATAGTTGCCGGCGAAGCCGATCTTGCGACGGACGCGCTTGGCCACCGCGATCACGCGACCCGAAGGGACCTGGGTCGTCTCGCCCGCACTATAGGCGCGCTCAAGCTCGGTCTCCGCGGTCTTAACGCCAAGACGCCCAAGCGCTTCCTCGGCAAGAGTGCGCAGACCCTTGATCGGTGCAGGCTGACCGTCGAACGGAGACGGTGCCGCGCGTGTATAGAGGCCATAGCCCAGCTTCAGCATCTGGCCTTTGCTAACGAGGCCTCGCAACGCCCGACCAACCTGGTCGTAGCCGGCAAGATCCAGAAAATCGTCGCGCAGAAACACATCACTCCTCTTCTTGAGGGTAACGCGCTCCGAAATCTTGGTTTCCAGCGGCAAGGGCTTGGTTTGCATGGTTGGCACCATTTGCTCTCTGTCAAAATACGACATCAATCCTTAATTTTCAATGCTGGATCAATGATATATATGAGTTGAATTTCAGGAGGTTAGGCGCCTACTGGTCGCTTCGCAATACATACTCGGATAGCGACGACGCCGCTATGAGCCGCCGGCGCCCCTTCTTTATAAAGGGCAGCTCCCCTCGATTCATTGCCTCATAGAGGAACGATCGAGAAAGTCCGGACATGGCAACGGCTTCACGAACGGACACGGCCAACCGAGTCCTATCAATGGCTGCAACGTCCGAAGGAGACATTCGCAAGCTTACCCCGTGAGAATCGGTCTGAGCTTTGAGCATTTGATCCTCGCTTACGCTGATGCCAGGGTTTACCCATCGCCGCGGCGGCGGGTCCATATGAGCTGGGCGGATTTGTTTTTCGTATCCTCGAACAATGCTGCGTGTATCGCGCGCGGCAGGCATGGATCGTCGAGGCTGACACTGAGATAAGGCTTGCCTTCATCCCCATTGGCCTGGGCCTGCCAAGCGGCGCCAATCTCAGACCGGCCGGCAAGCACGCGAAACGCCGGAGCATTGTCGCTGCTGCGGTTATCGTTGGGGACGAAGCGTGCCTTGATGTCGACGGTGAGCGTGCGGATATTGCCAACCCAGCCGCCATCCTTTGTCGCCTCGAACGTGCCGATCACAGACATGATCGTCTCCATCAATGTGAGGGTGACGCTGCACTGCCGTTCCCCGACCGTGCCCGAGCCGCCCGCGGTCGCGGTTGCGCGAGCCCCCCAAGCTTCTCGCGCCGAGCTTTGATGAAAGCCGTATCGCCCCGCAAAAATGTCTCGAGCATGTAGGGGATGAGCTCCGGGACCGGCTCTTCTTGGCCGTATCGTTCCCGATAGAATTCGGCGTATTCGCCGAGCAATTGGTTGAGCTCCGGTCCGGCCTTGAACGAAATCTTGACCGGTGTGCGGTCTGGCAGCTTCGCTAACTTGAGTTCCGGCATGATGGCCTCCGTTATCCTCGGTACTCCCGAAGCACCAGATCCTTATGGACGATCACACGTAGCGGCCACCCGGGCCGTACGGTGAGTGTCGGCTGGATGTTCAGGTTGCGCTCGGTGATTCGCTGGCCGGCGCGGTTCGTGGATTGCTGGGTCGCATCTCGGATGGCCCGGACGAGATTGCTTTCGCCCTGGCGATAACCGACTTCCGTTCCAACACCGAGCAGGGTTGAGAGGCCGATGCCCGTGAGCAGTCTCCAAGTGTGGTAATCGACCTCGTCCTCCAGGCCCGCATAGCCGGCCGTGTCGGTCGCCGGCAGATTGTCGATCACGATCGACGAGCCATTTGGCATGATAATGCGCTGCCAGACCACGAGCGCGCGCGATTGGCCGAACGCCACCACACTGTCATAGCGGCCAACCAGCCTCGCACCTTGCGGAATGAGTAGATGACGCCCGGTGACCGTGTCATAGGCATTCTCCGTCACCTGCGCCACGATGATGCCGGGAAGATCGGACTTCAGTCCCGTGATCAAACTCGCTGCGATCACCGTCCCTGCCATCACCTGGAACGGCGAGACAGGTTCTTGCAGCGAGTGCGGGTTATAAATATTGCGGTCAACGTCCTGCTTAAGAAAATCGAGCTTGCGCTGCTGCATGTTCTGATCGTTCTCAAGATCGAACTGCACGCGAGATGGGTCGGCAGGGGCCGCAGCCGGGGATGGGCGCACACTCCCGTTCTGAGTTGGCTGTGCCGCAGCACTCGCTTGTGCAGCCTCTCGCCGGGCATTTACCTGGAAGAAGACGCCCGCTTCCCGGGCCTGCTGCGCTTTCTGGGCCATGCGCAACCGTTCGGCGCGTGCCGCATCCGCTTCCGCATCCGGCCGAAACCCAAGCCCGGAGGGCGGCGACTGTGCCTGCGCGATGCCGTATTCGCGCTCCATGTTCACCAACGGTCGCCCGAGATCGCCGTGAACCGGCGGTCCCAGCGGCGGAACTGGCTTAGTAAGGTCGGCGTAGCTCTTCGGCAGATCGGCGAGCCCGTCCGCCCTCGCTTTCCGGTCGGTGTTATAGAGTTCCTGGCCGTTGGTACCGTTGATCTTCGGCGGGCTGAGAGCCGCCAGAGTCGCTCCGAACAAGAGAGCGCAGCCGAGCGCCGCAAGACCTATGAGAACCTTGCGATTGAAGCGCCGCACCGGACGCGGTCGGGTATGGAGAGTCAGGTCCGCCGGCGGCGCACCAGAATGACTGCTGTCGGTCATTTGGCCGCCTGCTGGCCGTCCGTGCGGCTGATGCGAACCACCTGCTGCGGGTCAGTGCCCAGTCTCAGCTCCGCCGCGGCGAACAGCCTATCGACCATGTAGTAGTTGCCGCGGACACGATAGTTCACCAGTTCTGCGCCCCCGCTGGGTCCGAGAACGAAGAGTGGTGGCGCCTCGCCCTGATCGATCCTGTTGGGAAACTGGATGTAGACCTTCGAGCTATCGTCGAACGCCCGTGTCGGCCGCCACGGCGGATTGTCGCCGGTGATCTCATAGCGGAATCGCAGCTTGTCGATATTGAGCCCACGCTCGACCGTTGATGCCTCTGCCACGTGACTGCGCTCGTTGCGCTGCCGTAACGCGATAAGCTGGTCATGCGGATAGGTCCACGACACGGCCGCCATGTAGGTGCGGTCCGTGCTTTCCAACTCCAGGTGATAGGCCCGCCGGTCGGTGGTGATGACGAGGTTGGTTTTGAGCCCGGCGGCGATCGGCTTCACCAGGATATGCATCTGTTCGGCAACACCCGATCCGCTCTTGGTGTCGCCGACGACCCACCGGACGGTGTCGCCGGCAGAGACGGCGACCAGCTGCTCGCCGGGCTGAAGAGCGACATCGCTCACCTGATCGGGCGCGGCATACAACCGATAGAGCGCGCCCGGTGTGAAGGGATAGACCTGAACCGCGTTCACGTAGCCGCCCGCTTTGGGCTCGAGACGAGCTGCGCGGTTCGCAGCGTCCACCCGCACGGTCGGCGGCTGCTTGTCGGTTGCGGGCGACGGCGATGCCAAGGTCGCGGGTTCAGGCTTGAGTTGGCCTGGCAGAGGCAAGGGCTCGGGCACGGTGACGATTTCGACCGGCCGGCTTGGTGCGGTCTCGAGCACGGCTGGCCTCATTTCTTCTTCGTCGTACCTGATCGCCGGTGGCGGAGCCGTCTGAACGCAGCTCGCCAGGGCGATCAGAGAAACAGACGCAATGAAGTGTCGGCGTAGGTTCATGGGGCGGCTCCCGAAAGTTCGCGCGACCAATTGAGGCCGTGCACATAGATACCGAGGGGATTCTTGCGCAGCGTTTCCGGCTCGCGCGGCTGCTGCAGGACGACCGACAGGATGGCCGTGTAGCGCTCGGTGCGCGCGAGGCTGCCGTTCTGGAACTGCTGCTCGATCCATTTGATCTGGAAGGAATCGTCGGAGGCACGGACGACACTGGTCACGTCGACCGCCACACTGCGCTCGCCCACCGCCTTGAATGGGTCGTTTTGGCGGGCGTATTCGTTCAGCACGCTTGCCGCCCGGTCGGTGGCGAAATCGTACGCCTCTAGCCAGTTCCGCCGTACGAGCACGGGATCGATCGGCAACCCGCGGATGTTGGTGACGAAGCGCGCCAGGTGGTAGGCGATCTGAGCATCCGTCGGCTTATAGGGTTGTACGGCCGGCGCCACGGCCTGCACGCCGCCCAACTTGTCCACCTCGACGACATAGGGCGTGATCAGACTCCGCGTGCTCTGCCACACGAGTGCCGCGCTGAGGCCGATCGACAGCATGAGGCAACCAAAGGCCATCAGGCGCCAGTTCTTGGCCTGAACACGAGCTGAGCCGAGACGCTCGTCCCAGACTTGCGCCGCCTTCTGGTACGGGGTGACAGGAGCCGGCGTGTCGCCGTATCGCTGCGTGGGTCGCTTGAACATCAGTCGCGCTCGTGAAGGTCAGGGTTGACGCTGCCACCCGGGCGGTCTCCCTCCCGGATGGCCTGGGTGGTGGCATGCATGCGGGTCCGCCGACGCTGCTCGGCCTGGAGCCGCCTCGCCCAGTTCGGCATCGGGTCAGAGGCTTCAGAGCCTGCTCTCATCCGCTCGGCGACGCCGCGCACACTCTGCATCGCCGCACCGCCACCGGCCCGGGTGACGCCTCCCAGACCGGCGAGAACACCAGCGGCGCCCGTACTGCCCGAGGCAGCCCGCGCCAGAGTGTAGGCTTGAGACGCACCGGAACTCAGGCTGGCGCCGGCGCGAACCGCGGATAGCGCGCCGCTGGAGGACATTCGGGATAGGCCAAGGGCAGCCCCTGCACCGGCAAGCGTGCCGGCGGCAATAGCGCCGGCTGTGCCGACCACCGCCCCCGCCCCCAGCTGCGGCGCTCCCGACACGAGCCCCGCCGCGATCCCTGGCCCGAAGATCCCAAGGCCGAACAGGGCCAGCGACCCAAGAACCAGGGACATCGCCTCGCGCAGGCTCGGCTCCGGCCCAAGCGCATTCGAGAATTCACCGAACATGGTGGTGCCGATGCCGACGATGACGGCGAGGACCATCACTTTCACACCCGAGGCGACGACATTGCCCAGTACGCGCTCGGACAAGAATGAGGTCTTGTTCCATAGGGCAAACGGCACGAGAACAAAGCCCGCAAGGGTCGTCAGCTTGAATTCGATGATCGTGATGAAGAGCTGGACCGCGAGGATGAAGAACGCCAGGACGACGACCAGCCAGGCAAAGACCAAGACAGCGATGGTCACAGCGTTGTTGAAGAACGTCGTGAACCCCATCATCGATCCAGCCTGCCGCAGCAAGGGATACGCAGCCTGGAACCCAATCCCAGCGATGAAACCCGGCTGAAAGAGGCTTTGAGGCGTAAGGCTCGTTTGCGCCGCACTTAGGCCCAAGCCTGAGAACGATTGGAAGATGATTGTCGATAGCGTCGGCCAGTTATTGAGAAGCAGCGCAAATGCGCCGACGTAGAGCACTTTCCTGATGAGGCGCGCGATGACATTGGATCCCTCATCGAGCGCCCAGTAGAGCCCCGCGAGCGCGATGTCGATGGCAACAAGCACGGAGGTAAGAAAAGCCACCTCACCGAGCAGGAGCCCGAATCCGCTGTCGATGTAGCGGACGAACGTGTCGGTGAAGCGGTCAATGACGTTTATGTTGCCCACGGCGCTGGCTTTCCCTCATCGCGAAGGGGTGTAGGCGTCTCGCTCGCCCAAGAATTGATCAAAGACGCGACGTGCCTCTTCTTCAGCGGATGCAGCTCGCGCGTCTTCGAGCGACCGGCTGCGGTACTGAGCCGCCAAGAGCATCTGCGACTGCATCTGCTGTTTGGCCGACAAGGCCAGAAGTTCGTTGGCCGCCTGCTGCGCCTGGAGACTGCCAACGGCGCCCTGCGAACGGACAACAAGCTCGTTGAGGGTGTCGCCGTCCGCTGTCACGTTGCTGACGATCTGCGACTGAACGACCGTCGCGTGCTGAAATGCTTCCATGGAGTTCCGCCACCGTTCCCGCGCGTCGATGGCCAGGCGGTCTGTGGTGATCCGGGTCGCGTATTCGGTGGGATATAGCCTGGTGAAGTCCGCCTGGGCGCGGTTGACGTCGTAGGTCATCCCCCTGGCCCGACCCATCAGGCCGTTGACCTGATTGAGGGCGTTCTGGATCGCGTATTGCGAGGAGTAGTCGAGCTTCTGCAGGTGCCTGAGCTGATACTCGATCATCAACGCTTCGTTCTGGAGGGATCGGATCTGGTTGTTGACCTGCTCCAGGGCCCGCGCCGCTTGCATCATGTTTTCCACGTAGTTCGTTGGATCGAACACCGTCATCGCGCGTGCGGGCGCCGCAATGATCGCAACTGTCGCCGAGATCAACAGAAGTTTGCGCAGGCCTTTCATTGGGACACCTCCAACGACTCTTCGGTTTCGACGGGGATCGACGCGAGGATCGGGACGGCCCACTCCAACCCTTTGGCGCGCAGCCATTCCTCGCCAAAGCGGTTGGCGGCTTGTGCGTTCAGCAGGCGCTCAATCAGGCTTTGGTCCGCGGGGCTCGACGCACCACAGAATGCGAGCGCAATCGGCCCAAGCCCGAGCTCGAACAACCGATTGCCCTGCCGAGACTGTAGGTAGTAATGGCGCTTGGGCGTCGAGGCGGCGATGAGCTGGATCTGTCGCTCGTTGAGACCAAAGCGCTCGTAGGCTTGCCGTGCCTGTGGCTCGATCGCGCGGTCGTTCGGCAGGAATATCCGCTGTGGGCAGGACTCGATGATGGCGGGCGCGATGGTGCTGTCCGCGATGTCGGCCAGCGACTGTGTCGCGAAGATCACCGCGACGTTCTTCTTGCGCAGAGTCTTCAGCCACTCTCGGATACGGGCCGCGAATGCGGGGTTGTCGAGGAAGACCCAGGCCTCGTCGAGAATGAGCAGGGTAGGCCGGCCATCGAACCGTTCTTCGAGACGATGGAAGAGATAGGTGAGGACGGGCAGGACAACACCCGCTTCATGCATCAACTCCTCGGTCTCGAAACACTGAACACCGCTCAGTGCCAAGCGATCCTCATCGGAATCGAGCAGCCGTCCGAACGGGCCTTCCAGCGTATAGGGTTGGAGTGCGGCCTTCAGCGCATTGGACTGCAGCAGTACGGACAGGCCGGTCAGCGTCCGCTCCTCGCGGGGCGCCGTCGCGAGGCTAGTCAGCGCCGACCAGAGCACTTCTTTGTGCTCCGGGGTTACCTGAACCTTCTCATGGGCAAGAAGGCCCGCGAGCCATTCGGCCGCCCAGCTACACACGGCGGCCTGGTCTATAGCGGCCAGAGGCTGGAACGCCATCGATCCGGCGGCACCCAGCATATGATGCGTGCCACCCATGCCGAGGACGGCGGCGCGAGCCGAGAAGCCCTTGTCGAAGACATAGATCTGGGCGTCCGCATAGCGGCGGAACTGGAGCGCCATCAGGGCCAGCAGCACCGACTTCCCGGCACCCGTGGGACCGACGATGAGCATATGGCCGACATCGCCCACGTGCGTGGACAGCCGAAACGGCGTAGCGCCGCTGGTCTCCGCGTGCAAGAGCGGCGGACCGACGAGATGGGGATTGCGGGAAGGCCCTGCCCATACCGCCGATAGGGGTACGAGATGACCCAGATTGAGCGTGTGGATCAACGGCTGGCGCACGTTAGCGTAGACGTGACCGGGGAGGCTACCGAGCCACGCTTCAACGGCGTTGACCGTCTCGCGGATCGTGGTGAAGCCGCGACCCTGAATGACTCTCTCGACGGAACGCAGCTTCTCGGTCGCAGACTGGCGCGTGCTGTCCCATACCACGACGGCGGTGGTGAGATATCCGAAGCTGACGTGATCGCCGCCAAGCTCCTGGAGAGCCGCGTCGGCGTCGAACGCCTTGTTATCGGCGTCCGAATCAAGAAGCGGCGTCGGCTCGTTGAACATGATCTCCCGCAGGAGTGCAGCGATCGACTTGCGTTTGGCAAACCACTGGCGGCGCAGACGCGTGAGAGCCCGCGTGGCGGTGGTCTTGTCGAGCGGCAGGAAGCGGGTTACCCACCGGTACGACAGGCCCAAGTGGTTGAGATCGTCGAAGATCCCCGGCGTCGTCAGGTTCGGGAAGCCCAAGACCGTTAGGGTGCGGAGATGCTGGTCGCCCAGCATGGGCTCGAGGCCGCCGACCAACGGCTCGTCCACCAGGAGCGCGTCCAGGTGGATCGGGATTTCGGGCGGCCGCACGATGTGGCGCCGGGTCGAGATGGTCTGGTGGAGATAGCTCAGCGTCTCGCCGTCATCGAGCGCCGACACCTCCGGCATCAGATCGGCCAAGAGGTCGAGCGCGCGGTCCGTTTCGGTCAGAAAGCCATCAAGGTGATCTCGATAGTCCACACCGCGCTCGTCAGGCATCTTCTCCAATAGCCACCGTTCTGCCCGGCTGACCTGGTCCGCCGGCGGGAGATAGACGAAGGTCAGGTAGTAGGCGCTCTCAAAGTGCTCGCGCTGCGGGTCGCCGCCCTCAGCGATCGCTCCGGCTCCACCTTCAAAAGCCGCGCGCCTCTCCTGGTCGACAAGCCAGGACGCGGCATCAGGGAACTTGGACTCGGGATAACCGGGCGCTGGAAAGCGGTCGGCCTCGAAAAACAGCGCCCATCCCGAACCAAAGCGACGCAGAACATTGTTGAGCCGGGCGCAGGTCGCGACCAGCTCGGCCTCGGTCGCGCTCTCAAGGTCGGGCCCGCGAAACCGCAAGGTGCGCTGGAAGCTGCCATCCTTGTTGAGCACCACGCCAGGTGCCGCAAGCACCGCCCACGGGAGATAGTCGGCGAGCAAGGTGGGACGCTGGCGATACTCCGCTAGGTTCAGCACGAGAGCCATCCCCGGTGCCGTAAATGGCGCCCAAGCACGTCCATGAATTGCGGATCACGCTTCGCCGCGAACACGGCGACCGAGTGTCCGATGATCCAAACGAGAAGCCCCGCGAGCCACAGCCGCAGACCAAGACCAAGGGCGGCCGCGATCGTCCCATTGACGATGGCAACACCTCGCGGTGCCCCGGCAAGCAGGATCGGCTCGGTCAGGGACCGGTGGAGCGGCACTTCAAAGCCGGGGACGCTCATAAAACCAGCGCCCCGCCGCCGAAGTTGAAGAACGCCAGAAAGAAGCTCGTCGCGGCGAAAGCGACTGTGAGACCGAAGACGATCTGGAGGAGATGCCGAAAGCCACCGGAGGTATCGCCAAAGGCGAGCGACAGGCCGGTTATGGTGATGATGATGACGGCCATGATGCGCGCGACCGGACCCTGCACGGAATCCAGGATCTGCTGCAGCGGCCGCTCCCAGGGCATGTTCGAGCCGGCCGCGTAAGCCGCGCTCGTCCAGAACAGTGTTGTCGCTAGGGCTGCGGCGGCGGTCAGACGCTTACGCATCGGCATCTCCTTCGATCACAAGAGCTGAAGCCGCACGGGTGTGGCGTCGACTACCCGGTAATCGCCGTCCGCCAGTCCGGCGACCTCGATGATGCTTTCTACCCGGCGCGATTCCCCGCGGCCGCGGATGAACACGACGAGATCGATGGCGCCGGCGATCAGTTGCCGCGGCACGGTGACCACGGCTTCCTGGATCAGTTGCTCGATGCGGTAGAGGGCAGCCTTCGCGGAATTGGCATGCACCGTCGCGATCCCGCCGGGGTGTCCGGTATTCCAGGCCTTCAGCATGGCGAGGGCTTCCGGACCCCTCACCTCGCCGACGATGATGCGGTCAGGACGAAGCCGCAGCGTCGAACGCACCAGGTCGGCGAGAGTCACCACGCCCGGCTTGGTCCGCAACGCCACGCAATCCGGTGCCGCGCATTGCAGCTCGCGCGTATCCTCGATGAGGATCACCCGCTCATCGGCTTTGGCGATTTCCGCCAGGAGCGCATTGGCGAGGGTTGTCTTGCCGGAGCTCGTGCCGCCGGCGATCAGCACATTGCGACGCTCGACCATCGCTTTGCGCAGGAATTCCGCCTGCGCGGGACCCATGATCCGGTCACGCACATAGTCGTCGAGCGTGTAGACCTGGCCCGCCGGCTTACGGATCGCAAAGCAGGGCGCAGGCGATACGGGCGGCAGGATTCCCTCGAACCGTTCACCCGATTCCGGCAACTCGGCACTGATGATCGGGTTTTCGGCATGAGCCTCAGTCCGGACGTGACTCGCGACCAGACGGATGATCCGCTCAACCTCGGCCGCACCCAGCCGGGTTGTCGTGTCGGTGCGCCCTTCGCCTAGGCGGTCCAGCCGCAGGCAGCCGTCTGGGTTTACCATCACCTCGATCACCGCAGGGTCAGCCAGGGCAGCGCCGATCACGGGCCCCATGGCCGTGCGCAGCATGGCGCGGCGGCGGTCGCGGCTTTCGCTATGACCCGAGATCATTCGGCCGCCTCCGGTATTGGAACCTCGGCTCCAGTCGTGTCTCCCGCCTGTCGGTGGACCGCGGCGGCAAAACCACGCCGTTGTTTCAGCCGCTGACCAACCTGTTCGATAAAGTTGTCGAAACGCGCCTGGCCTTGTGCGCGGGCCGCGGCTTGATCCTTCACGGGCAATGGCGGCGTGACATTGAGCTGGTACCGAACGAACAGCCCTAGCGTCTCGATCAGCACCTGACTGTCCCGATCCAGCCGGCCGATCTGCTGCGAGAGTTTGTCCAGCCGGGCGACGATCATGGGGTTGGCATCGATTGCAGCACCCCGGTCGAGATACGTCCGCACCGCGTCCCGAACGATGGAGGACTTCGAACCGCCTCCTTTGGCCAGCAGATCGAGCCGGGCGTTTAACTCGTCATCGAGCCGGACGTGGAAGTCGCCTTCTCTCACGCGTCACCTCCCAGGCCAGGCAAGGCATGACCTCGGTCGAGATTGATGCCGTAAGCTCGTCGCGCCACCTGGCTGTTGGTCACGGGGTGCTCGACCGGGATCTCATCATCGATGTGCTCCGCGTCATCCGGTGCGGGTTCGGGCTGCGGGGCAGGCTCCATTGCCGGCAAACCAGGCGAAAGCTGATGCTGCTGCCCATCCTCATCGCCGAACTCCTGCTCAGCCTGGGCCGTCAGCTCTTCGTGCGTGCCGCGCACTTGGCCGGTCCAATCGTCGGGTCGGGACGGCGGCCGGTCGCGATAGGCGTTCAGCGTCAGCTCAGGTGACGGCAGGACACGCGGCAGAAAATTGCCGTCCTCGTAGTAGCGGATCTTCTTGGCGCGGATTGGCGCCAACCCGGAGACCAGCACAAGCTCGTCTTCGGGCGCCAACTGCATGACCTCGCCCGGTGTGAGCAGCGGGCGCGCTGTCTCCGCACGAGAGACCATGACGTGGCTCAGCCAGGGGGCCAGCCGATGGCCCGCGTAGTTGCGCTGGGCTCTCAGCTCGGTGGCCGTGCCCAGCGCGTCCGAGATGCGCTTGGCGGTGCGCTCGTCGTTCGACGCAAAAGCGATCCGGACATGGCAGTTATCAAGGATGGCGTTGTTCTCGCCATAGGCCTTCGATATCTGGTTGAGCGATTGGGCGATCAGATACGAGCGGATTCCATAGCCGGCCATAAACGCCAGCGCGGTCTCGAAGAAGTCGAGACGCCCAAGTGCCGGAAATTCATCGAGCATCATCAGCAGCTGGTGCCGGCGCCCCTTCCCCGGATCGCCTTCCAGCTTTTCGGTCAGCCGGCGGCCGATCTGGTTGAGGACCAAACGGACCAGCGGCTTGGTGCGGCTGATGTCCGAGGGTGGAATGACGAGGTAGAGCGACACCGGCCGAGCGGCATCCATCAGATCGGCGATCCGCCAGTCGCAGGCCGCCGTCGCATCCGCCACCGTTGGATCACGGTAGAGACCAAGAAAGCTCATGGCCGTCGAGAGAACCCCTGAGCGCTCGTTCTCAGACTTATTCAGTACCTCGCGCGCCGCTGACGCTACGACCGGGTGAACCACTGGCTTCTGAGGCGTGCCGAGATGGTTGGTCGCCATCATGGCGCGCAACGTGTACTGGAATGACCGCTGCGGATCGGAGAGAAGACTGGCGACGCGAGCGAGAGTCTTCTCGCGCTCGGCATACAGCACATGCAGGATCACGCCAACGAGCAGGCTATGGCTGGTCTTTTCCCAGTGGTTCCGCCGTTCGAGCGCGCCTTCAGGGTCGACGAGAATGTCCGCGATGTTCTGGACGTCGCGGACTTCGTGCGGCCCCTTCCGGACTTCGAGCAAAGGGTTGTAGCGGGCGCTGCGCGGATCAGTCGGGTTGAAGAGCAGACAGTGCGAGAATTTCGACCGCCAGCCGGACGAGAGCTGCCAGTTCTCACCCTTGATGTCATGAACGACAGCACTTCCAGTCCAAGACAGGAGAGTGGGGATGACGAGACCGACACCCTTACCGGATCGCGTCGGCGCAAATGCCATGACATGCTCAGGGCCATCGTGGCGGAGATAGCGATTGCCAAGAGCCCCTAGGAAGACCCCTTGCGGCCGGAATAGGCCTGCCACAGCCACCTCGCGACGTGTCGCCCAGCGCGATGAGCCGTAGGTTGTCACCAGTCGGTTTTGCCGCGCCCGCCACACCGACCCGAGAACCGCAACAAGCGCGGCGAGGAGGCTGCTGCCCGCAGCTATCGACCCCGCCTGATTGAAGACCGAAGGCGCGTAGGGCTCGAATGCGTACCACCATTCGAATAGCCGCCACGGGTAGTACACCGGCCACGGACCGAGGGAGAACCACGCCGACCCAAGCTGCGGCTGATGATCGAAGACCGATGCGGTCCACTGCGTCGCAATCCACAGTCCGCCGATGACGATGGCGAACACGACGAGAGCCTGGCCGATCAGAACCTTGGTCGGAGTCACGCGGCAGCTCCGCACGAATCAAACAGCCATGCGGCGGATGAAATCACTGGAGTCGCTAGAACCGCAATCGACCCCAATTGCGATTTTCTACGCCGGACGGCGCCGAACGCAGGCGCACCCAAGCCCAGCAGACGAGAGCGTAGGCTAGCGGACGATAGCAGCATGACATGCGTTGGGTTATAATTGGCGCTTCAGAACAGGCTGAAGATTGCGCGTCACGGCTGCAGCCGGCGCGGATTCCCGGGGATGTTCTTGTTGGCGATCCACGGAGAACGCCGATGAGGCAACACTTGGCCCGTACGCTCGCAGTCCTAACTCTGATCCTTGTCCCCAATCTTTCCCTCGCCGCCGATCCCGCGAAGTTTGACCTGCTCGGGTTCAAGCTCGGGATGACGGCCGACGAAGCGGAGCGCGTCGCCCGGGCTTCGCAGTTCACCAACATCCGGACGACCGTCGGGCCGTCCTTCGATCAGGCCGTGGCGCTGCAACGCCGCGAGTTGATTCGAGGACAGGACTACAAGGGCGTTAACCTGCTAAAGGCCGAACGTAAGGATGCCTTGGTACAGTTGTTCTTCACGCCGACCCGAGAGGCGCCACGCGTGTTCAAGATCGAGTTGGAGCTTCTGCCATCCGCTGGTGAACTGCGGAAGCAAATGCTCTTGAAGTTCGCCGAGCCCGACAAGCGAGCGGATCGTGAATGGCTGTGGGGCGATACGGAAGAGTTCTTCTATGCAAGAGCGAAACCGTACCTAGAGTTTCAGCCGTCGCCTTTCAGCCCGACTGCACCGAGGCCAATCGCCCGATTCATTCTTGGTGACCCGGCTCTTCAGAAGCAGTCCGGCGACGCGATTAAGGCTGCCGCTGACCGCGCAAGCTGAAGCGTTGAGTTATCTGATAGCCAAGGGCAACACCTGTTCGATGCAAACAAATCGCGACCTCTGTCCCTATGATGATCGGCTTTTGACAAAGCGTCGCATGTTTTCGTTACCCACGACGCGACTGGTGATGTACGGATTTGAGGCGAGCACTCGATAATCAACGATCAAGCCGCGCTCAGCCAGATAAGCAATCGCTGGGTTCAGGCGCCGTGGTTCCCATCCATAGAGTGCGGCGATTTCTTTTGGATCATGGGGAAACTTAGCGTCGTTGACGATGTCGGCTGCGAGCCGAAGCGCATCGTCGGCAGGATTCCATGGCTTCCAGTGTTGGTCGAAATTGGCAAAAAGGGTGCTCTCGACCAATACGTGCCCGATCGATCGGCTCGCACTAGATTGTCGAAAAAACCCGCTCAATTCGTAGAGCCCGTCTTTCACGTCATCTACAGTCAGTCCGGTAGCGCTGGCAATTTCTTCCATCTCAAACTGCGGGTCCGCAAACATTCCGTATCGGGTGCTTTCGACGAATAGCTTTGCAATCATTGTGGCCGCGGGAGAATACCCCGTGTTCGCCACAGCACTTGCAGCCGCCTTCGGCACTGCGCCAAGCGGCGGCTTGCGGCTAATACCATGAATATCGTTGACCAGCTGCGTTATGTCGTCATCGCCAGAGATCTCCGGCGAATGCATGCCGGACAGCAGGCGTGGCAAGCCAGCGGCAGGCAGTTCGCTGCGCAACGGAATGAATTTGCACTGGTCTCTCAATTTGGCAACCAGCGCAGCGTCCATCTCCTGATTGACCCAAGGCTTGGAAATTGAGCGGGGCGTCAGTAGCACGACGAAATGCGTGCAGCCTGCCAGACCTTCGTCGATTTTCCTGCGCAGACTGTCGCCGGGATAGATGCACCACCTGTCCCACCAGGTTTCGATACCATTGCCATGTAGCGCTCTAGCAATGCGCTCGGCCAGCGCCAGATCGTCAGACGTGTAGCTGAGAAATACCTTCGGCGGGTTGGTGGTAATAGACATCGGCTGCTCCTGCTCCGAGGACGTTATGCCGAGTCGCTCCTTAACCAGCGCGACGAGCTGCGGCGATCCTTCAACGTGCAGAGACAGCTTATCGAGGCTATCCCCCCTCACAATGATGGTTGGGAACTCACCGGTTTCGGGATCACGAATCGAACCGATCTTACTAGTGATCTGCGCTTTGATCTGCTGCAACGCCGCCTGCATCAGCGCATCACCAACATTGCGCGGGTCTACCGTGCGACCACCTATCGAGAATTTAATCATGTCTTACCTGCGCTGGCCCGTATGCGATTCGCTTTCTCAATTTTGGGACACGCAGCATGAGAGCTCAACGACAACCTAGCACCGCTCCACCTATGAAATCGCTCTCCCACGCTGCCGGCCGATCGTCCATGAAACATCGTCGCCGCGCATGATCCCGCCCACCGGCTTGCCGACATGCCGGTCGAGCACCGGCCGCCACGGGACTAGCGTGAACTCGCGCGACTTCTCGACGAGCGCATAACGGCCGCTGACCAGATCGAGGCGGCGCCGGTAGGTGCCCTCGATCCGTTCGCCATCGCGGGTTTCGGCATAGGGCAGGTTCATCTCACCGCTGAGCTGCGTCGCGGCGCGGGCCAGCTCCCGACGCTGGAGCTGGGCGAGCAGATTGCGGCGGTACCACACCCGGTCAGCCCGCATCTCGGCAAAACCTTGCTCGATGAGCCAGCGCCGGCGCTGGGCGAGGGCATCGCCAACCTCGCGGCCGAAGCCCGCGTCCCGTAGCGCTGAAGGCTCCTTGGATGTGAGCTCGCGATCCAGCCAGGTGGCGGCCTCTGCCCGGACCTGACGGGCGAGCGGCAGCGGCGACAGGGTCTCGATCATCACCGGCTGGCGCGCGACCTGCGCCGCCTCGACCGCCTGGGCGCGCTCGAGATAGTCGTCTGGGATGCGCCAAGTGCCGTCAGCCTCACGGTCAACCACACCCGCCCGCCGCAAGGCCTCAAGCCGGCGCACATGCGTCTGCGCATACTCCGCCGAGCTGGTGGGGTCGGCCGCGAGGTGGATCTCGACGCTGTACCGGCGATTATGGGCCTCTGCGACAGCCGCGATGGTGTGGTCCGCGGCCTTCAGCGCCGGCCGTCTTGGAACGACACGGACGATGGCGCCCTCGGGCACGAGGTCGTTCGGATCGGCGCTGCCGACCTCGACGTAGTGCGTCCGGCCATCGGTCCCATCGAGTACCAGGTAATGACGGTCGTTGAGCTCGTCCGCCAGACCGCGCTCGACCATCCGGCCCGTGAGCGGTTTCGCCCGGGGATCGGCCGGGTCGTAGATCGCATAGTCGACCGCGCCGCGCTCCTGGCCGGCGCGGGTCATCGCCCGGTGCAGGGTCTTGATGATGTCCTCGCGCTCGCCCATGCGCCGCAGGGTTGCCTCGAGTTGCGGCGACAGGTGCCAAAGCCCAGGCGCAGTCTCGGCCGTAAGCCCCAGGCGCTGCAGGGTGCGGAGACGGCCGGCCTGCAGCGCCCGCCGGGCGCGCGCCGCCGCACCGACCGGCGAGCCGCGCAGATCGAGACTGCCGTCGTCGCCCCCCGCTCCGCGGATCAGGTCACGATCCAAGGTCGTGAACCGCTCCTGCCCCACCTCCTGCTGGAGGCGGGCGTCGATCTCCCGATCCGTGCGCGGCCCGAGATCGAGCGTGGCGATCTCCACCGCCCGTTGGCGCATCCCGTCCGTGATGTAGTCACGGGCGATGACCAGGTCCTTGCCGCGGTCATCCTTGCCGCGCAGGACAACGTGAGTATGAGGATGGCCGGTGTTGTAGTGATCGACGGCCACCCAATCGAGCCTGGTCCCGAGATCGGCTTCCATCTGGCGCATGAGGCGGCGCGTGAAACCTCTGAGGTCGTCGTAGTCGACGGCGTCCTCGGGTGCGACGATGAAGCGGAACTGATGGCGGTCGCCCTCGCCGCGCGCCTGGAACGCCTTGCCGTCGGCCCGCTCCTGGGTCGCGTCGTAGAGCTCGCCGGGGCTGCCGTCCCGCGTCACCCCGTCGCGCTGGAGATAGCGCAGGTGCAGACGGGCGGCGTTCATGCCCTTGCCCGCCAGCTTGACGATACGCGTCTTGACGATCACCCGGCGCGCGCGGAGGCCGCGATAGCGATCGCGCCGGCTCAGCACCCGGCCGACGCCGGCGCCGCGGCCGATGCGGCTGCCGGTGAATCGGCGCGCCGGCTCCGCATGTCCGCGCCCGTGGCCGCCTGCGAAAGCGATGGCGCGCAAGACCCGCTGGGCATAGCGCTTTCCTTGCCGATTCCCGCGCGAGCGGATCTTGCCGAGTTTCGGGCGGAACTCGTCGTCGCGCCTCATCGCCGCCCCTCGCCATCGCACCTGCGACGGGCTGCGCCTGCCCCAACGCCTATGCGCGATATCAACGGGCTGGCGTCCGCGTGGGGCGGCGCGACCGCGCGCCGCCCCACGTCAAACGATGTGCAGACAAAGGCTTGAGCGGCACTTGGGGCCGCTCCTTTAATCTTGCCCACCCGCACCTCCCCTCCCGCTACCTCCCTCCTCCGGCTCATACGTCCAGAGCGGCACCAGGATTCCGAGCACCTCCGAGCGCTTCACCGGCCCGAAATACCGGCCGTCGAAGGAGCCCGCGACGCCCACCTGGAGCAGAAAAATCTCATCCGATTCGAGCACCCGGCAGCCGTTCCAGGCCGGGAGCGGACGGCCTTGCGCGTCCCGCGCCAGCCGCTCCGCGACCTCGCGGCCGTCGATCAGAATCATCCGGTCCAGCCCACAAACCTCGGCGCCGGCCATGGCCACGACCCGCTTCACCAGCCGCACGCCGGCCGGCAGATAGCCGCGCGCCGCCGCCAGCGCGCGTACCGATTCCGGCGTCTCCACGAGCACGAGCTGGCCGTGTTCGGGCCGCGAACGGCCGACCCAATAGAGCCCGAGCGGCGCGCTGGCGCTGGCGTTCCAGATCAGGCGCGGCGCGGGCGCGATCACGGCGCCGGCGCCGAGCAGGCCCAGCGCCAGCCCGGCCACCAGAGCCAGCGTCGCCCGCGAAGCGGCCGAGACCCGCGGCAAGACCGGTCACTCACCGGGGGACGCGACGCTGTCGGAGGTGGAGGAGTGGGCGCGCGCGGCCGACCACGCCGCCAGATCGTCCACGTGATAGACGACCAGGCGTCCGTGCTTGCGGAACCTCGGCCCGCCGCCCCGCACGCGCATCTTCTCGAGCGTGCGCGGCGACAGGCGGACGTGCCGCCCCGCCTGGAGCGTGCTGAGAAACGGGCTGCCGTTGGCGCCGGTGCCGGCGTTGCGCGCGTCATTGGCCATCGAGACCTCCTTGGCGAACGAAGGGGCGCCGACAGCCAAGCGGACGCCCACGCCAGCGAACATAGGCGGGCCGCGGCGCGGCCGGGACGTGCGAATCGGACCAAGCCGCGATTCGTACCCCCGCCCGAGCTCCCGGCCCGCACCGGTGGGACCGACCGGCATTCGCCGGCGGCGGGCTGTCCAGACGCTCCCCGCGGCGGGGCCGCTGTCCGCGGCGGCCGAATTCCGCACACGTCGCGATGGGAGGCGGGCCGGGAGGCCCCCGCGCTGTGGGCGCGGGGGCAAGGCGGTGGCCTCAGTCGGCCGGGTTCCAGATGACCGCGAACTCGTCCGGGTTATCCGTCCCGGCGGCTCGGCCGAGATTGGCGTAGAGCTTGCGCGGCCCGAACTCGGGCGCGGCGAGGCTCAGGCTGACGTACTCCTTGCCCGAGGTCTCGCCGGTGCGCAGCCACCCCGCGCCGATTTCGTAGCCCCGTGTCAGCACGCGGAAGTCCGGCTGGTTCTCGGCGCTCTTGGCCGGGTTGGGCACGATGTCGACCTCGGCGCGGATGCTGAGGGTCCGCAGCTGGCCCTTGAAGCCGCCGGTGGACTGCTTGGTGACGTAACCGATCGCTGGCATGGTCTGTCTCCATGATGTCGCGGGGGCCAATTCCCCCTGCGATGGCGGACCGGTCATGGGCGCGGCCGGACCCGTGAACCCCCAAAATGACAATGCAGGGGGCCGCAGCGCAGCGGAGGACCCGAGCGGGCAAGTTTTTTGGAGCGTCAGCGGCCGCGAGGAGCCCGCGTCAGCGGGCGGGGAAAAAACTTGGCCCGCGACGGTTTCACCAGGGGACGGCGCCGCCCATAGGTCCACGCCACGAGCAGGGGGATGGGCCCGGAGCGGCAGCGGAGATAGCTGCGGCAGCGTCGGCTGTCACCGCGGTCAATGGCGGCTTCAAGGGCCCGGCAAGACCTTAGTCAGTTTGCGCCGAGGTGGGCATCGTGCCCATCCCGACCGGGAGGCGACGCAACAGCGGCTGACGCGGTGGCGCGGGGTTACGAGGTCGGCGCGGGTTGGCTCCGGACTGGCGAGAGCCGCGCAAGAAGGAGTCAGCCGACCGCTGCGCCAAGGCGGGCCGTGCACGCGCCCTATCTCGGCCGGGCCGCCGGGACCGACAACCCGGACGAGGACGCCGTCATCTGAACATCAGCCGATGAGCCGCGACCGTACGCCGCCACTCGGGCAGGCGCACGGCTATCTCGGCTACGACAACGCGATGCCGTAGAATGGCGACCGAAAGTCGCGTGCAAGCGAGGATGTAGGGCCGTGTGGATCGCAAACGGAGAGAAATATGCGCTGGTGGGTCTTGAGGTAAAGCTCGAAGGGCCACCGCCACCCGAGCGAATCGCGCCCAACCTTTGGGCGCTCGCCACTACGACGTTCGAGGTTCCGCCGGATTGGCGCGAATGGTTGGGCAGCATCCGCGCGGCACAAGTCGCCGGTAGCAATCTGTTTCTCGTGAGCAAGCAAGCTTCGACAACGCCCGACATTCTCGACGACGAGAACCAGGCGCTGCAAAAGCATGTTTGGCATTTCTATGTCGGCCTCCTCCTGTCAGCGATGTTCTCGCCCTCACACCAGCCAGTCCTGTTGACGGGGGCACGGCGAAACGACGTGATCGATATTCGCCAACAAAAAGACCTCGATCTTCCCGTGCCCCAGGTGTTCCGGCCCTACCCAGCCATTGTTGCAGCCGACATCGTGTCCGCAGCCCAACTCAGCCTGAAGCTCGACGCAATGCTGCCGACGACTGTACCGGGTGGGCTGTGGAGGTTTTTCCGGACGCTGCACATCTATGTCGAGACACGCGCCATCGGGCAGCTTTTGGATCGGATTCATCAATATTGCCGCTGCATCGACGGACTGATCTTGCCCGCTATCGGAAAGACCAAGCAGCAGTTCAAGAGCCGGTCCGAGCTGTTCATCGGACCTGGCCATCACGACCTTATGGGCGCCCTCTATGACGTCCGAAGTCATGTCGAACACCTGCATGAGAACCAATACTTGGAGACGTTCGACCGAGAAATCCGGCTGGATCTGTTGAAGAAGGAGGCGATTGTCGAATATATCGCTCGGACGGCGTTGGCCCGGATAGTCGGGCAGGATGCGCTCTGGCCTCATTTCGGCAACACAGCAGCGCTGGAGAAGTTTTGGGCGTTATCGCCCGATGAACGGAGAAGGGTTTGGGGCAACCCGATCGATCCAATGACGCCACTCGCGGATTTCGACCCCAAGTATTTGCACGATGGGCATCTTGGCAAGGCCTAGTCGAGACGAACTCAAGTTCGCCTTATTGAGTCCGTGAACGCTTACCGGCGGCGGGGCGGCGGCCGGAGCCGCCGCCCCCCGAACGCGTCAGCCGACCGGGAACAAGCCCGCAATCCGGCCCGCCGTCTCGGCCAGAGGGCTCGGCCCGCCGCCGCCGTCGCGGAACGGAAACGCCAGCAGGCCCGGCAGCCAGCCCTCAACCTTCGCCCGGCCGTTGGTGCCGGCGAGGCAATCGCGGATGATCTGCTTCTGCGTCGTGCCGCGTTCCGCCACGTTGGCGTCGGCGACCGCCTTGCCGGCCGTGTCGGCGAGCATGGCGTTGACCGTCGCCTTGTCGCGGATCAGGTCGAAGAACGCCGCGTCGGGTGTCCAATGGGCGCGCGGATCGACCTTCAACTGCACGCCGGCCGCCTCGACGGCGGCACTGCCGGCTGCCAGCGTCTCGGCCATGGCGCAGGCGGCGACCCGCTGCACCTCCTTGTCCGACAGCGCCAGAAGCCGGGCGAACACCATGGCCGTCCGGTGGTCGTCGCCGTTGGACCGCACCCCGGCTTCCGGGTCATCGGACAGGGCCAGCAAGGCCACGACCGCCGCCCGCTCGGCGGCGAAGGCCTGCTGGGCCGGACTCTCCGTGAGGCTGGCGGCGATGGACTCGGTGCGCGCCTGCTGCGGCTCGGCCTTGACCTGCCAATGACCCGAGGCCGCCAGCGCATGAGCGACCAGCAGCCGGTAGGCCACGCGCGGCTGGGCGATCAGCGCCAGCCGCACCGCCGCGTGGCGGTGCAGGTCGAGATAGTTCTGCAAGGGCTTGCTCATCGCCGCCCGGCCGGTCGCGGCCGGCTCGGACCCCGCGCCCTCATTCCCTTCCTTGGTGCCCGTCTTCGCCGCGCGCCGCGCCTCCTTGAGCGGCAGATAGCCCTCGTGGAGGTCGACCTCGCCGTGGTGGGAGACGGCGATATAGACGCGCCCGCCCTTCTTCTTCGGCGTCTTGACGTGCTCCCAGGCATGAAAGCCCTTGCCGATCTCCAGCACCTCGACCGGCCAGCCGTTGGCCGCGAACCCATCGCGCGTCGCGGCAATCGCCTTGTTCTGCAACTCCCAGAACAAATCCGCGTCCGCGAAATACCCCTCCTCCTCGAACAGGTCGGTGACGATCTGGCCGCTGTACTGCTCCAGCGGGAAGATCGCCACCTTGGTCGAGATGGACTGGCCGCCGAACAGCCACTGCTTCAACTGATAGCCGCGCGGCGCGTGGCTGCCGGAATCCTGGAACAGGGTCAGCCAGTCCTTCTGCTGGCTGGGGCTGGCGAGTGTGAGATAGCGCAGCGTCTCGTCGTCGATCTCGTCGTTGCGGTAGGCGTCGCGGATCGCCGGCACGAGATTGCCCAAGGCCAGACGCTGCCTGACCACGCTGTCGCGCAAGCCGAAGGTCGCGGCGATCTGCGCCACGCTGCGGCCCTCGCCGGTGAGCTTGGCGAAGGTCTCGTATTGCGCCATGGCGTCGGGGTCGAGGCGATGGATATTCTCGATCAGCGAGGCCTCAAGCGCCGCCGCGTCGTCGCCCGGCGCCATCACGGCGCAGGGCAGCGGGGCCACCCGGCCGCGCTCCTTCCTGACCTTCTGCGCCGCGTAGTAGCGCCGCCGGCCGGCGACGATCTCATAGGCCCGGCCGGCCGGACGCACCAGCAGCGGCACGAGGATGCCGCGAGCCTTGATACTCGGCAGGATGTCCGACACGTCGGGGGGCTTGCGGCCGTGCCGCATGTTGACGGCGGCGATACTCAAGCGGTTGAAGGGGATGTGACGCAGTTCCATGGGGACGCTCCTTGGATAGCGCGCCTCGGGCGCGCGGGGTGACAGCCAATCTCAGGCGCCGCCGTCGCGGCGCTTCTGCGCGGCGAGCCACGCGGCAGCGTGCTGCAGCAGAGGCTCGCTCTCGCAGATCGAGCCGGCCACGCGCGCCGCCTCGGCGTAGACCGAGAGCGGAAAGCGGGCGGCGAAATTCAGGTCGCGCTCGATGGCAAGCCCGAGCTGGCCCTTGACGTCCTCCAGCTCGGGCAGGCTCACGTAGCCGAGTTCCGGGAAACCCATCCCGAGGTCGCACAGCCCGAACAGGACGTCATGGTTGTGCGGGAGCATTTCGGAGAGGAGCCACGTGGCGGCGCCGCTCGGATCGAACAGCTTCACCACCGGCACGTGGTCCTGCTCAGGATTGTCGCCGTTGCGCAGCAACAAGGCGCGTAGCTCGTCGGGGATGAGGCGGCTCATGGTTGCCTCCGTCAGAACAGGCTGAGCTGGTTGCGCGCGTCGTCGTCGAACAGGTCGACATTGGGCGGCTTCTGCGCGACGCGCGGGGCGAGCGGCGCGGCGGCGAGCACGGCGAGCCGGTCGCGCGTGGTGATCGGCGCGACACCGGGGATCAAGGTTTGCTCGCCCTCCGGCGTC
This sequence comes from Rhodospirillaceae bacterium, assembly GCA_022843945.1. Taxonomy (GTDB): domain Bacteria; phylum Pseudomonadota; class Alphaproteobacteria; order CACIAM-22H2; family CACIAM-22H2; genus VGEI01. The sequence continues at coordinate 1,081 of JALHMR010000012.1, read as the reverse complement.
GGCTCGCTCAAGCAGCGCCGCCGGCTCATGCCGCCGCTCCCTGCGCCGTGGCCGGGGCCTCGAAGGCCAGCAGGAAATCCGCCGCCTTGGCGGCAAGGCTGGCGGCGCGGAAGATGGCGCGGTTGTCCTCGCGCAGGACCGCGAGCCATTCGCCGATGTAATCGGCATGGCGAACCGTCGGGACGATGCCGATAGAAGCGCAGACGAAGGCGCTGGCAATCTCGGCCGCCAGTTCCTCGCGGGCGTAGCTCTTGGAGCCGTGTGCCCCCGACAGGTCGCGGGCGCAGCGCGCCGGATGGCCGGTCCAGTGCCCGAGTTCGTGGAAGCAGGTCCGGTAGTAGTTGATCTGCTCGAAGAAGGCCGGCTGCGGCGGCACCTGGATGAAGTCGCCCACCGTGTCGTAATAGGCGCGGGCGCCGCCGATGCGGAAATCCGCTCTGGTCGCGGCGATCAGCGCCTCGGCGCGCGGGATGATCTGGCACTCGGGGAGCGGCGGTGCGACCCCCAGCGCCGTCCCGGGCAGGCCGTCGCACTGCTCGACGTTGAACACGGTGAAGCGCTTGAGGAACGGGATCGCCGCCGGCGCATCGCCCTCTTGCGCGGCGCGCTCCTGCTCCTTCCTCGGAATGAAGCGGTCAGCGTAGCAAACCGTGGTGCCGCGCTCGCCCTTGCGCACGCTGCCACCCAAGGCCAGCGCCTGCCGGAAGGTGAGCCAGCTTTGCCGGCCATAGCCCTTCTCGATGACCGCGCCCCACAGGATCAGTACGTTGATCCCGGAATAGCGCCGGCTGGTGGCCGCGTTCCGGGGCAGGCCGAGGCCGGCCTTGGCCCCGCCCCAAGGCTGCACCCAAGGCACGCGGCCCGCCTCGAGTTCCGCGACGATCCTGTCCGTCACCTCCTGATAGAGGGTCGGCCGGGGGCTCCGCTGGTGGTCGTGCTGGCGCATGTCTCGCCTCCGCTCGCTCAGACCCGCCGCGCCTTTCCCCGGGAGCGGGGTGGGCGGCGGACAGCGACCGCAGAGGCCCGCCGGTACAAGGCGGCCCGCACCCGAAGGGCCGGAACGAAGTGGAGGACCCGCGCT
>JALHMR010000011.1 GCA_022843945.1 Rhodospirillaceae bacterium | reverse complement strand
GCCCCGGCGAGCGCGCGAAGCGCACGCCCGAGGCCGACGCCGCCCTAGCGGCGGCCAGCGACATCGTCGGCTACGGGCTTTATCTCGACCTGCTGGGCGAGGCGATCGCCGGCAAGGCGCGGCATGAAAGCGCGCTGGGCGCCGAGGAGGAGCGCGCCCGCGCGGCCCTCGATCTCGCCGCGCAAGGGCGCGAGGTGGCGCTGGTGTCCTCCGGCGATGCCGGCGTCTACGGCCTTGCCGCCCTGGTCTTCGAGCTGCTGGAGCGCGGGCAGAGCGCCGCCTGGAAGCGGCTGGAGGTGCGCGTCTGCCCGGGCCTCTCGGCGCTGCTCGCCGCCGCGGCCAAGGCCGGAGCCCCGCTGGGCCACGATTTCTGCGCCATCTCGCTCTCCGACCTGCTGACACCCTGGCCGGCGATCGAGAAGCGGCTACGCGCCGCGGCCAAGGGTGACTTTGTCGTCGCCCTCTACAATCCGGCTTCGCAGCGCCGGCGCGAAGCCATCGTCAAAGCCCGCGACATCCTGCTGGCGGCGCGCGACGCCGAGACGCCGGTCATCCTGGCACGCAATCTCGGCCGCGAGGGCGAGACCGTGGAACTCGAGCACCTGGCCGGCGACTGGCCGGAGCGCGTCGACATGCTGACCCTGGTGATGATCGGCAGCACAACGACGCGTCTGGTCGAGGTGGCGGGCGAGATTCGCGTCTACACGCCGCGCGGCTACTCAGCCAAAGCAAAACCATGACTGTGCATTTCATCGGCGCCGGGCCGGGCGCTCCCGATCTCATCACGGTGCGCGGCCGCCGGCTGATTCGCCGGGCGCGTGTCATCCTCTACGCCGGCTCGCTGGTCCCCAAGGCGTTGCTCGCCGAAGCCCGCAAGGGCGCGAAGGTCATCGACACCGCGCCGATGAATCTCGACGAGATCATCGCCGAGATGGAAGCCGCCCACCGGGCCGGCGACGACGTGGCCCGCGTGCATTCGGGCGACCCCTCGCTCTACGGCGCCATTGCCGAGCAGATGCGCCGGCTCGACGCGCTGGGCATCCCCTACGACGTGACGCCGGGCGTGCCGTCTTTCGCCGCCGCCGCGGCCGCGCTCAAGACCGAGTTCACCCTGCCGGATATCTGCCAGACCGTGATCCTCACCCGCACCGCGGTGCGCGCCTCCGCCATGCCGCCGGGCGAGGAGCTAGAGACCCTGGCCATGAGCAAAGCGACGCTCGCCATCCATCTCTCGGTCAACAACCTGGCGCGCGTGGTGCGCGAGCTCACGCCGCATTACGGCGCGGATTGTCCGGTGGTGGTCGCCTGGCGTGTCAGCTGGCCCGACGAGATCATCCTGCGCGGCACACTGGCCGACATCCGCGACACGGTGAAGTCACGGGCCATTACCCGCACGGCCCTGATCCTGGTCGGTCGCGCCCTGGCGCCATCCGACAGTGGCTTCGCGGATAGCCGTCTCTACGCGCCCGACCACAGCCACGTGCTGCGCCCGGCGCCCACTCCCAAGAAGGTCAGGACTTCGCGCCGGCGCGCTTGAGGATATCGACCACGGCGCGGCGGTTGTTGGTCTCGGCCCATTCAAGAGCCGTGCGGCCCGTCAGATCGGTCTGGTCGAGCTTTGCGCCGGCCTTGATCAGCGATTCGACGACGCGGTGGTGACCTCTCTGGGCCGCCAGGATCAGCGGCGTATTGCCTTGCTTGTTATCCTGGCTGGGATTGGCCTTCCCCGCGAGCAGCAAGTCGACAACCCGGTCGAAGCCGCGCTCAGCCGCCACCATCAAGGCCGTGTTGCCGAGCTTGTCACGCGCATCGGGGCGTACCTTGGCTTCGACCATCGCCTCGACGATCTCGACATGATTGTAAAGCGCGGCCAGCATGATCGCCGGCCGACCTTCGAGATCGACGGCGTTGGGTGACTGACCGGCGGCGATAAAGCCACGGACCTTTGCCACATCGCCTTTTGCTGCCGCCTCGGCGAACGGGGCGCGGTTATAGATGTCGATGGACATCTGGGCCTTCGCCGGGGCGGCCGCCGACAGGCAGGCCAGCGCGACGGCGGCGACGCTCAAACATCGGAAAGGATTCATGACCGATCCCACCTTACACTGCGTTCTAGGGACATTCGGCGCGCAGCGTCAAGGGCCGAGCCGGGACCGCAGCCATTCCACGACCTGGCCGGGGTTTTCGACCGTCGGCCCCGGCGGCGGCGGCGGCCGGCAAATCATGATCACCGGCAGGCCGGCCTCCCTTGCGGCCTCGAGCTTCGGCGCCGTGGCCGCACCGCCACTGGCCCGGCAAACCAGCACGTCCGGACGGTGCGCGGCGATCAGCCGGCGCTCGTCCTCGAGCCGGAACGGGCCGCGCGCGAGAATCAGCTCCGCCTGCGCCAGGGGCAGGACTGCCGTGGGAGGATCGACGCGGCGGATCAGAAACCAGCGATCGGTCAGCCCCGAGAATGCCGCAACGTCCGTCCCTCCCAGGGTCAGCCAGACACGCGGGCCGAAGGCTCCGAGTGCCGTCGCCGCCGCCGACGCGTCAGCCACTTCGATCCAGCGGTCTCCTTTTGTCGGCTGCCACGGCGGTCTCGCCAGGACCAGCCGCGGCACGGCAGCGGCCGCGGCCGCGGCCGCCGCATTGCGCGAGATGACCGCGGCAAAGGGATGCGTCGCATCGATCAGGGCCCGCGGGCGCAGCTCGCGCAGATAGCGCTCCAGCCCGGCGGCCCCGCCGAACCCGCCTCGCCGCACCTCGCCCGCCAGCGGTACCGGCTCGGCCGTGCGGCCGGCCAGCGACGAGATCACGCGCAGCGAACCGGAAAACTCCCGCACCAGCCGCTCGGCCAGAAGGCGCGCTTCGCTCGTCCCGCCGAGCACCAGGACCGCGGGCATCTGGGTGCTCATGGCCCGGCCCGCCCGATGAGCAGACCCTGGCGATCGAAGACCACAACGTCGACGGCCACGCCGCCGGCCAGGGCGGCCAGCGTCGAATCGCGCGCCCGTCGCGCGATCAGCTCGGCCAGGGCGCCGGCATGCGGGCCGGCCAGCCGCAGCACTTCGCCCGCCGATGCCGCCTGCGCCGCCGCGGCGATCATCACCGTGTCGGCGCCAAGCTCGCCGAGCAGCTTCGCCAGCTCCGCGACATCGGCGCGCGACTGGCTCGAATGGAGATCCATATGGCCGGCCGCCAGTTTCGCCAGCTTGCCGAAACCGCCGGCAACGGTAAGGCGCGGCACCGGATGATTGCGCAGGTATTTGAGCGTGCCGCCGACAAAATCGCCCATGTCGATCAGCGCCGTCTCCTCGAGGCGGTAGAGCGCCTGCACCGCCGTCTCGGAGGTCGAGCCGGTGGAGGCGGCGACATGCGTCAAACCCGCGGCCCGCGCCACGTCGATGCCGCGATGGATCGAGTGGATCCAGGCGGCGCACGAATACGGCACCACGATGCCCGTCGTGCCGAGGATCGACAGGCCGCCGACGATGCCCAGTCGGCCGTTCAGAGTCTTCTCGGCCAGCTTCGCCCCGCCAGGAATCGAGACCGTCACCACGAAGTCGAGCGGCGATGAGTCCCTGCCGGCGGCGCGCAGCGCGTCCGTGATCGCCTGGCGGATCTGGGCGCGCGGGGCGGGATTGATGGCCGGTTCGCCCAGCGGCAGTTGCAGTCCCGCCCGCGTCACCGTGCCTACGCCCTCGCCCGCCCGGAACACGAGGCCCGCTCCCGCAGCACCCGTCTCGACCGTGGTGAGGATCAACGCTCCATGCGTGACGTCCGGATCGTCGCCGGCATCCTTGACGATGCCGGCCGTCGCCCGCCCCTCGCCCAGGCTGCTCTGCGCCAGGGCAAAGACCGGTCGCTGCCCGCGCGGCAGAAGGATCTGTACCGGATCGGGAAAGCGGCCGGTGAGCAGCGCCTCGGTCGCGGCGCGCGCACCCGCCGCGGCGCAGGCGCCGGTCGTCCAGCCGTATCGGAGATCACCTTCCGACGTGGGGCGCATAGGCGCGCCGCTGTCACCATCGTCGGGAGAATCAGCTGCCGACACGGAGTTCCGAGACCAGGCCACGCAGGGCGGCGATCGTGCTCAAGGCAGTGATCCGGCCGGTGCGCGGGTTCTCGAGCGACGGCACGTTCTCGATCTGCATCGAGAAGCGCGCGCTGTCGGCCTCGACCTCGATGCGATGGATGTTGCGGTCGACTCCCGGATCGGCCCAGATCTGCAGCCGCGTCCGGTCGGGGCCGATGCCGGCGAGGCTCAGCGCCGCCGCGACATTGACGTTGGCCGGAAAGCCGCGCGCCCCGTCGCGCGCACTGCCGTCGAAGACCTTGAGCGGCTCTTGCAGTCCTTTCAGCGAGATGCCGTTGGCCACGAGATACGGCGCGCCCTCGAGCCCGCCCGGCGGCTTGCGCGTCACCATGGTGACCGAGCGGATCTCGCCCTCGGCCGCGGCGCGCACCGCGTCGAGGGCCAGCAAGGCGCCGGTCGGCGGCAGGATGCGGGCTCCGGTGACCCGGGCGCGCGCCACCAGATCGTCGTGGATCAGCAACTGGCCCACGCTCAGCGGCATGAAGATCCGGCCGGCCTCGACCGCCGGCCGGGCCACCTCCAGGAACAGCGCCGGCGGCAGGCCTTCGACGACCACGTCGCAGAATTCGGCGAGGCCGCCCGGCTCGACGATGGTGATGGCCTCGCCCAGCGCCCGTCTCGCCTTTTGCGTGTCGCGCACCGAGACGCCCACCAGGGTCAGGCCGGGAATACCGTCGGCCAGCCGGCGCGCCACGGGCAGGCCGACCGAGCCCAATCCGGCGATTCCGACACGCAAGGCTCGTTGTCCCGGGCTCACGCTTCTTTCCCTTCGAGGAGGCGGTTATGCTCCCGCGGAATCTAAAGCAAACAGCAGGCGAGAGGCCATGATTCAGCAAGCGGCAGGGCGGGCCCCGGTAGCCCTGGTCACCGGCGGCCGGCGCGGCCTGGGGCGCGGTGTCGTCTGGGCCCTGGCGGAGTCCGGCTTCGATGTCGCGGTCGCCGACCTAGTCTGCGACGCCGATGCCGAGGAGACCCTGGCGGGTGTCGCCAGGCGCGGCCGCAAGGCGGCTTTCGTTCCCGCGGACATCGCCAACCTCGCCGATCACGCGGCCCTCATCGACACGGTCTATGCGGAGTTCGGGGCGCTCGACTGCCTGGTCAACAACGCCGGCGTCACGGTCGACCGGCGCGGCGACCTGCTCGAGGCCACGGTGGCGAGCTTCGACCGGGTGATGGGCGTCAACCTGCGCGGCACGTTCTTCCTCACGCAAGCGGTGGCCCGGCGCATGATCGCCGACAAACCAGCCAAGGAGGCGCCGCCGCGCAGCATCGTGATCATCTCCTCGATCAATGCCTTCGTGCCCGCGCCCGACCGGCCGGAATACGCCTTCTCCAAGACCGCGCTGTCGATGCTGGCCAAGATGTTCGCCCTTCGCCTCGCCGATCACGGCATCGCCGTCCATGAGATCCGCCCGGGGGTCATGCGTACCGACATGACGGCGCCGGTACGCGAGAAGTACGACCGCTGGCTCGAAGGCGGCGTCGTGCCGCAGAAGCGCTGGGGCGAGCCGGAAGACGTCGGCCGCACGGTCGCCGCCCTGGCCAGCGGCGCCCTGCCCTTCACCACCGGCGAAGCCTTCCATGTCGATGGCGGGCTTCACATCCACAAGCTATGAGAATCGGCTAGTCTTGCGGCCATGAAGGAACTTCCCTTCCGCTTGCCGGATCTTGAACCCGGCTGGGTGTGGCTGGTCGGCGCCGGACCGGGTGATCCCGGCCTGCTGTCGCTGCTGGCGCTGCATGCCCTGCAGCAGGCCGATGTCGTGGTCTACGACGCCCTGGTCGATCCGCGCATTCTCTCGCTCGCGCGCGCCGAGGCGCAGCACGAATACGCCGGCAAGCGCGGCGGCAAACCCTCTCCCAGCCAGCCCGATATCTCGGCCCGGCTCGTGCGCCACGCCAAGGCGGGCTTGCGCGTCCTGCGTCTCAAGGGCGGCGATCCCTTCGTCTTCGGGCGCGGAGGCGAGGAAGCGCTGGCCCTCGTCGCCGCCGGCATTCCGTTCCGCATCGTGCCCGGGATCACCAGCGGCATCGGCGGCCTCGCCTATGCCGGGATTCCAACCACCCATCGCGACACCAACCATGCCGTGACCTTCATCACCGGTCACGGCGTGACCGGCGACGTCCCCGACGGGCTCGACTGGGAGCACCTGGCGAAAGGCTCGCCGGTCCTGGTCATCTACATGGCGATCAAGCATCTGAGCGGCATCTCCAGCCGCCTGCTCGCCGCCGGCCGCTCGGCCGACGAGCCCCTGGCGGTGATCAGCCGCGCCTCGACCGAGGAGCAGCGCGTCATCGAGACGACCCTCGGCCGGGCGGCGGCAGACGTGGCGGCCGCCGGCCTGGAGCCTCCCGCACTCGTGGTCCTGGGCCCGGTCGTCCGGCTGCGGGCCGGCCTCGACTGGCTGGGAGCGCTGGCCGGACGGGCCCTGAACCCCGACCCGCTCGGCACCAAAATTCAGCGCGACGCCGTCTGAAGCCGCGTGGTATCAGGAACCGACCTGACCAGCCCCTTCAACGAGCCTTGCGGACTCCATGAACAAGCTGTCCCTCATACTTCTCTCGGCCGCTGCCCTGATCGCGCTCAGCGGCTGCATCGAGCCGCGCACCGAGTGGGTCAAGGACGGCGCCAACCCCGAGGAGTTGCGCTACACCCGGCAGACCTGCGAGCAGGACGCCCAGGGTTATGCGTTCATCGAAGAGCGGGGCTACGACGATTCCGCGCGTGACCGCCGCGGCGGCACCTCGGCCCGCTCCGACATCTATCGTCGGTGCATGGAAAGCCAGGGCTGGCGCCGGCAGCGCACCGACCAGAAGTAGCGGCGCGCCGCGCCCATCGGGATCATGCTGGGACTCACGCGCCGCCGCCTGGTTGCGCTGATCGCCGCCGTCATCGGCGGTGTGGCGATTGGCGCGGGCGCGCATTTCTTCACGCGCTCGGACGCGCCGGCCTTCGTGCGCGAGGTGACGGGCCTCGCCGAGATCGGTATCGGCGGACGCTTCAATCTCGTCGACATCGACAGCCGCCCGCGCACCGATGCCGATTTTCGCGGCAAGCTGATGCTTGTGGAGTTCGGCTACACCTTCTGCCCGGATGTCTGCCCGCTTGGCCTGCAGCTCTTTGCCGACGTGCTCGACCAGCTCGGCCCGGCCGCGGACGACGTCCAGCCGATCTTCATCACGCTGGATCCCGAGCGCGACACGCCGGAGGTGCTGCGCTCCTATGTCAATCATTTCTCGCCGCGCATCGTGGCGCTGACCGGCTCGCGCGAGGCGGTCGACGCCGCGACCAAGGCCTACCGCGTCTACTACAAGCTGGGTGCCGACCGCGCCGCCAATCCCAACTACCTGGTCGACCACAGCGCGATTCTCTATGTCATGGGACGTGACGGCAAATACCTCGCGCACTTCACGCATGAGACGCCGCCCGACCGCGTGGTGGCCCTGCTGCGCAGGCATCTTTGACCGCCCGGGGGCTTATCCTCGCCGCCACCCAATCCGGCAGCGGCAAGACGATGATAACGCTCGGCCTGGCCCGCGCCTTTCGCAGCCGGAACCTGGCCGTGGCCGCGGCGAAAACCGGCCCTGACTACATCGACCCGACCTTCCACGCCGCGGCGACCGGCCGCCCGTGCTTCAACCTCGATCCCTGGGCGATGCGGCCGACGACGCTTGGCGCTCTGATCGCGCGGCTTGCCGATGCCGACTTGGTGCTCTGCGAGGGGGTCATGGGCCTGTTCGACGGAATCGATGCCGTCGGCAATGGCTCGACCGCAGCGCTTGCCGCGCTCACCGGCTGGCCGGTGGTGCTGATCGTCGAGGCTCGCGGCCTCGCGGCCTCTGCTGCGGCCCTGGTGCAGGGCTTCGCGCAGCCGCCGGCAGCCCTGGCGCGCCCCGGTCTGCGGGTTGCCGGCGTGATCTTCAACCGGATCGGCGGCGAGGGTCACGCCCGGCTGCTGCGCGAGGCCATGGCCCGGGCGCTGCCCGCCGTTCCCGTGCTGGGCTGCGTGCCGCGCCGCGACGAATTGCGCACCCCGGAGCGCCACCTGGGATTGGTCCCGGCCGCGGAGCAGCAGAAGCTGGCGCAACTGCTCGACGATGCCGGCCGGATCGTCGGCACGCATGTCGATCTCGAAGCCCTGCAGGCCCTCGCCGCCCCGTCGCGTATCGCAGCGGCATCGTCGGCGCCGGCCCCGCTGCCGCCGCTGGGCCAGCGTATCGCCGTGGCCGACGACGACGCGTTCCGCTTTGCCTACCCCGCCGTGCTGGCGGGCTGGCGCGAGGCCGGCGCCACGCTCTCTTTCTTTTCGCCGCTCCAGGACGAGACGCCGGCCAGGGACGCCGATGCGGTCTACCTGCCCGGCGGTTATCCCGAGCTCCATGCCGGCCGCCTCGCCCAGGCGACGTCATTTCTTGCCAGCCTGCGCCAGGCCGCCGCCCGCGGCGTTTCCATCTACGGCGAGTGCGGCGGCTATATGACCCTGGGCGAGGGCCTGGTCGACGGCGAGGGACACGCCCATCGACTGGCCGGGCTGCTGCCGCTGGAAACCTCGTTCGCCCAGCGTCAGCTCCATCTGGGCTATCGCCAGGCAACAGTGATAGCCGATTGCCCGCTTGCCTCCCTTGGCACGAGCTTTCGCGGGCACGAGTTTCATTATGCGACCGTCGTTCGCGAAGGCGCCGGTGACCCGTTGTTCACGGTCGCCGATGCCGCCGGTCGACAGTTGCCACCGGCCGGAAGACGGAGCGGAAGCGTAGCCGGATCGTTTGTCCATCTGATCGACCGTGCAAACGTTTGATTGCTACTGCCGCCCGGCTTCGTCATACTACCCGTAGGGAACAAATAGTCTTGCTCTACCACCTCTACGATTTCCAGCAGGCGGCCCTGGCGCCCCTGCGCCTCACCGCCGAAGCCCTCCAGCAGGTATTCAGCCACCCCCTGTCGCCCATGTCCTACACCGATCTCGGTCGGGTGGTGGCGGCGGGCGCCGAAATGGTCGAACGCTCCACGCGGCGCTACCGCAAACCGGAATTCGGCCTGGCGCAGACCCGGATCGGCGACGCCGACGTGGCGGTGCGCGAGACAACGGTCCTCAGCAAGCCGTTCTGTGACCTGATCCGTTTCGAGCGCGACACGACCCGCGACGATCCGCGGGTGCTGCTGGTCGCGCCGATGTCGGGGCACTACGCCACCCTGCTGCGCGACACCGTCGCCGGCCTGCTGCCCGATCACGACGTCTACATCACCGACTGGATCGGCGCCGCCGAGGTGCCGCACAAGCACGGCGACTTCGATCTCGACTCGTATGTCGAATACGTCATCGAATTCCTGATGCATCTCGGGCCAGGCACGCATGTCATCGCCGTCTGCCAGCCGTCGGTGCCCGTCCTCGCCGCCGCTTCCATCCTCGGCGCCGACAAGAGCCCGTGCGCGCCGGCCTCGATGACCCTGATGGGCGGGCCGATCGACACGCGCGTCAACCCGACCCGGGTCAATCGCCACGCCACGGAACACTCGCTCGAATGGTTCGAGCGGTCCGTGATCACGAGCGTGCCGGCGATCTATCCCGGGTACATGCGGCGCGTCTATCCCGGCTTCCTGCAGCTCACCGGCTTCATGGCCATGAACGCCGACCGCCATCTCGGCTCCGCCATGAAGCACTACCACCACCTGATACGGGGCGACGGCGAGAGCGCCGAGGCCCACCGACGCTTCTACGACGAATATCTCGCGGTCATGGACCTGCCAGCCGAGTTCTTCCTGCAGACCGTCAAGGTGGCCTTTCACGACCACGACCTGCCGCGCGGCACGATGCGCTGGCGCAACACGGCGGTCGACCCGCACGCCATCGAGCGCACCGCCCTGATGACGGTCGAGGGTGAGCTCGACGACATCTCCGCCGCCGGCCAGACGGTGGCCGCGCACGACCTCTGCCCGTCGATCCCGGCCGCCAGGCGTCGGCACCACCTGCAGAAGGGTGTCGGCCATTTCGGCATCTTCAACGGCCGGCGCTGGCGCAGCGAGATCCTGCCCAACGTCCGCGACTTCATCCGCAAGAGCGGCTGACCGTATTCAGATCAGGCCTGGCTTCAGCTCAGGCCTGGGCCCGGCGGCTGGTAACCAGGGCCAGACCAGCCAGGATCGCGACCAGCGACGTCCAGATCCAGTGGCTGTGCTCTTCCCCGAAGAAATACATGCCCCACAGGATGCCGGTCAGGGTCACGATATAGGCGACCTGCGACATGAACACGACGCCGGCCAGGCGGATGATCTCGAAGAACAGCAGCGAGCCCAGGCTGGCCGCGAAGATGTGGCAGAGGAGCGCGATGTCGGCCGTGGTCAAGGCAGCGGACGGCCAGTAGAAGCTGCCGCTGAGGATCGTGAACGGCGCCAGCGACACGCCGGCTGACAGCAGCATGGCCGAGGCGAGCGCCAGGGAATCGACATCCTGGGGCCGGGCCATGGCGGCGTAGACGTTGGTCGCGGCATAGAGGGTCGGCGTGACGATCGCCAGCACCGCCCACGGCACCATCTCGGGCGACGGCAGGCTGGCCTCCGGCAGCACGATCAGCAGGGCGCCACCCAGGCCGATGATCATTCCCGTGAAGCGCCGCAGATCGAACCGGTCGTTGCCGGCGAGCTGGGCGATGCCGTAGGTGAGCAGCGGCGCCAGGGTCATCATCAGCGTCATCACGCCCACCGGGATGTGGCCGATGACGACGAACAGGTTGACGGCCGGCGCCGCGATGCCGAGCGAGCCCATCAGCAGGTAGTAGCGCAGATGCCGCGCCTGGAACGCCGGCAGGCGGCCGCGCAGCAGGCAGAGCACCAGCAGCACCACCCCGGCGCCGCCGCACTGCCAGAAGACATAGCCCAGAGGGCGAATGCCGCCGAGCTGGCCGAACTTGGAAAGGGAGAAGGCCAGGCCCCAGTTGGTGCCGAGCACCAGGAGAAGCAGAAATGCCAGCCCGGTACGCGCCGGCACGCTCGGATCAGCCATGGCTGGAGACTAGAATGCGCCGGGGCTTGCAGCCAGCGCAACGTTCCGCCTACCGTGCGGTCGGCCACAAGGGAGACCCCGCGGCGATGCGCTTCGTCAGCTACAACATGCAATACGGCTTCGGCAAAGACGGCCGCAACGACCTCGCCCGCATCGCCGGCGAAGTGAAGGGCGCGGACGTCATCGCCTTCCAGGAGGTCGAGCGTTTCTTCAAGCGCACCGGCATGGTCGACCAACCGGCCGAACTGGCCCGGCTGCTCCCCGAGTATCACTGGGTCTACGGGCCGGGCCTCGACATGGATGCAAGCGAGAAGGGCCCCAACGGCCATCCCATTCATCGGCGCAAGCAGTTCGGCAACATGCTGCTGTCGAAACAGCCGATCATCTCCTCGCGCACCCATATGCTGCCGAAGTTCGGGGTGGCGTCGGGGGCGAAGCAGTACAGCCTGCAGCGCTGTGCGGTCGAGGGCGTGATCAACACCGGTGCGGGCCCCTTGCGTCTCTATTCCATCCACCTCACCCATCTCTCGGACGAGACGAGGCTGCCCCAGGTCGACCGTATCCTGGAGATCCACGCCAAAGCACCGGCCGAAGGCGGCGCCTGGTGTGGCGGTCATGTCAACCCGGCCGCCGGCTGGACCGACGAGAGCGAGCCGCCGATGCCCGATGTCGCGGTGCTGATGGGCGATTTCAATTTCCCGCCGACCTCGCCGCTCTACGAGAAGTTCGTCGGGCCGCGGTCGCCCGAATACGGCCGGATGAACAACCGGGTCGGCTTCGTCGATGCCTGGGTGGCCGCTGGCCACGGCGAGCACGAGGGTCTGACCTGCGACAGCCCCAACCTGACCAGCGGCAAGCGCATCGATTTCTGCTACGTCAGCACGAAGCTCGCCGGGCGCATCAAAAAGGCCTGGATCGACAACGAGGCGAAGGGCTCCGACCACCAGCCGATCTGGACCGAATTCGACTTCTGAACCCGACCTTGACGCGAATCGGCACCGACCTTATCTTCCCGGCGCTATGACACTTCGCGCTGCCAACCTCCGACGACGTACCGCCTGCCGCTGTTCAGCGGCGCGCTGGGCCTAACCACGCCCCTTTTCCGGCAGCGACTTCTTCAACGAAGGCAATGACGGGACGGGCCGCGCGGGCCCGCCCCTCCCCGTCGATTCGTCTTTCGTTTGAGGAACTTCGCGATGTTCAGCATCACCACCGAGAGGGCCGAGGACGGCCCGGCCATCGATGCCCTGCTCGACCGGGCCTTCGGGACCGAGCGGACCCGGAAACTCTCGTATCGCTACCGGCAGAACGTGGCGCCGATCGCCGGCCTCAGCCTGGTGGCGCGCGGCACTGCCGAGGCGGTGACCGGCACCATCCGCTACTGGCCGGTGACCATCGGCGCCAAACAGCTGCCGGCGCTGCTGCTCGGGCCACTGGCGGTCGAACCGGCGCTGGCCGGGCAAGGCATCGGCCGGGCACTGATCCGGGAGAGCCTCGACATGGCCGAATGGGGCCGGCATGTCCGCGTGCTGCTGGTCGGCGACCAGGATTACTACGGTCGCTTCGGGTTCGCGCCGGCGCAACGGCACGGCATCGTCATGCCCGGCGAGAATCCGGAGCGGCTGCTGGCCCTGGCGCTCAAGCCCGGCGCCTTCGCCGACACCAGCGGCATCCTCCAGCCCTGGAGGTCGGTTCGCCGTTGCTCGCGTCGGCTGAAGGCGGCGTAGCGTCAGTTCAGACGCTGGCCGCTGGCGGCGTCGAACAGGTGGAACTCCTCCGGCGGGACCGAGAGCGCCAGCCGCTGGCCAGCGGCGACGCGCGTCGTGCCCGGCAGGCGCACGGTGAGCGTCACCTCCTCGCCGACACGGCCGTGGACCAGCGTGTCGGCGCCCAGCGCCTCGACCAGGTCGACATTCATCTGGAAGACGCCCGAGACGCCAGGGGCGATGGCGATGTGCTCCGGCCGGATGCCGACGACGAGGTCGCCGCTCCCCGACAGCGGCTTGGTCAGGTTGAGTTTGGCGCCGCCGGGCAGCTCGATCCCCTTGCCGTCCGCCGCGCGCTTGGCCGGCAGCATGTTCATGGCCGGCGAGCCGATGAAGCCGGCGACGTAGACCGTGGCCGGCTTGGCGTAGATATCCATCGGCGTGCCGATCTGCTCGGCGCGGCCGGCATTCATCACGATCAGGCGGTCGGCCAGGGTCATCGCCTCGACCTGGTCGTGGGTCACGTAGATGCTGGTGGTCTTGATGGTCTGATGCAGCTTCTTGATCTCGATGCGCATCTGCACGCGCAGCTTGGCGTCGAGGTTCGATAGCGGCTCGTCGAACAGGAACACCGCCGGCTCACGCACGATGGCCCTGCCCATGGCGACACGCTGGCGCTGGCCGCCGGAGAGCTGGCGCGGCTTGCGCTCGAGCAGCTCCCCGAGATTGAGGATACCGGCCGCCTTGCGTACCCGGACATCGATCTCGGGCTTGGCCATGCCGCGCACCCGCAGGCCGTAGGCCATGTTGTCGTACACGGACATGTGCGGGTAGAGCGCGTAGTTCTGGAACACCATGGCGATGTTCCGGTCCTTGGGTTCGATGTTGTTGACGACCTTGCCGCCGATCTCGATGTTGCCGCCGGTCTGCGTCTCCAGCCCGGCGACGATGCGCAGCAGCGTCGACTTGCCGCAGCCCGAGGGACCGAGGATGACGATGAACTCGCCGTCGGCGATCCGGCAATCGACGCCGTGGATCACCTTGACCTCGCCGAACGCCTTGACGACGCCGTCGATATTGACCTCGGCCATGCTCCCCTCGCCCCTTCCTACTTCTCGGTGTCGACCAGGCCTTTGACGAACCAGTGCTGCATCAGGATGACCACGGCAACCGGTGGCAGCATGGCGAGCACGGTCGTCGTCATCACGACGTCCCACTCTGTGAGCGCGTCGGTGACGGTAATCATCTTCTTGATGCCGATGACGATCGTCTGCATGTCGCCGCTCGTGGTGATGAGCAGCGGCCACAGGTACTGGTTCCAGCCGTAGATGAACAGGATGACGAACAGCGCCGCCATGTTGGTGCGCGAAAGCGGCACCACCGTGTCCCAGAAGAAGCGCAAGGGGCCAGCCCCGTCGATCTTCGAGGCTTCTACCAGCTCGTCGGGAATGGTCAGGAAGAACTGCCGGAAGAGCAGCGTCGCGGTGGCCGAGGCGATCAGCGGGATGGTCAGACCGGCATAGGAGTCGAGCAGGCCGAGATCGGCGACGATCTTGTAGGTCGGGAAGATGCGGACCTCGACCGGCAGCATCAGGGTGATGAAGATCAGCCAGAAGAAGACCATGCGGAAGGGAAAGCGGAAATAGACGACGGCATAGGCCGAGATGATGGAGATGGCGATCTTGCCGATGGCGATGGTCAAAGCCATGACCAGGCTGTTGAGCATCATGGTGCTGACCAGGGTGCGGGTCGAGCGCGACGATCCGACGAACAGCGTCTTGTAGTAGTTCGCGATGAAGTTGTCGCCGAACCACAGCGGCATGTTGCCGTTGGCGATGGCTGACGCCTCGTGGGTCGAGGCGACGAGGGTCAGGTAGACCGGGAACGCGACGATGCCGATTCCCAGCCACAGCACCAGGTGGGCGACCAGATTGGCAAAGGGCCGGCTCTGGACCATCAGTAGTGCACCTTGCGCTCGACGTACTTGAACTGGATCGCCGTCAAAGCGACGACGATGATCATCAGGATCACCGACTGCGCCGCCGAGCCGCCGAGATTCGAGCCGGCGCGGCCGTCGTTATAGACCTTGTAGACCAGGGTCGACGTCGCCTGCGACGGGCCGCCGCCGGTCATCGTATCGATGATGCCGAAGGTGTCGAAGAACACGTAGGTGACATTGACTACCAGCAGGAAGAAGGCGGTCGGCGAGAGCAGCGGGAAGATGATGGTCCAGAAGCGCCGCGTCGCCGAGGCGCCGTCGATCGCCGCCGCCTCGATCACCGAGCGTGGGATCGATTGCAGGCCGGCGAGGAAGAAGAGGAAGTTGTAGCTGATCTGCTTCCAGGTCGAGGCCATGATGACCAGCAGCATGGCGTGGGTACCGTTGAGCAGCGGGTTCCAGTCGACACCGAAACGATCGCGGATGATCTGCGCCAGGATGCCGAGCGAGGGCTGGAACATGAACAGCCAGAGCACGCCGGCGACCGCGGGCGCCACGGCGTAGGGCCAGATCATCAGAGTCTTGTAGGCGTTGGCGCCACGGATCTGGCCGTCGGCCATCACGGCGAAGAGCAGGGCCAGCGCCAGGGAGAGGCCGGCCACCGCGACGCTGAATATGGCGGTGACCACGAAGGACAGCCAGTAATCCGGGTCCTTGAGGACGTGCTCGAAATTCTCGAACCAGACGAACTCGGAATGCAGACCGAAGGCATCCTCGAGCAGGAACGACTGGTAGAGCGCCTGGCTCGCCGGAAAGTAGAAGAAGACGATGACCACGACCATCTGCGGCACGAGCAGCAGATAAGGCAGCAGCTTATGGCTGTAGATCGCGCGTTTTTCCATCGCTCAAGGACGGGCCGCCCGCGTGGAAGCGCGGACGGCCCGAATCCCCCCGTTAGAGCATCAGCGCGTGACGGTACGCTCGAACTGCCGCAACGCGGCGTTGCCGCGCGCCACAGCGGCATCAAGGGCATCCTTCGGGCTCTTGGTGCCGGCAAAGGCCGCCTCAAGCTCCTCGGACCACATGTCGCGGATCTGCACCAGGCTGCCCAGACGCAGGCCGCGCGAGTTGTCCGTCGGCGGCTTGCCCGCCATCTGGATCACCGGCACGTCGCGACCCGGATTGGTCTGGTAGAAGCCCTCGGCCTTGACCTTCTCGTAGGCGGCCTTGGTGATCGGCAGGTAGCCGCTTTCCTTGTGCAGCCAGGCCTGGCGATCGGTGTCCGAGAGGAAGGTGAAGAATTTGGCCACACCCTTGTACTCGTCGGCCTTCTTGCCGCCCATCACCCACAGGCTGGCCCCGCCGATGATGCTGTTCTGCGGCGCGCCGGCGACGTCCGGATAGTAGGGCAGCGTCGACATGCCGAAGTCGAACTTGGCGTTCGCCTTGACGTTGCCGAAGAAGCCCGACGAGGTCATGAAGATCGGGCATTCGCCGCTGGTGAAGCGGCCTTCGCCGTTGTTGGTGCGGCCCGAGTAGTCGTAGGTCTTGTCCTTCTGCAGGGCGACGAGATCGGTCAGCAGGCGGACATGGGTCGGGCTGTTGATGCGCAGCTCGGTGTCGAAGCCATCCATGCCGTTGGCCTTGGTGGCGATCGGCAGGTTGTGCCAGGCGCTGAACTGCTCGAGCAGCAGCCAGGTGCCCCAGGCGTTCGACACGCCGCAGGTGGCGTAGCCGGCAGCCTTCAGCTTCTTGGCGTAGTCGAAGACTTCCGGCCAGGTCTTCGGCGGCTTGTTGGGATCAAGGTTGGCCTTCTTGAAGGCGTCCTTGTTGTACCACATGATCGCCGTCGAGCTGTTGAACGGCATCGACAGCATCTCGCCCTTCGAGGTCGAGTAGTAACCGGCGACGGCAGGCAGGTAGGCGTTCGGATCGAACTTCTCGCCCGATTCCTTCATCACGTCGAACACCGGCTTGATGGCGCCCCGGGCGCCCATCATGGTCGCCGTGCCGACCTCGAACACCTGCAGGATATGCGGCGCGTTGTTGGCGCGGAACGCGGCAATGCCGGCGTTCATCGTGTCGGGATAGCTGCCCTTGTAGCTGGGCACGACCTTGTACTGGGACTGCGAGGCGTTGAAGTCGTTGGAGAGCTTCACCACCACGTCGTTATTGGCGCCGGTGAGCGCGTGCCACCACTGGATTTCGATGGGCGCTTGCGCCTGCGCCCCGGCACTGGCGATCAGGGCGATGCCGGCGGCAGCGCTCAAGAGTAAACGGCGAGAAAACATAGGGACCTCCCTCAGGTGAATTGCTGTTGTTTGGTCGTCGGCCGTTGCGGCACGACGACGGGTTTGTGAACAATTTGTTGCGGCGACCTTAGCATCATCCGACCGGCACGCAAGCATCGGGGGGCTAGACCTTCATCTCGACGCCTCCATGGCTGATCGCACCTCGGCGGCGGCCCGCGGCGCGCGGCGCGCGGCCATCCAGTCTTCCAATCCGGCGATCTCGTCGCGGGTCATGCGCAAGCCCAGTTTGGAGCGGCGCCAGACAATGTCGGCGGCGGTCACCGCCCACTCGCTGTCCATCAGGTAGACGACCTCGCGCTCGGTCAGGTCGGCGCCGAAGCGCCGGCCGAGATCGGCGATCGTGCGGCCGCCGTTGAGCACCAGGCTGGCGCGCGTGCCGTAGGCCCGCGCCAGGCGCCTTGCATGCTCGGGCGACAGGTAGGGATGCTCGGTGGCGATCGCCTTGGCCAGGCGCGCGAAACCGTCGACCGGGAAATCGCCGCCGGGCAGCGTGGCGCCGCGCGTCCAGCCGGCCTTGGGTGTCGCGCCCGGCAGGTACGGTGCGATCTTCTCCACCGCCGCCTCGGCCAGGCGGCGGAAGGTGGTGATCTTGCCGCCGTAGACATTGAGCAGCGCCGGCTCGCCCTCGGCCGCATCGAGGGCCAGCACGTAGTCGCGGGTCACGGCCTGCGCCTCTTCCGTGCCGTCGTCGTAGAGCGGCCGCACGCCGGAATAGGTCCAGACGATGTCGGCGCTGGTCACCCGACGGGAAAAGTAGTGTGTCGCCGCGTTGCACAGATAGGCGATCTCCTCCTCGCTGGCCTTGGGTCCGCCGGGATCGCCGTGGTAGTCGCGGTCGGTCGTGCCGATCAGCGTGAAATCGCGCTCGTAGGGGATGGCGAAGACGATGCGGCCGTCCTCGTTCTGGAAGATGTAGCAGCGATCGTGGTCGAAGAGCTTGCGCACCACGATATGCGAGCCCTGCACCAGGCGCACTGCGGCCAGCGTCTTGCCGCCGAGCAGCGTGCCGGCCATCTGCGCCACCCACGGGCCGGCGGCGTTGATCAGGGTGCGGGCCTTGATGCGCTCGCGCCGCCCGCTGAGTGTGTCCTCGAGGTTGACGGTCCAGCCATCGCCCTCGCGCACCGCGCCGGTGCAGCGCGTGCGCGTGCGGATGACCGCACCGCGCGCTGCCGCGTCCATGGCGTTGAGCACCACGAGGCGCGCATCCTCGACCCAGCAATCCGAATATTCGAAGGCGCGGCTGTAGAGGCCCTTGAGCGGCTCGCCGGCGGCGTCGCGCGACAGGTCCAGCGTGCGCGTGCCCGGCAGGCGCTGGCGACCGCCGATATGGTCATAGAGAAACAGGCCGAGGCGTAGGAGCCAGGCCGGGCGCAGGCCCGAATGGTGGGGCAGCACGAAGCGCAGCGGCCAGATGATGTGCGGCGCCATCGCCCAGAGCGTCTCGCGCTCCTGCAGCGCCTCGCGCACCAGCCGGAACTCGTAATGCTCGAGGTAGCGCAGGCCGCCATGGATCAGCTTGGTCGAGGCCGAGGAGGTCGCCGAGGCAAGGTCGTCCTGCTCGCAGAGGAACACCGAACGCCCGCGACCGGCCGCCTCGCGGGCGATGCCGCAGCCGTTGATGCCGCCGCCGATGATGGCGATGTCGAAAACCGGTTCGACCAAGACTGCGCCCAGCCCTATTCGCTTATTTTCGTTTACTTTCGAATTTTAAAATAAGCGAAAATAAACGGCTCTACAAGCACCAAAGCGAAAGCTTTGCCGAAATAAAGCGCTGAAAAATCAGGCGGTTAGGTCGCCGATCGGAACGGGGGCCGGCGCGGCCTCGATCAGCTCCACCCCGTGGGTGGCGCACAGGGCCCGCAGGCGCGCCGACGGCAGGTGGTCGGTCACGTAAATCTGGACCTGCGACAGATGGGCAATGCGCACCGGTGCCGTGCGCTCGAGCTTCAGCCGGTCGGCGACCAGGATCACGCGCCGCGCATTCTCCATGATCGCCTGGCTGACCCGCACCTCGCGGTAGTCGAAATCGAGCAGCGCCCCTTCCTCGTCGATCGCCGAGGCGCCGACGATCGCCGTGTCGACCTTGAACTGGCGGATGAGATCGACCGCGCTGGCGCCGACCACGGCGCCGTCGGTGCGCCGCACCGGCCCGCCGGCGACGATCACGTCGATGCGCGGATGCCCGTAAAGCATGGTGGCGACGTTGAGATTGTTGGTGATCACCAGCAGGTCCTCGTGGCCGCGCAGGGCGCGGGCCACTTCCTCGGTGGTCGTGCCGATGTTGATGAACAGCGAGCTCTTGTTGGGGATCAGCGCCGCGGCGGCGGCGCCGATGGCCCGCTTCTCCTCGGCCGCGATCTGGCGCCTTGCCTCGTAGTGCAGGTTCTCGACACCCGAGGCGAGCGTGGCGCCGCCATGCACCCGGCTGAGCAGGCGCTGGTCGCAGAGATCGTTGAGGTCCTTGCGGATGGTCTGCGGCGTCACCGAAAAGCGGGACGCCAGGTCGTCGACGCTCACCTGCCCCTGGACGCGGGCCAGGGCCAGGATCTCGGCCTGCCGCGTGGTCGGATTCTGCATGAACTTTCGCCCGAAGTTCGCTTGCTTTCAGTCTACCGGGGCGAAGGCGGTATTCGCAAACCCTATCGTTTCGGCCCCCTCGGTGTCGGCCCCCTCGGTGTCGAACTGCGCACCCGCCGCACGGCGTCCTGCCAGCCGGCATAGAGGGCATCGCGCTGCCTGGGCTCGGCCTGGGGCTCGAACAGGCGTTCGCGTTTCCAGCGCTTGGCGATCTCTTCGGTCGAGGCGAAGACCCCGGCCCCCAGCCCTGCCAGGTACGCCGCCCCCAGCGCCGTGGTCTCGGTGACCACCGGCCGCTCCACCGGGATGGCGAGCTGGTCGGCGAGGAACTGCATCACCCAGTCGTTGACCGCCATGCCGCCATCGACGCGCAGCGCGGCGAGTTTCGCGCCATCCTCCTTCATCGCCACCATCAGGTCGCGGGTCTGGTAGGCGACGGCTTCGAGGCCGGCGCGCACGATCTCCGAGATGCCGCTGTCGCGCGTCAGGCCGATGAGGGCGGCGCGCGCATCGGGATCCCACCAGGGCGCACCCAGCCCGGTGAAGGCCGGCACCAGGTAGACGCCGCCGGTGCTGGCGACGCGCATGGCATGGGCGGAGCTCTCGCCGGCGCTGGCGATGAGCTTGAGCCTGTCGCGCAGCCACTGGATGGTGGCGCCCGAGACGAAGATGCTGCCCTCGATGGCGAAGGTCGGCTTGCCCTTCAGGCGATAGGCCAGCGTGCTGAGCAGCCGGTTCTTGGAGCGCACGAGCTTGGTGCCGGTGTTGAGCACGACGAAACAGCCCGTACCGTAGGTGCTCTTGATCATGCCCGGCTCGAAACAGGCCTGGCCGACCGTGGCGGCATGCTGATCGCCGGCGATGCCGCGGATGGGGATCGCCGCCCCGGCATGCGCCGCATCGGCCTCGCCGTAATCGTCGGCGCTGTCGCGCACCTCCGGCAGAAGGCTGCGCGGAATCTTGAACGCCTTGAGCAGCGTCTCGTCCCACGCTTGTGTCTTCAGGTTGAACAGCATGGTACGCGAGGCATTGGTCGCGTCGGTGGCGTGCACCTTGCCGCCGGTCAGGCGCCAGAGCAGAAACGAATCCACCGTGCCGAAAGCGAGGCGCCCTTTCTCCGCCGCTTCGCGCGCTCCGGCAACGTTGTCGAGCAGCCAGGCGATCTTCGAGCCGGAGAAATAGGCATCGAAGAGCAGGCCGGTGCGCTTGCCCAGCTCCTCGTCGCCGACCTTTTTGGCCATGGCGCGACACCAGTCGGCGGTGCGCCGGTCCTGCCAGACCAGGGCGTTGTGGATCGGCTTGCCGCTCTCGCGATCCCACAAGATGGTGGTCTCGCGCTGGTTGGTGATGCCGATCGCCGCGATATCCCGGGCCGTGACCTTGGCATTGGCCAAAGCGCGCCGCATGACCGAGACGGTGGCGCGCCAGATCTCCTCGGGATCGTGCTCGACCCAGCCGGGCTGCGGAAAGATCTGCGGCAGCTCGACCTGCGCCGAGGCCCGCGCCGTGCCGTCGCTGTCGAACAGGATGGCGCGCGTGCTGGTCGTGCCCTGGTCGAGGGCGAGCAGGATGCTCGCGGCCATTCGCTTCCCCCTGTCACGTTCGTCACCCCGGACCAGCGAGCGCTAGCGAGCGCCGATCCGGGGTCCAGCATGAAGTGGCGCGCTTCGCGCACCTTCAATCCTGCTGAGTCTGGACCCCCGCTTTCGCGGGGGTGACGGATTACCTAGAGGCGGCTTTTGCCAGCGTCAAGCGGGGGGCGGATCGGTCTCGGCGAAGGCCACGACCGCGTCGTAGTCGCTCATCTCGTTGTAGACCTGGGCCGAGACCCGGCACCACAACGCGCCCTCGAAGGGCATGATGTTGAGGTTGATGCGGTGCGCTTGCGCGATGGCGACGGTCAGCTTGCGCGCCGTGTCGCGCACCGGGGCCCCGTATCTCTGCCAGCGCTCGGGCAGGCGCACGCCAACCATGGCGCCGAGCAGTTCGGGGGCCGCATTCATCGGCTCGCCCCAGCGCTGGGCCATGCGCTGGCCGGCCGCCAGGGCCAGGGCGCGGTTGTGGTCGCGCACCTTCGCCTCGCCCAGGGAGCGATGGAAATCGATTCCGGCCGGGACGGAGAGAAAGGGTGCCGGGTCGCGGGTCCCCGTCCAGTCGAACTCCTCGATGAAGCCCTTGCCGTAGCCATGCGAGATCGACAGCGGATGGATCAGCGTTTGCGCCTCCGGCGAGGCCCAGAAGAAGGCGCAGCCGCGCGGGCTGAACAGCCATTTGTGGCAGTTGCCGAAATACCAGTCGGCGCCGATCTTCGGTACATCGAGCGGCAGGTGGCCGGGCACGTGCGCCCCGTCGATCATCACCCGCACGCCGCGCTCGCGTGCATGCTTCACCAGGCGCTCGACCGGGAAGATCATCGCCGTGGCCGAGGTGATGTGGTCGATGACCAGCAGCTTGGTGCGCGGGCTGAAGCCGGCGGCGATCGGCTCGAAGATGGCATCGGCGCTCAGCGCCGGCAGGGGCACCGGCGCCTCGACGACCTTGGCGCCGCTGCGCCCGGCGACGTAGCGGATGGCGTTGATCACCGCGCCGTAGGCATGGGTGGTGGTCAGGATCTCGTCGTTCGGCTGGAAGTCGAGGGCGCGCAGCACCGTGTTGGCGCCGGCCGTGGCGTTGTCGACGAAGGTCACGTCCGCGGGCGCCGCGTGGACGAACTCCGCCATGCGGGCGGCCGCCTCGCGCAGGGCGCCGGGCAGGATCTCGCGGATGAAGCGGTCGGGATTGGCCTCGAAGCGCTGGCGCACCCCGTCGGCCACGGCGAAGACCTCGCGCGGGATGGTGCCGAACGAGCCATGATTGAGGAAGGTGATCTCGGGATCGAGCAGGAAACGGGAGCGGAGGGCGCGGCCGAACTCGGTCATGCCCGGACTTTATCGCCGCCGCGGAGCCGTGTCGCGGCGAACATTGTCCCGATACATTTGAGTCCCCGTAAGAGCAGGCGGCACACCGTGGCGGACGGAAGAATTTTCCACGGCCGCCTTCAACTCCAGCACCTCGATCGGACATTGCGGCCAGTTGTGCTCCCAGCAAACGATGAGATCGCAGCCCTTCGGGTCGTGCCCGTGGTCGCGAAAGTTGCGACTCTCGTACTCGAACTCGATGCGCACCCGTTCCCAGCCCTTGCCGACGCGGCGCTTGGCCTCGCAGTCGGGAAACTCCTTGGTCAGACTTTCAATGAGAAACCCGAGTTCAGCGGCCAAGATGGCGAAGAGGAAAATGACGCCGTGCTCGTTGACGGGTGCGTGCAGCAGGCCGCGGAAGTTCAGCGCCTCGCCGTAGCGGCGGCCGCCGAGACCCGTCCATTTCCTGCTGTTATCGCCGGGGACGCGGCCTCGCGCGCGGAAGGCATCGATCTGGTCGGCATAGGGAAACTCCGGGTCATGTTGTTTCTGCCATTGGCGGAAGGCGCGCAGAGTTCTCGACCAGCAGCCCCAGCGGCGCTGGTAGATCGAGGTGGAAAACCGGCTTGCCTTGCCGAAGCGCAGGTAGGTGACCAATCCGTTCTCCCGGCGAAATACCGCCGCCAGCTCGCGCAGGAGGTCTTCATCAGCGATCCGCTGGTTCGGCACGGGCGGCAGCCCCGCCGCCCGCAGCAGGTCGTTGTATGTGTCGAAATGCCGGCGGATCTGGTAATGGCTGACACCGGCTACGAGGCGCAACTCGTCCCGGCTGATGGGCTTCTTGCCGAGCTGCCGTGCCGCCGATTTCAGCTTTGAGATCAAGCTTTTGCGATCAGGCAAGGTCTTGCGATCAGGGGTTCCAGGCATGGCAGGCTCCAGACGGTTTGTCTGGACACAGATAGGCCGCCGGGGCCGCAATTCCAGCGTTCAATTTGTCTATAGACATTTGTCTACGCGCGATCGCTCCGGGGCGAGATCGCGGAGCCGTCAGCTCTTGGGCAGCGCGCCTTCGACCGCGTCGGTGATTTCCTTGGACTCCGGCGTGACGCGTGACGGCCAGGCGCCGACCAGCATTCCTTCGCCGTCGATCAGGTACTTGTGGAAGTTCCACTTCGGCGCGGCGTCCTCGCCCAGCTCCGAGACCACCCAGCGGTAGAACGGGTGCGCCGTGGCGCCGATCACCGCCTCCTTCTGCGACAGCGGGAAAGACACGTCGTAGGTCTCGCAGAAGGTCTTGATCTCGGCCGCTGTGCCCGGCTCCTGGCCGCCGAAATCGTTCGACGGCACGGCGAGCATGACCAGGCCGCGATCCTTGTAGCGGCGCCACAGCGCCTCCATGCCCTCGTACTGCCGCGTGTAGCCGCAGAACGAGGCGGTGTTGATCACCAGCACCGGCTTGCCCTTCCAGGCGCTGAGGGCAAGCTTGTCGCCGTCGATCGACACGAACTCGAAATCATGGCCCGTCATGCTGGTCCTCCGCTTCCGGTCCCTGGGCAGGGTGGCAGCCTGCGCCGGGGAAAACACGTCCTTGAGCGTGGCCACACCCGTCGCCACCGCCAGGAACGCCGTCAGCAGCCCCCGCCGTTTCATCATGCTCAGTCTCCAGTCACCGGCCATCAGGTCTGACTATAGCGCTGCTCGAGCCAGGGATCGCCCAGGTTGTGATAGCCGCGCTCCTCCCAGTAGCCGGGGCGGTCGCGGTTGATGAATTCGAGGCGGCGCAGCCACTTGGCGCTCTTCCATAAATAGAGGCGCGGCAGGATCAGGCGCATCGGCCCGCCATGCTCCCGGCTGATCGGCTGGCCCTCCCAGCGCGTGGCCAGGATGGTTGCTTCGGCAGCAAACAACTCCAGCGGCACGTTCGTCGTGTAGCCGTCATAGGAATGCTGGACGACGAACTTGGCCTCGCGCGTCGGCTTGACGATGTCCAGCAGGTGCTGCGCCGCCACACCGTCCCAGGTGTTGTCGAAGCGCGACCAGGCGGTGACGCAGTGGATGTCGGACTGCCGGCGGGCCTGCGGCTGGGCGTTGAAGTCGGCCCAGTTCCAGACCACCGGGTTCTCGACCATGCCGCCCACCGCCAGGCGCCACTTGTCGGTGTCGATCGGCGGCTGCACGCCGAGATCGAGCACCGGCCAGTTCTTCACCTCGCGCTGGCCCGGCGGCAGGCGCACCGCCGGATCGGCCGTGGTGCCGGTCAGCAGCCGGCCCTCGCGGGCCCATTTCTGCTTGCTCTCGACCAGCTTGGGTTTGACCGAGCCGAGGATGTCGTCGTCGTTGGGCATGCCGGGAATATAGGGTGCCAGCGCGCTAACGGGTATCCCGGCCCTGGTCACAGCTTCGCGAGGCGGGGCACAACAAATCAGATCGTCACCCCGGCGAAAGCCGGGGTCCAGTCCCATAAAAAAACGGCCTCACCCTGAGGTGCGAGCGTAAGCGAGCCTCGAAGGGTGAGGAGCCGTCATGCTTCGAGACGCGCCGCTCGGAAGCGGCGCTCCTCAGCATGAGGTTTTTCTTATGAAGACTGGGCCCCGGCTTTCGCCGGGGTGACGATTATCCTTAGTCTTCGAGATTGGCCTTCAGCCGCTTCTGCAGCGCCGCGATATCCACCTGATGCGCCGACCCCGAGCCGGCAAGATCGAGCGCATGGGCCGCGGCCGCCCCCATGGCGATACAGGGCCCCATGACCCGCACCGAGGACAGCGCCACCGGATCGGCGTCGATGCAGCGCCCGGCGGCGACCAGGTTGTCGGCTTCCGCGTGGACCAGGCTGCGCAAGGGGACGTAGTGCATGTGGTCGTCGCCGAACTGCTCCCAGTGGACGCCTTCGGCGCGGTCGTGGAACTCGACCGGCCAGGAGCAGCGGGCGATGGTGTCGGGAAAGCGCTTCTCCTGCCGCACGTCGTCGAGCAAGAGCTGATAGGCGCCGACGATGCCCCGGGTCTGGCGGATGCCGGGCAATCCGTAAGCACGGACGCGCGCCTTGCCGAAGACCGGCGGGAACTCGGCACGCAGGAAAACGAGCAGCGCATCGACCTGGGCCCGGCCGTCGAGAAGCGTTCGACTCATGCCCACCGCGTCCAGCGGTGTTTCAATGTGCGTCATGTTGACCAGCACCTCGTCCCCCTGAGGGGGCGCGAAGACGAAGCCGTCGTGGCGCACCAGGCCATACTGCGCGGCCTTCTGTTCCAGCCGCTGGTGGATGGCGGCCAGCCCCATGGCGTTGAGCGCCGCGTGATCCGCCCCTTCGAGCGTGCACATCACCGTGCCGAAGACCGGCGCGGTGGCCTCGCGGCACGACAGGCCGGCGGTCCAGGCGAGTGCGGCGTCGCCCGAGGCATCGACGAAGCCGGTGGCGGTCACCTCCATCGCGCCGTAGCGCGTGGCCAGCTCCAGCGCCGCGATCCGCCGCCCGGCGCGCTGTACGCTGGTGAGATTGGCGCTGAGCACCACGTCGATCTTCGCCTGGCGCACCGCCTCCTCGATCCAGCGCTGAAGTGCGGCCACGCGGTACATGACTATGACCGTGTTGCGCTGGCTCACCCGCTCGAAGGCGTCGCCCGTCGCCTTGAGGTCGCGCAAGAGCGTCTCGGCAATGCCATGCGTCACCAGCCTGGGGTTCGGGCCGTTGGCATAGAGGCCGCAGAAGGTGCCGATGATCGAGCCGGTCGACTGGCCGCCGAGCTGCGGGCCTGAATCGACCAGCACCACGCGCCGGCCGAGCTGGGCGGCCTCGAGCGCGGCCGAGATGCCGGAGATGCCGGAGCCCAGCACGCAAAAATCGGCCGACAGACGCTTTGCCGGTGCGTCACCTAAACGGCGAGTGATTCGGGTGGGCGGAATATCTATCGCCATGCCAGCGCTTCTATGGAGTGGGCTTCTTAACGCAAACCAGATCGCCTAGCGCGATTCTGTTGCAAAGCCACTCTGGTCCAAATCCCCAGTTAACCCGCCTCTCAGGATACGAGATCGACACGCCGAGGACGGCCAAGACTGCCACCGCGACGACGATGGCGAGAATGTCTCCTCGGCTGGGAGGCGGCCATGGCCAACGCCAACGCAAATTACACCGCCCGCCGCTGATAGGAGCTGCGCGGCTTAAGCATCGCAGAAATCTCTACCGCCATCGCAGCAGCCGGCGTTCGAGGCGGTTGAGGCCGGTGCCGATCAGCAGGCCCAGCACCGAGAGCATGACCACGCCGGCCAGCAGCTGGTCGGTCTGCATCAGGTTGCCGGCCTGCAGGATGAAGGCGCCGATGCCGTGCTCGGCGCCGATCATCTCGGCCGAGACCAGCAGGATCAGGCCGATCGAGGCGGTGATGCGGAAACCGGCGAGGATGCCCGGCAGGGCGCCGGGCAGCACGATCTTGCGCAGCACGTCGGCGGCCGGAAGGTTGAAGCTCTGGCCCATGCGGATGAGGTTGCGCGGCACGCCGTCGATGGCGCTGAAGGTGGCGATGACCGTGGGGAAGAAGACGCCCAAGGCGATGGTCGCCACCTTCGAGGTCTCGCCGATGCCCAGCCAAAGAATCAGAAGCGGCAGCAGCGCGATTTTCGGGATGGGAAACAGCGCCGAGACCAGCGGCAGGCCGACGGCGCGCGACAGCGACCACACGCCGATGGCAAAGCCCAGGGCCAGCCCGCCGACCGTGCCCAGCGTCCAGCCGCCGAGCAGGCGCTTGAGCGACTGCCCGATATGCAGCCACAAGGTGCCGCTGACCGCGAGTTCCCAGAAGGCTTCGACGACGCTGGTCGGTGACGGCAAAAAGATCGGGCTGATCCAGCCGAAGCGCACCGAGACTTCCCAGAGCGCGATCAGACCAACGAAGGCGACGAGGGCGGCGCCCTTCTTGGGCACGACGACGAAGCCGCCGCCGCGGAAGGTGACCGGCCGCGCTTCAGACATCGACAACCTCGCGCTCGGCGACCTGCGCCTCGGCCTTGATCAGGCGCCACAGCCGGTCGTGCAGGCCGGCAAGATGCGCCTGCGCCGCGGGTGTGACACGCTCGGCCTGCGGCATGTCGATCGAGACGATCTCGCGCACCCGCCCCGGCCGGCGCGAGAGCACGCAGACCCGGTCGGCCAGGCGCAACGCCTCCTGCAGGTTATGCGTCACGTAGACCGCTGTGATGCGCTCGCGCAGCCAGAGCGCCAGGAAATCCTCCATCAGCAGCTCGCGCGTCTGGGCATCGAGGGCCGAGAGCGGCTCGTCCATCAGCAGGATCGCCGGCTTGACCGCCAGTGCCCGGGCGATGCCGACGCGCTGGCGCATGCCGCCGGACAGCTGCTTGGGAAAGGCCTGGCGGAACTCGGCGAGGCCGGTGCGGGCCAGCACATCGGCGATCCGCGCCTGGCACTCGGCTGCCGGCAGGCCGTGATGCTCCAGGGCCAGCGCTATATTGCCCTCGACCGTGCGCCAGGGCAGCAGCGCGAAGTCCTGGAAGATATAGGTCTGCGGATTGAGCGAGCCGGCCGGCACCGCGCCCCGGACCAGCACGCTGCCGGCGCTCGGCGCCAGGATGCCGCCCATGATGCCGAGCAGGGTCGACTTGCCGCAGCCCGACGGGCCGATCAGCGCCAAGGTCTCGCCCTCGCGCACCTCGAGGTCGATGCCGTCGAGCGCGACGATGTCGCCGTAGCGGTGGCTGATCCCCTGGACGATCAGTTCCACGGCAGGTTCTCTCTAAATGTCATGCCCGGACTTGATCCGGGCATCCATCGCGACGCGGCGCCATGGATCACCGGGTCAGGCCCGGTGATGACCATACAGATGGCGCGTTGCGCCACTGTATGGTCACTTCGGCAGGTTGAAGTGGCCCTTGACGAAGGAGAGGTCGAGGATCGCCTTGGCGTCCACGGTGCGGTCGACCAACGCCACGCTCTGCCAGAACGCCACCTGGTTGTAGACGTCGCCGACATTGAGCCGCGCCTCGGGATCGACATAGGGCAGGCCGACGCGCACGCGCTCGACCGGCTGCTCCAGCGACTTGGCGAGGAGGGCGATGGCCTCGTCGTAGCCGGGCCCGCGCACCTCTTGCCCTTTATCGCGGGCGTTGAAGGCGAGGTGATAGTCGCGCGCCCCCTTGGCATAGGCGCGCACGAACTTCTCGACCGTCGCTCGCTTCTCGGTGATCAGCTTCGGGCTGGTGAACAGGGCGCCGAGCTGCCACGGCGTCTCATCCCCGACCCAGCCTATGATTTTCCCCGCGCCCTCGGCCTCGAGCTGGCGCGCCACGGTCACGGGCGCGATGGTCGCGTCGACCTGGGCACCCTTGAAGGCGGCGGCCATGTTGGGCAGCGACTGCAGCGGCACCAGGGTCACGCTCTTGACGTCAAAGCCGTATTTCGCGGCGAGGATGCCGATCGAGTAGTGGAAGGTCGAGCCCGTCGTGGTGATCGCCAGGCGCTTGCCGGCGAAATCCTTGAGATTGGCGAAGCCGCCCTCGGCCGCCTTGTTGGTCACCATGTAGGCGTTGAGCTGGTAGCCCTTCTCCTCGCGGCTCTGGGCGCCGATGATCTTGAGCGCGCCGCGGCCGGCGAGATTGTAGAAGCCCGCGGTCAGGCCGGTGACGCCGAAATCGGCGTCGCCCGAGGTCACGGCCACCGGCACCTGCTGCGCGGCGGTGAAGAACTTGAGATCGGCGTCGAGCCCCTGCTCGCGGAAATAGCCCTTCTCCCTGGCGATCATCACCGCGCCCGACGACGACAGCTTCAGCAGGCCGACGGTGACCTTCTGCATCTGCTGCGCATGTGCGCCGCTCGCGTCGAGCGCGAGCAGGGCAACGAGAGCGGCAAGGCCGGCAAAGCGGGAGAGGATCATGGCGTTAACCCCAACGTTATTGTTGACCTTAAAACCAACCTCACCCTGAGGTGCGAGCCCTTCAGGGCGAGCCTCGAAGGGTGGCCATGCTTCGAGGCGCCACTGACGTGGCGCACCTCAGCATGAGGTGATTTCGTTGATCCCTATATGGCGGCCCACGCTTGGCCCTGTCAAACGCCGCGAATCAGCGCTAGACGAAGGCTATGACGGGTCCCCGCATCGCCTCGCTGCTGGCCAGCGCCACCGAGATCGTCTGCGCCCTGGGGGCGCGCGACCGGCTGGTGGCGCGCAGCCACGAATGCGATTTCCCGCCCGACGTCGCCGCGCTGCCGGCGGTCACCGCGCCCAAGCTCGACACCAACCGGCCGAGTGCGGCCATCGACCGCGACGTCAAGGCGCTACTCGAGCAGGCGCTCTCGGTCTACCGGGTCGAGGCCGAGGCGTTGCGAGCGCTAGCGCCGGAGATCATCGTCACCCAGACCCAGTGCGAGGTCTGCGCCGTGTCGGAGAACGACGTGGTCGAGGCGCTCGCCAGCTGGACCGGCCAGCGGCCGCGGATCGTCTCGCTCAAGCCCGACGGGTTGGCTGATGTCGTAGCCGATATCCTGCGCGTGGCCGAGGCGATCGATCGTCCTGCCGCGGGTGCGGCGCTGGTCGCCGGCATGGAAGCCCGCATGAGCACGATCGCGCTGCGCGCCGCGGAGCTGCCGCGCCGCCGCGTCGCCTGCATCGAGTGGATCGAGCCGCTGATGGCGGCAGGCAACTGGATGCCGGAGCTGGTCGCCATGGCCGGCGGGGAGAACCTGTTCGGCGAGGCCGGGAAGCATTCGCCCTGGATGACCCTGGACGCCCTGGTCGCGTCCGACCCCGATGTCATCGTCGTCCTGCCTTGCGGCTTCGACATCGCGCGCACCCGCGAGGAGATGCCGGCCCTGACCGCCAGGCCGGAATGGCAGCGCTTGCGCGCCGTGCGCGAGCACCAGGTCTGGCTGGTCGACGGCAACCAGTACTTCAACCGCCCCGGCCCGCGGCTGGCCGATTCGCTGGAAATACTGGCGGAGATGCTGCATCCGGCGACCTTCCGCTTCGGTCACGAAGGGACGGCGTTTGTTCGCGCTGCTGCGTGATTCGTCCTTCGAGACGGGCCCTCAGAAGGGCCCTCCTCAGGACGAGGACTAAGAAAAAGCCCTCACCCTGAGGAGCGGCCGTCTTCGGCCGCGTCTCGAAGGGTGAGGGCCACTGCCGCGGCTGACAGACCGGAAGCCCCGCGCTAGATTGCCCACCGCATGATCGGACCTTTCCTGCGACGCTTCGGCCTCGCCCTCCTCCTTCTCCTGCCGCTTCTTGGCCCCGCCCTGGCGCAGGACGCCCCGTCGTCGGATGCCGCGGCGGCGCTCAGCCGCTCGGAGATCGACCGGCTGCTCGCCACGCTGGAGAATCCCGAGGCGCGCGAGCGCTTCATCCGCGACCTGCGCGGCCTGGTGCAGGCGCAGCAGGCCACCGAGCCCTCCAGCCCGCTGGAGCAGGACCGCCTGGCGTCGCGTCTCCTGGAGGGCCTATCGGAGAAGGTCGCCGACATCGGCGAAGCGCTGCTGCGCGCCGCGGCTTTCGTGGCCGATGCGCCCAAGCTCTACGGCTGGCTCCAGGACGAGATCTCCGACGAGCGCAACCGCAAGCGGCTGATCGAGATCTTCGCCACCGTCCTCGGTGTCCTCTTCGCCGGCTGGCTGGCCGAGTACATTGCCAACCGGTTGCTGCGCGGGCCGCGGCGCTGGATCGAAACGCGCTGCGCGGGTTGCGACCGCTGGGCGCGGTTGCCCTACGGCGTGCTCTACGCGCTGGTCTCTGTCGTGCCGGTGATCGTCTTCGCCGCCGTGGCCTTCGGCACGCTGACCTTCACCGAGCCCAGCCGCGTGGCGCGGCTCGTGGCGCTGGCCCTGATCAACGCCAACCTACTGGCCCGCGCCATCATGGTGGTGGTCGGCATCGTGCTGTCGCCCCAGGTGGCGGCCCTGCGCCCGCTGCCGCTCACCGACGAGACCGCGGCCTACCTGCATATCTGGGCCAGGCGGCTGACGAATATCGCGGTCTATGGATACTTCATAGCGGAGGCGGCGCTGCTCATCGGCATCCCGAGCGCCGGCCACCGCTTCCTGCTGCGCTCGATCGGCGTGATCATCGGCCTGCTGACGGTGATCTTGATCCTGCAGAACCGCCAGCCGGTGGCCCAGGCCATCGCCGCCCCGCGCGCCCCCTCGCCGATCGACGGCGAGCTGCCCGAGGCGCCGCCCTCGGAGGCGATGCGCGGCACCAAGCGCCTGGCCGCCGAGTACTGGCACGTCGCCGCCATCCTCTACGTGGCCATCGTCTTCGCGGTCTGGATCTTCCACCCCGATGGTGGCCCGTTCTTCGTCATCCGCGCCACGCTGATCACCGCCGTCGCCCTGGTGGCGGCGCGCCTCGCGGTGCGCCTGGCGCAGGGCGGGCTGGCGTATGTCTTCCGCATCACCGACGAGATCCGCCAGCGCTTGCCCGCCCTGGAGATCCGCGCCAACCGCTACCTGCAGATCTTCAACCTGGCCATCGTCATCGCCGCCTACGGCTTCGCCGCCTCGGTGATTCTGCAGGCCTGGGGCATCCGCTCCTTCGACTGGCTGACTTCGCCCGCCGGCCAGCGCATCGGCACCAGCGTGGTCTCGATCGCGCTGATCGTGGTCATCACCGTGGTGCTCTGGGAGAGCATCAACGCGGTGCTCGACCGCTACGCCAGCCGCGCCTTCGGCGCCTCGCCCACCCGTCGCAGCCTGCGGGTGCGCACCCTGATCACGCTGGCCCAGCGCGCTTTGCTGGCGGTGCTCTGCGTCTTCGTGGCCATGATCATCCTCTCGGAGATCGGCATCAACATCGCGCCGCTGATCGCCGGCGCCGGCGTCGTCGGCCTGGCCGTCGGTCTCGGCGCCCAGACCCTGGTCAAGAACCTGATCGAGGGCATCGCCAACCTGATCGAGGATTCCTTCGCCGTCGGCGACGTGGTCAAGATCGCCGACCTCAGCGGCGTGGTCGAGGAGATCTCGATGCGCACCGTGCGCCTGCGCGACTTCGCCGGGCATGTGCACACCGTGCCGTTTAGCGAGATTAAAACGATTACGAATATGACGCGCGACTTCTCCTTCGCCGTGTTCGAGCTCGGGGTGGGTTACGAGTCGGACGTCAACCGGGTGCGCGAGGTGCTGGTCAAGGAGGCGACGGAGCTGCGCGCCGATCCGGAGCTCGGCCCCTTCATCACCGGCGATCTCGAATTCTCCGGCCTCGACACCTTTGGCGATTCGGCGATCACTGTTAAGGGTCGCATGCGCACCCTGCCGGGCAAGCAGTGGCAGGTGCAGCGCGCCTTCAACCAGCGGATCAAGGCCGCCTTCGACCGCGAGGGAATCGACATCCCCTTCCCGCACCGCACGATCCGCATCATCGGCGAGACCAAGGCGCTGCCGGTCGCGCCGGGTTCTTAGAGCCCCGCGGTGCCGGCTGCCGCCAGCAACAGCACGCCGACCCCAGCCAGCACCAGGAGCCGGAAGAGCCCGGCGCCGGCGGCAAAGCCGAAGCCCAGCCTGAACGCGGTGGCCGTCGGCGCGGCGATCGCATGTTCGAGGCGCTCGGGCCCGCGCGGGACCCAGGGCGGCGGCAGGACGGCCGCGCGCCGGCCCCCTCTTGGAGTCCTTGGGGCGCCGTAGTCCAGCAACCGCTCATCGAGGATGTCGAGGCGGCGGCCCGTCGCCGCAACGGCCCTCAGGCCATGCTCGTAGGCATGAACCGCGGCGGAGAGATCATGTCCGGTCATCGGAAATCCTCAGCCGCAGGTGCCCGTCAGCCAAAAGTAAAAGCGTAGGCGCGCACGCCGGGATCGAGGAACTCGATCTCGAAATTCCGCGCGGCGACCGGGCCTGACTGGCGCACGAGCTGGTAGAGGCGCGGCGCCTCGATTGTTCCCCGGCCTTCGGCGTCGATGTCGATGCCATGGTCGGCGCCCGGTGCCGCTCCATCGAGCCTGACGCGGAAGCGGATGGGCTGACCCGGCACGGCGGACACCAGGACGAGGTGCAGGTCGCGAGCCTGGAAACGGTTGACGACCCGGCCGCCGGCCGCGTTCAGCCGCGCGGCCTCGCCCTCGACCGTCCAGTTGCCCGCCAGCGCCCAGTGGTTGAGGCGCAATTGCGCCGGCGCGGCGTAGGGGTGCGCCTGATGGGGCACGAGGCCGCCGGGCGAGGCAAAGCCTTCCGTGCGCGCGGCACCGAGATAGTTCTCGGGCGAGCGCAGGCTGCGCCAGTCGGCAGCGGCTTCGATGCCGCCGGCCTCGACCGAGACCAGCGTCTCACCGATATCGTTGTTGCCGGCCTCTTCCAGCAGCTGCTGCAGCACCCGCTCCGACTGCTCGTAGCTGCCTTCGCCGAAATGGTGGTGGCGGAGGCGGCCCTGCGCATCGATCATGTAGAGCGCCGGCCAATAGTGGTTATCGAAGGCGCGCCAGATCGCCTGGTCGTTGTCGACCGCGACCGGGTAATCGAGCTTCCGCTCCGCCACGGCGCGGCGGACGTTATCGAGGTTCTTCTCGAAGGAGAATTCGGGCGCGTGCACGCCGATGACCACCAGCCCGCGGTCCCGGTACTTCTCCGCCCAGGCGCGGACGTAAGGGTAGGTGCGCAGCCAGTTGATGCAGGTATAGGTCCAGAAATCGACCAGCACGACCTTGCCGCGCAGACTCGCCATGTCGAGCGGCGGCGAGTTGAGCCAGGCCGTGGCGCCGGCGAAGGACGGCACCCGGCCGCCCCCGACCCATTGCGCCAGCGCGGCGGTGAAAGGCGGGGTGAAGGTGTTCGAAGTCACGAGGGGCACTCCGATGGCGCTGCCGAGCAGCGCGGTGAGAAAAAGGCGGCGGTTCATGACAGTCCTCTATCGCTCGCGAGCCATCCCGGGGCTCGCACGCCGACTTCCTTATTCTCGCGCGCGTAGGGTTGGTGTGGCGGCTACGCGCGCGAGGAAAAGGACTGGGCGGGGCCCCGGGAGGGTCGGTTCAGACCAGGGCCGGTTCGACAAGGGTGGTCGTCACGTCGATGTTGCCGTGGACGGCCTTGGAGTACGGGCAGATCAGATGCGCCGCCTCGATCAGTTCCTGGGCCAGTTCGGGCTCGATACCCGGGACGCTGACCTTGAGATCCGCGCGCAGGAAATAGGCGCCCTTGTCGAGGACCAGGTCGATCCTGGCATCGACAGCCAGGTCGGCCGGGAGCTTGATCTTGCGCTGGGCGGCGGAGAGCTGGATGGCGCCCATGTAGCAGGCCGACCAGGCGGCGCCGAAGAGGTTCTCGGCGGCCGGGTGCGGCTCGGCCATCTGCAGGTCGAGGAAGCCGTCGCGGCTGCGGGTGCCGCCGTTGCGGCCGCTGGTGTTGTGGGTGGTGCCGGAGAAAACAACGCGCTCGGTCATGGGGGTGATCCCTTCCATCTGAAGTTATATCGTATCCGATCTAATCGGATGCGGTGTAAATAGGGGAGGCCGGGATGCTTGTCAAGCACTTCCGATTTAATCGGATACGATATATATTGAGATCAACCCGCCGCCGTCTTACACAGGTATGCCCATGGCCCGAAAACTCTCGAATTTCCTGTGCTTTGCCGTCTACTCGGCCAACCTGGCCTTTGGCCGGGCCTACAAGCCGATCCTCGACAAGGTCGGCCTGTCCTACACCCAGTACATCGCGCTGGTGGCGCTGGCCGAGGAGGACGACCAGACCGTCGGGGCGCTGGGCGAGAAGCTGTTCCTCGAATCCAACACGCTGACGCCGCTCCTGAAGAAGCTGGAGACGACGGGCTATATCCGGCGGCAACGCGATCCCGCCGACGAACGGCAGGTGCGGATCAGCCTGACCCCGGCCGGCCGCCGCCTGGTCGACAAGGATCTCGGCGCGCCGCTGGTGGGCGCCATCGGCCTCGGCGACGAGTTCCCCGCCGTGCAGAAGACGGTGACCCGGCTGCGCGACAATCTGTTGCGGGCGACGAAGACTGGGTCGGAGAAACGGTAGGCGCCGTGGCCTGAAAGAATGTCACCCCGGACAGCGACCCGTCAGCGTCGCTTGTCCGGGGTGACGATCAATTTTCGATCTCTTCCTCGATCGCTTCCGCCGATTCGGCCTCGATCACCTTGCGCGCGATCTCGAAGGAGAAGCCGGCGCGGCCCAGTGCGGCCATGTCGCGCTGACGGCGTTCCTGGCGTTCGGCCTTGGGGCGGAACGGTCCGAGGCGGCGCTTGCGCGCCAGCTTCAGGGCACCGGCGAGGTCGGAATGTCCTTCTTCGGCCAGCGCCGCCAGGGCGCCGTCGAGCGCCTCGCCGGCCACGCCCTTGACCTGCAGCCGCCGGGCGATGACGGATTTCGAGCGGCCCTGGCGGCTGAGGCTGCGCGCGCGGCCCTCGGCATAGGCCTTGTCGTCGAGCAGCCGCCGCGCCACGAGCTTGTCGATCACCGCGCCGACGCGCGTCGCGCCATCCGCTCGTTCGATCATGCCAGCCCGCGCCGCCTGGTCGACGCGGCGCATCAGCACCCGGCGCAGATTCGCGGCGGAGCTGGCATAGCGCTCGAGGTAATGCAGCGCCGCCCGCTCCAGCGCCGGCAGGCCGGTATCGGGAATCTTTCGAGGGCCTTGGCGGGCGCGCATCACGGCATTCTAGCCTGCTTGCGACCCGATAAAGAGCGGCCTATCGTCCGGCTCATGCCCGACACGACTCCTGAACGGCCGGCGCTGGCCGCGGCGCCGGAGCCGCGCCGCTACGGACTGCTCAACTGGCTCGGCCTGTGGACGCTGACGTCGCGCGAGGTGCGGCGCTTCTTGAAGGTCTATACCCAGACGGTGCTGGCGCCGGTGGTCACCACCCTGCTGCTGCTCGCCGTCTTCGCGCTGGCCCTGGGCGGGGCGGTGCGCGAGGTCGGCGGGGTGAGCTTCGCCGAGTTCCTGGCGCCCGGCCTGATCATCATGGCCATGGCCCAGAACGCCTTTGCCAACACCTCCTCGTCGATGGTCATCTCCAAGGTCCAGGGCAACATCGTCGACTCGCTGATGCCGCCGCTCTCGGCGACCGAGCTGACCCTGGGCTTCGCCGCCGGCGGCGTGGCGCGCGGGCTGGTGGTCGGCCTCACGGTCAGCCTCTGCCTGCTGCCCTTCGTGCCGCTGCACGTGGAGCACCTCGGCTTCATCCTGTTCCACGGCCTCGCCGCCTCGCTGCTGCTCTCGCTGCTCGGTGTCGCCGGCGGCGTGTGGTCGGAGAAGTTCGACCACATCGCGGCGGTGACCAATTTCGTGGTGACACCGGCGGCCTTTCTCTCCGGCACCTTCTACACGATCGACCGCCTGCCGCCGCCCTGGCACGAGATCGCGCTGTGGAATCCGTTCTTCTACATGATCGACGGCTTCCGCTACGGCTTCATCGGCCATGCCGACAGCAACCTGACGCTCGGCATCGTCATCCTGGTGGCCGCCGACGCGGCGCTCTTCGCCCTCTGCCACTGGATGTTCCGGACGGGGTACAAGCTGCGCGCCTAGCGGCGCGCAGTCCCGGACGAGCGTGCGCAGCGCGCGATGATCCGGGATCCAGCACGAAGGCCGCGCTTCGCGCCCTTGTTCTCCGGAAAGACTGGACCCCGGCCTGCGCCGGGGCGACGAGCGCTACTGAGCGCCCGGCACACTGTCGACAATCACCGGCTGGCGGTCGCGGATCTCGAAGACCAGGGTCTGGGGAGCGAGCGTGCCGCTCTCGTCCGCGACGGCGTCGAGCAGCAGGCCGGGCTCGGCCCGGGCGTCGAAGCGCGTGTCCTTGAGCGCCGCGGCGACGCTCGCGCGATCGAGCCGCCCGGCTTTCGCGGCCACGACCTTCGCGGCGTAGAGCGCCGCATAGCCGCGCAGCGCGGCCGGGCCAGGGGCCGTGCGATAGGTCTGCTGATACTTGCGCACGAAGTCGCGGATCGCCGGGATCGGCGTGCCCGGCTCCAGCCCGGCGAGAGCGCGCACCCCGTTGGCCGTGTCCCCCGTCCGCTCGAGGAACGACGGCGCGAGCAGCCCCGTCCCGCCGAGGATCGGCTTGTCGTAGCCCTGGCGGCGGAGCTCCTGCAGCAGGCGAACCGCCTCGGTTTCGGGCAGCAGCAGGATCAGCGCCTCGGCGTCCGAATTCTTGATGCGGATGACCGCGGCGGAGAAATCCACCTGCTGCGGCTCGACGGTGATCTCGGTCAGGCGCAGGCTGCGCGCGGCGAGGCGCGCCGACAGCGCGGCGCGGTCGTCGGCGGACAGGCTCGCCACCGCCACCGAACGCGCCTTCAGGCCTGCTGCCGCGTAGTCGGCGAGCCGGGCGAGCGGCGCCTCCGGACGCACGCTGAGACGCGGCGCCTCGGCCGCACCCCCCGTTTCGGACATGGCGGGCGTGAGCATCAGGACGAGGTCCGGCTTTCCGCTCAGCGTATCGCTGCGCGTGACCAGGTCGCTGTGGGTGACCAGGACTGGCCGGCCGAGGATGCCGCCGCGCGCGCCGATCTCGCGCAGGGCCAGCTCGACCCCGTCGCGCCACTGGTCGCCTTCGCCCGACAAGGGCGCCACGTCGAGCAGGCGGATCGGGCCGTCCTGGGCCAAGGCCGGAAACACCGCCAGGGCCAGCGCCGCTCCGAGGAGTAAAGGCTTGAAGGGGTTGGTCACCGCGCAACCGTAGTGGAAGCCCGGCGGCAATCCAAGGCGGGGCCCCAGTCCCGGGCCGAGCCCAAGTAGACAAATGTCTATAGGCATTTTGAACGCTGGAATGTCGGGCGGGCCTGCCTATGTCACTAAAGACGAAACGTCTGAGGCCCGGAATGCCTGCCCCGCTTAATCGCAAGACCCTGATCGCCAAGATGAAAAGCGTGGCCAGGCGGCTGCGCGGCCGGCCAGTGACCCAAGGGCGCTTCCAGCGGCTGACCGGCATCAACATCTATCAGGTGCTCAAGCACTTCGACGGCTACAACGAGCTGCTGCGCGCGGCCGGGCTGACCACCTATCTGCAGAACCTGCGCGTCGACAACGACGATCTGATGCTGGCCATGGCCGATGTGTTCCGCGCCGAGAAGGGCCTGGTCACCCGCGTACGCTTCGCCCGCGTCTGTCGCTATGCCTTGTCGACCTACGAGCAGCGCTTCGGGGGCTGGTCCAAGTCCCTGCGCGCCTTCCGCCAATGGCAGGAGAAGCACGACCCCGCATTTCCCCATGCCGGGGCGCTCAAGGCGCACCGCGTGCCCGGCCGCATCCCGCGCCAGGGGCCGGAATGGACGCCGGTCGGCGGGCGGCAATACGGTGACCCGCTGAATTTCCGCGGCCTGCTGCACACGCCGGTGAACGAGCAGGGCGTGCTGTTCCTGTTTGCCGCTCTCGCGACGGAGCTGGGTTTCGCGGTCGAGAGTCTCACCGCCGGCTTTCCCGACTGCGAGGCCAAGCGACGGGTCGGCAAGACCTGGGAGCGGGTACGGATCGAGCTCGAATTCCAGAGCCGCAATTTCCGCGATCACCGCCACGATCCGAACGGCTGCGACCTGATCGTCTGCTGGGAGCACAACTGGCCGAAATGCCCGATCGAGGTGCTGGAGCTGAAACAGGTGGTGGCGGGGAAGGCAGGCGTGGCGGACTCGAAGCGCGAAGCCGCATAACTGCCTGGTCGACACGCCCGAACTGCGGTAGGTATTATGGTATATTTACCATAATGGACACTTGACCATATGGCAAATTTGCCATACATGACGAGGCCGCTGATCTGGCTGGGAAGCAGCAAGGAAGACCTTTCTGCCTTTCCAAAAGCGGCCAAGCGCACCCTGGGGGCGGGATTGCGCTTCGTCCAGAACGGGCTGACGCCGGCCATCGCGAAACCTCTTGGCCAATTCGGGTCGGGCGTGTTCGAGCTGCGGGAAAAGTTCGCTGGCGAGTCCTATCGGGTCGTCTATGCCGCGAAACTAAGCACGGCGTGTATGTTTTGGATTCGCATCAGAAAAAGTCGAAAAAAGGGAAGGCCATACCGAAGGAGATCAAGGCGCGGATTGAAACCCGCCTGGCCAGGGCAAAGAAGATAGACGAGGAGCACGGCAAATGAAGATCACCAGGAGCAGCGGCAACGTATTTGCCGATATCGGCTTCGACGCTGCGGAGGCCGAAACGCTGGCGGTCAAGTCGGACCTCATCACCGTGGTCGCCCGGGCGATCAGGCAACGCAACCTGACCCAGAGCGAGGCCGCGCGGATTTGCGGAACCGAGCAGGGCACCCTGTCGAAAGTGCTGCGCGGCCGCCTGACGAGCGTCACGATCGATCGCCTGGCGCGTTGGTTGCTGGCGCTTGGCTGGAACGTGAAGATCACCACCGCGCCGCACAAGAAGGGCCCGACCAGATCAAAGCGCGGCGAGCTTACCGTCGTCAGCCCTTAGGCCCGCGGCGGCGCCTCATCGTCTGCGGGGGCACAACTAAGCGCGAATCTCACTCTGACCCCAATTTCGCCAATTTCGAAGTTGCGCGACCCGCCTTGTGGTAGGATAGGCCCTCAGGAGACAGGCGATGGCTGATGTGGTGATGGTTCCGCTTCCCTTGTCGCGCGAGGCCGCAGAGGCTTTGCAGGACGAGGCACGGCGCGAGAAGGTCGGCAAACTGGTGAGCGATCTCCTGCGGCCGGGAACACCCGCCAACGATCCGCTCGCCGCCCTGATCGCCGACGCCAAGGGTTCGGCACGCCGGGCGGGACTGAACGACAAGGACATCGACGCCGAGCTCGCGGCGTACAATGCCGAACGTCGTCTTTGACGCGAGTTCCATCGTCGGCGCGTTGTTGAAGGCGGATTCGACTCCCGAGCGCGCCCTGCTGCTTGCCCGCACGAAGGCAACGCTCTGCCTGTCGCCCGACGTAGAAGGCGAGATCCGGGCGGTGTTCGCACGCCCGAAGTTTCACCAGTACCTCGCCGACGGGCGTGGCGAACGCATTCTGCAGCTTCTTGCCGCGGCGGCGCTCTCGTTCCGTCCCACCGAGCCGGTTCGCGATTGCCGCGACCCGAAAGACAACAAGTACCTGGAATTGGCTCTCGCCGCGGGAGCGGAGGTCATTGTTTCCAGCGATGACGATCTTCTCGCCCTCGATCCGTGGCGAGGCGTCCGGATCGTCACGCCGGCCGAGTACGTTCGGATGATTGAACGGCAAACCGACGACAAGACCTGACGCGGACTCTCCTGCGGAATTCACTCTGACCCCGACACCTGCCAATTTCCTCCTAGTGGTGGCGGGACATCGTCATGCCGCTGCCGACGCCGCTACTCTATCGACTTGAGGAGAGCCCTAAGGCGATCCAATTCTCGGCTTGTGCGCGCTTCTTCGTTCTCCAACGCCTGCGCATACCAGGGAGGGTCGTTTTGCGATGACGTGGCCTTCACCGTCCTGACGCGATCGAGGCGCACCGAAAGCTGACTGATCTGCCAGCGGAGCCGCAGTTTTTCTTTCGTGATGTCATCGACATCCAGAGCGTCGATTTCCTGAAGAGGGGTTGGCCTTGGCGGGCCATATCTAGTGCTCGTGGGCGCCGTGTCGTCCAACCATCCGCGAACAGGTTTCTGATCAATATCGAGGCGGGCTGACTGCGGCTCGCCGGCGCACGCGGCAAGCAACAGCGCTGCGAAAACTCTGACGACCCCAATCCGATGCATCGCCCCTCTACCCTGCTCGTGACCCTCGCCTGGCAACCTTACCATCGCCTCTGTGGCCCAATTGCGGCCCCAACCACCCCTCCCCGCTTTCGTTGACTTCGCCCCGGCCTCCGGCCGATAGTGCCTTTGTTTTCCGGGGCTTCGCGGCCGGACGCTGGGTCCGGGCGCCAAGCCCCTGATTTATCGAGGAGAGTGGACGTGACTGCCGCGCAATCCGGGGCGATCCCGGCCGTGATGCCGACCTACCGGAGGATCGACATCGCCTTTGAAAAGGGCGATGGCGTTTATCTGTACGGGGTCGACGGCCGACGTTACCTGGATTTCGCCTGCGGCATCGCGGTCACCGCCTTCGGCCATTGCCACCCCTACCTGGTGAAGGCGCTGGAGACCCAGGCGAAGAAGGCCTGGCACGTCTCCAACCTGCACCGCATTCCGGAGGGCGAGACGCTGGCCAAGCGGCTGGTCGAGGCGAGTTTCGCCGACACGGTGTTCTTCACCAATTCCGGCACCGAGGCGATCGAGGGCACCATCAAGCTGGTGCGCAAGTACCAGAGCGCCGTCGGTCATCCGGAGCGCTATCGCCTCATCACCTTCGAGGGCGCCTTCCACGGCCGCTCGATGGCCGCACTCGCCGCCGGCGGGCAGGAGAAATACCTCGAGGGCTTCGGGCCGAGGGTCGAGGGCTTCGACCAGGTGCCGGCCACCGCGACCCTGAAAGAGGTCGAGGCCGCCATCACGCCGGAGACCGCCGGTGTCCTGATCGAGCCGATCCAGGGCGAGGGCGGCATCCGTGCTTTCACGCCGGAGTTCCTGCGGGGGCTTCGTGCGCTCTGCGACAAGCACGGGCTGCTGCTGGCCATGGACGAGATCCAGACCGGCATGGGCCGCAGCGGCAAGCTCTTCGCCCATGAATGGACGGGTGTCACACCCGACGTCATGGCGGTGGCCAAAGCGCTGGGCAACGGCTACCCGATCGGCGCCTTCATGGCGACCGCCAACGCGGCGCAGGGCATGACGCCGGGCACGCACGGCTCGACCTATGGCGGCAACCCGCTGGCCACCGCGGTCGGCAATGCCGTTCTGGACCTGATGCTCGCTCCCGGTTTCCTCGACGGGGTTCAGCAGGTGGCCAGTCATCTCCGGCAACAGCTCGCCATGCTGGTCGACAGGAACAGCGACATCTTCGAGGAAGTGCGCGGGCAAGGGCTGCTGCTCGGCCTCAAGTGCCGGCTGCCCAACGGCGACGTCGCCGCGGCCTTCCGCCAGGCGGGGCTGCTGACGGCGATGGCCGGCGACAATGTCGTGCGCCTGCTGCCGCCCCTGATCATCGAGGCGCAGCATATCAACGAGGCCACCGACCTGATCGAGAAGGCCTGCGCCGAGCTGCGAAAAGCCTCTAAGCCCGAGGCTCCTCGCAAGGCCGGCTGACATGAGTCCCGCACCGAAACCCGCCCCGAGGCATTTCCTCGACCTCGACCGATTCGATCAGGGCACCCTGCGCGAGATCCTCGCGCTGGGCACGGCGTATAAGCGCAAGCATCCGCCCAATGGCGAGATGCGCCCGCTCGCCGGCAAGACGCTGGCCATGATCTTCGAGAAGCCCTCGACCCGCACCCGCGTGTCGTTCGAGGTCGGCATCCGCCAGCTCGGCGGCGAGGCGATCATCCTGACCAACCACGACACCCAGCTCGGCCGCGGTGAGACCATCGCCGACACGGCGCGGGTGCTGTCGCGCTACGTCGACGCCATCATGATCCGCACCACCAAGGCCGAGAACCTGACCGAGCTGGCCCGGCACGCGACGGTGCCGGTGATCAACGGCCTGACCGACCGCACGCATCCCTGCCAGGTGATGGCCGACGTCATGACCTTCGAGGAGCATCGCGGGCCGATCGCCGGCAAGACCATCGCCTGGTCGGGCGACGGCAACAACATGGCCGGCTCGTGGATCCAGGCGGCGGCCAGGTTCCGCTTCGACCTGCGCCTCGCCTGCCCGGACAGCCTGAAGCCGCCCAGCGATCTGGTCGCCTGGGCCAAGAAAGAGGGCGCCTCGATCGAGGTCAGCAGCAATCCCGAGCATGCGGTCAAGGGCGCGCATTGCGTGGTCACCGACACCTGGGTGTCGATGGGCGACGACGCCGACATGGCGGGCTCCGATGCCAAGGAGAAGAGCAAGGCGGCGCGCGAGCGCCGGCACAACATGCTGGCCCCCTTCCGCGTCGACGAGCGGCTGATGGGCTTGGCGCGGCCCGACGCCGTGTTCATGCACTGCCTGCCCGCCCATCGCGGCGAGGAAGTGACCGACGGCGTGATCGACGGCCCGCAATCCATCGTCTGGGACGAGGCCGAGAACCGCCTGCACATCCAGAAAGGCATCCTCGCCTGGTGTATGACCTGACGCGTCGCGTCAGGCCCTCTTCTCCGGAGCCGCCTCTCGCTAGTCGCTGCGCGACAAGCTGCCGGCGGCTGCTCTGCACTACTAACCTCTCCCCTTGCGGGAGAGGTCGCGAGCGGCAGCGAGCGGGTGAGGGGTACGCCCACGGTTGAGCCTCGTCACCGCCCTGCCTACATACAGTCCTTCTTGCGGTAACATCCTCTCGTGAACACCCTCTCCAACATCCCGACCGACGACATCGTGCTGCCGTTCCAGATCGAGCCCTCCGGGCTGCGCGGCCGGCTGGTGCGGCTCGGGGCGTCGGTCGACGCCATCCTCGGCCAGCAC
The DNA here is from genome assembly GCA_022843945.1 of Rhodospirillaceae bacterium. Lineage (GTDB taxonomy): Bacteria > Pseudomonadota > Alphaproteobacteria > CACIAM-22H2 > CACIAM-22H2 > VGEI01. Next base: position 91,351 of record JALHMR010000011.1, on the reverse strand, counting down.
GATTATCCCTTGCCCGTGGCGACCGCCCTGGCCGAGATGGTGGCGCTCTCCGCGGCGCTGGCCGCCACGCTCAAATACGAGGGCGTGTTCAATCTGCAGATCAAGGGCGACGGGCCGGTGCGCATGATGGTGGCCGACGTCACCACCGACGGCGCCGTGCGCGGCTACGCCATGTTCGATGCTGACAAAGTGGCAGCACTCGGCGAGGGCCAGCCCTCGGTGCCGCGCCTGTTCGGCGCCGGCTACCTCGCCTTCACCGTCGACCAGGGCCAGGACACCGAGCGCTACCAGGGCATCGTCGAGCTCACCGGCGCCACGCTGGCCGAATGCGCGCATCACTATTTCCGCCAGTCGGAGCAGTTCCAGGCGGGGCTGAAAGTGGCGGCCGTGGCCCGCGACCGGCCCGGCGGCGGCCGGTCGTGGCGCGCCGGCGCCTTGATGGTGCAGCGCCTGCCGCCCGAGAACGCCCAAGGCTCGGACGAGGGCCGCGAGGCGACGCGGGTGGTCGACCTGCTGGCCGAGGACGACGAGGATAACTGGCGCCGCGCCCTGATGCTGGCCGGCAGCGCGACCAGCGCCGAGCTCGTGGATCCCGACCTGCCGGCCTGGAAGCTGGTGGACCGGCTGTTCCTGGCGGAAGGGGTCAAGATCTACCGGCCGACCGCGGTCGAGCATCGCTGCCGCTGCTCGAGAGAGCGCGTGGCCAACGTGCTGCAGTCGCTGCCCGCCGACGACGTCGAGCATCTCAAGGTCGACGGCAAGGTCGAGGTGCGCTGCGAGTTCTGCAACCGCGTTCACCTGTTCGATGACGGCGATCTCGCCGCCTTGCGCGAGTCTTCTTCCCCGTAAGTGCGGCCAGGCCGTTCAGCGCCCGCGCAGGCTCATGATGTAGGCAATGACGTTCGCCGCTTCCTCGGGCGTGAGGATGAGGTTCGGCATGATCGGATGCGGCGTGGTGAGTATCGCCTGCAGCTTCATGCCGTTCATGCCCTCGGCATTGGCGATGGCGCTGAAACTGGGCTGGCGCGCGATGCGCCGCAGCACCAGCTGCTCCGGCGCCACGACGTGGCAGACGCTGCAGGCCTGGAGCGCGAAGCTGCGGCCGCGATTGACGTCGCCGGTCGGCAGCGCGAGCTGGGCGCTCGCCGGGGGGAGCGGCGCCAGCGCCAGCAGTAGGCCCAGGGACGCCGTTTTCAGACAGATGCGCATCGGGATCGCCTCCTCCGCCGGTGAGCCGGCAGGCTGACGATAGCGGCACCCCGGCGCGCCTCATTGACCTGGATCAAGCCTCACGGTTGACCGTCAGCGCCCGGCGGGGTAGCCCTGCCTCTATCTCCCGGAAGCATAACGGAGCGCCGCGCCTTGAGCATCGTCACCCGCTGGCTCGACGCCACCTTTCTCGACCTGGCGCGGCAGTTCCGCTTCTCCTACCTGCCGCCGTTGATGGTCTACATGGCGGCGGGCGTCTCCGGCCTGACCGCCATCGTCGGCACCTTCTTCGTCAAGGAGCATTTCGGCTTCACCGCGGCCTTCCTCGCCGGGCTGACCTTCTGGGCGGGCATCCCCTGGACGCTGAAAATGCCGCTCGGGCATTTCGTCGACCTGATCTGGCGCTGGAAGGCGGCGCTGGTCTGGCTGGGGGCGGCACTTCTGGCGCTGAGCATCGCCATCATGTACGGGCTGATCGCCACTCCGCAGCACATGGCGCCGGTGATGTCGCTCGAGGCCTGGTACGTGATCAGCGTGGTGCTGGGGCCGGTCGGCTACGTGCTGCAGGACGTGGTCGCCGACGCGATGACCGTCGAGGCCGTGCCGGTGGTCGACGACCAGGGACGGCCCTACCCGGAAGCGACCATCAAGGCGATGCACACGACCATGCAGACCCTGGGCCGCATCGCCATCATCTCCGGCACGGTGGCGGTGGCGCTGGTCAATATCTGGATGTTCTCCGGCGAGATCGCGGAGAGCGAGAAGCCGGCGATCTACGCGCGCATCTACCTCCTGGCGCTGATCATCCCGGCGCTGTCGGTGGCGGGCGTGATCCTCGCCGCGCTGATCAAGCGTCATCGTGCCGCCCGGCTGCGCCGGGCGGGGGGCGCGCTCGCGGCCGAGAGGCTCGAAAGCCACGGCGACGTGACCCGGCCGAACTGGTGGATCCTGGGCGGCGGCCTGGCCTTCGCGGTGGTCACCATCGGGCTCGGCATCGCCGACCTCCCCTTCAACCAGGAGATCATCTTCGCCGGCTCGATGGCCGTGGTGCTGTTCCTGATGGCTCAGCTGCTGCGCGAGCTCAGCCCCGCGGTGCGCAACCCGCTGATCGGCACCGCCGTCGTCATCTTCGTCTTCCGCGCCGTGCCCCTGCCCGGCCCCGGCATCGGCTGGTGGCAGATCGACGTGCTCGGCTTCGACGAGCAGTTCCTCTCGCTGCTCAGCCTGATCACCTCGGCGCTGACCCTGGCCGGCATGCTGGTGCTGCGTCCCTTCATGGCCCGGCGCTCGATCGCCGACGTGGTCGTCATCCTCACCTTGGCGGGCGGCATCCTCATGCTGCCGATGATCGGCCTGGCCTACGGGCTGCACGAATGGACCTCGCGGCTGACCGGCGGCATCGTCGACGCGCGTTTCATTGCGCTCATTGATACTGCCCTGGAGTCTCCGCTCGGCCAGATCTCGATGATCCCGATGCTGGCCTGGATCGCCAAGAACGCGCCGGCCCATCTCAAGGCGACGTTCTTCGCGGTCATGGCCTCGTTCACCAACCTCGCGCTGGCCGCCAGCAGCCTGGGAACAAGGCACCTCAACGAGATCATCGTGGTGACCCGCGAGGTGCGCGACCGGGCCACCGGTGCCGTCATCGTGCCGGCCGACTATGGCGAGCTCGGCTGGCTGCTGATCGTGGTCACCGGGCTGACCGTCGCCCTGCCGCTGGCCACCATCGTCATCGTCCAGCACTCACGCTTCCGCACCACTGAGTGATGCGCCCTTGAAACGCCACAATCGGCCGCCCACAATCGTCGCGGTTCAAGCGATTCGAGGCCTGCGAGACATGACCCTGATTTCCCGCCGCACCGCCCTGTCGGTCCTTCTGGCGGGCGGCGCGCTCGCCGCCTGCTCGACCCAGCCGCCGCGCCCGCGCTTTCCGGACCTGACCTACGGCCATCTCGGCCAGTTCACCCTCGACGTGGCACGGGTCGATATCGTGTCCGAGTACAAGGCGCCGTTCACCAGCCCGAACGTCGACCACCTCTTCCCCACGCCGCCGGAACAGATCCTGCGGCGCTGGGGGCAGGACCGCCTGGCCGCGACCGGCAGGCCCGGCCGCTTCGCCCGCTTCGTCATCCAGGACGCCAAGGTGACCGAGGCCGAGCTGCCGCGCACGCCCGGCCTGCGCGGCGCCTTCACCACCGACCAGACCCAGCGCTACGACGGCGTGCTCTCGGCGGTGCTGGAGATCCGCGAGGAGCGCGGCAATTTCCGCGCCGGCACGGCCAGCGCCTGGGCCTCGCGCTCGCGCACGGTCCCCGAGGGCATCACGGTCAACGACCGCGACAAGGTCTTCTTCGACCTAATCGAGGCGATGATGAACGACCTCAACGCCGAGATGGACCGTCAGATCAAGGCCAACCTCGCGCAGTTCGTGGTGATGCGCTGAAGAACCCTTCGAGGCTCGCTTCGCTCGCACCTCAGGGTGAGGTCTGCGTGGGGGTCTCGAAGGATGAGGTCTAAGTTGAGGCCCAGTCCGCCAGGCCGGAGAGGAATTTCTCGCAGGCGGCCACCTGCTCCGTGGCGATGAACTCGTCGGGCTGATGGGCCTGGGCGATCGAGCCCGGCCCACACATCACCGCCGAGATACCTGCCGCCTGGAACTGCCCGGCCTCCGAGGTGAAGGCCGCGGTCACCGCCCGGTTGGCACCGGTCAGGCGCAGGCAGAGCGTCTCGGCCGCCCCGTTCTCCTCCGGCTGCAGCGCGGGCACGGCGGCGACGGCCTCGGTGACGATGCTCGCCTCGGGTGCGGCGCGGCGCATTTCCGGCAGCAGCTCCGTCTCCAGCCAGGTATCGATTTCGGCGCGGATGGCGGCCGCATCGATACCGGGAAGCATGCGGAACTCCCAGTCGAGCGTGCACTGGCGGGCAATGATGTTGAAGGCGGTACCGCCGCGGATGCCCCCCATGCCGATGGTCGTCCAGGGCGGATCGAACTCCAGCCCGGGCGGGCTGCCGGCAGCACCCCGCTCGCGCAGACGTGCACCGAGCTGCTCGAGATAGGCGATGAAGCGGCCCATGTAGAGGATGGCGTTGGCGCCGCGCTGCGGCGCGCTCGAATGCCCGTCCCGGCCGGTGATCGTCGTGCTCTGCGACCACACGCCTTTATGCGCGTGCACCACCTTCATCTCGGTCGGCTCGCCGATGATGGCCAGCGCCGGCTTGGGCAGCTCGCGGCCGAGCTTGGCCAGGAGGCGCGGCATGCCGAAGCAGCCGATCTCCTCGTCGTAGCTCAGGCAGAGATGGAGGGGCCGCTTGAGGGGCTTCGCCTTGAGTTGCGGCACCATGGCGAGAGCGATGGCGATGAAGCTCTTCATGTCCGAGGTGCCGCGGCCGTAAAGAAGCCCACCCGCCTCGCGCAGCACGAAGGGATCGGAGGTCCAGGGCTGGCCCTCGACTGGCACCACGTCGGTATGGCCGGCGAGCGCCACACCGCCCTCGGCCGCGGGACCGATGGTGGCGAAGAGGTTGGCCTTCTTGCCGGTCTCGTCGGGGACCAGGCGCGACTCGATGCCATGCGCGGCGAGATAGCCGCGCACGTAGTCGATGAGAGCGAGATTCGATTTGGCCGAGACGGTGTCGAACGCCACCAGGCGTCGGATCATCTCGATCGAGGAGACGGTCTCGGGCCGTGCTGACGCGGAGGCTTGTTGCATCCGCCTACTCTTACCTCGAAGGCGGCCGGGGTCCAGCGCGAAGAAAGTTCAGACGCTCGCCCGCGCTCACGCGCCAGTCGGCCGCGTCCGAGCTAGCAAGCGTTACGCGTTAGGAAACGCTCACGCCCTGGTGAGGGCTTAGTCCCCGCCGGCGCTGCTGGTCGGGTTGCCGATGATCGACAGGAACTCGCGGCGGGTCGAGGCGTCGTCGCGGAAGGCGCCGAGCATGCGGCTGGTCACCATGGTGACGCCGGCCTTGTGAACACCACGTGTGGTCATGCACTGGTGCGCTGCCTCGATGACGACGGCGACACCCTTGGGCTGCAGCACGTCGTTGAGCGTGTTGGCGATCTGCGCCGTCATCTTCTCCTGGATCTGGAGACGCTTGGCGTAGACCTCGATCAGGCGGGCGAGCTTGGAGATGCCGACTACGCGGCGCTCCGGCAGGTAAGCGATATGCGCCTTGCCGATGATCGCCGCCATGTGATGCTCGCAATGCGATTCGAAGCGGATATCGCGCAGCACGACCATCTCGTCGTAACCCTCGGTCTCCTCGAAGGTACGCTGCAGGAGATCGACCGGGTCGACATCGTAGCCGCCGAACCATTCCTCATAGGCGCGCACGACGCGCTCGGGTGTGCCGAGCAGGCCTTCGCGATCCGGGTCATCGCCGGCCCAGCGCAGCAGCGTGCGGATCGCGGCCTGGGCTTCCTGGCGCGAGGGCTTGGTCGACGCGGCAAGAGCCTTAACGTCGCGGGGAGCGGCTTTAACAACGGTCGACGTCTTCACGGGGGTGTCCTCGGAGGGAGCGGAAGGGTATCGACGCATGGATATAGAACCCTAGTTAAAACTTACTTACCCAACTGCCGCAAAAACGCACGTATTAACGCGCATTTATTTAGTTAAGACGGGCGGCCTGGTGCGGGCTATCGAGGGAAAAGGGTGGAATCGCAATGTCGAAGTGCTCGCCCCCCTCCGTTTCCATCTGGTAAGTGCCGGTCATGATGCCCGAGGGCGTGGGTAAAGGCGTGCCGCTGGTGTACTCGAACGCCTGACCCGGCTTGAGCACGGGCTGCTCGCCGACCACGCCCGCACCCCGCACCTCCTGCACCCGGCCAAGCGCGTCCGTGATGTGCCAGTAACGGCTGCGCAGCTGGACCGTATTGCCCCCGCGATTCTCGATGCGCACGTGATAGGCCCAGACATAGTGATTGTCGCGCGGGCTGGACTGGTCTTCGAGATAGACCGGCTTCACCGTGACGGCGATCGAACGGGTCGTGGCGCTATACATGCGACCCCATATTTAGGCGGCCCGGCCTCCGACGCAAGGCCGAGCCCACCCTCAAGCCTGACCCTCAGGCGGCAGAGAGGGCCTGTTCGAGGTCTTCGCGCAGGTCGGCCTCGTCCTCGAGCCCGACCGAAAGGCGGACGACGCCGTCGGTGATGCCCAGGCGCGCCCGCTCCTCCGGCCCGACACGCTGATGCGTGGTCGTCGCCGGGTGGCAGACCAGGCTCTTCGAATCGCCGAGATTGTTCGAGATGTCTACCAGGGTCAGCGCGTTGAGGAACCTGAAGGCCGCTTCCTTGCCGCCCTTCACCTCGAGGGTGACGACCGTGCCGCCGGCCGACATCTGCGTGGCCGCCAGCGCCGCCTGCGGATGCGACGGCAGCATCGGATAGAGGGCGCGCTTGATCTTGGGATGGGATTCGAGGAAGCGCGCGATGTTGAGCGCCGCCTGGCACTGCGCCGTCAGGCGCAGGTCGAGCGTCTCCAGCCCCTTGAGCAGCACCCAGGCGTTGAACGGGCTCAAGGAGGGGCCGGTGTGCTTGAGGAAATTCGAAAGCTCGTCCTCGATGAAGGCCCGGCTGCCGAGCACCGCGCCGCCGAGCGTGCGGCCCTGGCCGTCGATGTGCTTGGTCGCCGAGTAGACGACGACGTCGGCGCCGAGCTGCAGCGGCTTCTGCAGCAGCGGTGTCGCGAACACGTTGTCGACCACGACCCGCGCGCCGGCGGCGTGCGCCATCTCGGCAACCTTGCGCAGGTCGATGATGTCGAGCATCGGGTTCGAGGGCGTCTCCAGGAACACGGCGCGGGTCTTCTTCGACAGCGCCTGCTCCCACTGCTTCAGGTCGCCGCCATCGACGAAGACCGATTCGACGCCGTAGCGCGGCAGCAGCTCCGAGCAGATGTAGTGACACGATCCGAACAGCGCGCGGCTGGCGACGACGCGGTCGCCGGCCTTGACCTGGCACATCAGCGAGGCGAAGACCGCGGCCATGCCGCTCGAGGTGCCGCGCACGGCCTCGGCGCCCTCGATCAGGCGCAGGCGCTCCTCGAACATCTGCACGGTGGGATTGCCGTAGCGCGAGTAGACGAAGCGGTTGTTGCTGCCGCCGGGCAGGAAGGCCTTCTCGGCCACCTCGGCCGAATCGTAGACGTAGCCGGAGGTGAGAAACATCGCCTCGGCGGTCTCGTCCATCTCGGTACGCCGCAGGCCGCCGCGCACCGCCTGGGTGCGCTTGCGCAATGTGCCTTTGCTCGGCTTGCCGCCTACGAAATCCTTGCCGTCAGCCATGGTCGTCTCCGCGTCGCTTCTGTTTGGCCAGAAACGCAAAAGCCCCGACCGAGCAGGTCAGGGCTAAAAGGGCCTCCGACCATTTTAGCGGTTTCTTTAACGTGGCCCGCAAGCCGGTCGGCTCAAATCACCACGTGCGGCCAATAAAGACGACACGGGCATTTCTGTCAAGCGCTGGTTGGGCTTATTCCGCGGCGATGGGCGAAGCGATGGCAAGCCAGCGCCGCGGCTGGGGCGACAGCCTGCGGCCCCGCACCGCTGCTTCAGCAGCCGGCAGGATATCGCAGGAGGGCCACAGGCCGGTCCCCAGGCACTCGGCGTATTCCGCGGGATAGCCCCGCGTCTTCATCTTGGCGGCGGCGACCGGGTGATCGTAGTCCAGCGAATGGTGGGCGATGTCGAGCCCGTCGGCCGTTGGCGTCAGGACCGAGTACCAGACCCGCGACGTACCATCGTTGGCCGGCATGCCCAGCGCGCCCGAGTTGTGCCAGAGCTTGTCGCCCGCGATGTCGGTAAACGGCAGGCCGCAATGGCCGGCGATGATGCCGTCGGCACCGGTGACGCCGATCTCCGCCTGCTTCGCAGCAGTCGCTGTCGAGGCAAAGACCCAGTCACTGATCTGGGAGGGCGAACCATGTACGGCCGCGAACCGTCTTCCAGCGAGCCTGAAGTCGATCCGGCGCGGCAGCGCGCCCATCCAGCGTTTCGATTCAGTATCGAGGTCGCGGCGGGTGGCGGCGAACCACCGCGCCGAGAGCGCGGCGCAGGCCGAGCCTTCGTTGAAGTTGCAGCCGCAATCTTCGGCATCGGCGGCGAGCGACTCCTCGCAGTTGCCCATGACCACGGCGCAGCCCCAGTCGCGGATCAGATCCGTCACCGCCTGCGGATCGGCGCCGTACGCGACGATATCGCCGGTGCAGATGATATTGCTGGCGGCGATGCCATGGCGCGTGGCGGCGGCGCGCAGCGCCTGCGTCGCCTCGAGGTTGCCGTAAGGCCCGCCGAAGACGAGGACGGGGCCTTCGAGGGTGCCGAGGGTGAGGACGGTCATGCCCCCCTCACCCTACCCTCTCCCCCCGAGGACGGGGGGCGAGGGGGTTTCTTTCTGATCCCCTCTCCCTTTCGGGGAGAGGGTTAGGGTGAGGGGGCGTTTCGTCACTTGCTGCACGAGCCGCCGCCGAGCACGCAGAACTTGGCGCAATGCGGGTGGTTGAGCGGCACCGCGCCGGAGGCTTCCGCCAGCGTGGCGCCAAGCTCGAATTGCGGATCGTAAGGCAGCAGCGTGCAGGCCAGCACCGCCGGACGACCGGCAGCCTTGCGCTTCACCACCATGCGCGACGAGGCGCACATCATGGCATCGGGCGACAGGTTGAGGATGCCCCAGCACGCTTCCGTGATCTCCGGCACGTCGGCGCGCGCGTCCATCTCGGGAAAGACCACGAGGCTCTGGCTGTCGGCGGCCTCGATCGCCAGATTTTCGCTGGCGAACAGGCGGGCGAAGCCCTGGCGGATCTCGGTCTCGTTCTGGCCGCTGAAGGTGCGGCCGGCGATATGCACGCTGAAACCGTTATCGACCAGCCAGCGCAGGCCGGCGAGGGCCGGGGCCCAGCTGCGCCTGCCGCGCTCGAGCTCGTGCAGGTCGCGGCTGTAATGGTCGATCGACACACGGACGGTCAGCCGGCCACCGGCCCGCGCCTGCACGGCCAGCAGCGCGTCCTTGACCTTCATCATCGGCTTCATCGCGTTGGTCAGGACCAGCACCCGGAAGCCACGCGCCAGACAGTCGTCGAGCATGGCGCAGAGCTCGGGGTTCATGAACGGCTCGCCGCCGGTGAAGCCGATCTCCTCCGTGCCCAGCCGGTCGCGCTCGATCTCGTCGAGGTAGCCATTCACCTCAGCCGCGGTCAGATAGGCCAGCCGATCGTTGGTCGGCGAGGATTCGATGTAGCAGTTGCGGCAGGTGAGATTGCACAGCGTGCCGGTGTTGAACCACAGGGTGCGCAAGCGGCGCAGCGCGACGTGGGCCCGGCGATCCCCTTTGGCGGTGATCCGGGGATCGCGGAATTTGCGCGGATCGAGCGTTTTCTCGGCCAGGGCGGAAGGCGGCGGCATGCTTGGGTCTCCTGCGAGCGACCTTCGCATTCCGGAGCGCCGGCAGGAAATAAAATATCCGTGTAGAGGCCTAGCAAGCCAGCGTCAGATAATCCGCCCATCCATCTGATAGAAGACGGTCATTGCCAGGATGTAGTCGACCGTCCTTCCGTCCTCGGCCAGCGGCAGGAGCACGCGCTCGAGCAGCGCGATGAACTTCAGGTGCTTGACGATGGGCGGGCCGCGACGCCAGTCGGGCTGGCGGGTTTCGACCACGCGGTCATGAAGGGCCTTTGCCGCCGCCTGGTCGATCTGGTCGCCGAGCTCATCGACGAACAGCCCCTTGCGGAACGGCGCCCCGGAATCGATCAGAGCGTCTCCAACCAGCCGGAAGCGGTAACGCAAGCGCCCCTCTTCTTCCCGCACCACGTCGAGCAGCCAGAGGTTCGGCAGCAGGTCGGGGACACGCATCGGATTGAAGTGCTGCTTGCCCGGCAAGAGGCCCGCGCCCGGCGCGATCTCGCGCCAATAGGCGATCATGCGCGCGATCCTGGGATGCGGCTCACCGCTCGGTGGGGTCGGGATCGGGATGACATTGTCGTCGCGCGAGGCCATGGGACAGGAGGGTCTTACTCTGCCCGCACGGCCTCGTCTATCGCGCTCCCTCTGCTAGCGATCGAACCTGGAACGGCTTGTCGAAGGCTGGCGAAAGATGAAGCCACCCTGTATTTAGGCTGCTGGCGTTCCGATTCAGGCTTTCTCTCTACGCTAGCGGCCACGGCCCTATGAGTGCTGCTTCATTCCCGGAGATGCCCAGAGACGAAGCGATGCATCATCCGGCTCAGCAGAGGAGCCCCTCTTGAGAGCGCCAGCGCTTCTGCGCTGGGGACAGGAGCGAGGTACCGGCCTCAACCTGCTGTCCTATGGCTGCCTGGTTCTCGCGGGCCTACATGCCGCGCTGGCGCTTGTGTTTCTGACGCTGGGTCGGGTCACCCTGCCCAGCCACGACACCTGGATATTCCTGGGCAACATTGTCGCGCAAGGAGGGATTCTGCCTGCGGCCTGGATGCAATACGAGAATCATCGAATGGTGGTCGTCAGCCTCCTGACTTATGCCGATATGAGCGTGTTTGGTGGCCGCTATTGGTCGGGTTTTGTCATCTTGCTGACCGCCCTCGGTGGCTTCTTCATCTATCTTGCACGCGCCATTCCCCGTCGCCTGGGGCACGACGCGGTCGCCTGGGGCACGACGCGGTCGCCTGGCGTTTGGCCTACGCCATGGCCCTCGCTCTCGTCTTGGCGCTGACCAACGCAGAGGGCTTCGTCTGGCCTTACCGCGCGTGGGTGCCACTGACCTTGCTGCTCGCGGCCCTGACGTTCTTCATGTTCGCACGGCAGGAAACCGAGCCGATGGCGGCGCGGCGCAAGACGCTGCTCGTCGCGGTGCTGTCGTTGGCGATCACCACCACCTACACCGGAGCACCCGGGCTCCTGGTTTGGCCGGCATTGGTCGTCACCGCGTTGCTGACCCGTTCTTCGTTCAGAACCCAGTTCGCCATTCTGCTCGTCGGGGCCGCGACCTTGACGGTCTTTTTTGCCGGCACTTCCGGGTTCTTCGGCCATGGTCGCGGCGGCTTCGCCAACCTGCTCGATCCTTTTCACTTCGTGAAGTCCCTGGTCACAGTCATCGGCGCGCCGGTTGCCAGCGTCCTGTTCGTCACTCCGCTCTCGCAACTCTCGGTTCCTTTCGCCATCGTCATCGGTACCGGCGCGCTCCTCGCCAGCACCGCCATAGGCATCAGCGCGCTTCTCCGGCCGCCACGGGACCGTGGCAAGATCGCCATCCTCGGCGTCATCGTGTTTTCCCTTGGCTGGGTCGTCACCTCGGTCATCAAGCATCAGCCTCCGCCGCCCACGCCCTGGACGCCGCTGGCAAAGTCTTCGGATTACATGGCCACCATGGTGTTCTGGGCGGCGATTTCGGCTCGTCTGGCCTGGGCCGCCGGCCGGCGCCGCGGCCCCTGGTTGCTTCGTGCAGGCGTCGGGGCGGGGCTGGCGACAATCCTGCTGCTCATTCCACTCGACGTTCAGTCGGGGCTTCGCCAGATCACGTTCAAACACGAGGTCAGGCTCGGTAACCTCGCCTTTCTCGCCTTCGTCCGCGAGACCGAGTACGCCAGCGCCCAGGAGCTCGACTATGAGCAGAGTCCAGCAGTGCGCGCGTGGCTTCGCGACAAGGGGCTGCCGCCGCTTGACCGTGAGCTGACCCGCGCCATCGGCAGACCGTTGCCCAGTCTCGATGGCGCCATCGCCCCCTGCAACGGGCGGCTCAGCGGCACGCGCCAGGTCCAAGGCGGCGTCCGCCTGTGGGGTTACTGGGCGGATCTCGTCGAGGCACCGGAACTGATGGTTCTGGCGGTGTCGCCAGGCGGCGTGGCGATGGGCGTCGGCGAGTGGTTTCCCCGGCTGATCCTGCCACCGCGCGTACCCCTCGACGGGTTGCCGGATCGCGGCGGCTGGGTCGCCTATGCCGGCTCGAGCGAGCCGGGAGGCGTGACGCTATACGGCGCGACCAGCGGCGGGCGCATTCTTTGCCGTTTTGACGGCCCGCCGATCGCCGCCTCGTAACAAGCCCGGCCGGCATGCCAGCCGCCTTGAGCCGCCTTTACTTGAACAGCCGCGCCGCTTCTCCTATAAGGGTTCGACTTGGGCTCGCGGGTGTAGCTCAATGGTAGAGCAGAAGCTTCCCAAGCTTACGACGAGGGTTCGATTCCCTTCACCCGCTCCACTTTTGCCGGCCATCAGGCCGGGAACGCCCGCTCCCCCAGCCAGACCAGCGCCACGGCGAGGATGCCCAGCGACCCCCAGAGCGCCGCGCGCCGGTACCATGGCCGCTCCATCGCCCAGGTGAGCAGCGGGAACAGCAGCGCGAGGATCGCGAGCTGCCCCAGCTCGACACCCAGGTTGAAGGCCAGCAGGGTGCGGACGGTGCTCTGCGGTTCCAACTCGAGCTCGCTGAGCACGCCGTAGAAGCCGAGGCCGTGCACCAGGCCGAAGCCCAGAGCGAGCAGCCAGCGATGGCCCCTGCCGCGGCCCAGCGCGTTCTCCAGCGCGACATAGGCGACGCTGGCGGCGATCAGGCTTTCGACCAGGCGGCCGGGAAGGTCGACGAGGCCGAACCAGGCCAGCGCCAGGGTCAGCGAATGCGCCGCGGTGAAGGCCGTGACGATCTTGACCAGGGCCCAGAACCGCCCGCCGCCGAGCAGCAAGGCGACCACGAACAGCACGTGGTCGATGCCGATCAGGATGTGCTCGACGCCGAGCAGGACGGTGCGACCGAAGCTGGCGAGCGCGCTGCGCGCTGCGACGCCGACCTCGATCCCGGTGGTGTTGCGGTCGAGCAGGTATTGCTGCCGGCCGCGCCCGGCGTCGATCGTGCCGATCGCCCGGTGGCCCGGATCGACACCGAAGAACAGGCGGTAACCGATGCCCAGAAGCTGCGGCGGCGCCGCGCATTCGTATTCGACCTCGAGCACGAGATCGTCGGGCAGGCGGCGATAGTCGACGGTCAGCGCGGTCCGGGGACACGGGATGCCGTCGCCCGCGACACGCAGCTGCTCGTCGAGATATTCGCGCAGGAGATCGAGCCGCGCGGCGAAGCGTTCCATCGGGACCGGCGCGCTGAGGTCCGTCGGGATGTCGAGGATCACCGCCAGATCGTGGGCTGAGACGGTCAGGCGATAGTGGATAGCCGCGCCGTCGACCACGATACGGCCGGTCGTGAGGTTCGTCTTGTGCGCGGCGGCCGGCCCGATGAGGCCAGGAACCGCCAGCAGGCAGGCGAGCACAGCCGGGAGGAGCTTCACGCGCCAGTGCTGACATAAGCCCGTAAGACAGGCAACAGAGCCGCCTTGTTGCGATGCATGCCTGTTGGCAAGGCCGGATGGGGGGCGTATGCCTGTAGCGCGCATGCCGACCCCTTCTCCACGCCTCACGCTGCCCATCCTGGTCGGCGCCGCGGCCCTCGGCCTGCTCGCCTCGGCGATCTACATCCCCTCGATCCCCGACATGGCGCGCGACCTCGGCGTCCCCGTCGGGCAGATCCAGCTCACCCTCACCGTGTTCCTCGTCGCCTTCGGCGCCAGTACCTTGATCGTCGGGCCGCTCTCCGACCGCTTCGGCCGGCGCAGCGTGCTGCTCGCCGGCACCGGCCTGTGCGTCGCCGGCAGCGCCATCGGCGCGCTGTCGGACACGGTCGAGGCGCTCTATGTCGGGCGGGTGTTCCAGGCGCTGGGCTCGTGCGCCGGCATCGTTATCGCCCGCGCCATGGTGCGCGACCTCTTCGATCGCGACGGCACGGCGCGCGCCATGGCGGTGCTGGCCATGGCGGTGACCCTCGTGCCCATTCTGGCGCCGATCGTCGGCGGCTGGCTCCATGTCGGCTTCGGCTGGCGGGCCAATTTCTGGCTGGTGACGGTGTTCTCGGCGCTGCTGATCGGCGCCATCGCCCTGCTGCCCGAGACCAATACAAACCTGCAGAACCAGGTCAGCATGCTGCGCGGCTTCGCCATGAGCTTCGCCGCCCTGCTGCGCGTCCGGCGCTTCCTCGGCTACGCCCTGGCCACGGCCTGCGGTGGCATCACCTTTTACAGCTTCATCGCCGCGGCACCCATCATCCTGATCGACTTCATGGGCGTGCGGCCGGACGTCTTCGGCTTCTACAATGCCGTGCCGCCGCTCGGCTTCTTCGCCGGCAGTTTTCTGTCCAGCCGCTATTCCTCCACCCTCGGCATCGACCGGCTGATCCTCTTCGGCGGAACAGGGCACATCGTCTCGGGCGCCATCCTGATCCTGCTGGTCCTCGCCGGCTTCGACGTGCCCTGGGCGGTGATCGGACCGCTGATCATCATGGGTTTCAGCAACGGCCTGATCATGCCCAATGCCTATGCCGGCGGGGTGAGCGTGCATCCGCATCTGGCCGGCGCCGCCGCCGGCATCGGCAGCTTCCTGCAGATGATGGGGGCGGCGGTGGCGACGCTCGTCCTGGCGGTCGTACCGCTGCACACGGCGGTGCCGATGGGACTCGCCTTCCTGGTCGCCGGCCTGACCATCGCGGTCGTCTTCCGCCGGCTGGCGCGCGATTAGTGGGATAAAGCCCACAACCCTGGCCAACCTTCAGAATGGGCTCGGCCGAATCAGGGTTCCCGGCTACTTCTGCTGATATATCTCGTTTAAATTGGCTTGGGCATTTGCCCACAAATTTATCCCACTACCCGCGTGGGATGGGTTGTAGTTGACCGCTGGCCGGCCGGGGTGTGGAATTGACCCCAAGAAGCCTGCACGACGCAGCCGGTCCCGACCGGCGCCGTGACGGCTCGGAAGGGGACGGATCGCCGTGGACGCACAGCACCTGCTTGTCGAGATCTCGGATTACTGCCGGCGCACCGGCATGGCCGAATCCACCTTCGGACGGCTCGCCGTCAACGACGGCAAGTTCGTCAACCGCCTGCGCTACGGCGGGCGCATCACCACCGAGACCCTGGCGCGCGTGCGCACCTACATCGCCGACCATCCCGGCCGCGGCGGCAACGGGCATCGCCCGCTGATCGTGCCGCCGGCCACCACGGCGCGCGCCACCGCCGCCCGCGCGGAGCATGCCAGGAGCGAGATCAAGGCCGAGGCCAAGACGACCCTGCCGGCCGCCGGGACGGAAAACCCGGAGCGCAATTTCCGCTTCTTCGACAACCGGCAGAAATACCTGCTCTTCGTCAACACCTGCAGCGAGAAATGGGTGGTGGCGCAGCGCGTCGGGCTGGAGCTCGCCAACCTGCATCCGCGCCCGCCGGCCTTGCGCATGTTCGATGCCGGTGTCGGCGACGGCACGGTGCTCACCCGCGTCATGCGCGCCATGCACCAGCGCTTCCCGGCGATGCCCTTCTACATCGTCGGCAAGGAGATCAGCCTCGAGGACGTGCGCCTGACCCTGGAGAAGATGCCCGACCGCTTCTTCGAGCATCCGGCGACGGTCACGGTGATCACCAACCTCAATTACAACGAGGCGCCGTGGCTGGTGCCCAACTCGGTCACCGCGGCCTCGAGCCTCGTCTGGCGCGAAGTGGCGCTCACCGGCAACACCTCGCGCGACTTCGAGGAGCAGATCACCGCCCTGCAGCCTTTCCTGGCGGAGAACTGGCGCGCCCATGTCAGCCCCAAGAGCGGCAATCCCGTCTACGAGCGGCCGGTGGTGCTCATCCTCTACCGCGAGGACCATCGCTTCCTGCTCGACTCCGTCATCCCGCGGCCGGGTGCGACGCGCGCCGACTACGACCTGGTCATGGCCTCACAGCCCTACCGGGCGCGCGCCCCCATCGACTTCAAGGCACGCCGCGTGGTGGCGCCGCTGGCCCGCGCGCTGGGTCCCGGGGGCCGCCTGCTCGGCATCCACTCGCATGGCGACGACCCGGGCCTGGAGATCATCCAGAGGGTCTGGCCGGGCGAGAATCCCTTCCAGCACGACCGCCACCAGCTGCTCAAGGCGGTGAAGGCCGAGCTCGGCACGGCCGGCCGCGACCTCAACTTCAACGCCTATGCCGACGGCCGCTCGCTGTTCCGCTACGACATGCACACCCTGCCCAACGAGATCAGCAACGCCATCGGCACCTCGACCCTGTTCGCGGCGTGGAACGCGGCGGTCTACGTGGCGCAGATCGAGGATGCGCGGCTCGAAGGCGTGATCAGCGACCGGCGCTATCTCGAAGCGACGCGCGACGTGCTGATGAAACACGGCGGGCTGTGGTTCTGGGACGAATCCTATGTCATCTCGCGCAAGCGCGATTAGACCGTTGCCGGTCGACCAGACCCTGACCGGGACGCAAGCGCCGCCGGTATCCGCCCGCGCGCTGCTGCGCGGCTACTCGCTCGAAGTCTCCTCGCGCGATGCCAAGGCCCTCGACGCCGCCGGCGAGACCCTGCCCGCCGGCACCGAGGTCTACATCAACTGGGTGCCCGGCGACACACATCACCGCACGATCGCCGCCGCGGCGAAGCTGCGCGCCGGCGGGCTAGTCCCCGTGCCGCATGTCGGGGCGCGCTATCTCGCCAGCTACACCCAGCTTGCCGATTTCCTGGCGCGCCTCGCCGGCGAGGCCGGCGTCTCCCGCTGCCTGACCATCGGCGGCGACGTCGACCGCCCGGTCGGACCCTACGAGTCCAGCCTGCAGATGCTGGAGACGGGCCTGTTCGCCAAGTACGGCATCAAGCGCATCGGCATCGCCGGCTATCCGGAAGGGCATCCGCGCATCGGGCCGGCGGCGCTGGCGGCGGCCCTCGACGGCAAGCTCGCCCGGGCCCGCGACCAGGGGCTCGAGGTGCAGATCGTCACCCAGTTCTGCTTCGAGGCGGCGCCGATCCTGGGCTGGCTGCGCGCCTTGCGCGCCCGCGGCATCGCGGCACCGGTGCGCGTCGGCCTGGCCGGGCCGGCCAGTATCACCACCCTGATGAAATATGCTCTGCGCTGCGGCGTGGGCAATTCGGTGCGGGCGCTGACTCTGCGCGGACCGGCCATCGCCCGGATTCTGAGCGAATCCACACCCGACGCGCTGATTCAGGAGCTGGCGGCGGCGAATGCCGATGATGCCGCGCTGGGCATCGCCGGCCTCCACCTGTTCTCCTTCGGCGGGCTCAAGCGCACCGCCGCCTGGGCCCATTCTCTAGGACTAGGCGCCGTCTAGCGCCGCCCGCGCTTCGCTTTCTTCGGAGCGCGTTTCTTGGTCTTGGCTTTCGGCTTTGCTTTCGCTTTCGCCTTGCCCTTCGCCGGCTTCGCCCAGAGCCTCTTGCTGGCCAGGCGCGCGCCCTCGGCGATGGAAGTGAGCTTCGCCCAGGCGATGGATTCATGACCCACACGGGGCCCGAGGCCGCAATCGGTGCCGGCCATGACGTTCTCGCGGCCCACCAGGTTGGCGTAGCGGACCAGGCGCTCGGCCACCAGCTCGGGATGCTCGATGAAATCGGTGCAGTGCCCGACCACGCCCGGGATCAGCACCGCCCCCTCCGGCACCTCGACCTCCTCGAACACGTTCCATTCGTGCTCGTGGCGCGGGTTCGAGGCCTCGATCGAGTAGCTGCTGGCCGGCACCTTGAAGACGATGTCGATGATCTCGCGCAAGGGGATGTCGTTCTCGTGCGGTCCGTGGAAGCTGCCCCAGCAGACATGCAGTCGGACCTTCTCGCGCGGGATGCCGCGCAGGGCATGGTTCAGCGCCTCGACGCGCAGGGTGGCGTACTTGCGATAGTCCTTCACCGACATGTCGGGGTACATCTGCCAGCCGTCCGGCAGGTCCGGGTCGTCGATCTGCAGCAGGAACCCGGCATCGACGATCGCCTTGTATTCCTCGCGCATGGCGTCGGCGATGGCGAACAGGAACTCCTCGTCGCTCTTGTAGTAGTCGTTGCGCAGCCAGTGCTCGATCGTGCCCGGCGTGTTGGCCGGCAGGTAGGCCTCGGCCACCTTGACGCCGGCCAGCGCCATCTTGAAGCAGGCCAGCTCCTCCTGCAGCGCCGCGTGGCCGGTGAACTTGAGCGGCGAGACGCAGAAGACCTGCGGCCGGCTGGGACCCGCCCCGGCGAAGCCGCCGAAGCCCTTGCCGCCCTTGTTGAAGAAGCCGGAGAACTTGGCCATCTCGCGGCTGGCAATGGACAGCGGCGGCGGGCCCTCGCCGGGCTTGAGCATGCGCGTCTCGAAGCCGCTCAGGCGCTCGCGTACGTAGTTGGTGAAATTGGTCTTGCCGACTTCGCCGTCGTTGATGCTGTCGATGCCGCACTCAACCTGTTTCCGCACCACCTCGGCCACCTCGGCGCGCAGCCGGGCGTTGAGCGCCTCGCGGTCGATGGGCTTGCCGTCGGCGCGCGCGAAGATCATCTCGCGCAGTTCCTGGCTGCGCGGCAGGGCGCCGGCATGCGTCGTCATAATGCGCTTGTCACTGCGGATCACGGTGTTTCCTTTTTTGTCGGGTCGGTTGTCTCAGTCGAGCTGCATGCCGGAGGATTTCACCACCTCGGCCCATTTGGCGATCTCGGCGCGGATGAAGGCATCGAACTCCTCCGGCGAGCCGGAGGCCGTGGCCTCCATACCCAGCCCGCCCATGCGGGTCTTGAGCTCGGGAATGTCCAGCACCTTGCGCACATCGGCGTGGACCTTGCGCACGATGTCGCGCGGCGTCGCCGCCGGCATGACCAGGCCGGAGATGCTCATCACCGTGAAGCCCGGCAGCGTCTCCGCCACGGTCGGGATGTTGGGCGCGCTGGGTGCCCGCTGCGGGCTGGCGATGGCCAGCGCCTTGACCTGCTTGGCATCGATGTTCTGCATCGAAGCCTGGATCGGATCGATCTGCAGCTCAATGCGGCCGCTGATCACGTCGGGATAGGCCGCGGCGCCGCCGCGGTAGGGCACGTGGACGATCTTGATCCCGGCCATGGAGTTGAGCAGCTCGCCTGTCAGATGCATGGCCGTACCGGTGCCCGGCGAGGCGTAGTTGAGCTTGCCGGGATTGGCCTTGGCGTAGGCGATCAGCTCCTGGATGTTGTTGGCCGGCAGCGCATTGGTGGCCGTGATGACGATGTGCGAGACGGCCACCAGCGAGACGCCGGTGAGATCCTTGAGCGTGTCGTAAGGCATCTCCTTGCGCAGGCTCGGATTGAGCACGTGCGCGGTGATCACCATGCCCATGGTGTAGCCATCGGCCGGCGCCTTGGCGACGACCTCGGTGCCGACGATGGTACCGGCCCCCGGCTTGTAGTCGACCAGCACCGTCTGGCCCCACATCTCGGTCAGGCGGTCGGAGACCAGGCGGGCGATGATGTCGGTGGCGCCGCCGGGCGGGAACGGCACGATCATGCGCACCGGGCGGGTGGGGTAGGCCTGGGCCGCGACATCGGCGGCACCCAGCAGGGTGAGCGCGGCCAGGGCCGCGCCGGCAAGCTTCATCATCGTTTTCCTCCCATCGCAGAGCTTCTCGCTCTTATAGCCTCAGCGGCCCGTATCGGTCTCGCTCAGCTCGATGCTCGGCATCCCACCGGTGGCCCGTGGGTCGTCGCCATAGAGCTTCTTGAAATCGAAGGTGCAGGTGCGTCCCTCCTGCCGGGGCACGCCGTTCTCAGCGAAGAGGTTGAGCTCGGGTGGCACGGCGCGGAAGCCCTCGGCATCGAGCCACAGCCGCACCAGGTGGCGGCGGCGCTCGGGCTCGGCGAACTCGGTGAACTTGGTGCGCGCGTGCAGCACCGTGTAGTTGTTGATCACCACCATGTCGCCACGCTCGAGATGGAAGGCGAGGCGATGCTCCGGCATCCTGGCCACCTCGTCGAACATGTCGAGCGCCTCGATCTCCGTTTCGGTGAGGGGCACGCCGCGCTCGCGATGGCCGGCGGCAAGCCCGGCGCGCTGGTAGCGGCAGCTCAGCTGCCCATTGACGATGGCGAAGACCGGCATGCGGTAGGGCGTGGCGGTCTCCTCGCCCGGTCCTTCCTCGCCCAGCCGGTGATAGTGGAAGCCGTTGTAGAGCGGCGCCAGGAGATGCGGCGCCCGGCGCTTGATCTCGTCGTGGATGGTGACGGCGCTGGCCAGGAAGCTGGCCCCGCCGCTCTGCGACTTGTGCCAGCAGGCGAGCGCGATCATCGCCGTCACGTCGGTGTGCAGGCGCAGCTCGAGATTGCTGCGGAACATGCGCGGCGTGGCTTCCTGCTGGGTGGCGTCGATCACGTGCCCGATGCGCTCGCCCTCGGCGTTCTGCGAGAGCGAGTGGCCGAAACCGGTGCCCACCGCCCATACCGCGGCGATGAATTCCTCGACCGTCAGCCCGTCGATCGGCAGGCCGCGCAGCAGCACGAAGCCGTGGCCCGAACGCACCTGCTCGTAGGCGCCGCGCAGCTTCTCGCGCAGCCGGGGGATCGGAAAGTCCTCGCGGGTCAGGGCCTCGGCGGGCGTCAGCTTTCTGCCGCGGCGGCGGACATTGTCGAGGCTGGCCATCAGCTCGTTGCGATCGCCATCGGTGAAAGAAACCGAATAGGCGTTCGGGCTGGGGAACGAGTCGCGCCGCCAGGCCATCGGATCGGTAGCGGAAGGGCGAATCTGGGTGACGGTCATCGTTTCTCTCCCGAACAACAATTCTCAGGCGCTGGCGGCGAGCCGCGGCTCGGCAGCGCCAATCTCTCCGGCAATGACGCGCGCGGTCGCCACCAGGCGCGGCGCCACGCGGCGACGCAGGCGCTCCTCGCCGAAGCGGAAGGCGGGACCGCCACAATTGAGGGTCATGATCTCGCCAGACGATGTCTGCAGCGATACCGCTACCGCACTGATATCGGGATGCGATTCACCGAGCGAGATGCAGTAGCCGCGCAAGGCCGCGTCGCGCAGCGCAGCGTCGAGCCCGGCCGATTCTTTGCGCCAGCCATTGCCGGCACTGCTGCGCAAGGCACGCAGCAGGGATTCGCGGGCGGCTGCATCGATCGCGCCAAGATAGGCACGACCCAGGGCCGAGCGCAGAAGCGCCACCCGGCTGCCGATATCGAGCCGCGAGGTGAGCGCCGCGGTCCGCGAACGGCAGGCCTCGATCACCACCATTTCCGGCTCATCGCAGACCGCGAGATAGACCGAGGCATCGAACTCCTCGGCCAGTGCCTGCATATGGGGCCGCGCTGCCGCTCGCACGTCGAGGCCGGACAGAAAGGCGCGCGCCAGCATCATGACGCCGGCCGCCAAGCCGTAGCGTTCGCTGTCTCGATCCGGCTTGAGGTAGCCCTCGGCAACCAGGGTCGCCACCAGGCGCGTCACCGTCGGCTTGGGAATGCCCGTCCGCCGCGACAGCTCGCCGTGGGTGAGCGGCCCGTGATTGGCGGACTGGGGCGCCTCGGCGAAGCACTGCAGGATCGCCAGGCCGCGGGCCAGCGCCGAAACGGTGTCGCCGGAGCCCCCCTGTATTCGCGCAAGACGGCGTGGCTTAGAATGTGCTGCGCTGCGGGCCATCGCGGTGCCCTCCACTCGGGACCTTGATACCCTCCCCTCGCCACCTTGTCAAAATTTTGGAACTGTGTTTCAAAAAAACTTACGTCTCCCACAACCGGCGTCCCACGCCGGGTTTTCGCCAGAGAAGGAAATGCCGATGACCGCCCGTACCCGCCCGCCCTTCCGCGCCGACCATGTCGGCAGCCTGCTGCGCTCCAAGGAGGTCCTGCAGGCGCGCGAGGACCACAAGCAGGGCAAGCTCGATGCGGCGGCCCTGCGCAAGGTCGAGGACCAAGCGATCCGCGACGCGGTCAAGATGCAGGAGGATATCGGGCTGCAGGTGGCGACCGACGGCGAGATCCGCCGCGGCTCCTGGCATATGGATTTCCTCTACCAGGTCGGCGGCGTGACCAAGGTGCAGGACAACCTCAAGGTCCAGTTCAAGAACGCGCAAGGGGTGATCGAGTTCACGCCCGCCGCCCTCAAGGTCACCGGCAAGCTCAAGCTCGAGAAGACGATCTTCGGCGAGGAGTTCAAGTTCCTCAAATCGGCCACGACCAAGGCGACGCCGAAGCTCACCATTCCCTCACCCTCGATGATGCATTACCGCGGCGGGCGGGCGGCCATCGATGCCACGATCTATCCGCAGATGGAGGCGTTCTGGACCGACCTGTCCAAGGCCTATGCCGATGAGGTCGAAGGCCTCTACAAGCTCGGCTGCACCTACCTGCAGATGGACGATACCAGCCTCGCCTATCTCAACGATCCGACGCAGCGCGAGCACATCAAGCAGCTCGGCGGCGACGCCGAGCACCAGCACAAGATCTATATCAAGCTGATCAACGGCGCCCTGGCGAAGAAGCCCGCCGACATGACGGTGTGCACACATATGTGCCGCGGCAATTTCCGTTCCTCCTGGGTGGCCGAGGGCGGCTACGACTTCGTCGCCGAGGCGCTGTTCAGCCAGCTCAAGGTCGACGGCTTCTTCCTCGAATACGACGATGCCCGCTCGGGCGGCTTCGAGCCGCTGCGCTTCGTGCCCAAGGGCAAGATGGTCATCCTCGGCCTGGTCACCACCAAGAAGGGCGCCCTGGAGAAGAAGGACGACCTCAAGCGCCGCATCGACCAGGCGGCGAAGTTCGTGCCCCTCGACCAGCTCTGCCTGTCGCCCCAATGCGGCTTCTCCTCGACGGTCGACGGCAACGCGCTGAGCCTCGACGAGCAGATCGCCAAGCTGCGCCTGGTGGTCGAGACCGCGCGCGAGGTCTGGGGCTGAGTAAACCAACTCTCTCCGCCCGCTTGCGGGGGGAGAGGGTGCGAGCGCTAGCGAGCGGGTGAGGTGGGCTGCAAAGCGCCAGAGCCACCTCACCCTTCCCGTCGCTAATGCGACGGGCCCCTTCCCTCTCCCCCACTTCGTGGCGGAGAGGGACTAGAGGTGCCGACCAATGACCTCTCCCCTCCTCCTCGCGGTCGGCGCGCCGACCTGGGATACGATCCTCAAGGTCGCGAAGATTCCACCGGCACCGGCCAAGGTGCTGGCGGAAGCCTGCGTCGAGACCGCCGGCGGCACGGCCTCGAACGGGGCTCGTGCCATGGCGCGCCTCGGTGGCGCGGTCGAGTACTGGGGACGGGTCGGCGAGGACGAAACCGGCCGGCGTATCGTCGCCGCGCTGGCCGCCGCCGGCCTTGACGTTCAGCATGTGCGGCGCGTCGCCGGCGGCCGCTCGACCTTGTCCACCATTCTGGTGCAGGCCGATGGCGAACGCCTGGTCGTGCCCTACTATGACGGCGCGCTGGATGCCGATCCCGACTGGCTGCCGGTCACGACCATCGGCCGGTTCGCGGCGGCGCTGGTCGACACGCGCTGGCCGGCCGGTGCGGCACAGGTGCTCGACGCGGCGCGGGCGCGCGGCGTGCGCACCGTGCTCGATGCCGATACAACGCCGGCCGAGATCCTGGCCGACCTGGCGCCGCGCGCCAGCCATGTCGTGTTCGCCCAGCCGGCGCTGATCGCCTTTGCCGGCAGCGAGGACATCGATGCCGGCCTGCTGGCCATGGCGCGGAAGCTGTCGGGCTTCATCGGGGTCACGGTGGGCGCGCAAGGGTTCCGCTGGATCGAAGACGGAAGCGTACGCCATGTGCCGGCTCCCCAGGTCGAGGCGGTCGATACGCTCGGCGCCGGCGACACCTTCCACGGCGCCTTCACGCTCGGCCTGGCAGAGTCGATGAGCGTCGAGCAGGCCGCGCGCTTCGCCTGCGCCGCGGCGGCGCTCAAATGCACGCGGTTTGGCGGCGTGGACGGGTCGCCGACCCGCGACGAGGTGCGGCGTTTCCTGGCCGGCGCCTGAGCCGCGCCCTCCCCTGATGCTCCCTTGCCGGCAGCGCGGCGCCGTGTAGGCTCAGGCTTTGGTTCATGGCAATGGGAGTGTCCTCGATGTCCAGCGAAGGTCTGCACGCGCCGCGCGAACGCCTGAGCAAGAAAACCCTGGCAATGCACCAGGCCATCGTCTCGCTGATGGAGGAGCTGGAGGCCGCCGACTGGTATCGCCAGCGGGCCGACGACTGCGACGACGCGATGCTCAAGGGAGTCCTGCTGCACAACATGCGCGAAGAGATCGAGCACGCGGCGATGGTGCTCGAATGGCTGCGGCGCAACGACGAGGACTTCGGCCAGCAGCTGAAGACCTACCTGTTCTCGAAGGGCGACATCCTCGAGGTCGAGCACAAGGCGGAGAAGGAATAGGCCTCAAGCGCCGACGTGGCGCTGGACCTTGATTCAGAAGACGGTCTCAGGCGTCTCGACGGGCACGGCGTCGAGTTTGATCGCGATCCGTTCGTCGTCGCTGCGCACCACCAGGAAAACCGCCGGCTCGGCGGAGTCGGGGTTGAACTCCTGATGCGGCACGTGGGGCGCGAAATACACCGCGTCGCCCGGCCCGATATCGGCGGCGAATTCCAGCCGTTCGCCCCAGCGGATCTCGCTCCGCCCGTTCACGACATAGATCGCCACCTCGTGACGGCCATGGTGATGGGCGCCGGTCTTGGCCTGCGGCGGCACGGTGGCCATGCCGATCCAGGTTTTATCCCCGCCGCTGCCGGCGAAATCAAACACCGTGGCACGCCCGCTTCCGGACGGGCCGCGCAGCGCCTGGTCGAGAGCGGCGGCCCGGACCACCGTGACGCCGGCCCGCCATTTTGTTGCTGCCTGCATGCGCAAATCCTATCACGCCATTCGCGGGGCTTCTTCTACTCCCAGTCCGGCGCGACCTCGCCCAGGAAGACCGACAGGTCGGTGTCCGGGGCCTTGGCCGGGACCTCGAAGAACATCTGGGCCACCCAGCCGCGGTGATAGGCCGTGTGGGTGACGACGTGCTGCAGCATCTCCAGGCGGGTCATGCGGCAGGCCTTGCCGGAGATGAAGCGGAAATCCAGCTTCTCGGCCAGCGAGGCCTCGGTCTGGGCGTCGCTCCAGGCGATGTACCAGGCATCGACGGTGGCCTGCGCCTGGCGCAGCGCCGGGAGCTCGGCATGCAGCACCATGTTGCGTGCCTTGAAGCCGTGATCGCGGCCCTCGAGATGCGCCTGCCAAATCAGGTCGACGACGTAGTTGTGGTTGAGCGTGCCGATCATCGTCTTGAACAGGGTCGTACGCTGTTTCTCCGCCTCGCCCGGCGGCAGGGACGCGACACCGTCGATGATGCGGGCGTCGGCCCAGGCGTTGTAGCGCGCCAGCATGCGGGCATTGTGTGTAGCGGTCACCATGTCCCCGGGCGTCCCCCTGGCGATACACCACTGCTCCGGTGGTTCGGCTCTAAGCCTTAGCCGGTTTCTGCGCCGCCGCTTTCCGGGCGTTCTCGGTGATGGTCTTCCAGTCGCGTGCCCGGATCAGCTCGGCCGTCGCCACCCAGGCGCTGCCGTAGCACGGCACGTTGGGCAGGGCGAGGAAGCTCGGCCCGTCGGCCAGGCCGATGCCGCCGGTCGGGCAGAACACCACGTCGGCGAAGACCGGCACGAAATTCTTGAGCGCGTCGAGCCCGCCCGCCGCCTTGGCGGGAAAGAACTTGAGCGCCGTGAAGCCATGCTCGCGCGCCGCCATGATCTCCGAGGCGGTGACCGCGCCCGGCAGCAGCGGAAAGTTGGCCGCCCGCGCGGCCTCGGCCACCTGCGGCGTCAGGCCGGGGCTGACGCCGAAGCGCGCGCCGGCCTTGCGGGCCCGGGTGATATCGGCCGCGCCGAGCAGGGTGCCGGCCCCCACCACGATCTCCGGCACCTGGGCGGCAATGGCGTGGATGGCGTCGAGCGCCTGGGGCGTGCGCAGGGTGACCTCGACCGTGCGCAGGCCGCCGGCCAGCAGGGCGCGGGCCAGCTCGGCCGCGTGGTCGGCCTCGTCGATGGTGACCACCGGGATGAAGGGCCCCAGCGCCATCACCTCGCGCGCGCTGGCGATACGGGTCGCGGTGCCGTCCATATGACTCCTCCTTCCGCCCCCGCCGATCAGTAACGCCGGTTCAGCGTCCCAGTTCTTTGCGCACCAGGGCGGCGCCGGCGGCCAGCGCCTTGAGCTTGGCCGCGGCGACGTCGCGCGGCATCGGCGCCATGCCGCAATTGGTGCAGGGAAAGAGCTTCTCGGGCGCCACGTATTTCATGGCGGCCTTGATCGCGGCGGCGACCTCCTCCGGCGTCTCGACCGTATTGGAGGCGACGTCGATGGCGCCGGCCAGCACGTCCTTGCCCTCGAGCAGGCCGATGAGCTCGAGCGGCACCTTCGAGTGGATCGCCTCGAGCGAGACCTGCTGGATGCTGCTCTTGGCCAGCAGCGGGAAGACGGATTCGTACTGGCGCCACTGCGTGCCCAGCGTGGCCTTCCAGTCGGTGTTGGCCTTGATGCCGTAGCCGTAGCAGATATGCACCGCTGTGGTCGCCTTGAGGCCCTTGGCGGCGCGCTCGAGCGCGGCCACGCCCCACTCGGCCACCTCGTCGCCATAGACGTTGAAGGCCGGCTCGTCGAACTGGATGACATCGACACCGGCGGCGTCGAGATCCTTGGCCTCCTCGTTGAGCGCCTCGGCGAAGGCCATGGCCATCTTGCCGCGGTCCTTGTAGTGGTCGTCGGCCAGGGTATCGACGATGGTCATCGGCCCGGGCAGGGTGAATTTGAGCTTGTTCTTCGTGTTGGCGCGGGCCCAGCGCACCTCCTCGCCATGCACCGAGCCGGCGCGCTTGATCGGGCCGGTGACTGTCGGACAGACCGCCTTGTAGCGGTCGTTGCGGATGCCGATGGTCTGGCGGTTCTGGAAGTCTATCCCTGAGACCTTCTCGAGGAAACCGTGCACGAAATGCTGCCGCGGCATCTCGCCGTCGGTGATGATGTCGATGCCGGCCGTCTCCTGCATCTTGAGGGCGGCGAGGATGGCGTCGCGCTTGGCTTCCTCCAGCGCCTTGCCCTCGAGGCGCCAGGCCGGCCACAGCTTCTCGGTCTCGGCCAGCCAGCCCGGCTTGGGCAGGCTGCCGGCGATCGTCGTGCGCAGCATCAGGCGCGCTTCTTGGTGGCGGATGGGCGGCCGTTCGCGGCCTTCTTCTTGGCGGTGCCGCGCTTGATCGCCGAGCCCATCGAGGCGCCCCTGGCGGTGAGCTGCTTGAGCTTCTTGGTATGGTAGTTGAGCTCGACGGTGACGCCGTTGGGGTCGTCGAGGAAGATCTGGTGGAGGAAGCCGCCAGCCTGGATGCGCTCCTTGAACGGCACGCCCTTCTTCTTGAGATGGCGCTTCATGCCCTGAACGTCGCTGGCGCTGAAGGCCAGGTGATCGACCGCCCCGCTGCCCGGCGCCGCGCCGTTATTGACGTCGGGCACATTGACCTCGCCGCGGATGGCGATCGGGTTGTCGAGCGGCACCAGATGCACGACCGGTGTCTTCCCGCAATAAAGCCACCAGCCCGCGAAATCCAAAGGCGGGCGGGGGCCGACCTTGAGGCCGCAGACGTCGCGGTAGAAGTCGCGCGTCTTCTCCATATCGAGACTGCGGACGGTGTAGTGCTCCAGTTTTTCGAGCGGCATGGTTTCCTCCTGAGGTCCCGGGCATTTTAGCGCTTTTCCGTCTCCGGGAAAGACGCTACATGCCCACGTCCCATGACCGAATTCATCCGTCCGCATCAGCTCCGCTACCGCGCCCTCGCCTACAGGTTCGCGCCCGGCGCCGCCCTGCCGCTCGATGACTCCTACCGGCTCTGCCACCTGCCGCTCATCGCGCCCGAACACCCCGACGTCATCAGCAGCAAGCCGGGGGAGCCTTACGACATGGGCTGGTTCACCCCGCCCAGCCGCGCCCTGGTCGTGCCGGTCGACGCCGAAGCACTCGACGCCAGCCCGGCCTATCGGCGACTGATGACCCGGCTGCGCGCCGCCCCCTTCGCGCCCAAGATCGCCTGGGACCTGCAGGAACGCCGCCGCCCCGTGCTGCATGCCACCATCCGCAGCCACCTGCAGCGCCAGCACAGCGACGCCGCCATCCGACATCTCACCTTGCGCCTGCGCAGGCTGCGGCGATTCCGCGCCCGGCTCACCGGCCCGTGGATGGGCGACAAGAATCACGGGCGGCTCTACCTGCCGCTGGTCCCCGAGGCGCGGCATGGGCGCGATCCCGTCAGCCACCTGCAGGCGCTGACCGGCGGCCGGCCCACCGGGCTCTACACCGTCGGCCTGGTCCATTTCCGCGACCACCTCGACGCCACCGAGGCCACGGCCTTGCGTCTTATCCTGCGTGACTGGCGCGACCGGATCCTGCTCGACACCGTGGTGCGGGAAATCCGGCTGATGGCCAATCACGACAGCCTGGCCCTCGACAGCTGCGTCCTGGCCCGCATCCCCCTGCGCGGCGGCTGAGCGGGGAAGCGAAGCTCAAGAGCGGCCCGATCGGCCTGCAATACGCGGCCGGCGTGATCGAGCGGCGCAAGGTCGAGATCCGACGGCGCGCTCCTCAGGGTGGGGTCTTTTTTTGTTTCGCGCAGACCTCCCGCACGCAGCCGCGCAGCCAGCGATGCGCCGGGTCGGCGTCCAGCCGCGGATGCCAGAGCAGGGAGACCGTGAATTCCGGCAGCGGGACCGGCAGGGGAAAGCCGTGCAGGCCGGCGCGCAGATTTCCGGTATGCCGCTCGGGCACGCTGGCGACCAGGTCGGAGGCCCGGGCAAGAGCCAGCGCTTCGGCGAAGCTGCCGACGAGGACGACGACCTCCCGTGTGAGGCCGCGCGCCTCCAGTGCCTCATCGACCGGTCCCCTGTCGAGGCCCCGCCGCGAGACGCCGATGTGACGGGCCGCGGCATAACGGGCGGGCGTGATCCGGCCGCGGCTCAGCGGGTGGCCCTTGCGCACCACGCCGATGAAACGGTCGCGGAACAGACCTTGCGCCCGCACCTCGGGACCGGTCGCCGGCCCGACGACGCCGGTTTCCAGATCGACGCTCCCGTCGCGCAGCGGCGCGCTGTCCTTGTCCGGCTTCGGCACGAAGCGCAGCCGAACGCCCGGCGCTTCCCTCGCGACGCGCGCCAGCAGACCCGGCCCGAAATTCTCCACGAAGCCGTCGCGGGTGCGCAGGGTGAAGGTGCGGACCAGCTGCTTGAGGTCGAGCGTCTCGGCCGGACGCAGGACCGCTTCTCCATCCTGCACGAGCCGGCCGACCGGCTCGCGCAGCGCCAGCGCCCGGGGCGTGGGGACCAGGCCGCGCCCGGCACGGACCAGCAGCGGATCGCCCGTCGCCGCCCGCAATCGCGCCAGCGCCCGGCTCATGGCCGAGGGGCTGAGGCGCAGCCGCCTTGCCGCCCGCGCCACGCTGCCTTCCGCTAAAAGCACGTCGAGGGTGGCGAGCAGGTTGAGATCGGGTCTCGACATGCGGGCGAGCGTAGTCTGATATGGCGTTAAACGCACGGATAAACTGTAATCCGTGCGTCTTCCGCCCTATCACTCCGGAGCCTAGTTTTCTGGAAAGCCCGCTTCGGGCGTCTTCAGAAAACGGAGTTCATGGTGAAGCCAGACATTGCAGCACGAGAAGAAACCCCCACCGGGAAGGCGGAACGGCGCCCTTCGGCCCGCTGGGCGCTCGCCGGGCTTTCGCTCTCCATGCTGTTGTCCTCGCTGGGCATCAGCATCGCCAACATAGCCCTGCCGACCCTGGCCCAGGCCTTCGACGCCTCTTTCCAGGACGTGCAGTGGGTCGTTCTCGCCTACCTGATCTCCATCACCGCCCTGATCGTCAGCGTCGGCCGGCTCGGCGACCTCATCGGCCGGCGACGGCTGCTGCTGGCCGGGCTCCTGCTGTTCACGGCGGCCTCGGTCCTCGGCGGCCTCGCCCCGACGCTCGGGCTGCTGATCGCCGCCCGCGCGGCGCAGGGGCTGGGAGCGGCCGTCATGATGGCCCTCACCATGGCCTTCGTCGGCGAGACGGTGCCGAAGGAGAAGACCGGCCGCGCCATGGGCCTGCTCGGGACGATGTCCGCAATCGGTACGGCGCTCGGCCCGACGCTCGGCGGCGTGCTGATCGCCGGGCCCGGCTGGCCGGCGATCTTCCTGGTCAACCTGCCGCTGGGCGTCCTCGCCCTGCTCCTGATCCGTCGCACCCTGCCCGCCGATCGCCCGCAGCCGAAGCCGGAACGCCCCGTCTTCGACATGCCAGGCACGTTCCTGCTGGCCCTGACCTTGGCGGCCTATGCGCTGGCCATGACCCTCGGGCGCGGCAACTTCGGCCCGCTCAACCTGGCGCTGCTCTCGGCCGCCGGGGCCGGGGCCGGGCTCTTCATCCTCTTCGAAGCGCGCGCCGCCTCGCCGCTGATCCCGCTGGCGGCGTTCCGCGATCCGGGGCTGAGCGCCAGCCTGGCCACGAGCGCGCTCGTCTCGACGGTGATGATGGCGACGCTGGTGGTCGGGCCGTTCTATCTGGCGGGCGCGCTCGGTCTCGATGCCGCATCCGTGGGACTCGTGGTCTCGGTTGGTCCCGTCGTCGTGGCGCTGACCGGGATGCCGGCGGGCCGCCTGGCCGACCGGTTCGGCGCGCCGCGCATGAGCGTCGTCGGGCTCATCGCGATCGCCGCCGGCTCCCTGGTCCTGTCCCTGCTGCCGGCGAGGCTCGGCGTTCCCGGCTACATCGCGCCGCTCGTCGTCATCACCGCCGGCTACGCGCTGTTCCAGACGGCCAACAACACCGCCGTCATGGCCGGGATCCGCCCGGATCGGCGCGGCGTGATCTCCGGCCTGCTCAACCTGTCGCGCAATCTCGGGCTGGTCACCGGCGCCTCGGTGATGGGTGCGGTGTTCGCGCTCGCCTCGGGCACGGCCGGCGTGGCGACGGCCCCGCCCGAAGCGGTTGCCGCCGGAATGCAGGTCACCTTCGCGATTGCCGCCAGCCTGATCGTCGTCGCCATCGTCCTCGCGCTCGGCAGCGGCGCGCTCGCGTCGTCCCTGTCGCTCAGGCCAAGCCGTTGAGGTGCGGCGCCACGCGTACGAGCTTCGACAGGGGCGGTTTTCAGTAGCGCCATACCCCGTAGGGTCCCGTTCCCGGATGCGCGAACGAGGTATTGCGGATGCTCAGCTTGACGGCGCGGAAGGCGCTCCCTTCATCAGGGAACATGGCGCACACCCTGCCGCGTCCGACCAAGAGAATGGCTCGCCATATTCTGCGAGCCGGCGTTTCCGGCGTTCGCCGCGGCTCCGTGAGGCGACGGATTGGTGCCCGGCGGGTGAGTTTCAGTCCCGAGACTCCGATTTGATCGTCGCGCCCAGGCGCTGACACGCCGCTAGTTTCACGGCAGCATGCCGTAGCGACGCGGGGCCACCCGCTCGTAACAGGCGTATCTCTCCAAAACACGGACGCATCAGCGCCTCCTGACGTCGGCATCGGTTCGCAGCGGTGCCAGCGTGCTCCTTGGCCTTCGGGTCAGCGATGAGGTGTCCGCATGACCAGCCGATCAAACAATTTCGACACGATCCGATTCTTTGCCGCCCTTGCCGTCCTATGGTCGCATGCCTTTTCGGCGACGACCGGAATGGGGCTTTCCCAGCCTCTCGTGGCACTCAGCGAGAACCAGACCACGTTAGGAACCGTGGGGGTTGCGGCCTTTTTCGTGATCAGCGGCTACCTGATCACGCGCAGCTTCGAGCAGACACCGAGCGTCTGGCGCTTTGCCAAAGCCCGCGTTGTGCGCCTGGTGCCGGCCCTCATCATTGTCGTGCTGCTGTCGGCATTCGTCATGGGCCCGATCGTCACCGCCGTACCGCTCGAAGAGTATTTCTCCTCATGGGAGCTGTATCGTTACGTGGTCGTGAACGGATCAATGACGGGTTACCAGGGAGACCTTCCCGGGGTGTTTCTCGACAACCCGAGTAACAGTGTCAATTCGCCGCTCTGGACGCTTCCCTACGAGGTGGAATGCTATGGCCTCGTCTTCACCCTGGGGATCCTCGGCCTGCTGAACCGGTACGTCACGTTGGCAATCCTGGCCGCCGGTCTGACCTTCTTGAGCATCGACGGGCCGTATACGATCGACGAGTTCAGAGACTGGAACCATCGCGTCAACCTGGTCACGACCTTCTTTGGCGGCGCCGCGATCTATCACTGGCGGCTGGGATTGACAGCGGTCCGCGCGGTGGCGTGTGCGGCACTGTCCCTTCTCACGTTGCTCTATGGCGGCTTCTGGCTCGCCCTGCCGACCTGCTTTGCCTATCTCGTGATCTATGTGGCGCTGGGGCCGATCAAGCTTCCCGACATGGCGCGCTACGGCGATCTGTCGTACGGCATCTACATCTACGGTTGGCCCGTAAAGCAGCTTCTCATTCATTACGCCGTCGCTACTGGCTGGTTCGAAGTGGCAATGTGGGCCACGGTGATCGTCATCGGTCTGGCGGCGCTGTCCTGGCATGTCGTTGAGAAGAACGCCCTGGCGCTGAAGGACTACAACGTTCCGGGCGAAGAGCGTGTCAGCGGTTATTTCGACGGCGCCACAGCCGCGCTCCGTTCTGCGGTTGCGCGTTGGCTCACGATCTTTCGACTGTCCATGCTGCGCGGTCTTGCAACGTCCCCGGCAAAGAACCGCTCCAACGGGTGACTATTCGCCGCTGCGCGGGTTCGCGTGATCGCAGAGCGATCACGCTGTTTACAAATGTCTATAGACATTTTGACACCTAGCCATTCCGTCTAGGGCCTCCCATATCCCCCGGCATGAAGACACCGCCCCCTGCCGGGCGCGGCAGGCCGCTGTCGCGTGCCGGGATGATCGTCCGGGTCAAGGCGCTGGCCCGCGCGCGCGGCAAGCGCAGCCTGTCGCGGCGCGACCTGGAGCATGCCACCGGCATCGGCTACCACCAGATGATCCGGCATTTCGATTCGCACAACGAGATGCTGGCCGCCTGCGGCCTGCAGCCGAGCCGCAAGAACCCCAGCGTCCCGGACGAGGCCCTGCTGCAGGCCATGCACGACGTGTTCAGCCAGGCCGACGGCCTCGTCGACAAGCACAAGTTCGACCGCACCTGCCGCCATCGCCACCAGGTCTACAAGGCGCGCTGGGGCACCTGGACCGGCGCTTTACGCGCCTATCGCGCCTGGCTGCTGCTGCATCACCCCGCCTTCCCGCATCTGGGCGAGCTCTCGGTGCGCTGCCGGGAGAATGCCGGGCGCGAGGGCGGCCCGGCGCGCTGGGACGGCTGCGGCGGGGCGCGGCTCGGCGCGCCGCTCAACCTCGCCTGGATGCAGCACGCGCCGACCAACGAGATGGGGGTCGTCTTCCTGTTCGGGGCGCTGGCCCCCTCGCTCGGCTACCTGGTGGAGAGCCTGGGCATCGCCTTCCCGGACTGCCAGGCCAAGCGCCGGCTGCGCGGCGCGGGCGAGCCCTGGGAGCGCGTGCGCATCGAGTTCGAATTCCGCAGCCGCAATTTCCTGACCCACAAGCACGACGCACGGAAATGCGACCTGATCGTCTGCTGGGAGGACGACTGGAAGGACTGTCCGCTGGAGGTGCTGGAGCTGAAGCGCGAGCTGGCGCGGTTCGAGAAGAAAGGCGCCTGAGGGGCGCGAATACGGCGCCCCTTTGTCCGTCATCCCGGACAAGCGGCTCTTCCGAGAGCCGTGCGATCCGGGATCCATCTATCGAGCGGCACCATGGACCCCCGCTTTCGCGGGGGTGACATTTCTCAGGTCAGGGCGTGCCCGGCGGCGCAGCGCGGTAATTGCTGACCGAGCCGGACTAGCCGCGCCCGGGGGCGAACCCCTGGCGGGTCGGTTCGCGGTTTCCCCGGGCGCGCCTCCCGCCGCCGGTACTCAGGGGGTGCGACCGGCGGTGAGCTCGCGCGATCGTGGACGATCGCGCTGTTCAGCGCGGAACGCTGGTGCCGATGCCGCCGAAGGCCGGCACGAGGTCGGCCGGCGGCGCCACCACGACGACGACGGGCACGGTGGCGTAGCGGCGGAGGCGGTTGATCTGCAGCCAGGTCGTCAGGCTGTCCCACCAGCCTTCCTGGTCGAGGCCCATGAGGATCTCGCTGGCCCGCAGGTCCCGCGCCGCCTCGCCGATCGTGGCGGCCACGTCGCCGACGCAGAAATGCGCGGTGTAGGGGATGCCGGCCGCGTCGAAGCGACGGCGGATCGCGGCCATCGCCTTCTCGCCCAGCTCGCGCTGGAAGCCGGCCACGGACTGGCGGCCGACGAACTGCGTGACATAGGCGGTGAGCGGCGCCTGGACGTTGAGCAGGTGCACGCTCTCCGTCGCGCCGTCGCGCCGGCGGGCGACCACGGCGCGCAGCATGGTCTCGACCGGGGTCGTGGAGTCGACCGGGATGAGGATACGTCGCATGGCGCTTGCCTCTCAGTCGTCGCCGCGGCGCTGGCCGCCGGAATGGGCCGGCACCGGCTGCAGGCCGTGCTCGGGGGAGATGTCGTGCCCCTCGACCTCGCGGCGCGATGCGGCGCGCGGCGCCTGGTGGGCCCGGCGGCGGCGCGCGATGGTCACGTTCACGCCCTCGACGAAGACCGAGAAGAGCATGGCGAAGTAGAGGTAGCCCTTGGGGATGTGGAAGCCCATGCCGTCGGCCACCAGCGCCATGCCGATGAGCAGCACGAAGGCCAGGGCCAGGACCTTCACCGTCGGATGCGCGTGGATGAAACGCATGATCGGGCCCGAGGCGACGAGCATGACCAGCACGGCGATGATCACGGCCGCGGCCATCACCCAGAGCTGCTGCGCCATGCCGACGGCGGTGATCACGGAATCGAACGAGAAGACGATATCGAGCACCACGATCTGGGCGATGGCGCTGGAGAAGCTCGTCGCCCGCCGCTCGCCGGGCGAGGCGCTCGCCTCCTCGACCGCGTCGTGCATCTCGCGCACCGCCTTGACGATGAGGAACAGGCCGCCGCCCAGCATCAGCAGGTCGCGGCCGGAGAACGAGACCTCGCCGAACTCGACCATCGGCTGGGTCAGGCCGGCGATCCAGGCGATGGAGAGCAGCAGCAGCAGGCGCGTGATCATGGCCAGCGCCAGGCCGAAGATGCGCGCCTTGTCGCGCTGATGGACGGGGAGCGTGGCCGCGATGATGGCGATGACCACGATGTTGTCGATGCCGAGAACGATCTCGAGGGCGGTGAGCGTCAGCAGGCTGATGATGATTTCGGGATCGAGCATGGCGGCGCGGCGGCTTCCCTTATTGCGGACAAGACCGCGCCTTCGCCGTTCCCTGTCCTCGGGACCGACGCCGCGCGGCACTCGTTCTGTCGGGAAAAACCTATGGGTCGCGATGCGGCCGCGAAATAGTGGTTTACCGCTATACGCGTCGCTTTTCGGAACAAGTCCTCATCCTGAGGTGCGAGCGCAGCGAGCCTCGAAGGATGAGGGGCAACAAACGGAACCTCACCCTTCGAGGCTCACCGCAGACGGCTCGCGCCTCAGGGTGAGGTGCGTTTTCTTTGTTCCCGATCCTAAATAAAAAGCCCTCATCCTGAGGTGCGAGCGTAGCGAGCCTCGAAGGATGAGGTCTACTTGGGCCGCTGAGCTCGGCTGGCCAGACTAGGCAAGGCAGAGAGATCGCCGCGAATGAGTGCCTCTTTCTTTTCGCGACGCCAGCCCTTCACCTGCCGCTCCGCCGCTATGGCGTCGGTAATGTTGGCAAACTCCTGGGCGTAGGCGAGCGTCACCGGACGCCGCTTGGCGGTGTACCCGCCATACCCACCGGCATTGTGCTCGGCGACCCTTCGGTCGAGCGTGTCGCGCGTCGTGCCGACGTAATAACTGCCGTCACTGCATCGCAGGATGTAAACGAAGGCGCCCATACTGCCGAATATAGTGGACCTCATCCTTCGAGACGACCGCCTCGGAAGGCGGCCTCCTCAGGATGAGGGCTCCTTTTTGTCACCCTTCGAGGCTCGCTGCGCTCGCACCTCAGGGTGAGGATTCTTTTTTTCGCCCGCTTAAGCGCCGTTGAGGCGCAGCGCCATGCGCACGAGCTCCGAGAGGTTGCGCGCCTCGGTCTTCTCCATCACCCGGGCGCGGTGGATCTCCACCGTGCGCAGGGCGATCTTCAGCCGGTGGGCGATGGCCTTGTTCGGCTGGCCCTCGACCACCAGCGCCATGACCTCGCGCTCGCGCGCCGTCAGGCGCCCCACCCGCTCGGCCAATGTCTCGCGGTCGAGCGCGGCCGCCCCGCCGGCGATCGGCGCCTGGCGCAGCGCCTCGTCGATGGCGGCGAGCAGCGCGGCGCTGTCGAACGGCTTCTCCAGGAAATCGATGGCCCCGGCCTTGAGCGCGGCCACCGCCACCGGCACGTCGCCGTGGCCGGTGATGATGATCACCGGCAGCGGCAGGCCGCGCCGCTTCATCTCGCGCTGCAGCTCCAGGCCGCTGGTCCTGGGCAAGCGGATGTCGACCAGCGCGCAGCCGGCGGGCTGCGCCGGCACCGCGGACAGGAAGGCATCGGCCGAGGCGAAGCTCTCGACCGCGTGGCCCTTGGCGAGCAGCAGCGCCGTTAGGCCGCGGCGCACCGCCTCGTCGTCGTCGACGATGTAGATCGTAGGCCCGGTCATCGGCGATTCTCAGTCATCGGCACCGGCCGCGTCGCCCTCGATCGGCACGAGGAAGCGGATCTCGGCGCCCGAGGCGACCGGCTCGACCCAGATGCGCCCGCCATGCGCCTCGATCAGCGAGCGGCTGATCGACAGGCCCAGCCCCATGCCCGACTCCTTGGTGCTGGCGACGGGCGTGAACAGCCGGTCCATGACCTCCGGCGCGAAGCCGGGACCGGTGTCGCGGACCCGCACCTCGGCGAAGCCCGCTTCGCCGGACGGCATGGCGGTCAGGGTGACGCGGCGGGTCTCGGCATTCGACTGCACCAGCGCGTCGATGCTGTTGCGCACCAGGTTGACGATAACCTGCTCGATCTGGATCGGGTCGACGAAGACCGGCGGCAGCTTGTCATCAGCCTCGATCACCAGCGTGACGCGGTGCCGCTCGGCGCGCTCGCGCATCAGCTCCATCGCGGCGGCGAACAGGCGCGGAAGGTGATCCTTGACCAGCTGGGTGTCGCCCTGGCGCAGGAACTCGCGCGTGCTGCGGATGATCTCGCCGATGCGCAGCGCCTGGTGCACGGCCTGGTCGATCAGCTCCTTGGCGGCGAGACCGGCCTGGGCACCCTGCGCCGGCGTCTCCATCACCGCCTGGGAGGCGCGGGCGAAGCCGATGAGCGCGGTGAGCGGCTGGTTGAGCTCGTGCGCCAGGGCCCCGGCCATCTCGCCGGTGGCGGTGACGCGCGCCGCCTGGGCCAGCTCCGCCTCGTGATCCTTGAGCCGCGTCTCGCTCTCGCGCCGCGCCGTCTCGGCGCGCTGGCGCTCGTCGACCACCGAGCCGAGGAACAGGCCGGTGACCGTGACCGCCAGCATCAGGAGCTGGAACTGGGTGACGATATCGGTATCGAAGCCCTTGAGCTGCACGGCGACGATCAGCCCGGCCTGGGTCGCCACCACGCCGCACACCGCGCCCGGCAGCCCGTCGCGCAGGGCGATCCAGATCAGCGGCAGGAAGAGCACGTAGGAGAATTCGAAGTGGTTGGCCGATTCGAGGCCGAAGATGATCCACAGGCCGCCGGCGATGGCCAGGAGCTGCAGCCCGTATTCGAGCATCCGGCCGCCGCCGACGGGCAGCGCCCGCTCGCGGTCGAGGAGCAGCAGCACGAACGGCGTCAGCACGGCGATGCCGATCAGGTCGCCGACCCAGAAATGCATCGCCGATTCGAAGGCATCGGGGAGCGCCAGCAGCCCGCTGCCGGCGAACAGCGCCACCACCAGCGCGGCGACCACCGCCGTGGCCGCCGTGGCCACGGCCAGCAGCCGCCAGAGGTCGCCATGGCTGCGCAGGCCCGGCGCGAGGCGCAGCCTGTCGCGCAGGAAGGCGGCGGCCAGGCCGTAGCCGGCGGCGATGACCAGCGCCGAGGCCAGCATGGCCAGCGGCGCCTGGATCAGGTCGCGGAACAGGATGTCGGTGAGCAGCACCGCCACCAGCGCCAGCGGCACGAAGCGCAAACCGTAGAGCAGGAACAGGGCGAAGCTCAGCCCGGCCGCCGGATTCCACGGGGCGATGCCCAGCGCGCCGAACGGCTCGATCAGGCTGAGCCAGTCGAGCGCCACGTAGAGCGCCAGATAGAGGGCGATGCCCAGCACCCGGCGGCCCGGCCCGGCGATCAGCAGATCCGGGACCGGCTGGGGGCCGAGAGAGGGCCGTGTGAGGAGCGCGCGCACGCGCGACAGATTACAGAGCGAGGCGGGGCGGGCAACAATAACCGGACATGACGATGGCGCGCTGATCGCAAATCTTTGCAGCGCGACGACCTAGGAAGGTCGCTGCTTCAGCGCGCGCCGGGAATCCGGCGGGCCTGGCCGGGCGGGGTGGCCATCGGCGTGCGCGACAGCGTGGGTTTCGCCGTCGGCTTGCCGTCGGTGTTGGCGGCGGCAGCGCCGGTGCGGTTGGGCATGTTGGGGGCGACCGGCTTGGCCGCCGGGTTCGGCCGCGCCGTGGCGGCGGCCTTGTCGCGGGCCTGCGGCGGGGCCGTGCGGTAATTGCTGATCGAGCCGGGATAGGAATACTGGGCCATCGCCGGGGCTGCGGAAAGCAGCAGGCCGGTGGCGGCAAGCAGGCTGAGGATCACGCGCTTCATGAGTCCATGATAGCCGCGTTCCGAAAAACGTGGTGTAGATAAGTCCCTTTCCTGTCAACCGGTTAGGGCCGAATCGCGGCGGGCTGGCCAGCCGGCGGCGCGACGCGGCCGGCCAAGCGGCGCTGGTATCCGGGGCGGTGATGGGCTAACCAACCGCCTCGTTCGCGCCATGCAAACCCCGCCCGACATCAGCTTCGCCCTGCCGGCCCATAACGAGGCGGGCAACCTTCCCGCCCTGGTCGAGCAGATCGAGGCGGCCATGGCGCCGCTCGGCCGCAGCTATGAGATCATCGTCACCGACGACCGCTCGACCGACGACACCTGGTCGGTGCTCACGGGGCTGGCAGCGACGCATCCGCGCCTGCGCGCCCTGCGCCTGGAGCGCAACGCCGGGCAGAGTGCGGCGATGTTCGCCGCCCTCTACGCGGCGCGCGGTGCGATCATCGTCACCATGGACACCGACCTGCAGAACGATCCGGCCGACCTGCCGAAATTCTTCGCCGCTCTCGAGAACGCCGACTGTGTCTGCGGCACGCGCCAGGCCAAGCGCCAGGGCGGCGATTCCTGGGGCAAGGCCGTCACCTCGACCCTGGCCAACGCCATCCGCGCCGCGGTGCTCGGCGACACGGTGAGCGACGCCGGCTGCAGCTACCGGGTCTTTCGCCGCGAGGCGATCATCGGCATCCCCTTCTTCAAGGGCGTGCACCGCTTCCTGCCGATCCTCATGAGCTTCCGCGGGGCGCGCGTGGTCGAGATCCCGATCAACCATCGCGGCCGCACCTACGGGCAGAGCCATTACGGCCTCGGCCTGCTCGCCCGCAAGGCGGCGGTGCTCGACATGCTGGGCGTGCGTTGGCTCAAGTCGCGCATGGTGCGCTTCAAGGTCAACGAGCGCGCCGGCAGGGAGTGAGGGCGTGACCGGCTTCCAGAACGACAACGCGCTGCCGCCGGGCGCTGCTGCCGATGCCGCCGACCGGCTGCTGACCCTGGCCATCGTCCATGTCCTGCAGAAGCACACGGGCGTCGCGCACCGGGCGCGGATCGGCGCGATCCTCGCCCAGGTGATCGCCGAGGTGACCCGGCATTCCGGTATTGCGAACGCCGCCCCCGATGCGGCCGCCACCGCCATGGCCGGCCGCTTGCGGGACGAAGGCTATGCGCGGCTCGGTTCGGTTCTCGATGCGGCGCAGACGCAAGAGGTGGTCGGGCATTTCAAGTCGCTGCCCTGCTACAACGCGCATGTCACGGCGCTGGCCGACGGCACGGGACGGCGGCTCGGCGAGGGTGCCGAGGCTTTCCACTACGGCAGCTACCGGCTGGCCGACCTGGTCGCCGCCCCGCACCTGCTCGAGCTCGCCAACCGGCCGGACATCCTGGCGGCGGCCGAGGACTACCTGGGCTGCGTGCCCACGCTCTATTCGATCCATGCCTGGTGGACCTTCCCGGGGCACGGCAAGGCGCAGTACTCGCAGGACTTCCACCGCGATCTCGACGACTACCGGTTCTGCACGATGTTCGTCTACCTGACGGAGGTCGGCGCGCAGACCGGGCCGCATGCGTATGTCCGGCGCAGCCACCGGCCGGAGCTGGTCGACGCCATCATCCGCGAGGCGGCGGCGCGGCTGACGCAGGCCGGCTACCGCTTCACCACCGCCGACTTCTATAAGGACGATCAGGGTTACGGGCTCGACGAGATCTACACGCTGCTCTTCGAGGGGCTGATCGACACGATCACCGGCCCGGCGGGAACCGCCTTCATCGCCGACACCACGGGCCTGCACAAGGGCATCCCGGCCACCGCCGGTCCGCGGCTGATGTTCTGGGCGCGTTACGGGCTCTACCGCAACCACGCCACCCATGCCGACGGCACCGAGGCCGTGCCGCGCCGGCTGGTCGGCAATCGCCTGCCCGGCGATGCGCGCAGCGCCTACATCAACCGCTGCATCGTGATGCCGACCTGAACAGTCCTCATCCTGAGGAGCCAAGGCGTTGCCATCACCCTTCGAGGCTCGCCTGAGAAGGCGAGCACCTCAGGGTGAGGTGCCTATAATTAGTCGATCCGGATGTAGTCCGGCGGGCGGCGCACCAGCGCGCCGCTGGCCGCCTTCTCCTCCAGGAGATCGAGGCAGCGGGCGATGTCGTTGAAGGGCAGGCGCTTGATGCCCTGATGATCGAACTCCCACCAGCGTATCTTCAGCAGGCGCTCGACGATCGCCTCGGGGAAGCGCAGGCGGATGGTCCTGGCCGGCACGCCGCCGACGATGGCATAGGGCGGCACGTCCTTCACCACCACCGCGCCGGCGGCGACGATGGCGCCGTCGCCGATGGTCACCCCCGATTTGACGAAGGCCAGGCTGCCGATCCACACGTCGTTGCCGATCAGGGTCGGCTGGTTCTCCTCGTGGCGGCCCTTCAGCCCGTCGGGATGGTCGGCGGGAAAGGGCTCGAAGTGATCCCGGTACTGGAAGAAATGCGTGCTCAGCCAGTCGGTCGGGTGGCCGCCGACGCCGACCTGGCTGCCCAGCGCCGTCTGCGAGTAGCGGCCGATGGTCGTGCGGTCGCCGATCAGATTGCCGTTGAGGTTGCAGTACTGGCCGATCTGGCAGGTGTAGACCGCGCCGGTGATCGAGGTCGGCGGCTCGGCGAGGATCGGCGTGGCGAAGAAGGTCGCGTGCCGGGCGAAGATGCCGGCCTGCTGCAGCGAGGCGACGAGCTGGTCGTGGTTCATGGGGCCGACTTTAGATGCCCCTGCTTAAGATGTTGGGCCAAAAAGTCGCGCACCTGGATTTTCGCATCGGCCCAGGCCTCGGGATTGCCGCCGGTGGTGGCGCCCTTGCCGGTCGGCGAGCCGGGATTGCCGCGCTCGGCGACGAAACGCACCGGCGAACTGCTGTCGAAGGCATGATGCGTGCCAGGATAGATCTTGATCTCCAACGGATGACCCGCGGCGCGGCCGGTCTCGACCAACATGCGGCAGGGCTCGGCCGGCGTCCAGTCGTCGAGCTCGCCGGCCAGGATAAGCAGCGGGGCCAGCTGGACGTAGATGCCGCGATAGCCGGTGACCGGTCCGCGTTCGCCGTCGCGATGCGTGACCGTCCACGTTCCGTAACGGGTGTCGCAACGCGGATAGAGGGCGAGGCCGGCGGCGAAGCCCTCGCGCCTGGCGGCGACCAGCGCTCTGTCCTCGGCGGAGGCTACGAGTGCGGCCAGGGTCGTCCGGCCGCCATGCGAACTCCCCATGAGGCCGACGCGTTTGCCATCGACAAAGGGCAGCCCCCGCAAGGCGGCGAGCGCGCCATAGGCATCGGCGGCGCGGACATCGCCGCTGGCGACCCGCCCCTCGGCGCCCCCCGTGCAGATGCCTTTGGGCAGGCCGCGCGGTGTAAAGCTGTCGGGGATCAGCACGACGTAGCCCTGTGGCACGAGCTCCTTCGCCCAGCGCCACAGCGCGCCGCTGCTGCGCGGGCCCGGCCCGCTGCAACCGTGCATCATCACGATGGCCGGAAACGGGCCGTTTCCCTCGGGCTTGATCAGCACCGCCGGCAGCGTCAGCGTTTGGCCGGGCGGTGTCACGGTCAGCGCGATCTCCTCCGCCATCGCGGTGGACAGATGAAGGGCGGCGCCCAGCAGGACGGCGATCGCGTGCCGGGCGAAGATGCCGGCCTGCTGCAGCGAGGCGACGAGCTGGTCGTGGTTCACGGCGCAGGCTTCAAGTGCCTGGCGAAGAAGTCGCGCACCTGGAGCTTCGCATCGGCCCAGGCCTCGGCGTTGCCGCCAGTGGTCGCGCCCTTGCCGGTCAGGGAATTCGGGTTGCCGCGCTCGGCCACGTAACGCACCTGGCTGTTGCTGTCGAAAGAGTGATGCGCGCCGGGATAGATCTTGATCTCCAGCGGATAGCCGGCGGCACGGCTCTTGTCGACCATGGCGCGGCAGGGCCCGGCCGGCGTCCAGTCGTCGAGTTCGCCCGTCAGGATCAACAGCGGCGCCACCGCCTTGTAGGTGCCGCTATGGGCGATCATCGGACCGCGATTGCCCTGCTGGCGCGTGACCTCCCATTCGCCGTAGCGGATGTCGCAGCGCGGATAAAGGGCGAGGCCGGCGGCGAAGCCGTTGCGTTTGGCCTCGACCAGCGGCCCGTCCTGGATCGGCGCCACGAGCGTCGCCAGGGTGGTGAAGCCGCCATGCGAGCCGCCCATCACGCCGACGCGCCTGCCGTCGACATAAGGCAGCGCCCGCAAGGCGGCGAGCGCGCCGTAGGCATCGGCGGCGCGCACATAGCCGTTGGCGACCTGGGTCTCGCGCCCGCCGGTGCAGGTGCCGTTGGGAAAACCGCGTGGCGAGAAGCTGTCAGGGATCAGCACGACGTAGCCCTGCGGCACCAGCTCGTTGGCCCAGCGCCGGGGCGCGCCGCTCGAGCGGGGTCCGAGGCCGCTGCAGTCGTGCATCATGGCGATGGCCGGGAACGGGCCGGCACCGTCGGGCTTGAGCAGGGTCGCGGGCAGAAGCGGCCCGCCGCCCACCGGCGTGACGGTGAGGGTGAGCTCCTCGGCCTGCGCGGCGGCCGAAACCAGCAGGCCAGCAAGCGCCGCCCCTGCGATACGCGTCATCCTCATGCGCGCCGACGATACCTCAGCGGCCGCCCCTCTAGCGAGTGACGGCAATCACTGGCTGGCGCCGCGTGTGGCCAGCGTGCCGCGGATGAAGTCCAGCAGGATGGGTCCGAATGTCTGGTCGCCGGTATTGAGGCTGAGGGCGCTGGAGATGTGATTGTGGCCGCGCACGTTGACGAAATGTGGGCAGGCCTTGTCCTTGAGACAGATCTTGGCCATCAGCTCGGCGGCCGGCGCCTCGATCATCGTCGGGTCGAACTCGGCGACGATCACCGAGGTCGGCACCTTGCGCCCGCTGTAGGACTCATAGAGGCCGATCGGCGAGTGGCTGATCCAGTTCGCCGGATCGTCGCCGTAGTAGGCGCGCGCCGTCGCTTCGCGTGGGCCGGTTGTCTCCGCCCCGACCGCAGGCGAGAGCAGAACGGCACCGGCGACCTGCGGTCCTTCCGCCCCTTGCGCCGCGGCGCTGTAGAGATAGCCCGCGACATGCGTGCCGCCGGCCGAGTGACCGATCAGGAAGATGGCGTTCGGGTCGCCGCCATGGCGGGCGGCGTTGGCCCTGGCCCAGCGCACCGCCGCCGC
This sequence comes from Rhodospirillaceae bacterium, assembly GCA_022843945.1. Taxonomy (GTDB): domain Bacteria; phylum Pseudomonadota; class Alphaproteobacteria; order CACIAM-22H2; family CACIAM-22H2; genus VGEI01. Next base: position 47,404 of record JALHMR010000011.1, on the reverse strand, counting down.
AATGTCCTGCGCGCCCTCGGGGAACTTGATGCCGGGTACCAGCCGATACGTCGCGTTGATGCCGAGCATGCCGTGGCGCGCGAAATACTGGCCGACATTGGCGTAGATCAGCCCCTCGCCCGGCGTGCCGGGTGAATCCTTGTTGCCGCCGGTCAGGCCGCCGCCATGCACGTAGATCGCAACCGGCATCGGCCGCGCCGGCCTGGCCGCCGGCTCGAAGACGTCAAGCCGGTGCCGCGCATCGGGGCCGTAGGCGACGTCCTTGGTCAGGGTCACCCCGTCCTTGGGTGCGGTGCGCAGCAGCGGCAGGTAAATGTCGCGGGTCTTGGCGTTGACCTCGCCGTTCCACACCTTGCCGATGGCTCGCACCTTGGCGAGCGCCTCGTCAGTTTCAGATGATGCGGCGGCGGGTGAAACAACCAGGCAGGCAAAGGCGAGTGCCGCGGCGCATGACGACCGGATGTTCATGAGTTCCTCCCGACATTCTTATTTCGGGAGGCAGTCTAGCACTCAGCGGCGGGTGAGGCGCGGCCGATCCCTCAAGGGGCCGCGTCCCATCGGCGTCAGCGACACCGACAGCGCGCGCGCCGCCCGGCCGAGCGTGGCGCCCCACACGACATGGGCGGCGATCATCAGCGCATTGCGCCGCGGCGGATGAAGGTGGGCGGGCTTCAACCGGCCGGTGAGCGGCACCCAGCCGAAGTAGCTCGCCGTCCAGACGCCCAGCGCATAGACGATGCCGTTGCCGATCGGATGGCGGCTGTCGCGGAACAGCGGCCAGAACACCGCCCCGGCGGCGGCGCCGAACAGCGCGTGACTGGCCAGGGTCGCGGCTTCGACATTGGATTCGGCAACCCGGCGCGGCAGAAGCGATTCGGTGATCTGGCGCGGCGGCAGGGGATAGCGTTCGCGCGCCGGCAGGCGCGCGTACATGCGTTGCGCGGCGAGGGTCATGGCGTAGGTCGCGACCACGCCGGCGATGGCACCCACCGTGGCATCGCGCGCCAGGGTATGGGGACGTTTGAAGGACCGCCGCTGCGGCAGGATGTCCAGCGCCTGGGCCAGGACATCCGGCACCGACGGCGCCCGCAGGCGCCGGGGTGCCGCAAGGGTCAGCCGCGCCACGTGGGCGGCCGCCGTCAGCTAGGGATGCCGGTGCGCGAGCCGCGGACCAGGCGGTAGACCGCGAGGATGATCACCGCGCCGACCACCGCGCCGATGAAACCGGCCGCCTCGCCGGGCTGGTACCAGCCGGAGGCCTGACCGAGCCAGGTGGCGACGAAGGCGCCGATCACGCCGAGCACCGTGGTGATGATGAAGCCGCCGGGGTCGCGGCCGGGCATGAGCAGCTTGGCAACGATGCCGGCCAACAGACCGATGATCAGGATGCCGATGATTGCCATGGCTTTACGCCTCCAATGCGATAGGACGTCGGGAAACGCGGCCGTAGGGCGGCCGGTTCCGCCCATCCCCAAAATGTCCGAGGGGACCGGCCGTTAGAGCGAAAACAGTGCATTTCCAGCGCCCTGATTGCCGCCGGCGCCTCGGCCCGGTACCGTGCACCCAACAAAGGGAGGATGCAAATGCGTGCCCGGTTCTTGAGCCTGCTGGCGGTTGGCGTGGTCGCTTCTGTGGCGTGCCAGGCGGCAGCCCAGGAATTCCCCAGCCGCGCGATCCGGGTGATCGTCCCCTTCCCCGCCGGCGGCCCCAACGACGTCATCGCCCGCGTGGTCACCAAGGCAGTCTCGGAGTCGGTCGGCCAGCCGGTGGTCATCGACAACCGCGCCGGGGCGGGCGGCGTGGTCGGCACCGACTTCGTCGCCAAGTCGCCTTCCGACGGCTACACGCTGGCCATTACCAGTGCCGGCGCACTGGTCATCAGCCCGAGCCTGCAGCCGATGCCCTACGACACCTTCAAGGATCTGAGCCTGATCACCCAGGTCGCGGCCGTGCCGGAGCTGCTGGTCGTGCATCCCTCGGTGCCGGCGAAGACCCTCGCCGAGCTGGTGGCGCTGGCCAAGAGCCAGCCGGGCAAGCTCAACTTCGCCTCGACCGGCAATGGCGGCATGCCGCATCTCGCCGCCGAGCTGCTGAAGTTCAGCGCCGGCATCGACATCGTGCACATCCCCTATCGCGGCGCCGCCCCGGCGGTGACCGACATCGTCGGCGGCCAGGTGCAGCTGATGTTCGCCGACATCCCGGTGCTGCTGCCGCATGTCCAGGCCGGCAAGCTGCGCGCCCTGGCGGTGGGCAGCAAGCAGCGCGCCCCGGCGACGCCCGACGTGCCGACCACCACCGAAGCCGGCTTCGCCAGCGTCGAAGCCGACAACTGGTACGGGCTGGTCGGCCCCGCCAACCTGCCCGCAGCCGTGGCGGCGAAACTCTTCGCCGAATTCACCAAGGCGATGCGCCAGAAAGAGGTCATCGACCAGCTCGGTGCCCAGGGCGCCGTGCTGGTGGGCCAACCCTCGACCGAGTTCGTCGCCTATGCGCGGCGCGAGGCCGCGAAATGGTCGCAGGTGATCAAGACCTCCGGCGCCAAGGCGGATTGACCATGCCAAGATTCAAGGAGATCGCGCCGGAGCAGATGACCGAGGCGCAGCGGGACGCCTGCGCCCAGCTGGTCGCCGGCAAGCGCGGGCGCGTACCCCCGCCCTTTCAGGCGCTGCTGCCCAGCCCGACGCTGTGCACGCGCGCCCAGTTGCTGGGTGAGTTCGTACGCTACGAGTCCGCCCTGCCGCCGCGCCTGTCGGAGCTGGCCATCCTGGTGACGGCGCGGTTCTGGACGGCACAATACGAATGGTACGCGCACGCGATCCTGGCGGAGAAAGGCGGGCTCGACCCCAAGATCATCGCCGCCATCGCCGAGAAGCGCGATCCCACGAGCCTGATGCAGGAGGACGAGCGCACGGTCTATACCTTCGCGCGCATGCTGCACGAGCAGCACAAGGTCGACGACGCGACCTACGGCGAAGCGATGCGCGTCCTGGGTGAACGGGCCGTGGTCGACTTGGTGGGGACCCTCGGCTACTACACCCTGATCAGCATGACTCTGAATGTGTTCGAGGCGCCGGTGCCGGGCGGCACCCTCCCCCTGCGTTAAACCGGACTGTCGCTAAATCGGCCCCTGGGCAAAATCAGACTGGCGCTGAAGCCGGAACTTGGCGAATCGCCGCCGGCCGGTCTAAGCTACGGGACTCGCTGGGGGATTAACCATGGCCAATGAACTGACCGCCGAAGAACTCGCTTCACTGCGCGCCATTGCCGCGATGAAGGCCAAGATTCCACTGCCGCACAAGCAGAAGCTGATCAAGCTCGGCTTCGCCGATGACGCCGGCGAAATGGCGGTGGCCAACGCCAACGGCCGAAACTACCTGCGTCAGCAGCGCAAGCCCGGCTGAGCCGGCCGCCCCTCGCAGGCAAGCGGTCGCGCCGGCCCGGCGGCCGGGCCTAGCTGAGTCCGCCGAGCGCCCAGACTAGCAAAATGATCGGCAGCGGAATGCCGATCAGCCACAATATCAGACCGCGTCCCATCGCACCCTCCGGGTTGTGTCGTGCGAAGAAAACGGCTGCCCTGCGGCGAAGTTCCGGCGGCCGGGTACCGCGTCAGTCGATCGTCAGCACCTCGTGCACGTCGGTCTCGATATGCGCGCCGGGCGCGCCGCCGGACTGCACGTCACCGCTGACCAGGTAAAGCTTGTTGCCGATGATGTCGCCGGCCAGGCCGTGGCGCGCGATCTCCATCGGCGGCAGCGAGGACCAGCGATTGGCGGCCGCATCGTAGGCCTCGACCGTGCGGTAGGTCGCCGACATCGTGGCGTTACGCACCTCGCCGCCGGCAACATAGATCTTGCCGTTATAGGTGCCCCAGGCGACAGCGCTACGCGGCGTCGGCATCGGGGCCAGCAGCGGCCCCCACTGGCCGGTCGCCGGGTCGAACATCTCGGTGATGTCGGTATTGCTGGCCCGTGTGATGAAGCCCGCGCCGAGCCGGCCGCCCAGCACGTAGATCTTGTTGTTCACCACGCCGACTGCCGCGTGATTGCGCGGCGTGGGCATCGGGCTGTGCTTGCTCCAGCTGTTGGTCGCCGGATCGTAGGCCTCGTTGGCGTCCGAGGAGCGGTGCGGGCGCGCCGGATGGATCGAGGTCTCGTGCGAGCCGGGATGCGTGGTGGCGCCGCCCAACACGTAGATCTTGCCGTTCACCACCGCGGCCACCGGCGAGCCGCGCTTGGTCGGCAGGGGCGCGAGCGGCTTCCACGTGTCGTTGGCGGGATCGTACTCCCAGGTATTGTCGATCGGCACCCAGGCCGTCGGCCCGCTGGCCGGCTTGGTGAAGCCGCCGATGACGTAGATCTTGCCGTTGATCGTGGCCAGCGCCACGTGATGCGAGGGCAGCGGCATCGGGTTCTTCTTGGCCCACTTGTCGGTGGCCGGGTCGTATTCGAAGACCAGGGCCTTGGGCGTCCAGCCCGGCGCCAGGCCGCCGAAGACGTAGAGCTTGCCGCCGGCGGCGATGCCGTAGAGCTCCTCCGAGGCATCGGGGAAGGCGGCGGCCTTCGACCATTTCTGGGCAGCCGCGGGTTGCGCGGCAAGGAAAAGGGCGGCGAGCAGGATGGCCGCCGCGCGGATGAACGCCGACATCGTATCCTCCCTGGCAGGGCACCCCGTTGATCGGTGCGCCGTTCTTGATCGCTTGATTATTTACTTTTGGCCGCAGCGAGTCCAGCTGTTGGACGGCGCGCCGGAGGCAGTGCTAGTTAAAGAGCCATGTTGAAGCTGTTCTATTCACCCAATAGCTGCGCGCTCGCCTCGCATATCGCCCTGGCGGAAGCCGGCGCGCCATACGAGACGGTGCGGCTCGATTTCGCCAGGAACGAGCAGCGGCAACCCGAATACTTGGCGGTCAATCCCAAGGGTCGCGTGCCGGCGCTGATCACCGAGCACGGCATCCTGACCGAGTCGCCGGCTATCCTGGTCTACATCGCCCAGTGCTTCCCCCAGGCCGGACTGGCGCCGCTCGACGACCCCTTTGCCTTCGCCCAGCTGCAATCCTTCAACTCGTACCTCTGCTCGACGGTGCACGTGGCCCACGCGCACCGCATGCGCGGCTATCGCTGGGTCGACGACGAGGCGGCGCTGGCCGCGATGAAGCGCAAGGTGCCGCAGACCGTCGGCGAGGCCTTCCGGCTGATCGAGCAGAAGATGTTCAAGGGGCCGTGGGTGCTGGGCGAGCGCTACAGCATCGCCGATCCCTATCTCTTCACCATGGCGACGTGGCTGGAGGGCGATGGCATCGACATGGCGACCCTGCCGGTCATCCGCGAACACCGGAACCGCGTCGCGGCGCGGCCTGCCGTGCGCAAGGCGCTCGCCCAGCAGGGTGTGACGCCGCCGCCGGCCTGAACCCGGGCGGTTACGCCTTCACGTCGATGTAGTTGACCACCTTCTTCACGCCCTCGCCGTCCTTGAGGCGGGCCAGGGCCTTGTCGTGCTCTTCCTTCGAGCGGGCGCGGCCGATGATGTAGAGCGTGCGGAAGGCATCGCCGGCGACGCGGTAGTTCACGTCGGCGACACCCGCGGTGCCGACCAGGCGGGCCTGACCCTTGGTCGCCATGACCAGAACATCCGACCAGCCGGCGAGCTCGGCTTTGCGCTTCTCCTGCTCCTCCTTGGTGAGCATGGCCACGTGCCAGTAGAGCTTCTTGACGTCCGGCACGGCGCGCACGCCCTTCTCGAACTTGTCGTAGGTCGCCTTGTCGTCGATGATGCCGGTGATCAGCAGGCGCTGCTCGTAGATCTCGGTCGAGGCGCTGGCCGTCTTCGCCTCGGCCATGACCTTGTTCACCTTGAGGACGATCTCGTTGTCCTTGGCGATATCGCCCATGCTGCGGGCCTCGATGGCCCGGTCGATCAGCGTCTTGGGGAAGAACTGCGCCATCGCCGGCGTTGCCGTTGCCACCAAGCCGCTGCCCGCCAGTATGAAATGACGCCGGTTCATATGTTTACCTCCGAACAGAGACAATCCGGGGCCCAATCTAGGCCGTGGGACGACTACCGCCAAGCCAGGGGGTCGGGTAAAATGGCCGGGAAAAGACTTTAGAGGGAGACGCCTCGTCCCCGGGGAGTAACGCCGATGCCTTCTGTCCTGACTCCGGACCAGGTCGACCAATTCCATCGTGACGGGCTGGTCGTCGTGCGCGGCCTGTTCGACGCTGAGGAGACGGCCCTGCTGCGCCGCGCCATGGAGGTCGACCCGGCCATCCGCGGCCACATCATCGACCGGCTGGATGCGCAAGGGGCGGCGACCAAGATCGCCCTGTGGAACCGGGCCGGCGACAGCGTCTACGGCTTGGCGGCGCGCTGCGAGCGGGTGGTCGACACGGCCGAGCAGTTGCTCGGCGGCCCCGTCTATCACTACCAGTCGAAGCTCACCGCCAAGGAGCCGCGGGTCGGCGGCGCCTGGGAATGGCACCAGGATTACGGCTACTGGTATCATAACGGCTGCCTGCGCCCGGACATGCTCAGCTTCCAGCTCGCCCTCGATAAGTCGTTTCTCGAGAATGGCTGTCTCGAGCTGGTCAAGGGTTCGCACCATCTCGGCCGCATCGACCACGTGCCGGTGCCCGGCGAGGCCCAGGTCGTCGCCGACCCGGCGCGCATGAAGCACATCACGGCCAGGAACGAGGTCATCCCGGCCGAGCTCGAGGCCGGCGACGTGGTGATCTTCCACTGCAACACCCTGCACCGCTCGGCGCAGAATCGCTCCGAGCACCGGCGCTGGACCTTCCTCTTCTGCTACAACCGCGTCGACAACGACACGGTGATCAAGGATGACGACCGCTACTATGTGAAGCTGGAGAAAGTGCCGGATTCGGCGATCAAGGCGGCGGGGCTCAAGCTGGCCGATGGCCGCGACAACGAGCACTTCACCTCGAAGCCCTTCGTGCCGAAGGTAGCCGAGAAGGCCGACGCGGACTGACCGATAGCACCCGCTCAACGGGCGGTTGTCCCAGAATCGAGATTGTGCAACCCTCGACCGCACCACTGGCGGGGGATGTCATGACTGCCCGGGGGTTAATTTTGCTCACCACCCTCGCGCTCCTTGGGGCTTGCGAGGCGCCATCCGGCGCGGCCGTATCGGCTGGCGGCACCGTGCTGGCGACAGAGGCCGTCGAAACGATCTCCGAGGCGCTGAGCGCTATTTCGATCGACGGCTCGACCGTGCCCATCACGCGGCGGACGCGGCGCCAATCGACCGGGCGCTATCAGGAGACGCTCTATTTCGTCGCGGGGAACATTTTTCACGAACGCAGCTACGGCGCCGGCTTTGGTGACGATACGCTGGAGATCATCGAGAGAACCGCCCGGACCAAGTTCTTCGTCGACAACGGCCTGCAGCTTCGCCGGGGCGATATCAAGACCGCACTGAACGCGAATGGCGCGCTGCGCCATGTGACAATGCTATCTGACAAGCAAGTCTGCTTCGTTGGAGCGCAAATGCTGGGTCCGCCACGTGCGGTTCACGGAGGCCCGGGATCCGCCGCCTACCTTCGTGCCTTGCGCTGCGCAACGCCCACCGAGGCGGGCAAGCTGAATCTCGAAGAAAGCATGGTGGACTTGATAGGCCGCCTGCGCTTCGACGGCGGCGAGCTCAATCGGGCCAGAGCCCCGTAACGCGCTGACCGAGCCTCGCCGACGGCTGCGACACCGACCGGGCGCGCCTCAGCGGTAGAAGTAGTCGACCAGGAACATCGGCACGATCGGCACGTAGGTCACCAGCAGCAGGACGGCGACCAGCACCCCGATATAGGGGATGTTCCAGCGCGACGTCGCCCAGATGTCGGTCTTGGCGATCGAGCAGGAAGCGATCAGCACGCTGGCCACCGGCGGCGTCTGCTGGCCGATGGCCAGGTTGAGCGTGACGATGATGCCGAAATGCACCGGATCGATGCCGACCAGGTTGATCAGCGGCATGACGATCGGCACGACCAGGATGATCGCCGCGGCGCTGTGCAGGAAGAATCCCAGGATGAAGAACAGCAGGTTCAGGATGCCCAGAACCGCGTGCCGGTCGTTGGTCAGCGCGGTCAGCCACTCCGCCACCTTCTGCGGCACGCGCGTCTCGGTGAGGTAGAGGCCGAGCAGCGCCGAGGCGGCGATCAGCAGCATCACCACCGCCGTCTGGACCACGCCGTCGAGCGTGGTCTCCCAGAGGAATTTCAGGTCGATCTCGCGGTAGATCGCGCCGCTGATGAACACGGCCGCGAGCACCGCCACCGCCGCGCCCTCGGTCGCCGTGACCCAGCCGCCGAAGATGGTGCCCAGGATGATGATCGGCAGCAGGAACGCCCAGGACGCCGCCTTGAAGGCGACCCAGAGGTTGCACAGATTGAACACCTGCTCGACGGGGAAGTTGTAGCGGCGCGCATACCAGTAGGCGACGCCCATCAGCCCGAGCCCGCCGAGCAAACCCGGCACGATGCCCGAGACGAACAGCTGCACGATCGAGGCGTTGGCTATCGTGCCGTAGAGGATCATCGGGATCGACGGCGGGATGATGATGGCCAGCGATGCCGAGGCCGAGGTCGTCGCGGCGGCGAATTCGGCCGGGTAGCCCTTGCGCTTCATGGCCGGGATGATGATCGAGCCGGTGGCGGCGACGTCGGCGACTGCCGAGCCGGAGATCTCGGCGAAGAAGATCGACACGCCGATGTCGACCATGGCCAGGCCGCCGCGGATCGAGCCGAGCAGGGCCGAACAGAAATCGATCAGGCGCTTGGAGATGCCGCCGGCATTCATGATCGAGCCGGCGAGGATGAACATCGGGATGGAGAGCAGCGGGAAGCTGCGCGTACCCTCGTACATCACCAGCGCCACGTTGAGCAGGTCCTGCTGGATGCCGTGCAGGATGAACATCGCCGTCATCGCCACGACGCCGATGGCCGCGGCAATCGGCACGTTGATCAGCACCAGGGCGACCAGGGAAACGAGCATGATGAGGGTATCCATGGCGCCCTCAGATCTGCTCGGTCGGCAGGCGTTGCCGGTTCCGCAGGTTCTCCCACTCATCAGGCAGCGACAGCAGGTGCGCCACGATGAACAGTGTCGCGCCGACCGGGATCACCGACTGCGTCAGCTGCACCGGCACCCAGGTCAGGCTGATCAGCGTGTCGCCTTCCAGCAGGATGACGACCTGCAGACCCGCCCAGGCCAGCACGACAAAGAAGGTGACGACCAGGAGCTCGCCGAACAGGAAAAGCGGCAGCCGGATATTCTCAGGCAGCTTGCGCAGGACCTCGGGCGAGGCCAGGTGGCCGCGCCGCAGCGCCGCCAGCGCCGAACCGTAATAGGTGATCCAGGCCAGCATGACCGTGGCCACCTCGTCGTACCAGGTCAGCGCAGCGCCCATTTCACGGAGCGTGACTGCGAACAGGACGAGCACGACGAGCGAGACCATCAAGGTCACGGAGAAGACGGCCAGCGCGAGCTCGAGCCCACGCTTGAGGGTGGAAAGTACGCTCATGACGGAAAGACAGCCGAGGAGCGGCACGCCCCGGACGGGGCGCGCCGCGGATCCGTCAGCAGCCGGCCTTCTTGGCGAGAGCCAGGGTCTCGTCGATCAGGCTCTTGCCGGCCGGGACTTCCTTCGAGAACAATTCATAGACCGACTTACTGGCATTCACGAAGGCCTCGCGGTCGACGGTATTGAACTGCATGCCGCCCTTGAGCAGGGCATCCTTGGTTTCCTTTTCCTCCTTGGCCGCGACCTCGTAGGTCCAGGGCTGCACCTCGGCGCCCGCCTCCAGGATCGCCTTGCGCACGTCTTCCGGCCAGGCCTGCCAGCGGCGCATGCTGGCCACCGGGAAACTCGGCGTATAAACGTGGTTGGACTCGGTCAGGTACTTCTGCACTTCCTGGAACTTGCCGCCGAGGATGTTGGTGTAGGGGTTCTCCTGGCCGTCCATGACGCCGGTCTTGAGCGCCACAAAGACCTCGCCGAAAGCCATGGGCGTGGGATTGGCGCCGTAGGCCTGGAACATGCGTACGCGCCACACGCCTTCGGGCACCCGCAGCTTGATGCCCTTGAGGTCCTCCGGCTTGACGATCGGCCGCTGGTTGTTGGAGATCTGGCGCACGCCGTTTTCCCAGATGCCGATCAGCTTGTAGCCCTGCGGCTCCAGCTTGGGCGCCATCTTGGGCCACACGACCTCCTTGGCCGCGCAGGTCATGTGCTTGCGGTCCTTGACCAGGTACGGCATGTCGAACAGGCCGAAATCCGGGACCACGCTGGAGGTCGCGGTCGAGGGCTGCGACATGTCGAGCGTGCCGAGCTTGAGCTTCTGCAGCATCTCGCGGTCGCCGCCGAGCTGGCTCGAATGGTAGACGTCGATGCGCGCCTTGCCGCCCATCTTCTGGTTGAAGCGGCGGGCGAATTCCTCGGCTGACAGGACCTGCACGCTGCCGGGCGTGGAGGTCGAGCCGAATTTCAGCTCGAGGGTCTGTGCCGCAGCCGGTGCGGCAAGCAGGGCGGCGAACGCCGCCAGTCCAAAGCGAAAGCCCATCATGTCGTTTCCTCCTCCTTGGCGTTTATCCAATCCTACGCGACTTTACCCACGGCGGCAGAGGGCGCCGTCTGGACAGCCCCCTCCTTCTCCAACGCCGCGATCTCCTCGTCCTTGAATCCATATTCGCGCAGCACCTCGCCGGTGTGCTGGCCGTAGAGCGGCGCGCCGGTGCGCACCTTGCCCGGCGTGCGCGAGAACTTGACCGGCAGGCCGATGGTCTCCACCGCACCGAGCGTGGCGTGCTCGACGGTGGTCACCATCTCGCGCGCCCGGGTCTGCGGATCGCTCAGCGCCTGCAGCATGTCGTTGACCGGGCCGCAGGGCACGCCGGCCTCGTCGAGCGCCGTGAGCCAGTGCGCCGCCGGCTTCGTCTTGAAGCGCGCCGTCAGCGCCGCCACCAGGGCGTCGAGATTGGCCATGCGCCCGGCGTTGTCCTTGAAACGAGGATCCTCGGCGAGTTGTGGCGCGCCGATGGCTTCGAGCATGCGGGTCCAGTTCTTGGCATTGGCGCCGCCGACCACGATCCAGCCATCCGCCGTCTCGAAGGCCTGGTACGGCGCGTTGAGCGGATGGGCCGAGCCCATGGCCTTCGGCGCCACCCCGGTAGCGAGCGCGATCGCCGACTGCCAGTAGGTCTGCACCAGCGCCGCCTCGAACAACGAGGTCTCGACATACTGGCCTTCGCCGGTCTTCAGGCGGTTGGTATAGGCGGCAAGGATACCCATCGCCGCGAGGATGCCGGCGGTGATGTCGGAAAGCGGGGCCCCGCATTTCACCGGGGCGCCGTCCGCGCCGTTGCCGGTGAAGCTCATGATGCCGCTCATCGCCTGGGCGACGAGGTCGAAGCCGCGGCGGTTCTTGTAGGGACCGGTGCGCCCGAAGCCGGAGATCGAGCAGTAGATCAGGCCCGGGTTGACCTGGCGCAGCTCGGCGTAGCCGAGGCCGAGGCGCTCGGCCACGCCGGGCGCGAAATTCTCGACCAGCACGTCGGCGGTTTCGGCAAGCTTGCGCAGCACCCGGGCGCCGCCCGCGGTCTTCACATCGACCACGATGCCGCGCTTGTTGCGGTTCATCATCAGGAAGGAGGCGGCCTCGTCGCCGATCCGCGGCGGGACCATGTGGCGGGTATCGTCGCCTGCCGGCTTCTTCTCCACCTTGATGACGTCGGCCCCCATGTCGGCGAGCATAAGCGTACAGGTCGGCCCGGCCATGACGTGCGTGAGGTCGAGAACCTTCAATCCGGCGAGCGGGCCCATCGCGTCTCCCTGGGAACTGACGGCGGATACGGGCAAACGCTCCGCCGTCGCGCCGGGCGTTGACCCGCCATCGGCCGATTGCGGGCATTTTGAATTCAAAATTAGGTTGAACGCAACCCCAATCGTGTGTTCTCGGCAGTTTTGCGGTAGATTTGCATGCAAACCACGACTGGAGTGCCGGAGCGTTCATGCTGCACGCGGAAATCGTCGCCCGGGTTCGCGAGCTGCTGCTCGAAGGCGCCATCCCGCCGGGAACGCGCATCGCCGAGCGTGAGTTGTGCGAGCGCTTCGGCGTCTCGCGCACGCCGCTGCGCGAAGCGCTCAAGGTCCTGGCGGCCGAGGGGCTAGTCGTGCTGCTGCCCAATCGCGGGGCGCGCGCCGCCAAGCCCACCAGCCGCAGCCTGCAGGACCTGTTCGAGGTCTGCGAGGGGCTGGAGGCGCTGGCTGGCGAGCTCGCCTGCCGGCGCATCACGGATGCCGAGCTGCGCGCCATCGCGGCGCTGCATGCAGAGATGGTGGGGCACTACAAGGCGGACGATCTCGCCCAGTATTTCCGCTGCAATCGGCTGATCCATGACGCCATCGTGCGCGCCGCCGATAACGCCGTCTTGAGCGGCCTGTACGAAACGGTCGCGGCACGCATCCGCAGCGTGCGCTACCTGGCGCCGATGCCGTCGGATCACTGGGTGATTGCCATCAAGGAGCATGAGGGCATCCTCAATGCGCTGGAGCGGCGCGACGGCCAGGGCCTGGCCCTGATCCTGCGCAGCCATCTGCGGGTCAAGCGGCGACAGGTCGAGGAAGCCGGCCTGGCCGAAAACGCCGACGAGGCGGGCGACGACAACGTGACGTTGCTCCGGCGTCGGCAAAACCGCGCCTGAGGCGCGGTCATGCAGCTAAAGCCGGCCCTGGAGGCCCTCGACGATCCGCCGCTCTACGCCCAGAGACTGGCGGTGTGGGACCAGGCCGGCGCCAGCACGGCGCCGAGCATGCGCGCGAACGCGGAGCCCGGCCGCGGCGCATGAATCGTGGTGTGCAGAAGCGGCGCCTGGGCGGCCTCGGCCATGATGCGGATCTCTTCCAGCACATCCGGCTGGAAGCGATCGACAAGAGCACCGGCGCCGACGCGGATCATAGTAGCCATGGGAAACCTCCTCACCATGACCGGGATCGTCGCACGCGGCGGACCGGCTCACAGTGACCCCGGTCACTTGGAAAGACATCTTTCTTCAAGGACTTGAACACGAGGCCGGGCTGCCTGTGTCGCCGGTCACAGCCGGTGAAACGCTAGACCGAGCCGCTGCCCGTCGCCGCCCGGACCTCGCTTTTGCTCGACTGGGCGTAGTGCCGCAGCCGTTCCACGTCGGCCACGGATACCCGACGGCCCTTTTTCTGAACACCCACGGAGCCCAGCTGGCGAAAGCTGCGTGACAGGCTCTCGCGCGTGATGCCGAGAAGGCTGGCGATGAATTCCTGGTCATCCGGCAGAACCAGGGTGATGGCGCCCCGCCGCTTGTCAGCCAGCCCAAGAAGATAGTGGCCGATGCGTTGGGTGCTGTTCCGGTGCTTCAGATTGACCACCTGCACCAGGCTCCGGCGGAGATGCGCGATCAGGTTGAGGGCGAGTCCGCTGGCCAGCGCCGGCTGGCGATGAAACTCGCGCCGGATATCGGCCGCCGGAATCCGGACGACGCGCGCCAGATCAACCGCCTTCGCCGTCAAAGCGTGTGGTTCCTTGAGGAGGGCGGACGGTCCGGCGATGGTTTCCCCCGGGCGGACCACTTCGACCAGCCGATCCTGGCCGTCGGCGTCGTCGAAAATACCGATGCGGCCAGCGAGGATCGCATGGACGAAGCGCGGCGGATCCTTGCGCCGGAAAAGCATCTCGCCGGGTTGGAATTCCTGCATATTCGCCCGGCGCAGCAGCGTGCTCATCAGCCGCTCCGGCAGGTGCCGGAACACCGGGTTCTTGCGCAGCGCGCGCAGATCGGCGGGGGAGAAGGGCATCACACCCGGCCGGAATCCTACTTCTCGATCTCGCAGCCGAGCTTGGCGAGGCTGGCATCGACCCAGGCGCGGTCGCTGTTGCCCGCCAGGATCGCCGTCATCTGTTTGTTCTCGGCCTCGTTCTTCTTCCAGGCCGCGGCCAGGATCGCCTCGGCGTGGTCATAGGGCAGCGCGACGAAACCGTCCTCGTCGCCGACGATGAGATCGCCCGGCTCGATGACCATGCCGCCGATGGCCAGCGGCACGTTGATCTCACCCGGGCCGTCCTTGTAGGGACCGCGATGGGTGACGCCAGCGGCGTAGACCGGGTAGTCCTGCGCCGCGATCCAGCCGGAATCGCGCACCGCACCGTTGATCACCACGCCGGCGATGCCGCGCTTACGGGCATGGCTCAGCATCAGCTCGCCGACCAGCGCGTGCGTCAGCTCCCCGCCGGCATCGACGACCACCACGTCGCCGGGCTCGGCGATGTCGAAGGCCTTGTGGATCATCAGGTTGTCGTTGGGCCGCGTGCGCACCGTAAAGGCGGGGCCGGCCACGCCGCCGCCCGAGTGCATCGGCCGCAGGGTGGAGCCGCCGGCGAACAGGCGCGACATGGAATCGCTGATATTGGCCACGGGCAGACCCTTGGTGCGGGCGACCAGCGCCTCGGCAACCTTGCGGCGGCGTTTGAGAATGCGGAAGCCGATCATACCGTCCTCGAATGAATGTGGAGGGCTTCTCTATACGCCGAACCGCGCGCCGGTTCAAAACCATCCCGCCGCAAGGCGGGAGCCGGCATCGTCAGTCCTCGCGCGCCGCTGTCCGCAGATTGGCGAAAATCGGCTCCATCACATATTCGAGCGGGGTGCGGCTGCCGGCCACGATCATCGCCTCGACCGGCATCCCGGGTCTCAGGTCGATGGCACCGGAAGCCGGGCGGGTGGTGTCGATGGCGATCTGTGCCGTGTAGTAGGCGGCACCCGAGCGCTGATCGCTCAGGCGATCAGCTGAGACCTTGATCACTTGCCCGTCGACACGCGGCGTGGTGCGCTGGTTGAGTCCGGGAAAGCGCAACTGCACCGGGCGGCCGGCCTGCACGCTATCGACATCGAGCGGCGAGACCTGCACCTCGACCACCAGAATATCGTTCTCGGGCACAATATCCAGCAGGGGTTCGCGTGCGCCGATGACGCCACCGGTGGTGAAGACGGCGAGCTTGACCACCTTGCCGCTGACCGGTGCCCGCACCAGCGTGCGTCCCAGGGTGTCGCGCGCCACGGCCAGCCGCTGCTCGAGATCCTGCAGCTTGCCCTGGACCTCCTGCAGCTTCTGGGCGGCATCGCTGACGAATTGCGTGCGCAGATCGACGATGCGCAACTCCGTCTCGCCCATCGCCTGCTGCGCGCGGGCAATCGCCGCCACGTTCTGGGCGCGCAGGCCCTCGATCTCGGCCTCCTGGCGCTGCAGGGACAGCAGGCGCGGCATGCGCTCCAGCCCCTTTTCCAGCAGGAATTCGACATTCGCCGCCTCGCGCCGGATCAGCGAGTGCTGCCGGTTCTGGGCTTCGATCTGGGCTCGCAGGCCGGCAATCTGCTCGCGCAGCTGGGCGATGCTCTGGCCCAGGATGCGCGTCTGGCTCTCGATCCCTTCGCGCCGCGAGCGAAAGACCGACATCTGGCCATCGACGATCTCCGTCACCGCGGGATTGCCCCGCAGCCGCAGCAGAGACTCGGGAAAGCGCGGCTCCCCGGTGCCGTCGCGCTCGGCGATCAGCCGCGCCTCCAGCGCCTGCGCCGCCCAGAACTGGCCATTGAGCAACAGTGCATTGGCCTGGGCCTGGGTGTCGTCGAGCCGGATCAGCACGTCGCCGGCGGTCACCGTGTCGCCATCGCGCACCAGGATATCCGCCAGGATGCCGCCTTCCAGGTGCTGCACAGTCTTGCGGTTGGATTCGACGATGATGGTGCCGGTGGCGATGATGCCGCGCTCGATCTCGGCCAGCGCCGCCCAGCCGCCGAGGCCGATGAAGAAAAGTCCAAAGGCAGCGGCGCCCAGAACGGCCGGAACGCCAATCCCCATGCCATGCGGATCGACGAGGCGCCGCCACGACGAGGCTCCCGGTCCTGACCCCGCTCCGGTCACAGGATCTGTCATGGGCGAGCCTCCGTCGCAGCCGTGGGGACTGCACGCTCGGCCGGCGGCTTGGCGACCAGCCCGAGCCGGCCAAGAACTTCCTCACGCGGCCCGAAATTCTCGACCGCGCCCTGGCGCAGCACCAGGATCTTGTCCATCTGCGCCACCGCGCCCATGCGCTGGGCGATCATCACGAGCGTGACGCCGGCCGCGCGCAGGGACCGGATGGCGGCGATCAGGGCCTGCTCGCCCACTGCGTCGAGATGCGAGTTGGGCTCATCGAGCACGACCAGGCGCGGATCGCCGAACAGGGCGCGCGCCAGGCCGATGCGCTGGCGCTGGCCACCCGACAGTACGAGGCCGTTCTCGCCGATCGGCGTGTCATACCCCTTGGGCAGGGCCAGGATCATCTCATGGGCGCCGGCGGCCGTGGCGGCCTTGATCACCGCCGGATCATCGGCCTCGCCAAGCCGCGCGATATTGTCGCGCACCGTGCCGCTGAACAGCTCGACGTCCTGCGGCAGGTAGCCGATATAGGCATTGCGGTCCGCCATATGCAGCAGGCTGAGCGAGGCGCCATCGAGACGCACCGCTCCCGAAGACGGCGCCTGGCTGCCGACCAGAAGGCGCGCCAGCGTGGTCTTGCCGGCGGCCGACGGGCCGATGATGCCCAGAGCCTCACCCGGCAGGAGGCTGAAGCTCACCTGGCGGATCACCGCTTCCGCGCCAGGCGCCGGCAGCCAGCGCAGCTGATCGACCGTCAGCCGGCCTTCCGGCCGCGGCAGGCGCATGGCTTCGGCCGCGGGAGCGGAAACACCGAGGATCGTCTCGAGGCGCTGGTAGGACTGGCGGGCGGAAACCAGCGCCTTCCAGGCCGAGATGGCCTGCTCGAAAGGCGCCACCGCCCGCCCCATGATGATCGAGGCCGCCATCATGGCGCCGCCCGTCACCTGATCGTTGATCACCAGCACGGCGCCGACGGCCAGAATCAGATTCTGCAGCACCATGCGGACCGTTCTGGCCAGCGTGGAATAGAGAGCGGTGCGGTCGCTGGCGAGGGCGAGCGGCACCAGGGCGGCGTCCTGGCGCTCGCGCCACCGTCGCACCAGCCCCGGCAGCATGCCCATAGCGCCGATGGCATCGGCGTTGCGCAGCGCCGCGTCCGCCTCGTTGAGCGCCGCGGCCATCGCCACGCCGGCCTGCTGGGTCGGCTCGCGCGTGGTCATCTCGCTCGCCATGGCGAGGGCGAAGAGCAGGGCGCCGCCCACCAGGGTGAGCCAGCCGAACCACGGATGCATGAGAAAGGCGACGGCGAGGAAGAGCGGCGTCCAGGGGAGATCGAAGAGCGGGAACAATCCGTGACCGGCGACGAAGCCGCGGAGCGCGGCAAGGTCGCGCAGCACCTGGGCGGAGCGCGTACCGCCGGCGCGCAGCGCGCGCTCGACGGTGGCGCTCAGCGCCGGGCCGGACAGCTCGCGGTCGAGCCACAATCCGACCCGTGAGAGGATGGCGCTGCGCGCCAGTTCGAGAACCGCGCTGGTCAGCAGCGCCAGGACGACGACGAGAGCGAGCAGCACGAGGGTATTGAGATGCCGGGTGGCCAGCACCCGGTCGTAGACCTGCATCATGAACAGCGGGCTGGTCAGCATCAGCAGGTTGATGCCGCCGCTGAACACGCCGACCCCGATATAGGCCCGCCGGCAGGCGGCCCGGGCCCGTCCGAGGATGCTGTTTTCGCTTGCGCTCACCGCTATCGCCCCCGCCCGCGGACACGGCACCCGTTCTGGTTGCCGGAGCCATGCTAGCGCATCTTCAGGCACGGTCGGTGATGACCGTCACTATTTTTTTAGTCTGGCCGATCAGCCGGTTAGCCATCCAGCCGCTCAGAACCAGCCCTTGCGCCCCCTCCGACATAGGCCCGCCAGCAGCCGACCCGGGCCCGGCCCAGGATCGTGTCGTCGTTCGCGCGCCCGCCGATGGCCCGCTCAGTTTATAAGGAAATCGTCGTAGCTCAGATCAGCGACATTGACCCCCAGTAGCGTGATGCTGTCACCGCCGCCGAGATCGATCACCGTGTCCACCCCCACCTGGGTCGAAGCCGCGATCAGCTCATCCATGCCTGTCACCGTTGCGCTACCGTAGATGGCGATCCTGTCGTCAGAAAGCTCACCGGTCTGGAAGTCCGTGATGGCGTCGTTCCCATCTCCTGCAGCGAAGATGAACAGGTCGTCGCCCTCCCCACCCGTCAGGACATCCGCACCTGCCAGCCCGGTGAGTTCGTCGTTCATATAGAATCCGGCCAGGGTGTTGTCCGTTTCGTCGCCTTCAACCCACTGCTGCGTGAAGTGATTAACGACCTCGGCAATTGCCTCTCCAGTTCCGATCTGGGCCGCCGCTCCAAGTTCCGGCGCGGCATAGTTCTGAGCGTAGTAAGTCGAGTGCTGCATGCCCGCGACGATCGATCCGGGATTTCCGAGGTTGGTCAGCGCCAAGTCTGCCATCTCGTTCACCGAGGCAATGACTTGTGCTCCGCCAGATGCGAAATCGTCGGAGATGCTGATCGCAAGCCGGTCTGCGGCCCCGCGAATCACGCTCTCGGCGTGGACCGCGTCGCCCAAATAAAAGTCGAGGTAATTCGTCACTGCGTCACTTGCCTGCGCCGCAATCTGATCAAAAACTGCGTTCATTGCCGCGGCCTGATCAACGCCCGAAACGCCGTGAAGCAAACTACCAGCCTGGATGACGGTGTTGTAGACGAGAGTCTGCGCGAACAGAACGTTTGACGCGATCTCGAATTCTTCCGTACCCGTAGAGCTTGCCAACGTTTCGGCAATCGGGTCGAAGTTGAGATAGTCGACCGGGACGAGCCACCCACTCAAATCGGACAGGGCCTCGGCGAGCGTCGCGCCCTGGTCCATCATCGCCGCCAGGACCGTAGTCAGCGGCGAAACTACCGTGGCGCCTTGAGGCGCGCGCAAGGTGCCCAACAGCGGCAGGTTGGTCCCGGTATCCGTGCCGCCCGTCAGCACCAGCGGCCCACTGCTGTTGCTGAGCGTGAACGTGCCGTTGGCGTCGGTCGTGTCGCTGGCTTCCCCGGCATCGAGGACGCCATTCTCGTTCGTGTCGGCGAAGATCGTGCCGCCGCTGATGTATCCGTCGAGCGCGATGCCCGCCAGGGCACCGGTGACCGGCGCATCCTCGAGCGCCTGCTCCAAAGCAGCTCCCGTGAAATCATCGGTGACGTCGTCGATCGCCGCAGCGGTGCCCGTCTGCCCGGCATCTTCGATGGCCGGGGCAGCGTCGTGCTGCGCCACGTAGACCACCTGCTCCAGCGCCTCGACGATCGACGAGGCGCTGCCGCCGGAGTTGACGGCGTCCTCGGCGGCGCTGTTGAGCGCGGCGACGATCCCGGCGGCACCAGCGGCCGTGTCGGCGACGGCCGCCCCCAGGCCAAGCACGTCCGCCGCGCCGCTGATCACGGTTTCAATGACGCTTGCATCCGTGAGGTCGACCGGCGAGCCGGCCACGAACTGGCCGGCCAGCTCCTGGACCACGGCATCGATACCGGTGGCCGCGTCGAGGCCGCCCGCGCCGGAGAGTAGGGCGCTCGCCTGGATCAGCGTGCTCTGGATCATGGTCAGGGCCGCCAGCGCATCCCGACCGTCCTCGGCGGTCGCAGGATCGCTCGACAATGTCGCCGCCAGCGGATCGAAGGTGATGAAATCGATCGCGTCCAGGCCAAGCGCGTCACTCAGCGCACCCTGCGCCTGCACCAGCGTGGCGCCGGCATCGACCATCGCGGCCAGGATCGTGGTCAGCGGTGAGATCACCGTCGCCCCGTCGGGAGCACGCATGGTGCCCAGCACGGCGAGGCCGGTGCCAGTGTCGGTGCCGCCGGTGAGCGCCAGCGGTCCGCTGCCGCCGGTCAGCGTGAAGCCGCCATTGGCGTCGGTGATGTCGCTGGCTTCGCCGGCATCGAGTACGCCGTTCTCGTTGGTGTCGGCGAAGACGGTACCGCCGCTGATGTAGCCGTCGACCGCGACGCCGATAATCGGCGCGCCGTCGTCGCTGCCGGTGATTGTGACGGTGACGGTTTCGGTGCTCTCGGCGCCCGAGGCGTCGCGCACCGTGTAGGTGAAGGTATCGGTGGCCGTCTCGCCATCGGCGAGATAATTGAACAGCGAGCCCGGCTCGTAGACGGCCTGACCGTCGACGATGCTGACGGTGGCCCCCGCCTCGGAGACGCTGACCGCGACCAGCTCGCGCGTATCGTTGGCATCGACGTCGCTGTCATTGGCCAGCACGTCGATGGTGATCGACGCCGCGTCCTCGTCGATCTCGGCGTCGTCGGCGACGGCGACCGGACCGTCATTGCTGCCGTCGATGCGGATGGTCAGAGTTGAGGCGGCGGAGCCACCCTCGCCGTCCGCGATCTGATAGTCAAAGCTCTCGCTGACGCTCTCGCCCGTCCCCAGGTGCTGCGTCAACTCGGGGTCGATCGCGTAGCTGTAGCTGCCGTCGCTGTTGAGCGTCAGGATGCCGTAGGCGCCCTGGTACTCGCCGGCATTGGTCACCTCCAGCGCGTCGCCATCGCCGTCCTCGTCATTGTCGAGCACGCTGCCGGTCAGCTCGCCGTCGTCCTCGCTAGCGCCGGCTTCATCGGCCAGGGCGGTCGGATCGACGTTGGTCTCGATCACCGTGAGGTTCGCCGACTCGAATCCCGCGGCGTCGAGACCGATGGTCTCGAAATGGAAGGTGGGCGCATTGGCGTCGCGTGTGACGTTGCCTTTCTGAGCCAGAAAGGTCTCGAAGGCGGCCCATTCGCTCTGGAACTCGGCCGTCTCGGCAATCGTATCCTCGACCACGACTTCCAGGCGGTCGGCACCCTTGCCGCCGCGATAGACGTCGCGCTCGCCGAGATTCTCGCTCGCCGTAAAGACCACCACGTCGTCGCCGGCCCCGGCGTTGAGCGTGTCGCTGCCCGCCCCGCCGTCGAGCTCGTCACTACCCGCACCACCGGTGAGCGTGTCGTTGCCCGCTCCGCCCAGCGCGCTGCCGCCCCCCGCTCCGGCGACGATCACATCGTCGCCCTCGCCGCCATGCAGCTCATCGGCATCGGCGCCGCCGTTGATGCGGTCGTTGCCCGCGCCGCCATCGACGAAGTCAACGCCGGCACCGGCGTTGATCGTGTCGTCACCCTCGCCGCCGAGCAGAAGATCATCGCCCGTGCCACCGGTGATCGTGTCGTTACCGGCGTCGCCATAAGCCGTCCCGCCGCCAGCGCCGGTGCTGATCACGTCGTGCCCGGCTCCGCCATGGATCTCGTCGGCCTCGGCGCCGCCGGTCAGCCGATCGTTTCCGTCGCCGCCCTCGACATAGTTGAGACCTGCACCGGCGTTGATCGTGTCGTCGCCCTCGCCGCCCAGCAGGACGTCGTTGCCGGCGCCGCCGCTGATGGTGTCGTTGCCAGCGTCGCCGAAGGCCATGCCGCCGCCGGCGCCGGCGCTGATCACGTCATTGCCGTCACCGCCGTGGATCTCGTCTTCGTCCGCGCCGCCGCTGAGCCGGTCGTTGCCGGCGCCGCCGTCGATATAGTCGTTGCCGGCGCCGGCGCTGATCGTGTCGTCACCCTCGCCGCCCAGCAGCGTGTCGTTGCCGGTGTTGCCGGAGATCGTGTCATTTCCGGCGTCACCAAAGGCGACCCCACCACCGGTCCCCGTGCTGATTACATCGTTGCCCTCACCGCCGTGGAGCTCATCCTCGTCGGCGCCGCCATAGATTCGGTCGTTCCCTGCGCCGCCATGCACGATGTCACGGCCTGCGCCCGCATGGATGGTGTCGTTGCCGTCACCCCCGTCCAGGACGTCGTCACCATCGCCGCCGTCCAGGGTGTCATCACCGGCACCGCCGCGCAGCAGGTCGTCACCCGCGCCGCCGAGGAGGCGGTCGTTCCCCTCGCCTCCGTCGAGCTGGTCGTTGCCATCACCGGCGGACAGGGTGTCGTTGCCGTCGCCGCCATCCAAGGTGTCGTCGCCTATACCCCCGGTCAGGCGGTCGTCGCCGACGCCGCCATAAAGCGCGTCGTTGCCCTCGTCGCCAAAAAGTTGATCGTTGCCGTCACCCCCGTGGATGATGTCGTCGCCGGCACCGGCGCGGATCACATCATCGCCGCCCGTTCCGGTTGCAACGTCGTCGCCCGACGTCACCCCGAACGGGTTCTTTTTGATCGCCATGCCTTCTGCCCCCCTGCCCAGCGCCGCGCCCGTAGCGCGAGTCGACCGTTCTGGCCTCCCGGATCATCTTACCGCACGCCCGTTAAAGTAGAATGATTTCTGTCACGGCCGGATGTGAGAAAACGCACATCCAGAATCAAGGCTGATCAAGGGGTTACCGCAGCCATTTGGCCCGAACGCCCGACCGCCGTGTCGATGGCTGCTCAGAACCAGCCCTTGCGCTTGAAGAAGAGATAAGGAAGGACGGCGGAGAGGACCATGATCACGAGCGCGAAGGGATAGCCGAACACCCATTCAAGCTCGGGCATGACCCTGAAGTTCATGCCGTAGATGCTGGCCACCAGGGTGGGCGGCAGGAAGACGACGGCGGCGACCGAGAACAGCTTGATGATCCGGTTCTGCTCGATGTTGATCGTGCCCAGCGTGGCGTCGAGCAGGAAGTTCACCTTGTGCAGCTCGAAGGCCGCGTGCTCGCCGATCGAGGCCATGTCGCCGAGCAGCGTCTTGATGCGCTGCTTCTGCTCCTTGACCTCTTTCTTGGACTGGATCTCGGGCGAGGCCGCCTCGATCGCCTGGGTGAGGAAGCGGATGACGCGGTTGAGGCCGAGCAGCGATTCCCGCGCGCTGGTCGCCAGGTCCTCGTCGTGACCCAGGGCGCGGATCACGGCCTGCATGTCGCGCTGGCTGCCGGTCGGTTGGGCCGGGCCGGATTCGAAGATGATCCGCGCCTGGGCGTCGAGGTCGAGGGCGACGCGCTCCAGCACGTCGGCGATGCGGTCGACCAGGGCCTCAAGCAGGCCGACCAGCACCTCCTGGCCGGTGTTGCAGCTGCCCGGATTCTTCATCAGGCGCTGGCTGTAGGTGCGGATCGGGCGCGGCTCGTGATAGCGCAGGGTGATCAGCGCGCGGCGCGTCAGCACGAAGGTGATCGGCTCGGCCATCGGGAACGGCGTGTCGGTATGCGCCATGATGGTCGCCGTCATGTAGTAGACGTCGCCTTCGCTGTAGAGACGGCTCGAGGGCTCGATCTCCTGCATCTCCTCGCGCGTCGGCAGCTGCACATTGAGCGCCGCCTCGAGCCGGCCGCGCTCCTCGGGCGTGGGCTCGAAGACGTCAAGCCACATGGCGTTGGCGGGGATCGGCGTGTCGGTCGCGATATCGACGCGCTCGACGGATCCGGTGCGCGGCACATACGCGTGGATCATCGGGGGTCGTCCGTCGCCAGCGAGAAAGAAGAAGCTGGCGCAGGGCATAAACCATTGGGCGGCCACCGGCAATGCGCGAAGCGCAGACCCCGGACTCGTCTTGCGCGAGTCTTTTCAACAGCCTGTGGGCAGGGTCGGACTCCACGGCCGCGCTTGTCCCTTGACTCCGGTGGGGGGTGTGCACACTATAGATTGTGTGGGTCAGGGGTACTTATCCACAAGTTGTTGATAACCCTTAAGAGGGAGCGGGGCGATGGACTGGAGTCCGGAACAGATCGCTGAGTTGACCCGGCTGTGGGGGGAGGGCCTCACCACCTCCGAAATCGGCAAACGCCTGGGCATCAGCAAGAACGCCGTGGTCGGCAAAGCCCATCGCCTCCATTTGGCGGCGCGGCCGAGCCCGATCAAAAGGACGGGGCCGCGGCCGGCGGTGTTCCGCACCACGGTCAAGCTGCCTGGCGCACCGCGCATCGCCCGCCCGCCCCGCCAGCCCGGCGAAGCGCCCGCACCGCGCGCCGCCGCCCAGCCCGCGCGCTGGACGGGCGAGCTCTCCAACAACATCTGCAAGTGGCCGATCGGCCATCCCGGCGACGCCGACTTCCACTTCTGCACCGACCGCGCGCTGGTCAACAAACCCTATTGCGCCGAGCATTGCGCTCTGGCCTTTGTGAAGGTAAAGCCGAGAGCTGGCGAAGCCGCTTAAGCCGTCGCTCCCGCTCTTTGAGACGCGCCCGGCTTGGCCGGGCGCGGTTTCTTTTTTGCGAAGACCATGAGTGAACGACTTCTGATCGCCAAATCCTCGAAGGCTGCGCGCGGCAGCAAGCGTAGCAGCCTCGAACTGCCGCTCTCCGTGGCCAACCGCCACGGCCTGATCGCCGGCGCCACGGGAACCGGCAAGTCGGTCACCCTGCGCCTGCTGGCCGAGGGCTTCGCCAGTGCCGGCGTGCCCGTCTTCCTCGCCGACGTGAAGGGCGACCTGGCCAGCATCGCCGAACCCGGGGCCACCGACGCCAAGGTGGTCGAGCGCGCCAAGCTGCTCGCCGTCTCGCTACTCGCCGAAGGCCTGCCCACCCTGCTCTTCGACCTGTTCGGCGAGCAGGGCCATCCCGTGCGCGCCACGGTCTCCGATCTCGGGCCGCTGCTGCTCGCCCGCCTGCTGGAGCTCAACGAGATCCAGGCCCAGGTGCTGCAGCTCTGTTTCAAGATCGCCGACGACCGCCAGCTGCTGCTCATCGACCTCAAGGACTTGAAGGCGCTGCTCCAGCATATGAGCGAGAACGCCGGCGAGCTCGGCGCGCAGTACGGCAACCTAGCGCCCGCCACACTCGGCGCCATCCAGCGCGCGGCCCTCGCCCTCGAGATCCAGGGCGGCGACAGGTTCTTCGGCGAGCCGATGCTGGAGATCGCCGACCTGATGCGCCGGGACGGCCGGGGCCGCGGCCTCGTCTCGGTGCTGGCCGCCGACCGGCTGATGCTCAAGCCGCGGCTCTACGCCACTTTCCTCCTCTGGCTGCTGGCCGAACTCTACGAGAACCTGCCCGAGGTCGGCGACCTCGAGCGGCCCAAGCTCGTCTTCTTCTTCGACGAGGCGCACCTGCTCTTCACCGACGCGCCCGACGCCCTGGTCGACAAGGTCGAGCAGGTCGTGCGCCTGATCCGCTCCAAGGGGGTGGGCATCTACTTCGTCACCCAGAACCCGATCGACATCCCCGACCGCATCCTCGGCCAGCTCGGCAACCGCGTGCAGCACGCGCTGCGCGCCTTCAGCCCGCGCGACCAGAAGGCGGTGCGCGCGGCGGCCGAGACCTTCCGCGCCCGGCCCGGCCTCGACACCGCCAAGGCGATCACCGAGCTCGGCGTCGGCGAGGCCCTGGTCTCGCTGCTCGATGAAAGCGGCGTGCCCGCCCCCGTGGAGCGCGCGCTGATCGCCCCGCCGCGCTCGCGCCTGGGCACGCTGACGCCCGAGGCGCGGCAGAAGCTGATGGCGGCGAGCCCGATCGCCGGCAAGTACGACACCGCCATCGACCGCGACTCCGCCTACGAGCAGCTCGCCGCCGGCGACGGCAAACCCGGCGAAAGTGGCGGCCTGGTCGACACGCTGGGCACCATCTTCGGCGGTAGCGAGAAGACCACGGGAACGAAGCCGCCGGCCCGCGCCAAGACCGCGCGCGGCGGCCAGACCCTGACCGATGCCGTGGTGAAATCCGTGACCCGCAACATCGCCGGCACCATCGGCCGCGAGATCGGCCGGCAGATCATCCGCGGCGTGCTGGGGTCGATTTTGCGCAAGTAGCCGCGCTAGCAGGATCAATCACTAGAAGGCACGGCGTGCCCGGTCTGGAACGGCGTTCTGTTTGCGCTGCTGAGCTTCCTTGAAGGCATCCTCTGCCCACATGGCAAGTAGGCTGTCAGTCACTTTCCCACTGCGCTTCGTAAGCCGCATGGCACCGTGCGGCGTATTCCAGATAGTGACAACTTGATCGAACGTGGCCCCGGCCTGATTCTGAATGCTCGACGGCGTTTCGGCATGCGGATCGCCGTACCGAGCGACGAGCAGCCGCCTCATCTCGCTAAACTTGTCGGCGGGTAGGTTGATCAGGAAACCAGCGAAACGACCGTCGAAGAACTGATAGGACAAGTACCTAACTGGCAAGCCCTGGAGATCGACCATTCCGCCGCTGAGGCGTGGAAGCGACCTATCCTGACAGCTTTGCATCCCAGGCAGGTCATTGCTTGTTAAGCAATCGCTAGCGAGTTTCGGCGGCAGCGGGTCACCCATCTTGTAGCCACGGAACGTGAAAACGGACCCGTCACCCGGCTTGCTAGCGCTCGTCCATTCCTGTTGGGCGTTGGCGCCCGTGGAGAAAAAAAGTGCCGCCGCTACGAGCATGGTGCGATACATCGGACAGTCCCCCCTATATAAGCCGACCCGCCTCTGCCTTTCTGAAAACGAGGGTCACATATCCTCGTGAACGATTTGGATAGAGCCAAGCACGCGACGGATTAGCTGCCCCGGTAGCCCGAGCGTGAGGGACCGACCGGTGTCTCGTTGAAGCCGTGCTGAGCGAGCAACCCCTTCACGGCCATGACTGCCAACTCCATATCGATCTCCGATCGAGCGGGACCGATGACGACTTCGGCCAGCGGAATGTGCCCGGTCGTGGGCGGCGTCTTTCGGACGAAGTCGAACTCAATATAGGGGCGAATTTCAGACCGCTTCGCCGCGAACGTCATCTTCGAATAGCTCTGGTCGGGTAGACGCAGGGTGTAGCGCCACTCGGTTTCCTGGGCGAAGCTTCGGCTCTTAAAGATCGGCGCCAGGAAGGCGAGGTTCCAAACATAGAACTGAAGGAAGTCCTTGATCAGGACAGATAGCTCGATGTCCGGTCGCTTCTCCCGAACGACGGCAAACACTTGCTCGGCAGTTAGAACAATAGCCGCCATGATCGTAGCAATCTCTTCGTCATCGTAGACGCAGCGGGTAGCAAAAATGTTCTGCTCGGCAGCGATCTGGAAGATATCGTGCGCCCGAAAGGCTAGCGCGTATCCCTTGCCACGATCACCGTACTCACCCCAATGGTTTGTCTGATCTACCGTGGAGGAAAAGCAGGAAACGAAAACGGGTGGAATGTCGCTGAGCGGAATCTTTAACCCATCCCTGAGGTGCTCAAGCATCGCCCGGATGTCATCTGGAAGACCCGGCGCTTTAACCAGACGATGGTTGGTCTGTTGTGCCAATGACCCGACGCTGTACCGAAACTCATAGGCGTCATTCATGCCCGCGATGTGGCCAGCACGTAGCTTTTTGTCTTTAAGAATCCCGATCAGACCATCGGCGGTCGTGTAGTGCCAAAGCGTTGGAGGAATCTGCTTCGTGATACGGCCGACCAGTTTCAGCAAGAACTGGTTTACGGCTTTCCGGTCCTCATCATCGAGATAAATTCCACCCGGATTCGCCATCCGCCAATTCTAGCCGGTCGCCCGCTGGTTGGCCACGCCCAGCGATTTACGCGCGTACCGTGTGCTTCTATTTTGACGCATATTGGGCCTCGTCGCGCCAGCCACTCCACCTCGATGAGTCAACGTCCTCAGGACAGCTAGCCATCCGCAGCGGCCGGCGGCCCACTATGCCCCCACCGATCAGTATCGAGCGTTCCGTTTGCTTTAATGAAGTGCGCAGGCCTGGCCTGGATGATTTCGAGGCCCAAAATAGACTCGTTGGGATCACCGCTAGCATTCGGCCCTTGGAAGATGACGCCAGCCAGCTTCCATCCTCTGAGGACTACCCCTTGGACGATAGCGAGCATCGGTCCACCGCTCATGCCGCCGAAGTCATAATTTTCTGGCATTTCCTGATCACCAAGGGCTTGCTCTAGTTTTTCGCGTTCTATCTGTATTGAAATACAAGTTTCGTGTGCATTCGCGATCTGGCCTGCCATTGCCACAAGCCCGAACTTTATGTCACGGCGCGAAAGCCACTGCCTTCCCTTTCCCGGCCAGCCGGAATACGTGACAAAACTGCCCACTTGCGCCAATTGAGGCGGCCATGCCTTCTGAAATCCCGTCAACACGGTCCGGCCTATATGCTGCACCTCATCGGCATTGAAACGCAGTGTCGCAATATCCAGTGCTTCATGTACTGCAATAATGCGGTCACGAATAACGATGGGATAGGCGACCTCCCCATCCCTGCCGATCATGCATTGGACAAACTCTGGAGATTGGCTGTCCCTCAGACACTCGGTTACGACATGAGCCGCCGTGACACCAAACGCGCCTTCACCCGCATCCAAGAAAAACAAAGAGCCGTTTTTCACCTTTTCGTTGCCGCGGCCGTCACGCATCACCCAAAAAATGGGAGTTACCATTGAGCCGATTGTTTCGAGCTCAGCCTTCCCCAGTCCACCCCTGATGAGAGCTAGAGCTTCCTTTTGCTCGTCTGGTGTCAGAGCTTCGTTGGGCCGCACAGTTCGCAACATGCATCATCATACGACGCCGGCTCTATTGATTTGAATCCCTTCCTTTCCTTCGCCTGCCTACCCGATGCTCGCCAAATTTTCTCGGAACACCAGAATCAATAGGCCTTCGACGCGCTGACGGTGCGCGGAACCCGGACCGCCGCATGAACGGCGCAGGTTCCAGCCGCATCGGCCAGCCCGGTGGCGTCCTCCGGTTTTAACTAAAAATCCGGCAAATCGCGGGGTAGGATAGGCTCGCCACCTTACGTTGCCGCCCGGTAGCCCCTCGATGTCCGCGACAGCCCTCGCCCAAACACCCCCCACGCCCGAGATGCTGCGCGCGCAGCTCGAGAAACGGCTCGCCTCGGGCAACGTCGCCGGCACCCCGCCGCTCGCCGAGGCCCTGGTCGCCGCCCGGCCAGACGACGCCCGGGCCTGGACGATGCTCGGAGTCTCCCTACGGGCCACGGGGCATCCCGCGGCCGCCGTGCCCGCCTATCGCCGGGCGCTCGCCCTGTCGCCGGAGGCCGGCGGCGTGCTGTCCAATCTCGGCAACGCGCTCAAGGATCTCGGCCGTCTCGACGAAGCGGTCGCCGCGCATTACCGGGCCGTGCAGGTCGACGCCCGCAACCCCACGACCTGGCAGAATCTCGGCGTGGCCTTGCGTGAGCGCGGCGATCTCAAGGATGCGCTGGCCGCCTTCCAGCATGTCCTCAACCTGGCGCCGGATCACGTCACGGCGCATACCGACCGCGCCCAGATCCACCTCATGCTCGGTGACTTCGCCGAAGGCTGGGCGGAGTTCGAATGGCGCTGGAAGCTGCCGGAGCTCAAGCCGCCCGCCTATCGCCAGCCGCGCTGGACCGGCGCCGACATGCCCGAGGCGACGATCCTGCTCTGGCCGGAACAGGGCTTCGGCGACACCATCCTCGGCGCGCGCTACGCGCCCTTGGTCAAGGAGCGCGTCGGGCAGGTGATTCTCGGCTGCCGTCCCGAGCTCAAGAAGCTGTTCGAAACCATCCCCGGCGTCGACAAGGCCATGGCGGTGGGCGAGAAACTGCCGGAGTTTGACGTCCACTGCCCGCTGCTCAGCCTGCCGGGCCTGTTCAACACCGATCTCGAGACCATCCCGCCGCCCACCGAATTTTTGGTCGAGGAGGAGCGCCGGGCGCGCCTCGCCCCGGTCTTCGCTCCCTACGGCGACAAGCTCAAGGTCGGCATCGTCTGGTCGGGCAGCATCACCTTCAAGAGCAACCACACGCGCTCGGCCTCGCTCGACCGCTTCCTCAGCTTCGCCGAGGTGCCGGGCGTCCAGCTCTTCAGCCTGCAGAAGGGTCCGCGCGCGCCCGATCTCGACCAGCTGCGCGCCCGCTCCTTCATCGTCGACCTGGCCCCGCATCTCGGCGATTTCGCCGACACGACTGCCGCGCTCGACGAGCTCGACCTGGTGATCATGACCGATTCGTCGGTCGCGCATCTTGCCGGCTCGCGCGGCCGGCCGATCTGGAACCTGCTGGCCTATGTGCCCTACTGGCTGTACCTGCGCGAGCGCGACGATACGCCCTGGTATCCCTCGATGCGCCTGTTCCGCCAGCCCAAGCCCGGTGACTGGGACTCCGTGTTCCGCGACGCCAAGACGGCCCTGTCCGATCTGGCGACCGAGCGGGGGTTCGCGTGACCAGCATTCGGGCCGTCGGATCACCCCCACCCCAACCCTCCCCCATCAAGGGGGAGGGGGCTGGAAGGAGAGGCGCTCTCCTTGTCTTACCCTCCCCCCTTGAGGGGGAGGGAAGGGTGGGGGGTCATCTGCGCAAGCGTGCCGCGCTCGGCGCGACCATTCTTCTCATTCTCTTTTTCGCCGCGCAGTCCTTAGCGCAGACCAGCAAGGAAACACCCGGCCGCATCACGCCGACGGACGCCACCAGCCGCTGCCTGGGCACGCCGCGCAGCCCCAGCTGCGGCGCCGAGACCCTGGTCGCCTGCCTGACGCGCGCCGATCCGGCGCTCTGCCGCGCGGTCGCCGCCGCCACGCCGCCGCGCAGCGGCGAGCCGATGCAGGTCGAGTACGTCATCGAGCGCGAAAGCCTGATCCGGCCGGAAGACGTTACCGAGGATATGCGCGATCTCGACTGGTACAGGCCCGGCTACGCGCTGGTGGAAATGCTCCACCGGGCCTGCCCGGCCACGCAGGCGATCTGCGACGAGACCTGGGACGATGTGCAGGTCTACCTGCGCCGCGCCGCCGCGGACGGCGAGCGCTGGGAAGTCGTCCACTGGCGCAGCGATACCGAGCCCGATGTGGGGCCAGACCTGCCCGAGGCCTTCCTGCGCAAGGAGCCGGCGAGCCCGTAGCCGCGTTAACGCCTGTCATCTCGACAAGCGTCCGGCGCCGTGACTAGGCTGCGGCATGCCGAATGCCCGACGCCGCCTGCATATCGTATTCGAGGACCGGCCCGAGGAGGCGGTGCGCGTCGACCGCGCCTGGCTGCTCGGCCTGTCGGCGGACGAGGCCTTCGATCGCGGCAGCCAGGCGGGACTCCTGTTCGACCGAAAGATCCGCGCCATGTGGATCGTCGATCGGACCGCAGGCGACGAGGTGCGGCGCGTCTACGGTCAGGCACCCGCCGAGATCAAGGACCGCTACGACGCGTTCCTGAGCCAGGCTGAGTAAAAGCCGTTGTGAACTGCCTACCGCGACGGTACTGACTTCCGCGCGGAACCGCCCCGTTTCGTGACCGTTCCCACACCTTAGGCCAGGACAAAGCCTCAGCGTGGAGACGCGAGTGAGCGACCATATCTGGCTGCGGCGGCAGCAGGCCCTCGCCGAATTCGGCACCGGGGCTCTTTCCTCTTCCAATATCGACGGTCTCCTCGCCGAAGCATGCCGGCTGGTCGCCCAAGGCCTCGATTCACCGATCGCCAAGGTCCTCAAGCAGATGCCGGATGACGGCCTGTTGTTGTGCGCGGACCACGGCATCCCGCGGAAGATCGCCGAGCCGGGCAAGACCCGCATCGAAGGCGATACGAAGTCCGCGGCGGGCTTCAGCATCAAGACCCGCAAGCCGGTCCTCTCCCATGTCTCCAGCGAGGAGCGGTTCGACCCCGGCGACATCGTGAGACAGATGGGCGTCACCTACTCGGTCAACGTGCCGATCTGTTGCGAGGATGTGCCCTACGGCGCGTTGGAGGCCGACCGCACCGACGAGCGGCCCTACAGCGAGGCCGACGTCAACTTCCTGCAGACCTACGCCAACGTTCTGGGCGCGGCGATCCAGCAGCAGCGCAATGCGCGCCGTATCGAGGCGCTGCTGGAGACGCAGAAGCTCCTGTTCAGCGAGCTGCAGCACCGGGTGAAGAACGACCTACAGATCATCCTCATCCTGATCGAGCTGCAGCAGCGGCGCGTCACCGGCGACGAAGCGCGAGAGCACCTCAACATCATACTCGGCCGCGTCGACGCGCTACGCCTGGTGCACGAGCGCATGTTCGCCGGCCAGGCCGTCGACCGGGTCAATCTCGCGGAGTATCTGCGGCTGCTGAGCGCCACGCGTTTCCAGATGCACGGGCTGGAACCCGCCGGGCCGATCAAGCTGACGACCGAAATCGCGCCGGTCACGATCGACCATGACCGCGCCGTGTCGCTCGGCCTGATCGCCAATGAGTTCCTGACCAACAGCCTGAAACACGCCTTTCCGCAGGGCAGCGGCACGATCTCGATCAGCGGCACGTCCCTGGGCGATCACCGCCTCCGGCTGACCTTCGCCGATGACGGAAGGGGTCAGGCCGCGCGGCCCAAGGAGCCGGAAACCGGGACCGGCCTGCGGCTCATTGCCATGCTCGGCCGCCAGCTCGATGCCGAGGTCGTGTGGAAGACCGAGCGCGGCACGCGCCTGGAACTGACCTTCTCCGTGTAGACCCGATTTCGGCGCAGACTTTAGTGAGGCTGGGCCTTAGCCCGCGCCTGCTCTCGGGCCGATGCCGGTCGGCCCATCAGATACGCGATGGCGCCGATCAGGGTGGGAATGCGGAACGGCTTCGCCAGCGTCGCATCGGCGCCAAGCTTGGTCGCCGTGCCGAGCGCATCGTCGACGCCGACCGCCCCGCCGCCGCCGGACACCGCCAGGATGCGCAGGCCCGGATACTGCCTGCGCAGCGCGGTGATCGCCTCGAAGCCGTCACGCCCGCGCATCAGCAGGTCGGTGATCACGATGTCGGGGCGATAGTCGGCCACCGACTCCTCGATATGCATGCCGTTGACGGCTTCCTTGACGGCATGGCCGTCCGCCTCCAGCGCCTCGCGCATCAGGCTGCGAATTTCCGCTTCGTCTTCAAGAACCAGGATACGTGCCATAACCCCTGCTTTCCGGCGCAACCCCCGCGGTCGTGCGCATCATCGAGCATAGCCGCAGGCGAGCAGCCGGCGGGCGAAGAAACTACTGATTAACGACGGGGACATCATCGAGTTCACCCGCCCCGGTTTGCCGCCCCGGAGACGGGGACGCCGCCTAGAGTGGCGACCCGCCCGCCCGGCGCAGCTGCATGTAGGCTTCGAGCTCGGCCGCGGCCTCGGACAGCTCTGACAGCAGGGCCACCGCCATGACGGCAAATTCGCACCCCAGATGCGCGAAGCGTTCGGCAGCTTTCGGATCCGCCTGGCGCTCCGCCTTATCCATGTAGTGCTTCGCCTCCCGCCACAAGTAAGCGACGTCCTCGGTGGTGGTCCTATAGAAGCCGATGGCACGCCGATGCTCGGGAAACGCGGCCCGTTCGGCGGCGGCGTCCCGGCTATGGGGCGATGGGAGTGGTCGAGGTGGGTGCATTGCAGCAACTAGAACTCATCGACGGGCAACCCCCTCCCTAACCATTTAGTGATAGCCCGATGAGCAAACCACTCACGATGGTATGGCCTAGATATCCACACAAAGCACACGACCCGACTAAGAGGTTTCTCGGGCAAACTTCAGGGTATCCCCGAGTTGATATTTTCATGTCATCGCCGACATAGTTTTGTTCGAGTGTGAACAAAGCACTGAGTCATAAGCGGAATTTAGGACTAATCCCGTCGGTCAGCGGGAGACGGTCGCGGACATCAGAAGATGGCCGGGACCCAGAAACGAGACATCAATGCCGCTCAGCGGAACACGTCCGCGTCCCGACGCTTCGCCCGAACAGACGGCGCGGCGCGTGGCGTTCGTGATCGAGGACGACACCATTGTCGCGCCGCTGATCGAGGACATGCTGCGGGCCATCGGCTATGCCGAGGTCTGGCATGCCGAAACAGTGGCCGGTGCGCTCCTGATCCTGGGCTATCACCGGCCTGATATCGCGGTGCTCGACACCAATCTCCTGGGCGTGCCGGCCTACCGGGTGGCGGAGCGGCTGAACGAGATCAACGTGCCGTTCGTCGTGGCCACCGGCTACGACCCCGCCAGGCTGCCGGACCTGCTGCGCTCGACCGTCATCCTGCGCAAGCCGTTCGGCGCCGCCGACCTGGCGGCGGCCCTCGAGTCGGTTTCGCCGCGCGGAACCTCATAAGCGCCGCACCGCGCCGGGGCGCCCCCAAAGAAAGCGATGACAGGCCCGGTGCTTTGGGCTTTCATGGCCCGGGCTGTCGCGACAGGGGCCCGCAACTTCGGGCCAAGCCTTTGCCAATGAACGTGAATTTGATGAATTGCGGCGGAATAACGGCGCCGCCAGTCCGTTGTCGGGTGGACAGAAGGACCGTTGGGGCATGACGGGCAAGCTCGACGAGCGGGTCCGGGCCGAGATGGTGGCGCTGCTGCCCCGTCTGCGGCGCTTTGCCCGTGGCCTGACCGGCGTCGCCGACCAGGCCGACGACCTCGTGCAGGCGGCCTGCGAGCGGGCGATCACCCGCATCGAGCAATGGACGCCGGGCACGCGGCTCGACAGCTGGATGTTTCGCATCGTCCAGACCATCTGGCTGGACGAGCGGCGGGCCGCCAAGGTCCGCACCGGCGAGGGACGCATCGAGGCGGCCGAGGCGGCGGAGCCGGAGCTCACCGTCGACGGCGTGCGGCGGATGGAAGCGCACCTGACCTACGACGCGGTGCGCCGGGCCATTGCCAAGCTGCCCGAGGAACAGCGCGTGGTGATGATGTTGGTGTGCGTCGAAGGACAGACCTACAAGGAAGCCGCCGAGACACTGGGCATTCCCATCGGCACGGTGATGAGCCGGCTGGCGCGCGCGCGTCTCGGCCTCTCCCGTGTGATCGGCGACACAGCCGGCAACAACGTGGTGCGCCTAGGATAAAGGCGGGATGAAAAGCCGCTCGCCAAACGTAGAGTAAGCAGAGCGAACTGAAGTCGGGCAGGTCGCGAGGATGAACCGAGTGGATGATGTCATGCTGATGGCTTATGTCGACGGCGAAGTGGACGCCGCGACGGCCCGTGAGATCGAAGCGGCGATGGCCGCCGATCCGTCGGTGGCCGCGCGCGCCCAGCGGATGCGAGAAAGCGCCGCGATCACGCGCGCCGCCTTCGCCGACGTGATGCACGAGCCCGTCCCCGATCGCCTGGTGGCGTCGCTGGCCGGTGGTGGCACCCTCAGCAACGTCGTCTCGCTGCCCCAGCGTTCCGGCGCGGCGTCGCGCACGGTGATCGGCTGGGCGATGGCCGCCAGCCTCGCGGCGCTGGTCGTCGGCTACGGGGCCGGCCAGTACTCCGTCTCCCTCCCGACGACGATGCGCGGCGAGATGCCGCAGCTCATCGCCTCGCAGGACCGCTGGCTCGACCATGTCGCCGGCTTCTACCAGGTCTATGCCAGCTCGATGTCCCAGCAGGACAAGCTGCTGGTCGACTTCAACGCCGAGGACGTGCCCGAGCTGGAGAAGTGGTTCGGCAACAAGCTCAACCGCAAGCTCGCGGTGCCGGATCTCTCGGGCCGCGGCTTCGCCCCGCAGGGCGGGCGGCTGCTGATCATCGGCGGCAAGCCGGCGGCGCAGTTCCTCTATACGTCGAATACCGGCGATCTCGTCGGCCTGGTCATCGCCCATACCGACGCGCCCTACCAGCCCGGGATGACCGACCGGCGCGGCGACGTCAACATCGTGCACTGGCGCAACAACGGCTATGCCTACGCCTTCGCCGGCACGATAGACATGCCGCGCCTGCAGGAGATGGCCGACCGCGTGTGGCGCGACCTCGAGCGCGCGAGCTAGGCGCTTTCCTTCGTAACGGTTGTTGATGCTGCGCCGCGCCCTATGATGCGCGGGCGATGGATGCTGACCTCATCGAGCTGGAGATCACGGCGCTGGGCGCCCAGGGCGACGGCATCGGCGTGGCGCCGGAAGGGGCCGCGATCGACGGCGTGCCGCTCTTCGTCTCGCATACCGCGCCCGGCGACCGGGTCCGCGCCAAACGGCTGAACGCCGAGCGCGCCCTGCCGGTCGAATGGCTGGCCCGCGGTCCCGCCCACGCCGCCCCGCCCTGCCCGCATTTCGGGCCCGGGAAATGCGGCGGCTGCGCGCTGCAGCATCTGGCTGACGGGGCCTACGCGACATGGAAGATCGAAGCGCTGGCAACGACGCTGGCGCGGGGCAATCTCTCCGGCTTCACGATGCAGCCGCTCGCCCGCACGCCGCCCGGGGCGCGTCGCCGCGCCGAGTTCCTGGTGCGCGTCGCCAACCGGCAGGCGCTGGTCGGCTTTCATGTCCGCGCCAGCCACGAGGCCGTGGATATCGGCCCCTGTCCGGTGCTGGTGCCGGCGCTCGAAGCGCTGCTGCCGGAGCTGCGCCGATGGTTCGCCGGCCTCTGGCCGCAAGCGGCCTTCGATGTTCTGGCCACGGCGGGCGAGGCCGGCAGCGAGATCGTGCTGACCCGAGCCCCGGCGCTCGACGCCCGGAGTCGCGATGCCCTGGTGCGTTGGGCCGCCGAGGCCGGACTGGCGCGCGTTGCCGTGCGGCCCGGTCCGCACGCAACGCCCGAGATCGTGATGCAGCGCAGCCCGTTGCGGGTCTCCTTCGGCGGTGTCGCCGTCGACCTGCCGCCGGGCGCTTTCCTGCAGGCCAGCCGCGAGGGCGAGGAGGCGATCCTTGAGGCGGTGACGACTGGTCTCGGCAAGGCCAGGCGTGTCGCCGATCTGTTCGCCGGCGCCGGTGCCATCGCCCTGCCGTTGGCCAGCGGCCGTCAGATTTATGCCGCCGACCGCAACGCCGAGGCGATCGCGGCCCTCGACCAAGCCGCGCGACGTTCGGGGCTCGGCCCGCAGCTGCGCGCCCAGCGGCGCGATCTCCACCGGCGGCCGCTGACCGGCGAGGAACTCGACGCCTTTGACGCGGTGATCTTCGACCCGCCGCGCGAAGGGGCGGCCGAACAGGCACGCGCGCTGGCGCAATCAAACGTGAAACTGGCGCTCGCGGTATCGTGCAATCCCGCGACCTTCGTGCGCGACGCGCAAACGCTGATCGCCGGCGGCTACCGCCTGGAGGCGGTGACGCCAGTCGACCAGTTCCTGTGGTCAAGCCATCTGGAATTGGTGGGCGTGTTCAGGCGCGTCGATAGACGGCGCTGACACGCCCACCGGATCGTTTTGCCCTGTTACTTGTTGCCAGTCCGGTCGGGACTGCTGGGATTACCCTGGCTGGCGCGCTCGCCCGGCTTCTGGCCCTGCTTCTGACCCTGGCCGCCTTGGCGCTGGTCCGGGCTGTTATTGGCGCGGTCGTCGCCTTCGGGACCCTTGCCCGGCATGCCCGGATTCTGGCCGGGCTGCGAGCGGGCCTGGTCGGGGCGCTGCTGCTGCTGGCCTGGATTCTGCTGGTTGGGATTCTGCTGCTGATTCGGGTTCTGCTGCTTATCGGACATGGATGTGTTGCTCCCGCAAATAAGAGGTACGGGAGATCAACGGCTCGGCCGGGCGCCGGTTCCGGGCTGGCGCGCTCCGCTTGCGGTATCGGCGGGCTCAGGTGGCCCGGTCTTTAAGCCGTCTGGGGCACCCGGATGGCCTTGAGACCGCGCAGCAGCATCACGCCCCACACGGCCAGCGTGACCACGCCCAGCCCGGCGGCGATCGGCCGGTTGAAGAAGCCGAGGAACGAGCCGTCAGACTTGATCATCGAGGTAACGAAGTTCTGCTCGAGCATCGGCCCC
Source organism: Rhodospirillaceae bacterium (assembly GCA_022843945.1). GTDB lineage: Bacteria > Pseudomonadota > Alphaproteobacteria > CACIAM-22H2 > CACIAM-22H2 > VGEI01. The sequence goes on along the minus strand of JALHMR010000011.1, from coordinate 9,957 downwards.
AGGATGATGCCGAGGATCACCGGCGCCACCGGGAAGCCGTGCTCCTCCATCAGGAAGCCGATCAGGCCGAAGGCCAGCATGACGCCGATGGCGAAGGGGCTGTTGGTCACGGCGAAGGCGCCGACGATGCAGAACAGCAGCACGATCGGCATCAGGATCTCGCGCGGCACGGCAAGGATGTGCTTGGCCGACTTGATGGCCAGCCAGCCGAAGGGGATCAGGATCAGGTTGGCGAGGAAGAACAGGGCGAAGATGCCGGTGACGATCGCCGGCTGGTTCACGAAGACCATCGGTCCGGGAATGATGTTCTTGAGATAGAGCACGCCGATGACGATGGCGGTGATTGAATCGCCGGGAATGCCGAAGACCAGCGCCGGGATCCAGGCGCCGCTGACCGCCGCGTTGTTGGCGGCACCACTCTCGACGATGCCCTCGACATGGCCGGTGCCGAACTTCTCCGGCTCCTTGGAGAACTTCTTGGCTGTGGCGTAGGTGATCCACGAGGCGATGTCGGCACCCGCGCCCGGCAACGCCCCGATCAGCACGCCGATGGTCGAGCCGCGCAGGATCTGCTTGGGATATTTCTTCGTCAGCGTCCATTGACCCTTGAAGATCGAGCCGCTGATGGCCCGCGCCGGCGGCAGACGCGTCGTGGCCGCGGCGACGATACGCAGCACCTCGGCGATGGCGAACATGCCGATCATCGCCGGGATCATCTCGATGCCGCTCATCAGGTCGGTGACGCCGAAGACGAAGCGCGGCAGGCCGGCCGGGTTCTCGAGGCCGATCAACGCCACAGCCAGGCCAATGAACAGCGCGAGCATGCCCTTGACCGGATCGTCGAGGGCGATGAACACGGCGCAGGTCAGGCCGAGGCAGACCAGCCAGAAGTACTCGAAGGAGCTGAACTTGATCGCCACCTCGGCGAGCAGCGGAGCCGAGGTCGCCAGCACGATGGTGCCGAAGATGCCGCCGATGGCCGAGAAGACGACGCCTGCCCCCAGCGCCGTCTCCGCCTGACCCTTCACCGTCATGGCATAGGCTTCGTTGGTGTAGGCGGCCGAGGCCGGCGTACCGGGGATGCGCAGCAGCGCTCCCGGGATATCGCCGGCGAAGATCGCCATGCAGCTCGTGGTGACGATCACCGCCATGGCCGGCAGCGGCGGCATGAAGAAAGTGATGGGAACGAGCAGCGCCGTGGCCATGGTCGCGGTCAGGCCGGGCATGGCGCCGACGAACAACCCGAAGGCCGAGGACAGGCAGATCAGCAGGATGACGTAGGGATCGGCGATCAGCAGCAGCGCCTGGATTATCGCGTCCATGGCGTCACCAGAACCCGGTCAGGATGCCGCGCGGCAGCGGCACGCGCAGCAGATTGCCGAACAGGAACTGCGTCATCACCACCATGGCAACGGCGATGACCGCACCCTTGCGCCATTCGACCTTCTGACGCACGAACAGCACCATCAGGATGGCGATGCCTAGCGGAATGAAGCCGACGATGTCGTCGAGCAGCACGTAGGCGATGGTCAGCACGAAAGCGAGGATGAAGTTGCCGCGGGTGCGCGGATCGCGCATCCAGGGGGCGATGGCCACCCAGGGCGTGCCGGGCGCGCTGTACTTCCAGCCGCGGAAGACCAGCATCAGGCTAAAAGCGCCGAGCCCGATCGCCACCATTCGGGGGAAGACGTCCGCACCGTATTGCTGGCCGGGCATGGGCGGGATAGTCAGCGCATAGGTGAAGATGAACACCGCCAGCGCCAGAAGCACGGCTCCGCACACACTGTCGTGAAATCTCATAGGCGCGTTCCCCGTCGGCACGGCTTCAAGCGGCCGTGTTGTCGTCTTAGTCTTGCGTAGCAGAGGGAACGCGGGTTGTGAAGGACAAGAGCCGGCAGCGGCCAAGGCCGCTGCCGGAACGGCAACTACTTGATCATGCCGGAAGCCTTCATCACCCGGCCGAAGTCATCGTAGGACTTGTCCATGAAGCGGCTGGCGTCGGCCGGACCCATCCAGGCCACGCCGAAGCCACGGTCACGCATGAAGTCCTGGAACTCCTTGCTGGCATGGGCCTTCTGGAGCGCCGGCACCAGGCGGTCGCTGACCTCCTGCGGGATGCCCTTGGGCCCGAACACGCCGCGCCAGGTGAGCACCGACCACTTGGTGCCCGTCGCCTCGGTCAGCGTCGGCACGTTGGGATAGAGCGCCAGGCGCTTGGTATCCATGTTGGCCAGCGCGCGCGCCTTGCCGGCGTCGATCATGGCGCGGCCTTCGGGCAGCGAGGCGGTGACGAAGGCGACGCCGCCGGCCACCAGGTCGGTCATCGCCGGACCTGCACCCTGGCTCGGCACCCACGGGACACGCGCCGGCTCGACGCCCTCGTCAAGCAGCCAGCCGACCAGCCCGAGATGCCAGATGCCGCCCTGCCCGGTTCCGGACGCCTTGAGCGCGCCGGCCGGCTTGCGTTTGATGTCCTCGATCAGCTCCTTCGCCGTCTTGTAGGGCGAGTCCGTGCCGACGATCAGCCCGCCGGCATCGGCGTTGATGATGGCGAAGGGGGTGAAGTCCTTGTGGTTGATCGGCGCCAGATTCTGATGCTGCAGCATCACGATCTCAACCGTGCCGAGGCCGATCGTGTAGCCATCCGGCCGCGCCTGGGCGATCGCCGTGTGGCCGACCACGCCGCTGCCGCCCGGCCGCAGCACGACGTTGAACGGCTGCTTGAACTCCTGCTCCAGCATCGGGGCGAGAATGCGCGAGAGCGCATCGGCGGCACCGCCGGCACCCCAGGGAACGATGATCGTCACCGGCCGGTCCGGCCACGCCGCTTGCGTCGGGCTCGCGAGCCCCACCAGGCCAAGCAGGCCCAGAGCCATCACTTGCTGAAAACGCTGGCGCATCACGCCCTCCCTGGGTGTCGGAGCCGCTAACCGCGACTTTTGAGTTGCCAAACTTTGCGATTGAATTGGACAAGCTGTCAAGCCAATTTAGGTCTATTGGTCAGGCCGGTTGTAGGGGTTTGCGGGTGCCGCGGCACGCGCTCTATTGTTTGATCGTCCAACGACTTGATCCGGAGAGCCCATGCCGCCCGACGCTTCCCCCACGCCCCGCTATGCAGCCGAGAGGCTCGGCGCGATGGCGGTCCAGCTGTTGCGCCGGGCGGGGCTGTCCCCCGACAAGGCGGCGACGGTGGCGGAAATCCTGCTCGAGGGCGATCTCCTCGGGCATTCGACGCACGGCCTGGCGCTGCTGGCGCCCTATCTCGGCGAGATCGAGAAAGGCACGATGGCCAAGGACGGCGAGCCCGAGATCATCGCCGATCATGGCAACGTGCTGACCTGGGACGGGCGCTATCTGCCGGGTCCCTGGCTGGTCTGCCGCGCTCTCGACCTGGCCATCGAGCGCGCGCTGACCCACAAGGTCGTCACCGTGGTCATCCGCCGCTCCAGCCATATTGGCTGCCTCGCCGCCTACCCGAAGCGCGCCACCGATGTCGGCCTGATGACCCTGCTGACCTGCTCCGATCCGTCGGTCAAATCGGTGACGCCGTTCGGCGGCGCGACGCCGCTCTACACGCCGAACCCCCTGGCCTTCGGCTGGCCGACCGAAGGCGATCCGGTGATCGTCGATATCAGCGCCTCGACAACGACCAACGGCATGACCATCCGGCAGCACCAGCATGGCCGCAAGCTCGATGGTCCGTGGCTGATCGATGCCGCCGGCAATGCCACCAATGATCCTTCGGTCCTGTTCAATGAACCGAAAGGCGCCATCCTGCCTCTGGGCGGCGCCGATCTCGGCCACAAGGGTTTCGGCCTCGGCCTGCTGGTCGAAGCGCTGACCTCCGCGCTCGGCGGCCACGGTCGCGCCGACGGCGTGAAGAACTGGGGCGCTTCGGTCTTCCTGCAGGTCATCGATCCGGGCGCCTTCGCCGGCCGCGATGCCTTCGAGCGCGAGACGGGCTGGTTCGCCGATGCCTGTCGTGGCGTGCCGGCACTGCCGGGCAAGCCGCCGGTGCGGCTGCCCGGCGAGCGCGGCCTCAAGCGCCGCGCCGACCAGATCCTCGGCGGCGTCGCCCTGCACCCCGATATCATGCCGTTGCTCAAGCCTTGGGCCGAGAAGCTCGGCGTCCCCTTGCCTCCCGCGGGATCGTGACGCGATGCCGATCCAGGCCATCAATACCCAGCGGCTCTATCAGCAGGCGGCCGACCAGATCGCCGAGCTGATCCGCTCGGGCGAATACGCCGCGGGTGGCCGGCTTCCGGCGGAGCGCGACCTCGCCAAGCAGCTGGGTATCAGCCGGCCGACGGTGCGCGAGGCCCTGATCGCGCTCGAGATCGCCGGCCTGATCGAGGTGCGCACGGGATCGGGCGCCTTTATCAGGCCGCGGCTGGTCGAGGGCGCCGAGGGCGGCACCGATACGGGCCCCGGCCCGTTCGAGCTGATCGGCGCGCGTCGCCTGGTGGAGCCGCCGGTCGCCGCCCTGGCCTGCCAGACCGTCACCAACGGGGATCTCGCTGGCGTGCTCGAGGCCATCGAGCTCTCCGAGCGCCGGCGCAACGGCACGCATTGGGAGAAGCTCGACGCCGACCGCCAGTTTCACGAGCGCATCGCGCGGGCCACCCGCAACACCGTGGTCATCGAGATCGTCGAAGGGCTGTGGAAGGGCATGTTCGGCCCGATCTTCGCCGTGCTCAGCGAGCGCACACAACTCACGCATCAGCAGAGCATGACCATCGACGATCATCGCACGATCTACGCCTGCCTGGAGCGGCGCGACGCATCCGGCGCGCATGCCGCCATGCTGTCCCATCTCGTTCATGTCGAGATGACCCTGCTGCGCGCCGACGAAGCCAGCGCCGGCAAGCGCCCCGGCTGACAGGCATTGCAAGATCATTGATTGATGCCTCTGCGGCCCTGGGTGCAGCGCTCAACCTCGCTCAAACGTCATTCATCACAGGCGGCATCCCGAAACGGCATCCCTATTCAGACTCTCACCAGTCCCTTGCTACGACAGATATTCAGGCTCTTCTCGTACAAGAGCCGCGCATATTCGGGTGCAATTGAAGGTGAAACTTGGCCTTGAACCGGGCACCCGAGACCAAGCCAGACCAAAAACGCTTGCCGCCCACTGTCGACCCACTCTTTGTTTAGAAAGCAGTTCACGACCGCGTCCCAGTTCATAAGATTAAGCGCATACACCACACCCTCTTCTGTTTCGTATGAGTCGCTATTCTGCACAGAGACCCCGAGGTACGTGATCATTGACATTTTATAAGAGTCCTCTCGATGCAAAAGAACGGGGCAGTTCGCAACGCTGCACTGCCTTCCGGACTCTTCTCTGAATTCCCGCTCGGCGCAGTGTGCAAGCGATCCCAAGTCATAGAAGGGATCAGTCGCTCCACCAAAAACATGCAAATGATCAGGCGCGTCTCTCGAAATCTTTTTGCCTCGGTTGAGCAGCAGAATTGTTTGTCCGTCAGCGGTCACGGCAAGTACATCTCCTGTGACACCCAGGGGGCGCCAACCCAATTCCCTTTCGAGGCCACAGATGATCGCGAAGTCGCACGGATATGCTTTCACCGATTCTGACAATGAATCCAAAGGTACGTCGATCATTACGTTCGGGTCGTTGCGGAAGCGCTTAGGCAAATCGCGATGCCAACGCGCATATATCTCTTCGCAGTTGACACCCTGCATTTGCGGCAACCGCTGCAGGGATTCGATATAGGTTTGCATCCGAGGCCCGTCCCTGATGTTGGGTGGAAGTTCAAGCACGGGGCTTTCGTAGCCCAGCGCAATCGCTTCGCTCTGACCGATCGACCATTCCTCCCGCTTATGTGCAACGAGCGCTTCGGCGTATTGAGCAACGTCAATCTCCTTGGTTTCGACTGGCCTGGTTGATCCCCCGACCGGTTTGCGTGGCGATGAAGGCTTTCTTGATGAGTTGGTTTTCGTCCATAGAAAACCGGCGCATATCAACAGTAGGCCAGTCAGCGAGAGCACGGGCCGAAACAAACCACTCAAAACGAAGGCCGGCGGGTCATACCACCAGTCCCAAAGAGCATCGGAAAGGCCGGCGGCTGTGACAGCCGCTCCAAAAACCCAAGCGGCGATGCCTTTAATGCTCATTTCGGCCAGCCATTTGCTTAACCGGCGAACCCAGCCAGGCATTGCGCCCCCCTCGCTCGTCAGACTTGGAATGTATGTTACCGCGCGCTACCCCTCACCCGCTCGCTTCGCTCGCACCCTCTCCCGCAAGGGGAATTATCACCTTGACTGAACACTCTGGATTTGGCATATTCGCTGCCATTGAAGGAGTTAGACATGACCGCGACCGTAGACCTGACCAACCCGATCTTTACGGACCTTGAGGCGGCCCGTAGCCACTTCGAAGCCATCCGCTGGCCCAAGGGTGCCTATTGCCCGTTCTGTGGCGGCTTTGACCGCATAGCGGTGCTGGGTGGCAAGTCGATGGGTCCGGGCTGGTACCACTGCAAGGACTGCCGGAAGAAGTTCACGGCGGCTGTAGGGACGATTTACGAGCGGTCGCATATCCCGCTGACCAAGTGGCTTCTGGCAACGCACCTTATGTGCGCCAGCAAGAAAGGCATCAGCGCCCATCAGCTTCATCGCATGCTTGGCCTGCCGTACAAGACGGCGTGGTTCATGGCGCATCGCATCCGCGAGGGCATGCGCGTCCTCAATCCGGCTGGCCCGCTGGGCGGGGAAGGTAAGACGGTTGAGGCCGATGAGACGTATGTGGGCGGGAAGGAAAAGAACAAGCATCGCCGCAAGCGCACGAAGGGCAACATCGGCGGGCAAGGCAAAGAGATTGTCTTTTCGCTCGTTGAGCGCGGCGGCAAGGTCCGGTCGCAGCACATTCCCGAAGTGACCGCCAAGACGCTGAAGCCAATTCTTGTGGAACAGCTTCACAAGGCGACCGCTCTTATGACGGATGGCGAGGGCCAGTACCGCCTCGTCGGTCCGATGTTCGCCAGCCATGAAGTTGTCAACCATAGCATCGGCGAATACGTCCGGGGCGAAGCGCACACGAACACGATTGAGGGCTACTTCAGCATCCTGAAGCGCGGCATCGCCGGGACGTATCACCATGTCTCGCAGCAGCATCTAAAGCGGTACCTTGCGGAATTCGATTTTCGTTACAACGAACGGCAGGCTCTTGGGGTTGCGGACGCTTCGCGGGCTACTCGGGCGGTTGCTGGCGTCGTCGGCAAGCGGGTGACGTATTCAAGGCACTGACAGCGCCGGCGCCAAAGTGGCCGACTAGGGTTTTCCCGGGGCGCGGCCCTTCCGTGCCGCGCCAGCTTTCTTTGCCTTTCTGGGACGACGAGAAGACTTAGGCACGCGCGGCTGAGGCGGGGTGGCTGCCATCCGGCGAATCACCTCGTCGCGGCGCCGCGCCGTTTCTTGCTCATCATAGAAAATGGTGTCCTGGATCGGCCTATCTTGCGGTTTCTTCGACATGAATGTTCCCCGGTCCGAGTTGGACATCGATTATCATACGCGGCGTGGTCTGCTCGAAAATATGCATCGAGGCACGCATGCCGTCAGGCGAGCTGCCCGGCTTTAGATTGATCTTTGTTGTTTTCACCAATCCGTCGAGAAATCGCCACTCCTCAGGTTTAAGCTGGTCGCGGTAAGACACGATCCAAGCCGTCTCTCGCAATAAATCGACGCGGCCATGAAACGATATTGGGGCAGTACGCGGGATATTGAGTACATCTGCCTCTGCAAAGTTTGGGTCCGTTAAAAAGATACGGATAATCCGCTTCGTTCCATCCTCGGGGATGTCTATTAGCTCCATCTGCTTATTGATCGGCGGCGCCTTATCGCGAAAACCTTTCTCCACCTGAAAGGCCGGGACAATTAGGTCGATAACTGGCGTTATTCCCTCTCGCGTTCTGGCGACCCTCGTCCATCGATCAAGCGGCGCTCTTGGTGTTTGCGATACCACCGCATGGCGGCAAATGCCGGAGGCATGAAAGCTAATCTTGGATACGCCCACCGAAGATCTGGCGGCTAAGAACAAATCGTTCTTGTTGCCCCAAAGCCTCCACACCGATGAGCGCAAATCATCTCGGGTTCCTACGGCGAACCTTATTTCTCTTGCCATTGGATGGGCCCCTTTTGCCTCCCCTTAGAACCGAGCCGTCGGGCAGCACAAAAACGTACGGAGCGGTTCCGAGTGTGATACTCGGAGTCAAATCAAAGCTATCGGGTTTGCGTAGCCGGCCTGTCTTGCCAGATTTAAGGCTTGTGTCATGTGCAGTCAAGGTGATAACTCCCCCCGCAAGGGGAGAGGGTTACTTATGACGTCATGTGCTTAAAACAGAACCGCCGGCGCCATCACTGACGCCGGCGGCTGAAGCTGCTGAAAACCGCGTCAGGTCTTGGCGATGCCGACCGCCTTCATGACCTCACCCATCTTCGCCAGGTCTTCCTGCATGTGCTTGCGGAAACCGGCGCTGTCCGCCCATACCACGCCGAAGCCGCGCGAGGCCATGAATTCGCGGAATTCCTTGCTGTCGTGAATCTTCTTGATCACCGCTTCCAGGCGGTCCGCCACGGGCTTGGGCAGGCCCTTGGGCGCGCCGATGCCGCGCCAGGCGCCGATGGTCCATTCCACGCCAGCGCCTTCCTTCAGCGTCGGCACGTTGGGGAAAGCGGCATCGCGCTTGGTTGCCATGATCGCCAGCGGCCGGGCCTTCTTGGCGTCGATCATGGCGCGCGCCTCGGGCAGCGAGCAGGTGACGATGTCGATGCCGCCGGCCGCCAGGTCCTGCATGGCAGGAGCCGCGCCGTTCGACGGCACCCACGGCACCGCATCGGCCTTGAGGCCCATCTTCTGCAGCCACCCCGCCAGCGCCAGGTGCCAGATGCCGCCCTGGCTGGTGCCCGAAGCCTTGAGCTTGCCGGGGTTCGCCTTGATGGCGTCGACCAGCTCCTTGATGTTCTTGTACGGCGAGCCTTCGCCGACCGTGACGCCCGGCGGGTCCTCGTTGACCAGCGCCAGCGGCGTGAAGTTCTCGTAGGTCAGGTCGGAAATACCCGCCCACTTCATCATGCCGATCTCGACCGTGATCATGCCGATCGTGTAGCCGTCCGGTTGCGCTCCGGTGGAGAAGGCGGAGTGACCGACCACGCCGTTGCCGCCGGTCCGGTTGACCACGTTCACCGGCTGACCGAGCTCCTTCTCCATCAGCGTGCCGTAGATACGCGCGGTCGCGTCGGTGCCGCCGCCGGCACCCCAGGGAACGACGAAGGTGATGGGTCGCGAGGGGAAAGCCTGCGCTCCGGCCTCGCGCAGCCCGAGGGACGGGATGGCGGTCGCAGCGGCAGCGGAAGCAAGAAATAGACGGCGATTGAGCATTTTACGTTTCTCCCTTGTCATATTATTGGCCTGACCAATTTGCCCAATAAGAACACCGCCTCCGGCCGGGTGCAACAGGTTTTGGACGCGGGTCGACTCTTGCTCCGCCGTCCAACCAAGCGATACTTGCTGTCGTGACACGCATGCCCGAGTCGCAGTCTCCCACCATCGACATCGAGGGCCAGCCCGTGGCGCTGGCCGTCCGCCGTTCGCGACGAGCCCGCCGGCTTTACCTGCGGGTCGATCCGGCCGCCCCGGCCGAATACCCCGTTGAACTCGTCCTGCCGCGCGGCGTCGGCCTGTCCGAGGGCCTGCGCTTCGCCCGGGACATGGCCGGCTGGGTGGCGCGCCGCCTGAAAGCCCTGCCGCCATCGGTGCCCTTCGCGGACGGGACAAGCCTGGAGATCCTCGGCGAAGCGCTGGTGATCCGGCAGACCGGCGGGCGTGGGCCGACGCGCCGCGAGGGCAACGCGCTGCTGGTCAGCGGCGACACGGAGCACATGCCGCGCCGGGTCCGCGACTGGCTGAAGGCGCATGCCCGCGCCGTGCTGGCCGAGCGCTCG
>JALHMR010000010.1 GCA_022843945.1 Rhodospirillaceae bacterium | reverse complement strand
ATCGGCTCGCCATGTGCCGATGACACTCCACCATCAGCATCAGTCATAGGGCCAACGATCCAGCCGAAAATGGAGTGCTTCAGAGTATCGGACTTTTCCCCTTCACCGAAGCCGACTACTAAAGGGACACGCGAGATTGTGTCGGTGTCCCGACGCAATTGGTCAGCCAAGCTAAGCGCCGCTTGGGCTGAAGGCACCGCGCTAGTTCCGCCGGACACATTCATGAGGGACCGTTCAAACAAGGACGACCTATGACGGATACGATCAACCAACTCCTTAGGAGTAATCGCGTACGAATAGACAAACTCCCTTTTGGATAGATCAGCGAGAAGATCTCGGCTGATCTGGCGGAACCCTCGTGATGGGGGCACGCATCGCTGGGCCAAATCGTCCGCTATAAAAGATGCAACGGAGCGCGGCGGCCAGTCCTCGGTGCACTTCCGCGCATACGTCACATCCGGGGTCTCGCCAACTTCGATCCAGCAGGACTCCGAGTGGCAGCCGCGCCGGACAAATGTTGCGTATTTGCCTAGCTGTCGCTCCCAACGCTCACGAAAGTCCTCGGCAATGAGCATCTCAACAACTCTATCCATATCCTTCGGATAGAAGGTCACATCGGACGCATTTGCCACTTTCTCGGCTACGAGGGAGATAAGCCGGCTAAATTGTTTTCCACTCGGACACCGGCCCAAAGTCAGTTCATACAGCGGCCCGCCATCAACCCCTCTTGCAATACTCACATCGGGTAGTGGCGGCGGTGGCGGCGGGGGTGGCTCGTCAGGTGACGACCTTGCCGGTTGCGGCGGCGGGGCCATGACCACGACATTTCCACGACCGACCAACGCCTCAAAATCATCTTTTCCGACCTCGCACCCGAAGGAAGGAATCTGCAGAAGGATCTGTCGCTCCTCCATCAGCTTTTGGAGGTTTTCTCGCGATAGATGGAGATTTCCTCGCGGTCCAGACTGATACCATCTTGGCTGAGGGGAGCCGCTTCTTCTGACGTAGTTAAATATTTCGTCCAAAATATATTCCCGATACCTTCTATTGAGCCGCTCGGTCAGCTGCCATTCCTCCAATTTGAAGAATTCTGTGTGGGGGATCTCTATGAAACGCCTGACCAGATTTCGGTACGCCGTCTCAGTAAGAGCGCCACTCTTATAATCCTTAAACACCGTTCCAATATTTTGCCGCAGATTTCTTTCAAGAGCTTCTCGCCACCGTCGATAGAGGTCCGTGTCGGGATCGTATTGGCGGCCAAGAAATCCCTCAGAGCCGTTTGACAGCTTCACCATCACGACAGCCCATGCTTGCGTGTTTGCGCCGGGCAGGACCGTCGCGTCGAACTTGAGCCGGATAAGCGTGTTACCTTGGACGTCGTGTCGGTCATCAAGCTGATTTTCCAGCATCTCCTCGCGGATGCGGCTGCGGTACTCAAGTTTCTCCGTTAGGACATCGAGAGGACGGAGGCGGAGACCGGCATTGTCCGCACGAGGTGGCTTTTCGTCATTTCCGCCGTCATCTTTTGATTTCTGCGGGTCTTCGGGGGTTGAACCAAGATTGATCTGGACTCCAGCTGTCCGGCGGCGATCCTGCCCAACTTGAGTGACTATAAAATCTTGCCGAAACTGGTCATCGGTGTCTCGCAGTTGACGGTTTAACCAAGCATCCTGCTGGAACCGATCGTTAACCAATCGCTCGCGTGTATAGACTTCTGGACTGTCGACGATGATCGAACCGGTAGTCTCACTCGTCGTGAGCCAGCCCCATACGTCGCGAAGGCGAAAGCCCTCGAAATAGAGGATGCCTATCAGAACGGCCGCTACAGCAGCGACCTTCATAGCGCAGGCTTTTCCCCCAACCATGCAGCCCCCCGGCTAACGGCTTTTCCAGATCAGGAACGCCACGTCGACCCGCTCGCCCGCCGCACCCCACTGGATGCACGGCGACGTATCGACCATGGCCAGGCAGCCTTCGTTCGGCGCCAGATCGAGGCGCGGCTCTAGGCCGCGCTCCGGCCCTCCGAGGCTGAACGGCGAATCGCCCAGGTTGAGGATCACCGCCGTCGCGGCGCCCGCACCCGGCACGGCTCTCTCACGGCGCCCTTCCGCCGTCGCAACAAGGACGCGCGATAGCGTCGGTCCGTACACCGCGCCCCAGCGTTCGGGCTCGAGGAAAGCGAGGAACCCGCACACGCGCGCGCTGAAGCCGCGCAGCAGCGGCTCCGCCGCCGCGGCGTCGGCCAGGATCGCCGTCACGTCGAGCTCCCAGAAGTGGTCGCGCAGCGAGTCCGGATAGGTGAAGACAAGGGCGTTGGGTGCCTCATCGACAACCGGCGATCCACCAGGCCGGTCGCCGAGGTAATGCGCATGCCGGGCGACACGCAACGGGCCGGTCCAGCTATCCCGGTCATTCGGCGGCATAGGGCACCGCCTCTACGGGAGTTGCAGCCGGCAACCCGGCCAGCGCGCCGGCCGCCATGATGTCGACCGTCGCCTGCTTGGTCAGCCGGCAGAACAGTGTTTCGCCAGAGTCGAACGAACCGTTCTCGAAGAACTTGTTGCCCGGGGCGCCGCCGCCGCAGAAGGCAAAATAGCGGCACTCGGCCTGACAGCGGTCAACACCGCGCCGGATCTCGGCGTCGATCGACCGGAAGCCCGGGTTCGCGGCCATGTCGGCAAAGGAGTCCGTGAACACGTTGCCGAACACGCCCCGCCCATGGGCTCCCAGATCGGCGCCCAGCATCTCGGGCGAGAAGGTGCTGAAATTGCCTTCGCAGTCGATACTGACGATACGCAGCGGGCGCGTCAGATCGTTGAGCCGGTCGCTCGCCTGCGGATGGGCGAGGCACCAGGCCGCCTCGCGGAACTCGCGCACCTCCAGCGCCCACCCATCCTCTGAGACACGGGCAAGGAAGCGGCGCAGGAAACGCCGGAAGGCCTGCTCCGCATCGCCCTGTGCCAGCGAGCTCCCGTGATGGAAATCCTCGATCTCCTCGATGTTGAAGCCGACGCGCTGGACGCCCTGGGCCCTGTAGAAGTCGTAGAGCTCATCGGGGAATTCGAGGGCGCGACGGGTCAGGACCGTGATGACGTGGAACGGTACGCTGTGGCGACGCAGCAGCTCGAGGCCTCGCAGTGCCCGGGCATGGGTTCCCCCTCCGGAGCGCGTGCGGCGATGCCGGTCGTGCAGTTCCGCCGGGCCGTCGATGCTCATGCCGACATCGAAGCCGGCTTCGATGAAGAACGCGCACCATTCCGGCGTGATCAGCGTGCCGTTGGTCTGGATCGTCTGGCGGATGGGCTGAGCGGGGGTGCGGCGCGCCTCGAGCCGGCGCGTCGCCTCGCGGTAGAAGGCGACCGGCACCGCCATCGGTTCGCCGGCGTGCCAGACGATGGTGAAGCCCTTATCGGCCGCCGGCCAGGCGAAGACGCGCTCGAAGATCTTGTCGAGGACCTGCGGCGACATCCGCCGGCGGTCGTCGCGGTTGGGCAGATAGCAGTAGTCGCAGTCGATATTGCAGAACGGGGTCGGCTGCAGGACCAGAAGGTTGAGCGCCTCGTCCATGACTGGCACTACCCGTCGAGTCCGGCAACGTCAGGTTGAGGAAACGCGCGTGAGCCTGGCATGGTCGGCATCCGTCCCAGCTCAGAAGTTGCGCCAGTAATTCGGGAAGTTCGGGAAGTTCGGGAAGTTCGGGAAGTTGGGAAAATTCGGAAAATTGAACCACTGCGCGGTCTGGTCGTAGCCCGCACCGCCTTCGAGTTCGACCGGCGGCGCCGGAGCCTGCAGGGCTCGCTTCTGCAACTCGTCGAGTGCCGCACCGGGCGCCAAGTCGGGAGCTGCGGGGCGGTCGGGCGCAACGGCCACGACGACGCTGACGGCCGCGCTGACGCCCTGCGTCGCGATCCAAGTCAACAGCTTGAGCTTCTGCGGATTTCGCGTCGGTGCCGTCACCGGACGCAGTCTGTCCGTGTTCAATGGCGTCCCCACCCGCTTCGCCCCCACGGCGTAAATGAGGAACTGAATACAATCTAGGAGCGTATCCATCGGACCCGCCGAAATCAAGGGACCCGGCCGCGTCCGTCTGCCGCCCTTCATAACGCGGCGGTGGATGCCTATATTGCGGTGACGTCTTGAGAGGTTGCGATGCCGCGTTTCGTTCTTGCCCTGGCGCTTACCGCCTTCGCCGTGTGGAGCCTGCTCGGGCTTCTCGCCTGGGGCGTCGTCAGCCTGGGCGGCGATCTCCTGCGCGCCGCCTCGCCGTTCCTGTTCTTCGGTCATCCCGATGGCCCGGCCATCGCCGACACCGCGTCGCGCGTGCTGACGGCGATGGGCGGCGGTGTTGTCGCTTTCGTCTGGCTGGCCGGCAGCGTGGTGTTGCTCGCCGGAACGCTCATGCTGCGTGCCCTCGGCACGGCTGATGTCCGCGTCGCGCGTTTCGAGTTCCGGGGCGGCCGGCCGAACGGGCCCGACTGGGGCAGCCGCCCGATGAAGGACGTAACACCGCCGCGCCAGCCTGGGCACGACCAGTCTGAGCACGAACGGTCGGACCACGAGCGAGGCCGTCTACCGGCCCCCGGCCCGTCGTCCCCGGAGAGGCGCGACTAGGCGGCGCCCTCAGGCATGAGCTCGCGCGGCCGACGGCGGCGCGGGACGCGGAACAGCCACCAGGCCCCGACGACGACCGGCGTCAGAACGTTGAGCCAGATCAGCGGCAGGAGCGCCGCCGATCGTGCGGCGAGACCGCTGACCAGCACGGCGCCCGACTGAACGGCGACGGCGAGGCCGATGGCGATGATGACCCGCCGCGCCTGTCCGCGCCGGTTATGGTCGCCCGACAGCAGGCTGGCCAGCGCGATCATCATGAAGGCCAGGGCATAGAGCGGCGCGGTCAGGCGATTGTGCCCCTCGGCGCGCAGCCGGTCGTAATAGCGCTGATCGTTGGGCGTGTCCGCGGGGAATAGCAGCTCGGTGATGAAGCGCTCGCGCGGCTCACGCCAGCGCACCTCGCCGCTCGCTTCCTCGGCCGCGCCCGGCCGTCCGATATCGACGCTGTAGCGGTCGAAATAGAGCAGCGACAGCTTGCCCGTCTCGCGATCGATCAGCTGGCGGTTGCCGTTGACCATGATGACGCGCGGGCCTTCCTCGGCCTGGGCGAGGATGCCGCGCTCGGCCATGATGGTCACGGTCCGCTCCTTGTTGCGGTTGTCGTGCACGATGATGCCTTGCAGTTCGCCGTTCGCCTCGCGCGCGCGGATATAGACGGTGATGCCGTCGCTGACCGTGTTGAAGGCGCCCTCGCGCAACAGGATGGCCGAGTAATCGGTGCGGAAATCCATCTCCAGGTCTTTGAACTCCCGGTACGACAGCGGCATGAAGACGAGATGCAGCAGGTAGCCCAGCGCCACCACCAGAAAGGTCATCGCCACCGCCGGCTTGGCGAGTTGCACCGGCCCGAGTCCCGTGGCGCGCATCACGATCAGCTCGGAGTCGGCGGTGAGGCGGTTGTAGGTGAAGACCATCGCGGCGAACATGCCGATCGGCAGGAGCATCGCCAGGAAGCTCGGCAGGAGCAGCAGGGTCAGATAGAGATAGGAACCGATCGACAGACCGCGGTTGACGATCAGCTCGATGAAGCGCAGCGACTGCGTCAGCCACACCGCGCAGGTGATGGTCAGCGTGACGAACAAGGTCGCGATCAGCAAGTGGCTGGCGATGTATCGGGTGATGCGATTCATAGAGGTATCCGAATCCCGCAGCGAGTATATCGCGGACGGACCCTCCGTCGCCCCCTATTCCTGCCGGATTCCCGGTGGCGGGGTGGGCCTCAGGCCGCCTTGGAGCGACTGATCCAGGCGAGAGCCGTGCGGACGATGGTTTCGATGTCGGAATGCCCGGGCGTCCAGCCCAGCATCGCGCGGGCCCGCGTTGGATCGGCGACGAGCCGCGCCGGATCTCCCGGCCGGCGGGGCCCGATGCGGAACGGGACCTGCTTGCCGGCGACGCGTCCGATGGCGTTGAGGACCTGGCGCACCGTGTAACCGGTGCCGGTGCCGAGATTGAAGGCGTCGGTCACGCGGGCGTCCGGACGCACCATGTAGTCGAGCGCCTTGACATGCGCGTCTGCCAGATCGGTCACATGGATGTAGTCGCGCTCGCAGGTGCCGTCGGGCGTGTCGTAGTCCTCGCCGTAAAGCGTCAGCGCCCCACGCCGGCCTGCCAGCGCGTCGAGGGCCAGCGGAATGAGATGGGTCTCCGGGTCGTGGGCTTCGCCAGTCTCGCCGTCAGGATCCGCCCCGGCGGCGTTGAAATAGCGCAGAGACACGGAACGGATGCCGTAGGCGACGCCGCAATCGGCGAGGATCGCCTCGACCATCGCCTTGCCGGCCCCATAGGGATTGACGGGCTGCAGAGGCGCGGATTCCGGGATGGGCACCGTATCGGTGGCGCCGTAGACGGCCGCCGTGCTGGAGAACACGACTCGCCCGACACCGGCGGCGCGCATCGCCTCGACCAGATTAAGCGACCCCTGGACGTTGCTGCGGTAGTAGAGATCCGGCTTTTCGACCGATTCGCCGACGGAAATCAGTCCGGCGAAATGGAGCACGGCCTCGGGCCGCCAGCGGCGCATCACCGCCTCCAGCCGTGCGGCATCGAGGATATCGCCTTCCTCGAGCGGGCCCCAGCGCACCGCCCAGCGATTCCCGTGTTCGAGGTTGTCGAAGACCACAGGCAGATAGCCCGCCGCAGCCAACGCCTTTGCCGCGTGACTGCCGACGAACCCTGCACCGCCGGTCACCAATACGGGCCGCGCCATCGTTACCTCAACCACCGGAGAACCCTAGGGGCCCGACCTCAACTATCGGAAATCAAAGGTGGTTCCGTATTCTTGCTTTTTCAATTGCCAAACTGGTACCTAGGACACACCTCTTTTGCGCCCCGCCCTCCATCCTATAAACCGGACCGTATGAACCGCAAATGGCTGGCTGTCATCGCCAAGGCGGCGATTTCGGTTCTTCTGATCTGGTACCTGTTTGACCGGGTCGACGTCACCAAGGTGATGGCGCGGGCGCGCACGCTCGATCTCGGCGAGGCCGCCCTGGCGATCGCCGTGCTCCTGGTTCAGACCGGCTTCGTCACCGCCCGCTGGTGGCTTGTCGCGCGCATCATGAAGGCCCCCCTGGCCTTCGGCGCGGCCTTGCGCATTCTCTGGGTCGGCCTGTTCTTCAACCAGACCCTGCCGTCAGCGGTCGGCGGCGATGCCATTCGCGTCTGGCTGGTCACCCGCGAAGGCACCCCGCTGGGCAAGGCGGTGAACCTGGTCCTCTGCGACCGGGTGTTTGCCCTGGTCGTGCTGGTCGGCATCATCGGCCTGACGCTGCCGATCGTCTACGCACGCATCGGCGACGAGGCAACGCGCACGGCATTGTCGGTCCTGGTCGGGGCGGGTGCGGCGGGCATCGCCGCCTTCCTGCTGACCGGCGAGCGGATCGCCGAGCTCCTCCAGCGCTGGCGTTTCACCAAGCCCTTCGCGGCACTGGCGCGCGACTTCCGGCAGCTGTTCATCCAGCCGGCCTCGACACTGGCGCTCATCGCGCTGTCCAGCACCATCCATCTGCTGACGATCGCCACCGTGCTGTTTATCGGCTGGGGTCTGGATCTGCCGATCACCTTCGCCGATGCGCTGATCGTGATTCCCACCGTTCTCATGGTCACCACCCTGCCGATCTCGGTGGCCGGCTGGGGCGTGCGCGAAGGCGCCATGGTCGCGGGGTTCGGCTTTCTCGGCATTGCTGCCGACGGCGTGCTGGCGCTATCCGTGCTCTTCGGCCTGGCGACTATTCTGGTGGCTCTCCCCGGCGGGCTTTTGTGGCTGGTCGGAAGACCACGCGATCAGAGGCCGCCGGATATCCAGGGCCTGACACCCTAGGCCTGCTGTCCATAGCCAGGCGGCTTGCCGGCCGACTCGCCAACCGGTAACTAGACCGCATGACCACCCGCCGCATCGCCGTCCTGCTGCCCTGTTTCAACGAGGCCGTTGCCATCGGCCAGGTGGTGCGTGATTTCGCTGCAGCCCTGCCGGGGGCTGCGATCTATGTCTACGACAACAATTCCACGGATGGCACGGCCGGCCAGGCCGTGGCGGCGGGCGCCATCGTGCGTCACGAACTGCGCCAGGGCAAAGGCCATGTCGTCCGCCGCATGTTCGCCGATGTCGAAGCCGACATCTACGTCATGGCGGACGGCGACAGCACCTATCACGCGGCAAGCGCCGTCAGCATGATCGAGCGGCTGACGACCGACGGTCTCGACATGGTGGTCGGCAAGCGCGTCCCGTCCGGCAACGGACCATCGGCGTATCGGCCCGGCCACGAGAGCGGCAACCGCGTCATGACGCGCTTCGTCGCCCAGCTTTTCGGCGAGAGCTTCACGGATATTTTTTCGGGCTACCGGGTGTTCTCGCGCCGTTTCGTCAAATCGTTTCCGGCGCTGGCGACCGGCTTCGAGATCGAGACGGAGTTGACCGTTCACGCCCTCGAGCTGGCGCTGCCGGTCGCCGAAATCCCGTCCCCGTATCAGTCGCGTCCCGAAGGCTCGGCGAGCAAGCTCTCCACCCTGGGCGATGGCTGGCGCATCCTGCTGACCATCCTGCAATTGCACAAGGACGTGCGGCCTTTCCGGTTCTTCGGAGCGATCGCGCTGGCCCTGGTGATACTTGCCCTGATGCTCGCCTGGCCGCTGTTCATCACCTATCTCGAGACCGGCCTGGTGCCGCGTTTCCCGACCGCCATCCTGGCGACGGGCATCATGCTGCTCGCCTTTCTCAGCCTGGCGAGCGGCGTCATCCTCGACAGCGTGGCGCGCGGCCGGCTGGAGGCCAAGCGGCTCGCTTACTTGCGCGTCGGCAGCGAGAGCCGCCCCTAGGCTGTTAGAAATCGGTGCAGCGGCCGTTATGTTCCCAGTCGCCGTAGCGCGTCGGCTCGGGCCCTTTGAAGCCGCCGATCTCGACGACTTTTTTCTCGGGCGCAACCGGCGCCGCAGGCTTGGCCGGGCTCGGTTGCGATGGCGCGGGCGTCTCGCCGGGCGTTGATTTCAACTCGGACATGACCCGCATCATCCATCCACAGGCCGGGCGAGCACAAGCCCTTGGGCTTGAACCCGCGCCCTCCCGGGTCTATCTCATTGTTTGAGGAAATACAGAAGGTTACAGAAAGTTAAGGTTGGCCCGATGAACCATTTCCGCACCGGCCTGCTGCTCGCCGGACTGACCGGCCTGTTCGTCGCCATCGGTTATCTGGTGGGCGGCGAGGGCGGCATGCTGATCGCCTTCGGCCTCGCAGTGGCGATGAACTTCTTCGCCTACTGGAACTCCGACCGGATGGTGCTGTCGATGTACGGCGCCCAGGAGGTCGATCGCAACTCGGCGCCGGGGTTCTACGGCATCGTCGCGCAGCTGGCGGAGCGTGCCGGGATCCCCATGCCGCGCGTCTATATCATCGAGAGCGACCAGCCGAACGCCTTCGCCACCGGCCGCAGCCCGGAGCATGCCGCGGTCGCGGCGACGACCGGGCTCCTGCGCCGCATGAGCAGCGAAGAAATCGCCGGCGTGATGGCGCACGAGCTGGCGCACGTCCAGCATCGCGACACGCTGATTATGACCATCACCGCGACTCTTGCCGGCGCGATCGGCATGCTGGCGAACTTCGCGTTTTTCTTCGGCCAGAGCCGCGATTCGAACGGCAATGCCAACCCGCTCGGCATGATCGGCGGCATCCTGATGATGATCCTGGCGCCGATGGCGGCGATGCTCGTGCAGATGGCGATCAGCCGCGGCCGCGAATACGAGGCCGACCGCCAGGGCGCCGCGATCTGCGGCCAGCCGCTCTGGCTCGCCTCGGCGCTGGAGAAGCTCGACGCGGCGGCCCACCAGATTCCCAACGAGGCGGCGGAGCGCAACCCGGCGACGGCGCACCTGTTCATCATCAACCCGCTGCAGGGCGGCCCGGTCGACAATCTGTTCTCGACCCATCCGAGCACCGAGAACCGCGTGCGCGCCTTGCGCGAAATGGCCGGTGGTGGAGGCCGCGTGAAAGGTCCGTGGGGCTAGGCCCGCCGAATAAGGCGGGCTAGAGCGCGGCCGGGAAGTCGCGGTCGAGTTCCTGGGGTGCCCCGTGGCGCCCTTCGCCGGTCGGGCGCCCATCGCGCAGCATGTAGCCCTCGGCGAAGGTACGGCTTTCCTCCAGCCCCGGCGGGACCAGGGAAGCACCGTCGGTTCCGGCCCGTGCCACGGCCACGCCGATCAGCACCAGGCCGGCAGCGATCGCCAAAGCATGAATTCGAGTGAGGGTCATACCGCGCTCCTTGCCTGGAGAACGGTTGGTCCCGGTGCCCTATTCCCCGCCCCTGCCGCCCCCTTCCTTCCAGCCTGCAAAGACCTTACCCATGCTGCCCATGCCGTCCCGCAAGCCCGCCAATACCGCGCCCGCCAGCGCCCGTGCCGTCGCCTTGCGGGCGCTGCACCGGATCCTGGGGCAGCGGCGGCCGTTCGACGAGGCGCTGGAGCGGGATCCCGGGTTTGCCGGGCTGGAAACCCGTGACCGGGGCTTTGCCTGGCTCCTGGTCAGTACCGTGCTGCGGCGGCTCGGGCAGATCGATGCGGCCGTTGCCGCCTGCCTGGCCAAGCCGCTGACGCCCAAGGCGCGCGAGGCCGAAAATATCCTCCGGCTGGGGGCCGCCCAGCTCCTGTTCCTCGGCACACCGGCCCATGCGGCGGTGGGGGAGACGGTTACCCTGACCGACGGCCGGCTCCGCCCCTATGCCGCCTTGGTTAATGCGGTCCTCCGGCGTCTCGCCGGAGACGGACCCGGCTTGGTTGCCAGCCAGGATGCGCCCCGTCTTAATACGCCGGGCTGGCTATGGGCGGCCTGGGTGGAGGAATACGGTGAGGCAGGGGCTCGGGCCATCGCCGCGGCGCATGGCGAGGAGCCTCCCCTGGACCTCAGCGTCAAAGGGGATGCGGCTGCCTGGGCCGAGCGCCTGGGGGCCGAACTGCTGCCCACGGGGTCGCTGCGCTACCGAGGAGAGACATCGGTAGCGGCGCTGCCGGGATATGCCGAAGGAGCCTGGTGGGTGCAGGATGCCGCAGCGGCCCTGCCGGCACGGCTCTTCGGGGAGATCGGCGGGAAGCTGGTCATCGACCTCTGCGCGGCCCCTGGCGGCAAGACCCTGCAACTCGCCGCGGCGGGTGCCGGGGTCATCGCCGTCGACCGCTCGGCGGCGCGCCTGGCGCAGGTCGATGAAAACCTGGCCCGGACGGGCCTCACGGCGCAGACCGTGGTCGCCGATGCCGCCGCCTGGCGGCCGCCGGCTCCGGCTGATTGCGTGCTGCTCGATGCCCCCTGCTCCGCCACCGGCACCATCCGACGGCACCCCGATATTCCCCACGTGAAAACGGCGGACGACATCGTTCGTCTGGTGCCGCTCCAGGATCGGCTATTGGAGGCCGCAGCGGATATGGTCGCGCCGGGCGGCAAGCTGGTCTACTGCGTGTGCTCGCTACAGTCCGCGGAAGGAAGTTCGCGAATCGAGAGCTTCCTCGGTCGACAGCCCCGCTTTCGCCGGGTGCCGTTGCAGCCGGGCGAACTCGGCGGCGCCGATGAGCTGATCACCCCGCTGGGCGAGTTACGCACAGCTCCATGCCATTTCGCTGATCGGGGTGGCATGGACGGCTTCTACGCTTGCCGCCTGGACCGTGAACCCTGAGCAGGGTTTACACGACGGGCCGGGCGAGGCATGTTCCCGCAATCCCGACAGCAAGACCGTTGCCATGCACGAAGAACCCCGCCGCACGCACGATATAGAGCGCAGCAACCGCGCCTCCGGTGGGTCAACACGGCGTCGCGAGATCCTCCGAGGACTCCTCGCTGTCCTGATCGGAACATCGGGCCTGGCCGGCTGCGGCTTCGAACCGTTGATGGGGCAATCCTCTCATCCGCAGGTCCAGAGCAGCCTTGAACGGATCCGCGTATCCCCGATCCCCGACCGCTCCGGCCAGATTCTTCGAAACTACCTTATGGACGGGCTCACGCCACGCGGCGTCCAGGGGGAGCTTTACGTGCTCAACATCGCCTTGACGGAGCCGCGGCGTGAAGTCGCCATTCGGCGTGACGACACTGCCAGCCGCCTGAGCTACACGGCATCCGTATCGTTCCTGCTCTTCGACCGGGCCACGCAGCGCACGGTCTTTGGCGGGTCGTCGGTGTCGGAGACTACCTACGAAGTGAGCAACTCCGAGTTCGCCACGCTGTCGAGTCAGGCGAGCGCTCGCGATCGCGCCTTGCAGGAAGTCAGCGCCGACATCCGGCAGCAGATCGCCTCGTTTTTTGCCGGCAAGACCCGGTACGAGCCCGCCCGGGCTCGTTAGGCCTTCAGAAGAGGCCGGTCTTGATTTCGCCCAGGTTGCGGAATACGACGCGCATGACAATGGCCGTATCGGGCGGATTGTCACGATTGCCGATATAGCGACGCGTGAGATCGGCACCCACCAGCAGGCATTCGTCCTCGTAAATCAGGCTCCCGCCCCACAGGAGGGTGCCTGAGTCGTCGGCAAGGCTCGTGAGATAGCGGGCTTGGCCGCGCCAATTCGGAGTAAAACGAGCGTTCACGATCGCCCCCAGCTGCTCGACGCTGTTGGTCAGCGATGGCTGCGTCAGGCGGTCCACGAAAACATAGCTGAGCGCCAGATTGAGCGAGCGCGGGCCAAAATAGGCAGTCGCACGGTTTCTCTGCGCAGAGAAATCGCTCTGATCCATCTGGAAACTGTACCGCGTCGAGAACCAGGGATGCGGCGCGAACATCAGGCGGCCGACATAATTCGATTGATGCCCCGACAACCCCGAGTGCTGGGGAAATGCCGACTCGTTCTGCAGGCGATAACTTTGCCCGACGAATACGCCGGCACGACCGCCGTTGTCGCGGATCGTCGTGGTGCTTAAGCCGTAATCGACATGCTGTCCGCCTTCCACACGGTCCAGGCCGTCGAAACGGCTGGCGCGGAACAGATTGGTCTCGTCGAATTCGACGCCGCGGCTGTCTTCGTTGGGAAAACGGTTCTGATTGCTCAGAGTGGGGGCCGCCGAGAACTGGGCAATCGGCTCGACGATGGTTCGGATATCGCCATCCCGGCGGATGAAGGGATAGCGCCAGTTAAGATCGACCTGCGGAATGAGACGGGAATGCACGCCATCCTCGGTGGGGCGCGACGGGTCGGCGGCACTGCCGATCTGCGATGTATTGTAGAGGTCCCCGCGGAGAGACGTGGAGAGCGTATAGATCTCTCCGCTGGGCGCCGTCCAGGGCAGGCTCCAGCCGCCACGCACGACCGTGCGCTGCATGCGCGTGCCCTCGCTGCGGTATACCGACAGGGCGTTGGCATCCAAGGAATAGCGGCCGCCGTAGAGCCCCGGCTCGCTCAAGGCATTGTAGTCGAGCATCGGCAGCACCAGCGGTGTCAGCCCGGGGTCGTCGCGCTCGCGCAGCCCCTGGAAGGCGTAGCTGGTCGCCGAAGCGTAGTTCCGGTCGCGAAAACCCTCGGTATAGAGCGACGATGTCAGCGTCTCCGATGACAGGAACTTGTAGCGCTGGTGAAGACGATAGCGCTGGAGGTAGGTGTCGTCGGTGGCGCGTTCGGCCTGGAAGCCCCATCGCCAGTCGTCATCGATATCAAAACGCCCATTCGCCTTGATGTGGCCGCGCGTATCCTTTTCGGAAAGGCGCCTGTTGGCGTCGTCGCGGCGGTCCGGCCGCGTGATACTGGCAGAACCCTGAACCTGTCCCTTTGCCGTCTTCGCCCGATATTCGCCCGCCGCCACCGGCACTTCGTCTAACAGGAAGATGGGCTCGAACGTCGCGTCGCTGCTTTCATCGATCACGACATAGTAGGGAATGGTGATCAGCTGCCCCAGCGTGCTGGAGGATTTGAACTCCGGCGCCAGGAAGCCGCTCTGACGATCGGCCGTCCCATCTGGATGCGCAAGGTAGGGCGTGTAGGCGATCGGCACGCCGAAGATCTCCATCCGCGCATCGTCATGGCGAATCTGCTGGGCAGCCTGATCGTGGGTAACCCGGGCGGCCTTGATCTGCCACACCGGCGCCCGGGTAGGATCCTCCTTGCACAGATCACAGGGGCTATAGACCGTCCGGCGAGCCACGGTCGCATTGCCGCTGCTGCGGCGGGCGCTTACCGCGGCGAGACGCGACTGGTCGGCAAGGATAGCGCGAAAATTCTGGATCGTCCCTTCGCGCAGGTCATCGGTCAGCTCGACGTAGTCGGCGAAAATGACATCGCCGGTCGGTTCAGCAACACTTACGTTGCCGGTGGCCGTGACGACATTCGACAGCCGGTTATAGGAGACGACATCGGCCCGCAGGACGCGCTCGCCCTGCGACACCTCGACGTTGCCTCGCGCCGTAACGACGCCAAGCTGTTCGTCGTAGTTCACCTCATCGGCGGTGATGAGCGCCGGCAAGCCGGTGGAGCTGGGTCGCGACTGGCCAGCCGCCGGCACGGACAGCACCGCACCAGCAAGTGTCGTGGCGAACGCGAAGCCGAGCGCCACAAGCCAAGGCGCAACCAAACGATGCCGTCGGCGCTCGCCGTTCGCACGGCGGCCTATGTGCCCCCCACGCATGGGCATCGTCGGTGGTTGCTCCCCTGTTGCCGCGGGATTATAGCCAGACGGCCCTGAAAGCCCAGCCCGGAATTAGCCGTCCCGGGGAGCAAATTCGCCCATTTATCAAGGAATTCACGCCGGCTGCTTGCCCAACTTGCGAGCCGGCATTTGACCTGTTAGGAAGGCCTGTTATGGGGGGTTCCCGCCAAAAACCCGTGCGTATCGCGCCGTCGATCCTTTCGGCGGATTTTGCGCGTCTCGGGGAAGAGATCCGGGCGATGACGGAGGCAGGCGCCGATTACCTCCACATTGACGTCATGGACGGGCATTTCGTGCCGAACCTGACGATCGGGCCGTCCGTCGTCAAAGCCCTGCGGCCCCACTCGTCGTTACCGTTCGACGTGCATTTGATGATCTCGCCGGTCGACCCGTTCATCCGTGATTTCGCCGATGCCGGTGCCGACATCATCACGGTTCACCCCGAGGCCGGGCCTCACCTTCATCGCACGCTGCAGATGATCAAGTCGCTGGGAAAGAAGGCGGGCGTCTCCCTCAACCCGGCAACGCCCGTGGAGACCGTGTATCCGGTGCTGGCCGATATCGATCTGGTGCTGGTGATGTCGGTCAATCCCGGCTTCGGCGGGCAGAGCTTCATCGAGAGCCAGCTGGCAAAGCTGCGCGCCCTGCGCCAGCGGATCGATGCGCAGTCGCGGCCGATTGATTTGGAGGTTGACGGGGGAATTAACGCCGCGACGGCACGACAGGCCATCGATGCCGGCGCCGATGTGCTGGTCGCCGGGACTGCGAGTTTTACCGGCGGCCCCTCCGCCTATGCCGGCAATATCCGCGGGCTACGCGGCGGCTGAGCGCGTAGCCTCTGTCGTCTGTCTCCGGCGTTCCAGCTGACGCCTCAATCGTCTTCTGCCTGCGGATCGGCATAACCCGGATACGGCCAGGAGCGCAGGACGCGCCAGCCGTCTGCCCATTCCAGAAGATGCGACGACCGCGGCGCCAGGGGGACGCCGAAGGCTTCAGCCATGGCCGGACCTGGGACGTGGATCCAAACGTAGGCGTCCTGAAGCGACGGCAACGCTGAACGCAACGCCGTCGCATCGGCAAAGGCGATTCCGGCCAGCCGCTCGACACGCGCGGCGCGATGCACTTCGTAGCGCAGGACGATCGTCCGTTTTCCATTGTCGTCGGGATCGACCACCCAGAGACGACGCCCCGGAACCACGAGGCTGCCGATATCGATGCCGACATCGCGCACATAGCGGGTAACCGGGTTCATGTCGAAGCGGATTTTCTGGGCAAACGCCAGCGGCATGGCGAGGGCCAGAAGCACGACAACCGCAGCGCCCGCCGCGCGCATCCTCGGCAGCGCGGTGCGCCAGCGGCTGTGAAGAACGCCCAACCCCACGGCGGCGAAGATCAGCGCCGCACCGCCCAGTTGCGTGTTGTAGCGCCAGTAAGAGGCGGCATAGAGGCCCTCGCCGCCGAACGAGCCGAGATAGGCGACATAAAGGAACGCGTTGTAGCCGGCAAAAGGCAACCCGACGAGGACGGCCAGCCGCGCCAGCGGCGAAACGAGCTGGCCCGCAAGGGCGCGTGCCAGCGCGTGGACCGCCATTCCAGACGCCGCAAGCATCAGGCCGAAATACCCGCCTTTCTTGCTGGCGATCAGCGCCATCCGCGCCAGGATCGAGCCCGCAGCAAACCACTGCCACTCCGACAGCGGATGAAAGCCGAATTCCCGCCCCGGGATGTGATGCGCCACATGGTAGCGCCATGCCAAATAGGTCAGCAGGGGCGGGCCGAGAATCCACAATGCGCAGTGCTGCAGGACGCGGCGGGAGGGCAGTGCCGGGCCGAGCACGACTGCCGCGGCAAGGCCCGCCAGCAGCAACAGCGCGAGGATCAGGTTGGGCTGCTTGAGACCGACAAGAACCACCAGAGCCAAGCCCAGTTGTCGCGCCGCCGGCACGGCCCGTGACGGTTCCACCGACAGCATTTCAACCATGCGCCACGCGACCCACGTGGAGATGCCGAACACGACAGCCGTGGGCCAATCGGCGTAGGTCGTAAACGCCAGCTTGGGGACAAACGACGGATTGAGAAGTGTCACGGCGAGAAAGCCCGCTCCTGCATGCCACCAGGAGATCGGCGAATCGGGAAGGCCGGTGCCGCCGCGGAAGGCCCGGATCACGGTAAGCGCGAAAGCAAGAATGAGGACCGTGTTGAACAGCGCTCCGGCGTTCTCGGCAAAGGCACCCGTCAGGTAGCTGACCAGGAACCCCACGATGGCCAGTCCGTAGGGATAGGCGGCATGGATCGTCGAATTCTCGGGCAGGCCAGTTCGAGGGAAAGTGCCGACCTCTACCAGATAGCGCTGGTTGATCAGCCAGTGCGCAAACTCATCCCACTGCGAGGCTGACGCCGCCGCCACGACCAGCAAAAGCGGCGCGCCGATCAGCAGGATTCTGAGGGCCGCCGATAGATGCTCCCGTCTGTTCGTGACAGGGAAGACCGCCGCGACAAAGCCGATGAGCAACAGGGGGCCGAGGGCCCATATCAGGGGTATGGCGGTGATCGCGCCGAAGAGCGTCGCGACCAGCAGAACGCAGCCCCACCCGGATATCAGCAGGGTGTCGGGCCCGCCGGCGACCGGCGACCGGTCCACGAGGAGGCCGATGCCGATGAAGCTCAGCATCAGCGCGAGCGTCCCGGCAAGCGCGAGCAGACCCGATATGCCGGGCAGATACGGTGCGAGGCCACTTGTCATGCGGGCTGACTATCCGTGCGCGAAGATGAAGCGGCGAGTGCGCGGCTGGCGGGTGCTAGACGGCTACGGTGGCGCCGCTTTGCAGGCTCTCGATCACCGCGATGGTCGCCAAGCTGGTCTCCAGGAGCTCCGCCTCGGGAATCGGTGGCGCCGCGGAACCGCGCACGGCGGCGACGAACGCCGCCATTTCATCCTTGTGTCCTTTGTCCTGGCCAAGACGGGAGCGCCTGGTCGTCGTCCGGCCATTCACCACGATGCTCAAGGCATGAAAATCATCGATCCGCACCACTGTTCCGGCGGCATAGACCTCGATCAGCTCCTTCGGGAACGACGGATCACCGAGGCCCGTATAGACGATAGTCGCCACGCTACCATCGGCGAAACCCAACATCGCCGTCACGTCGCCGTCGCCGGATGATCCCGCAGCCGTGGCCGCAACGGCCTGTATCGAGCGAATCGGCGCCCCGACCAGATATCGCGCCAGGTCAACGAAGTGACACATCTCGCCCAGCACCCGGTCCCGCTCCTGGGCCGGCCCGGCATTGATGCGAAGCAGGGCGATGCGCGGGCCTGGCAGGGCCTGCAGGTGCGCCCGAGCCTCCATCGCCAGGGGGGCGAAGCGGCGATTGAAACCGACAGTAAAGAAGCGCGAGGCCGTCTGCCGCGCCTCCATGACCGAGGCGATATCCGCACGGCTCAGCCCCAGGGGCTTCTCGACAAAAACCGCCTTGCCGGCCGCGAGCCCGGCTGCCGCAAGCGGGGCGTGCAACTGATGCGGCGTCAAAATCACCACCGCGTCGATCGAGGGATCTTCGAGAATCGAACGCGGGTCGGTTGCGGCTTGCGCAAAGCCGTATCGGGAACGGGCGTGCTCGGCCGTCATGCCGCGCGAGGTCACGACTGTATGCAACTCGGCGCCGGCCTTGGCCAGCATGGGCAACAATACCGAGCTGGCGAACTTTCCCGCGCCAATGACGCCGACGCGGCAACGGTCGGCTTTGGCCGGCACAGGCAAGGGAGCGGTCGGCCGCGCGGCGACCAATACGGACGGATAGCGCAACAAGACGCCCAGCGGGGACTCGCTGCCGTTCAAAACCTGCTCGTATGCCGTCTCGGCCTGCGCAATATCGAAGCGGTGCGTGATCAACTCATCGATGAGCAGGCGCTGCGCCCGAGCACGGGACATGAGACGCAGGCATTCGGCCAGGTTCTCGCTTTCGGTCCAACGGACGAAGCCGACCGGATACTTGACGCGCCCGCTCTCGAAATCGTCATCGTAGCGGCCCGGCCCGTAAGAACGGGACACGACCAGCGACAGCTCCTTCTTCATGAAATCGCCAAACGGAAAGTCCGTGCCGACCTTGCCAACCAGACTGATCCGCGCCCGATCCCGGGCAATGGTGCCGGCCAGCACCAGCGGCTCGTTTGAATCGGTGGCCGCGGCCATCAGGATGCCGTCGGCCCCTCGACCTTCCGTGGCCGCGCGGACAGCACTCTCGACACCGCTGTCGCCGAGATTGAATCCCCATTCCGCGCCGAGCCGGCGGGCGAGCGCGAGCCGGCCGGCATCGAGATCCAGGGCAATCACCCGCACCCCCGAGAGGGCCAGCAGCTGCACGGCCAGGAGCCCGACCAGACCAACGCCGATGACCGCGACCACATCGCCGAGGCCCGGCTGCAGATTGCGCACGCCATGGAGAGCGATAGAGGCGACGGTGCCGAAGGCGGCCTCCTCATCAGGAACATCGTCGGGTATCGCTGCCACCAGCGGCGCCGGCACGGAATTGAGCTCTGCATGATTGGCAATGCCTGCGCCCGCCATGGCGACGCGCTGACCCACGCGGAAGCGCTCCTCGAGACCGCGACCGACGCCGGCCACGACCCCGGCAGCCGAATAACCAAGGGGCAGCGGCTCATCGAGGCGGGTCATGATCGTGCGGAGCGTCGCGAGAATGCCGTCGCGCCGTGTCTTGTCCAGCACCTTGCGGACGAGATCGGGGCGGGATCTCGCCTTGCCGATCAGCGTCTTGTTGGCGAAGTCCACGAGCATGCGCTCGGTCCCGGCGGAAATCAGCGAAACCGTGGTCTGGACAAGGAGGTGGTCCGCGCGGAGCTGTGGCGCCGGCACATCCCCCAGCGAGAGCCGGCCGGTGCGCATGTTCTGGATCACCTGTTTCATCGCTGCATCCATAGTCTAAACCGGAGAAGCCGTCGACTGGCGGGCCCGCGGCAGGGCCTCGCGGAGCGCCTCGACCACCGCCGCGGCATCGGGTTTCGCGACCTCCTGGCGGAAGAAGCCCACGGCGGCAAAGCCTCCCTTGTCCGGCCGCAGCCGCAAGCGGGTGGCGGGGGCGGCCTCTCCGTAGCGCGGCCACCAGCGCTCCCCGGCCTGGACGTCGATTTGCCCCGCGGCAGTAAGGATCTCGACGGAGATGGGGCCCTCGACGACCCGGGCCGCCTGGCCGAGGTGAACCTGCCAAGGCTCGGGAAGCAGGAAATCGCTTACCGCCTGCGCCTTCTGGCCCTGCCAGAGGTCCGCAATGATGAAGCCCAGCCCCGGCCATAGTCCGACCCAGCGCGACACCTCGCATCCCGCCCGTCTGTAGCCATCCTGCCAGCCAGCCGCCCATAGGGGAGCCTGGTCGAGGCCGGGCCCCTCGAGAAACCCGGCCTGGGCTCGCCGCCCGACGCGGAATGACTTCCAGAGCTCCGCCGGTTCATTGCCGACCAGACGCGGGCCGTTATGCACGGCGGCGGAGCGGCTGGCCTCGCGCAGCGGATCCGCGACATAGGTCGGCGTGCCGAAATCGACGATCAGGCGCTGGCCAGCCATCGACGCCTCGACCGCGAGATAATCCGCGTGGCCGTGCGCCGGATTGAAGTCGGGCCCGATCGGGCCGCAATCCAGCACAATGGCCTCGCCGCGCCCTTCGAGGCGCACATATCCCATGTCACGAAGGCGATGCGAGCCGGCTTGGACCGGCGCGATCCCAAGCTCGCGCGGCGCCGGCGATCCACCCAGCCAGGAATCGCTGAACAGGGCGATGTCCCCGTCCGGATGCGTCAGGTGGGCTAGCGCCGCCTCCATCGCGGCGACTTGGCGATCGAGCATCGGCTGCCACGTATGGGAGAACACACCTGCCTCGCGCAGCAAGCGCAGATCCTGCAGTCCCAGCGCATGATACATGGGCGACCGCTCGGCATGCCCGCCGTCCGGCAGAATGACCTGGTCAAGCAGACGCGGCACCGCCTGCTCGATGAAGGCGAGCTGACGAGGCACCGCTGGAAGGGTGGCCGCGAAAATGGCGAGGGCCACGTAATTCTTCAGCAGATGATTGAGATGAAGGTCGTACTCGAGATCGGCGGTCACATGGGCGGCGCAAAACCGCGCGTGTTCGAGGAGCGCGGCCTCGGACTCGCTCGGCCTCGCGCCTGCGCCGCGACAGAGCGCCACGGCAGTCAGGATATTGATCAGGCGGTGACTGGCCGTGTAGGGATTCCACAGATCGCGAAAGACTCCGGGCGCCGACCATGCGTGATCGATATCAAGCCTGCGAACAGCGGCGGCCACGCTGCTCAGCGCTTGGGGATCGCCGGCCACCAGCGGAACCGCCCAACCGAGATACGCCAGAGTCAGGCGCCACAGCGGGCTGCTTTCTTCACCAAGGTCGCGACGCCAGTCGATGGCGTCCACAGCCCCGAACTCAACGGTCCGTCCGAGAAAGCGGAACGACCCATCGGGCATATCTTTCTGCTCGCCATGAACGGTCTGCTGCAGGCGGTGCACCTGCGGCGCGATCCGCTGCAATGCCGCAGAGGTTGGATCGGGCAGTGGCATTTCGCGTGCAGCGGCGGTAATCCGCTGACGGGCGCGCTCCGGACAGTGCCGCCAATACGCATGACGAGCCCGGCGGATCACGGCATAGGCCGCCTGCTCAGTCTTCAGATGGCGAACCGTCCGCCAGAAGCGGCCCACCTTCATTCCGGCCCCGCTGCGTGAGCGCAACATCCGTCGTCGCCGGCCATGCCACGACGACGGAAGCCGCGGAGCCCCCGTATAGCCGGCGTCACGTTGGCGTCACCGCAAGCGCTGCGGAGGCGCCGCGCCCTTCCACCACGGCCGTCATCACGGCCAGCATCTCACGGGCCTGGCGCTCGCGTGTGTGTGTCGGTGCCGCCCTCAAGGCTCGCTGCCGGAATCTTTCCCGCTTGGCTGGATCATCCGCCAATTCGAGCACCGCCCGCGCCAGCGCCTCGGGATCTCCGGCCGGTACATGCATCCCGGCGCCGTCCGCCGCGAGGATCGCGCTTGCTTCCCCGGCCGGCGCAGCGACAAGCAGGGGGAGACCCATGGCCATCGCCTCAAACATCTTCGAGGGTATGACCTCGGCGAATGCCGGTGAATCCTTCAAATGGACGAGCGCGACATCGCACACGCTCCAGACACGCGGCATCGCATCTTTCGGCTGCGGATCCCCGAAAACAACGTTGCCAAGTCCCCGTCGCGCGGCCTCCGCGACGAGAGCCGCCCGCTCAGCGCCCGGACCGACCAGCAACAGGCGGATATCGTCGCGGCCTCGTAGCCGCTCGGCCGCCGCGAGAACATTGGCGAGTCCGTGCGCCATGCCGAGCGTGCCGACATAGCCCACGACGAATTTTCCGGCGAGCGCCCATTGCGCTTCCAGGGCAACATCCCGGGGCTGCGGCTTATAGCGCGGCAAGTCAACGCCATTGATGACAACCGCGATTTTGTCAGCCGGAATGCCCCGTTGCACGAGGTCGTTCTTAAAAGCGCGTGTCAAGGCAGCGACCGCTTCGGCACGGCGGTAGAGATGGAGCTCGAGACGCTCCAGGCTCCGCAGCAGGAAGCCCGGCTTCAGGGCGCCGACGGCCGCGATCGAAGCCGGCCACAGATCGCCGAGCTCGAAGACAAATGGCACCCGCCGGGTTGCTCCCACCGCCCGGCCGGCGACCGCCGCGAAGAACTGGGGAGACGTCGCGACGACGACATCGGGGCGTTTCTGCAGCAGTGACGCCGCGAAACCGGTCACCAGGAAGCTTAGAAAATCGAGTGCGCGCCGCACCACGCCTTCGTTGGCTGCGATATAGGTCTTGACCCGGACCACTCGCAAGCCCGACATGTCCTCGACCTGGTACCAGCGGTTTGCGTAACCCGGGAACAGCCGGCCCTGCGGAAAGTTCGGCGCGCAGGTGATGATATCGACACTATGCCCCCACGAGGCCCAATAGCAGGCGCGCTCATAGACTCGCGTCGCCGCCGCGTTCGTCTCGGGCGGAAAATTCTCGGTCAGGAAAAGGATGCGCATGCTAGGTCGCGGGATCGCGATCCAGGCAGTCGAGCGAAGCCATGGCGACTGCGAACCACAGCGCCGCCACCCACCAGCTCTGCCATATCCCGTAAGACATCGAGACGATGATCGTCATCGCGCTGGCAACGCCCAGAACGCAGGCGCTGGCGGCAGCGCCGGGGCAGTAACGCCGGATGCGCATCACGGGCCACAGGACAAGAGCACTCGCCAGCAGCAAGCCAGGCCATCCGAGCTCGACCCGGATCTGAAGGGCGCCATTGTGGGGATGCAACGACATGCGTTCACCCGCGGCGTCGCTCTCATCCTTGCCGCCCGGAAGCGCCCGGGAGGAATCGAGCCCCCAGCCGAGGAGGGGCCGTTCATCGATACGCTGCACGGTGAACTCCCAGATGCGCAGACGATGAAAGAGAGAGAAAACCTGATGGCGGGCGGCTTCCGTCTTCAGAACCGCGAGGCGCGCGGGATCGGAGGGAATGAGCGCCGGCAGCAAAGGGGCGAGAAATATGGAAGCCGCGACACCGGTGATCACCAGCCAATGGATCGCGGTGTACCACCGCAGTGCGGCCGCAGCGACACCGACCGCCAGCATGGCGCTGCCCATGGCGGTTCTGCCGGACATGAACGCGAGAACTGCAATGGTGAGCGCAGCGAAGATGACGGCCACCTTGATACCGAAGCGTCGGTACAGGGCAAGAGCCGCCGGAAGAAGAAGTATGGCGACGACCGTGGTGGCCCGATTGTGCCGTGTCATCAGCCAGTGGAGTCCGAAGCGATCATCCCGATAGAGCAGCAGGGAGATCGGCGCGTCGAACAGGAGGTCGACCACGAACAGCGCAAGCACCACGCCGATGCCCGCGGCCAGCGCCAAGCCCACCGTCACCCTCGTCCTTTCCGGTAGCCCGCTACGGAAGGCGCCCAGAAGGATGAAGCCGGCTGTGAACAAGCCAACAAGTTGAAAGCCCTTGCCGAGGGCTGCCTGCGGATGAACCGCCCAGACGCTGCTGATCAACGCCCAGGCCAGGAATGCGCCGGCAATGAGCGCCGGACCTCGCGGCACGGCGGCGATGATCTCGCGGCGCGGCCCGAACAGCAGCGCCAGCAGGGCAGCGATCACCAGCGCGGCAGCCAGACCCAGCGGCGCAAGAAACGCGACGAGCGGCACGAGACCGCCAACGGCGATGGCCAGCCAGGCCAGACGATCCTGAGCCGCCACGGACACCTGAACAGCGCTCATGCGGCGGCCTTGAGCCAGTCCGCAAGGATCACGGCGATCCTCCCGGCGGCATTGCCGTCCCAAAGCTCCGGGATGCGCCCGCGCTTGCCGCCGTCCTTGCGGAAGTCAGCATACGCGGCGCGTATCTGCGCCGGATCATTGCCCACGATCGTGCTGGTTCCCTGCTCGACCGTTATCGGCCGCTCGGTCTGGGACCGCAGCGTCAGGCAGGGAATGCCAAGTGCCGTGCTCTCCTCCTGAAGCCCGCCGGAATCGGTCAGCACGAGCTTGGCCCCGGCGAGAAGCCCCACCATTTCCAGATAACCCACTGGCTCGAGCGCCAGAATGGACGCGCTGCGCAACTTGGCGCCAAGGCCGCCTGCTTCGATCTGCCGTCGCGTTCTCGGATGGATCGGAAACACCACCGGCAGGTCACGACCGATCTCCTCGAAGGTATCGAGCAGCCGGGCGAGGGTTTCGACCTGGTCGACATTGCTGGGCCGATGGAGCGTGGCGAGAGCAAAGGCGTCTGGCGCGGCGAATCCGGCGGCAGACAGCGTCCGTGCGGCGGGAATCGCCCGCATTATATTCTGGCGCAAAGCATCGATCATCACGTTACCGACGAAATGGATCTTCGAAGAAGCAATGCCTTCACGCAGAAGATTTTCAGTGGCATCGCGCTCGGTGACGAACAGAAGATCGGAGAGCTGGTCGGTCAAGATGCGGTTCACTTCCTCCGGCATCGACCGGTCGAAGCTTCGCAAGCCCGCCTCGACATGAAAAACCGCGACGGATTTTTTCGAGGCAACCAGGGCCGCAGCGAGGGTCGAATTGACGTCGCCAACAACCAGCACTCCCGCGGGTCGGTGCTGGTCGATGACTCCATCAAAGCGCTTCATGATCTCCGCGGTCTGGACGGCATGGGATCCGGAACCCACTTCCAGGTTTATCTCCGGCTGGCGGATGCCGAGATCAGCGAAAAAATTATCATTCATCTGGCGGTCATAGTGCTGGCCAGTGTGCACCAGAAGGCTGCCGACCCGGCCGGCTTTGTCGAGCGCCGCAAGGATCGGGGCTATTTTGATAAAGTTTGGGCGCGCTCCGACGACGCACATTACGATTGGTTTCGGCCGCATCGGTCGTTGTGTCATCTCTTGGGTATCGGGGCCGCCGGGCGCCGGCAACCCCGGTCTTACCTGCTCTGGGTCCGCGGTGCCAAGGAATTCGTCGGGATTCGGCCGGCGACCAGCCCCTCATAGGCCCGAAGCGCCCGTTCTCCGTATGCCTCCCAGCTAAACCCGGCGGTGACGCGCTTGCGGGCCGCGATACCCATGGCCTGCCGCTGCTCGGGACTGCCGATAAGCCTGTCAAGCGCATCGGCGAGCGCATCGACATCTCGGGACGGCACGATAAGCCCCTCACCGCCCGCGGTGATCGCCTCGCCGGCCCCGGTCTGGTGTGTTGCGACGACCGGCAGTCCTGCGGCCATCGCTTGCAACAGCGCAAGCGGGAATCCCTCCTCGAGCGAGGGAAGGCAGAAAATGTCTGCTTGCGCAAAAGCGTGTTCGAGTTCAGGCGACCTCAGCGCTCCACGAAAATGCACACGCTCGAGGGATTCCCCCGCGAGAAGCCCATCGAAGCCCTTTTCCAAAGGACCAACGAGGTGAAGCTCCGCGTGATGCTTCATCCGGACAAACGCGCGTAGCAGCCACGGCACCCCCTTTCGTACGCCGACGCCTCCGACAAAAAGAATGCGTGCCGGTCGCGAAGAGTTGTCGGGCCGCGGCATGGAGAAGCGTGATACGTCCGCACCGTAGGGATTGACGATCAGCTTGTGCGCCGGCACACCGCGCTCCAGGAAGGTGGCCGCTGCGACACGAGTAGGGACCGCGATCGCGTCGGCTTCGGCATATTCCGCGAGCTCCCTCTCGATCATCCGGTCGTCCACGGGCGGGAAGCCCATCCCCAGGCGCCGGTATTCCGCGGCCAGCACCTCGGCTTGATGCTGGATGTGGGTTGAGCCACGCTCGATGACGACAGGAATATCCCGCTTGTGGGCGCGCCGAAGCGCCTCAAGCGTCGCCGAGCTCCAGCCGACGAGGAGATCGGCCCGCGAGCCGATCCGGTCAGCCGCAAAGCGGCCAAAATTCCGGGCCACGAAGAGATCACTGCGCGGCAATACCCGGACCCGGTCGGCAACACGCCGCACAGCTTCCAGCCAAGGAGCGCTTTCGATGATTGCCTCATGCGGAAGGAAGCGGCGGGCGATGTGACGAGGATAGGTTGTTGCAATACCAGCAAGAGCGTCGTGTCGATGAAGCTCGCGCGCAAGATGAAAGGCATGGAACCTGCCGTGAACGGAGATCCAGACCTTCATGCCCGGGGATGGCGATTCATGGTGAACCACAAGACGAAAAAGGCAACCGTAAAGGCAGCCGAGACCGCGATGCCGAGCGTGACGACACCGGAGGTGGCCGCCGGCAAGACCGCAAATCCGGCCAACGCCGTATACTGGGCGATGCGCGCCATCAGGACGTATCGCTCCCGCCGCACGACGAAGGCATAGATCCGAAGCACCTCGAACAGGGTGAGGAACACAACAATACCCGCCATGGCCCGAAGAACAGGAACGGCACCCTGCCACTGCGTTCCCAGGACAGCCGGCACCAGGGGATCAGCGAGCCAGATCATCAGCACCGCACAGAGCACCAGCAGTCCACCGGTGAGCAGCAGCAGCTGGTCGCGGCCGCGACGCCGCTCCTCCCCCGTCGGCATCGTGCGATACCAGTTGGAGGCGACCCGCGTGGTGAGTGGCGCGAGGAGCTGATGCGGCCGCATGGCAAGGCTCTGAGCCATGAAAAAGTAGCCGGTCTCGCGATCGGTCGAGACCAGCGATGCGGCAAGCGTGGTCAAGCGTTGAAATCCGCCCTCCAAGACGCCGTCAAGCCACACGGACCGCGCTTCGCGGACCAACAGAGAAAGCTCGGCAATCGATATGCGTCTCAGCGGCCGAAAGGTCAGCGCGCCGCAAGTACCGAGGGTAACGAAAAGGAATCCACCAATAATCAGTTCGCGCAGATAGAGCGCGGCCTCGCCGGCGCCCCCCAATGCCAGGAATACGGCAGCGGCGTTCCCGCCCAGTACTGCTGCTGTCTCAACCATCGCCAGTTGCGCATAAGCCATGGCTCGCTCATAGAAGGCCTTGTTGCAGCCAACCCAATGGGCAAGGCACTGGCTGAGAACGAGCAGAAGAGTCCAGATGTCCCATAAGCCGGAGAGCGACAGCCAGACCAACGATACGCAGCCGGCGAGCAGCGTCTCCGTGAACAGGGCCGTGAAGTAGAGGCTGCCGTGGTGGCCCGCGAGCTCCTGGGTCGTCGCGCGAGTAATCAGAATCGACAGGCGCAACGACAGAATATTCAGGGTCAATCCCACGGTGGCAAGCGCCACGGCGAAACGACCGAAACCCTCGGGGCCCACCAGCCGCGCCAGGACGATCGACGCGACGAGACCGGCCACGGCCTGGACGGCGGTGCCGGCCATGAGCCATCCGCCACCGACCACAAGGCGTTTGTCTAAGCGGAAGCCCACGATTCAAGCACGAGTAGGGACCAGATCTTGAGCGAATTGTCGCGCCAGCCCCGGCGATGCTCCTCGATGAGACGGGAGACGGGACCGGCATCGATGCCTATCGCCGTCAGTCGAGCAGGTCCCAGGCGTTCAGCGACCAGGGGGCGAAGCTCCTGGTTGAGCCAGCGCCCCATCGGCGGGTTAAAGCCTCTCTTGGGCCGGCGCACGATACTGCGTGGCAAAAGCCGCGCTGCAATGGCGCGGAGCAGGGTTTTTTTTCCGTTGGCGAAGCGCAAGCTGCTGGACAGGCTGCCCACCGCCTCAATCAGCCGATGATCCAATAGCGGGACCCGCAGCTCGAGGGCGTGGGCCATGCTCATGGTATCGCCATAGGCCAGCAGATTACCGGGTAAAAACGACAGCAAATCCGTTTGCTGCATTGCATCGAGCGGATCGCTCGACGGAGCTTGCCGATACAGCTCGGCGATCGGCCGCGGCGGCACGGCGGTAAGACCCAGCAACTCAGCACGCTCCTGGGGACTGAAATACTCGACCCAGCTGGCATACATCTCCGGGTCAGGTGCGTTGGCCCCGATGATGAATTCGCGGGCGCGCCGCCACGCGTGAAAGCCGGTCGTGCTCTCCGGCAGCCGCTGCGCGACAGGGACCGCCACGTTGTGCCGCAGCCACTGTGGCAGCTTGCGATAGCGGCCCGCCAGCATTCCGCCAGCATAGCGCGGATATCCAGCAAACACTTCGTCGCCTCCGTCGCCGACCAGGGCTACGGTGACGTGCTCCCGCGCCTTGGCCGACAGATCGTCGATCAGCAACGCCGTCGGATTTCCGAACGGCTCGCCGAATGCCCGCGCCAGAACCGGCAGCCTTTCGGCAATTCCCGCCGAACTCGCCGGAAGCTCGGTGTGATGGCTGCCGATATGGTGAGCAACTTCCGCCGCGGCCTGCCGCTCGTCGTACGCGGTATCGTCGAAAGTCATGGTGAATGTCCGGATCGGAGAAGATCCGAGACGGCGACCTTCTTCGGCCATCAGCGCGGCTATCACCGAGCTGTCAATGCCTCCGGACAGAAAGCACCCGACCGGAACATCGGCAATCATGTGCTCGGCGACAATCCCGCGAAGGAGCGGCAGAAGCTCATCGACCGCATCGTCGACGGTTAAGCGACGTGATCCGGCATAATTCGGCCGCCACCAGCTCTCGACGCGATGCTCGCCATCGCGCCAGCGCAGCAGATGCCCGGGCGGAAGCTTATAGATCCCGCGCCATCCCGTCCGCGGTGCCGGAACATAAAGGCAGGCAAGATATTCGGATATGGCGTCAGGATCGCGCGTTGTCGCCGCGAGCTTGGGATGGGCCCGCAAGGTCGTGATTTCCGATGCGAAGGCGATGCCTCCGTCCGGCAAGGGGGCATACACCAAGGGCTTGATCCCAAGCCGGTCCCTGACGAGCAGAAGCTCACGCCGCTGCCGATCCCATAAGGCAATGGCGAACATACCGGCTACGCGATCCAGGGCCGCAGACCCGTGGCGCCGCAGCAGGGCCAGAAGCACCTCGGTGTCGCTCGACGAACGGAACGACTCCCCCTCCCCCTCCAGCTCCGCCCGCAGCGTCCGGTAATTATAGATCTCGCCGTTGTATGAAATCGCCCAGCGGCCGCAGGGCGAGATCATCGGCTGGTGGCCACCCGTCGAGCGGTCTATTATCGACAGGCGCGTGTGGGCAAAGCCGAGCCCTGAATCCAGCCATTCGCCGCGGTCATCCGGACCGCGATGCGCCAGCTCCGCGATGAAACGGGCAAGCAGAGGCTCATCGGCGTCGGTGCTTCCGGCGATGCCGCACATCGATGCTAGCCGTGCCCGATGGAGCGCGAGTGCGTGGCGACGCGCTCGAAGATCGACATCAGTCGTGTCATATGATCGTCCCAGCGGTACAGTGTTTCCGCCCGACGGCGGCCGCGCATCACGAGGTCCCGCCGCAGATCGGGCCGTGCATCGAGCTCTCGCAGCCGCGCCTCCAGGTCCGTTGTCGAGAACGGCTTGAAATAAAGCGCCCCGTCGTAGCAGATCTCTCGATTGATGAGTGTATCGGCTGCAACGACCGGCAGTCCGGTCGCCATCGCCTCCGCCATGGGATGGCCGAAGCTTTCCGATACCGATGGGAAGACGAAGACATCGTGTTTTGCGTAGAGCGCCGGCAGGTCCTCGTAGGGTCGATGCCCGAGATCGACTTGTCCCCCCTTCACTGCCTGTTCGACGAGGTAAGCATCGAGCGCGCCGCCGGGCGTTCTGCGGATCTCATCCAGCTCCATGGTGATCGTCGCCAGCGCCGGAAAGCCATTCTGGTTGAGGCGCTTGACGACCTCGCACACGATGCCCGGATTCTTGTGCGGATAGTAGACGGAAACATAGATCAGCTTGAGAACGCCGCCTTCCCGCCACGGGCGCCCCTCGCCTTTCGGCGCGAACAGTTCATTGCGGGTTCCGTAAGAGCATACCTCGATTTTTGGCGCGAGTTCCGGCCGCCAAAGCAGGAGCAGATCACGCATTGCGCTCGACGGTGTAATAACCTGCGTCGCCCAGTTCGCCGATTCGAGCATCAGGCGGCGACGCCAGAAGCGCATCAGAGCCAGCTTGGCACCCTGCGCCGGCGCAAAATTGGCCAGATAGGTCGGATCGAACAACCCCCCTTCGCGGACGAGCAGAACCTGAGGCACCG
Organism: Rhodospirillaceae bacterium; assembly: GCA_022843945.1. Lineage (GTDB taxonomy): Bacteria > Pseudomonadota > Alphaproteobacteria > CACIAM-22H2 > CACIAM-22H2 > VGEI01. The sequence continues at coordinate 109,543 of JALHMR010000010.1, read as the reverse complement.
GCGAACGCAGAAGGCCGAAATTGGCGGAAGAATATAGAACGTCCGGGTTTTGGCGGCTGACGATGGACCGCCACACCGTCTGCTCCCAGACAAATCGGGACGTACCCGTATAGCCGCTCGCGCGAACCCGCAGAAAATTGTCTCCGTCGGCGGCAAAGTTCTCGGGCACGGCAAACGTCGCATGGACGCCGTTTTCGCGCATCCAGCGGACCATATTGTGAGTGTAGGTGACGATACCGCCCTGCTTGGCGGAGATGGCGTTGACCAGCAGCTTCACGGCGACGCCTCGAGGGCACGACGGACGATCTGCTCCATGATTTCGTGGTGGCTCAAACCGATCGCTTCGACTTTCCGGCGGGCCGCGATGGCGACCGAGGCTCTTCCAGCCGGATCGTCAAGCCATCGCCGGCATTGGCGGGCCAATTCATCCGTATCGGAAAAATACACCGCCTCTAGATCCTCCGTGAACAGCCCACCGATCTCCGTGTTTCTCTCGTGAACCATGAACCCACCACAGGCCGGTATTTCAATCGACCGCGTGGTTTGGCGGTCGCGATTGAGACGGCGGAGGTAGCAAAGGTTGATGTCGCTCGCGGCGATGACGCGCGCGTAGTCGTCGTCGTAGACGGGCCGTGACTCGACGCGAAGCTTAGGGTGACGGTTGATCATGCCCCGCCACCCATTTCCCCAAACACGAATCGCAATGCCGAGCTCGGCCAGATGAAGGAGACTTTGGGCGCGCTCGTGCTCGTAGGTACCGACAAATGAGACCGAGGCCCCGAACGTTTCCCGAACCGCCGCATCAACGATCTGCGGGCGGTGAAGAGCGCGATCATAGGCGTTGTTGACGAACATCATCTGCCGGACGCCGCGGGATGGCATCTCACGAGGGTCGAGATTGTAGGATTTGGTCGTCACCCAGAGGCTGAACAGCGGCAGCGCGGCAGCCGTCCACCGGGATAGATGCGTTGGGTTCATCATATCGTCTTCGGCGTACCATACGAGGCGAAGCTCCGGCGCCCGCTGGCGCGCCTGCCGAAGGGTAGAAGATGTGACTGCGCGCGCATTGTCGAGAATTGCGAGGTCGGCGTCCGGGGCTGCCGCAAGAAATGCCTGGTTGGCATCCGTTTCGTCGGCCGGGAGTCGCAGCCGATATCTGAGACGCGCCGCCAGGGTCGGGGGGTCCTCAAAACGCCGTCCGGGAGGCGTGGTCGGGATAAAGACGACGGCGTGGCCCAAATCGCGCAGCGCTGTCAGGCGCTGGAGCGTGCGGCTCCCAGGGCAGGCCTCACCGACAAAGACGATGCGGCTCATGCTCGCGACGCAACAAATTGAAGAGCGCTGCAAAGGCCACGAACATCCGCGGCGAAATCCCAGTCGGCTATGCGGCGGCGAGCCGCCTCGCCGCGCACGCGCGCGTCATCAAGCACACGGACAAGCGCGGCGGCAAGATCATCAGCGTCACCGGATCGGAAGATTGCTCCCGTGCTTTCATCGATCAGATCAAACGCGGCCCCGCATTGATCGCTGGCGACAACCGCCCGGCCACAAGCCATCGCTTCGTTAATGACCAGCCCCCAAGGCTCCCGCTCCGACGGCAGGACGACAACGTCGGCCAGATCATAAAGCGCCGGTAGCTGACCTTGGTTCTTGAAGCCGAGGAGGTGGATTCCTGACCCCTGCAGGTTGTTACGCATCGGCCCGTCTCCGACAAATACCAGGGCCGGGCGCGGTGATGTGGGGAAGGCCCGCTGCCACGCCGCAACAAGGAGATCGGGCCGTTTTCTCGGCTGGAGCTTTCCGACATAGAGCAAGACGGATCCATCGCCTACACCCAGTTCCTGCCGCAACCTCCTCCGATCCGGCACCGCGGCCTTCCTCTGCTCGGCAAAGAACTCGTTATCGATGGCATAAGGTACTGAAAAGATACGCCACTCATCGACGCCATGGCGGCGATAGTAGCCCCGGTTGGCGCTGCCTATCGCAAGAAACGCGTCGCATGCCGAGAATAGGCTTCGCAAATACCGGCGTTTCAGCCACCCGCGCGGCCCCCAGCCGTCCGGCATTGCGTGATCAGCGTTTTCGCCGCGCATCAGGACCGCGCGCCGAAGGCGATGCGCCGTACGTACCGCACGGCGCAAGGTTCGTGTCTGCCAGCCATGGACCCAGACGACGTCGGCTGCGGCGATTTCGCTCTCGAGGGTCGTTTCATTGATAACGATGTTGTCGTAGCCGGCACGCAACGGCTGATCCCACTCGATCGCCCGGCCAAATCCCGGATCAAAAGCCAAACCGCCAGGACGCTCGAATACCACGCGGAGCGCTATGTCCGGCTCGGCCGCGATGCGCCGCAGCAGAGGCGCCTGATACTGGATGGGATGGCTGACGAGGTAGAGGAGCTTGATCACAGATCTTCATTCCACACGCTACGCCAGATACTGGAAACACCCGCCTTGAATTGCGCCATGCCGTAGTCGCGCAGAGCCAGCTGGCGGGCCTGACGCGACAGCGCGGCGCGCCGATTGCGGTCGGTTGCAATCGTAGCCAGCGCTTGGGCGAACGCGCGCGGCTCGGGATCGGTGATCATCCCTGTTTGACCGTGCACGACGAATTCCTCGGGCCCACCGCAGCGCGTCGATACCACGGGCACGCCGCATGCCAGCGCCTCCACGCCGACAATCCCAAAGCCTTCCTGGAATGACGGGATGGCGAAGATGTCCAGTTGCCGATAGAAGTCCGGAAGCTGCGCCCGCGGAACTTTTCCGACAAACGTCACGGCACTTTCGATGCCGAGTGCCTTGACCCGTCGCGCCAGATCGTCCGGCGGGTCGGATCCGGCCAAGCGCAACTCAAGCTGGATACCCGACCGTCGAGCTGCCGCGATGGCGTCAACCAGCAGATTGATGTTCTTACGCGGATCGGAAAGACGGCCGGCAAACCCAACGACACCAACCGACGCTTCGTGCTGTTGCAACGGCGGCGTGTATTGCGTCGTATCCACGGGAATGGGAAGCCGGGCCAGCGTGGCCGGTGAGCGGCCAACCTGGCGCAAGCGGTCGTATGTATGGAGGCTCACGGGAACGAGGAGCCCGTTGCCGGCCATGATCTGTCGCTCCAGTCGCTGCAGGACGGGCACCACGACCAGCCGGTCATAGATCCGGCGGACGGCGGGCATAGCGCGTTGCCGATCGATACGGTCCTCCAGCATGCGGCTTGCAAACCACGTGAAATGGGGAACGCCGGCACGTAGCAGCGGATAAGAGACCAGAGAGTTGCCGCCGACCGCCACGTGCCGGGTATGATCCTCAATGAGGGCGGTCCAGAGACGCGAGGGTAGATAATAGGGCGCCTCCAATTCGGGCAGCCAGCACCCTACGGCAACACCTTCGAAGTCGCCGAAGCACGGCATCCGGCGTAGCTGCGGCTTGCGCCCTCTCGGGACTTGCCAGGCTGCGGCGCAAAGCTCGGCATGCTCGCTGCGTGTGGCGTACCACGCCACGGTGACATGATGGCCAAGAGCCCTCAGCTGCTCACACAACAGCCGCGTCTTGGCCGGCACGCCTCCGTCGTACGGCGGAAGCGTGGTCACAAGAATACGGTGTCTCACTAGCCGGTATTACGGGCTGCGGATCGCAGCAACCGTGCCGTGGCATCCGCCGTTTTCCGCCAGGAATAAGCGCGCGAGCGCTGCAGACCACGACGGGACAGGTCTGCGCGCAGACCCTCATCTTGTATAAGCCGCGTCAGGACGTGTTTCATTTCGGTGCGCGATAGCGGATCGAAGTATAGCGCTGCGTCGCCGGCGATTTCCGGCATCGCGGCCCGGTTGGAGCAGGCCACGGGCGCGCCGCAAGCCATGCCTTCCACCAGAGGATTGCCGAAGGTCTCGACCGTGGACGGGAAGACAAGCGCCATGCATTCCCGATACAGGCTCCGGACCGTGGCAGTGTCGATGGAGCCAAGAAACTGGACGTGATTCTCAAGCCTATGCATCGCGACCAGCCGCCGGAGCTCGCGCTCATAGCCGCTGTCAGCCGCCTGTCCGGCTATTCGTAGCGTGACGCGAGGAAAGGTCTCCCGCAGCTCTGCCATGACAAGAAGCAGCGTATGCACATTCTTCTGAATATAGAGATCGCCGACGACCAGAAAAAACGAGCCGCGACTGCTGACACCCGGGGAAAAAAACGGCGTCACTCCATGATGTATCACGGCGACGGGTTCGACGAACCAGCGCTCCATGCCAAAAGTAAGGGCGCGCCTTGCATATTTCGAGACGGCGATGGCGCGCCGACAGGCAAGCAGCGAAAGAGCGGTCATCATGGCAAGCGCCAGCCAGTAGAAGCGCTTGGCGATACGCGTTTCGCGGCCGGCGACCGCCAGAGAGTTGCGCAGCATGATGACCGAGTTAGGAGCAGCGAGTGGCCCGTAATTCGCCGGTGACAGAGTCACCTCGGCGCCCATGACGCGGGCGAGAACGGGCAAGACGAACTGTTCCCACGCCAGGAGCCGCAGCACGTTGCCGGGAAAGTCGAACAGATGGATGCGGACGCGCTCGTCCAACGGATAAAGATAATCCATCTGATCCCGATGCAGAAAAAGATGCAGCTCGAGGCCATTGTCTGCGGCCAATTCCGGAAGAATATTGCGCAGGTATGTCAGGCCACCCCCGCTCTTCGCATGCATCCCGTTCACGAGAATGCGCAGCGGGCGGTGCGTCGCCGGACGGTCCGTCACGAAGCCGTGACCCGCTGAAGCAGGTGCGGGACCGCAACGATCGCATCACGCAAGACGGCAACCCTCGAAATAGGAGGTGCAGGCGTCCTGAAACGGCGCGTCGGCAGGCCGTTGAACCCTGACCGGGCAGCCCCGCATGTCTGGCAATATCGCCGTCACCTCTCTCTGCCCGATATTCTTCTTGTCGTGCTGAAGTGCCGCAAAAAACCTGTCGCCCGGAATAGAGAGAGTTTCGTACCCCCTGTAATTTCGACGCAGCGTCGGATGCATCCGGTCAAACGTCTGCCGGTCGGAATGGCCAAGACGCCAGGCGAGAAAATTAGCCAGATCCATTCCCATCGTAACGGCGATGCCATGAGGGACGGCAAATTCAGTCGCCGCTTCGATGGCATGTCCGAAGGTATGGCCGTAGTTGAAAATCTGTCGCGGCCCGCGATCGAACTCGTCCTCTTCGATAAAGCGCTTCTTGATGCGGAGGGCACGCTGAATATAGTGCGCGAGCACCGCATCGTCCTCGAACAGCCGATCATAGGCCTTGGCGACGTCCTGGAATGATTCGGGCCCGTCGATCGCATGGACCTTCAAGATCTCTCCCACGCCGGACCGCACATCCCGCTCGTCGAGCGTGCGCAACAGACCGACATCGATGAAGACCTCCCGCGGGGGCGTAAAGGTACCGAGAACGTTCTTGAAACTTCCGACGTTGATTGAGCTCTTCGAGCCAATGCACGAATCGGCTTGTGCAAGCAGTGTCGTGGGAAAGAAAAGCCAATCAACACCGCGCATCATCGTCGCGGCCAGGAAGCAGGTGATATCCTGAATGATGCCGCCTCCGATGGCCACCAGTCGGTGATGTCGCCGGAACCCCTGTTCGAGCAGCTTGCGGACATAGAGCGGCATCTCTTCGAGAGTCTTCGCGCGCTCCTCTGCTTCCACCAGGGTCACGGAGGCGGCGCGCAAGCCCCTTAGAGGCTCCTCGTACAGCCGGGCAATGCGAGCATCGACCAAGACATGAATCGTGCCGCTTACGAGGGTGTTAAGGCGCGCCAGCGCCCCGCCGGCAAAATGAACCTGATAAGGACCGGTATGCGACTGGACGGAGAAGGACTCAGACACGCGTCATGCCCCCGTCAATAGCGATATTCTGGCCGGCAACGAAGGTGTTTTCGGGGCCTGCCAGCCAGGCGACCAGCGCCGCCACTTCCTCGGCGCGACCCAAACGGCCGGCGGGCACGAGCTGCAAAAGCTCCGCGAGCATTGGAGGCGTCAGGTTCTTACGGGTCATCTCTGTTTCGATGGGGCCTGGAGAGACGCAGTTGGCCAGGATTCCGTCCTTGGCCACTTCAGCGGCGAGCGAAGACGTCATCCCGGCCAAGGCAAACTTGCTCGCCGCATATGACGCCCTGAACTCCTTGCCCAGCTTTCCCCATATCGAGGAAATATTGACGATGCGTCCCCATTTTTTCCGCCGCATGCCCGGCACGACGGCCTGGCAGAAAAGGAAAGGAGCCTGGATATTGACGCGCTGGATGCGATCGAAATCGGCACGGGCGATTTCCGTGAAGGGCGATACCTTGTTGACGCCAGCATTGTTGACCAGGATATCCGGCTGGAGGCGACCAAGCTCCGCGAGGAAGTCCGCGGTTGAAGAATCGTCATCGAGATCGACAGAGACATAAGAGCAGCCGGCCGGCCTCGGAGCATCTCCGCGACGGCCGGTGGCGACAACCGTCGCACCCTCGGCGACGAATCGCTCGGCAATGGCCCAGCCGATCCCGCGGGTCGCGCCGGTGACAACGGCAACCCTTCCTGCCAGGGCGCCACTCATAGCGCGGATCTCCGGTGCCCGCAGGCTTCACAGGTCATTTTCTGCCTCGTCGTCATGCTTCTGCCGAGTTTCCCGCCTAGCGAAAGAGGCGTCTGACGAAAATCGTCCAAAAGACCGCTAGAACGTGCTGGGCTCGAATCTTCTTGCCCTCCTCGTACGAGCGCCCGGCATAGCTGATGGGTACCTCGTAGATGTTCTTCGCCTTTGCAAGGATGCGCGAGAGGATCTCCGCGTGCTGCTCCCAGCCGTAAGTGGTCAGGGATCTCGGGTCCAGGAGCTCCCGGCGATAGAGTAGGTAGCAGCTATAGATGTCCGTAAATGTCGTGTTGTTCAGGATATTGAACAGCAGCGTGATCGAGCGGTTACCTATCTTGTGCCAAAAGTACGATACACGCGTGTATTCGGGCGCCAGCATCCGGCTGCCGATGACTATTTCGGCGTTGAACCGCCGGATCGGCCTGAACAGGGTGGCGTAGTCCGCGGGATCGTATTCGAGATCCGCATCCTGAAAGAGGATGTAGTCCCCGGCGGCCGTCTCGAGCCCGGCCTTTACCGCAGCTCCTTTCCCCGAGTTGCGCGATAGACGAATCAGCTTCGCGTAGAGCGACGGCTCTCCCTCCAGCAGATCGGCCGTGCCGTCCTTCGAGCCGTCGTCGATGACGATGATCTCGAGATCGAAGCCATCAACACGCTGGGCATTAACGGCCCTCAACAGCGGGAGGATGGTCGCCTTCTCGTTATACGCCGGAATGATGATCGATACTTTTACGGCTTGGGAAGCAGCATTGGGATTCATGGGCGCCTAACTCACAGCGTCGTTGAGCGACAAAGCACGTATCCGGCAGTCAGCGCGCCACCAGTTTCACATCGAGGCATGCTCCGGCACACCCGGCCATAGACGGGCCCGGGCACGCGGCTTTCACAAACGGCACGATTCACGCAAAACATAGATTTCCGCTACGAACCGGCCATCGCGCACCGCAAGCGCTCGCGAGGTAATATTCGTGAACTCTCCGGAATACAAGAGCGTCATACAAGCAGCCTTCTTCAGGGGCTCCCAGATCAGGTCCACCGGGCTCAGAACCCGCTCGGCGCCGGCCATACCGTGCGCCAGCATCACGTGCGTCACCGCTTGCTTGCGAAGCTGCGCCAGCAGGCGATCGGGCGCCGCCTCCGCGCGCAGATCGACCCGGGCGTCGAGATACTGATGGCCGTAAAGAACCGGAACGGCCAGAAAATAGATCAGCTGCCGTTGCGTGGTGAAGAGCTGGTCGGCCTGATCCAGATTTCGGTTAACCCAGTCGACGAGATCAAAGGCCGTGATGTTCCGATGAAGAAATGCTTCGCGGGTTTCGGCGCCCAGCACATAGCGAGTGTAGTTGGCAGAGTAGACAGCATGCCCGGCTAGTTGAATGACCAACGTCACGCCAACGATTGTCGACAAAAGAGTCTTGAGACCGTGTTCCGATGAATAGCGTACAGCTGCCGTCGCCATCGGAATCACAATCAGAGCATAGATGGGCACCAGGTGACGTATCCGCTGCGACGAGCCAGTCAGAAACCACAAAACATAGAAGAGGATTCCGATCGCCATGAGGATCACCAGCGGGCTTGTCAGCAGCCGCTGGCGAACTTGATAGGCGCCAAGGAGCGCCAGCGGCGCCACGAGCGCCAAAAATGGCCCCAGTCCCGTGCGAGCTGATTCGAATTCAGGCGCGCCAGCGAAGGTGGCCTTAACCGGATAGGCAAAGAGCCACCACACGGAGCTCGGGACCGCCCGCTCGACATCAAAAAACCCGCTCTCAAACCACTTCTGGTAGTCGGCAGGCCATAGAGATACATCGCCGATGCCAAGCCGACCGACCAGGAACGGAAAAATGGGATCACCGCTATGCAGCCAGTTCCAGAAATACCACTGAAATCCAGCGAGGATCGCGCCAACGGAGAACACTGCCGCGTGCCGCACGGCACGACCAGAACTGAACGCCGACAGCAGCAATACAACGCCGGCGCTTACGACAAACAGGAGACCAAGATATTTCGTCCCCGCATAGAACCCCGCCATCAGCCCCGCGATCAGCGCGTAGCGAGCCAATGATGTCTTTGCCGCTTCCGCGACGCAGAGCGCCGCAACAAGGACGAAGAGTGTCGCCCGAACTTCAACCTGGCCGGTTCCGCCGCCATAGATCACCGCGGGCGTCGTGAGAACGAGCAGGGCGATTAACATCGCCCAGCCCCGGCTAACGAACCGCCGCGCCGTGGTGAAAATCAACGCCCCTGCCCCCCAGCCGGAGAGCATCGTCCACAGCATCAGCGCCTTCTCTCCCCCCAGACCCAGCGCTGGAACGTATGTCATCTGCACGAGAAGAGGTGCTGCGCCATCGACGGCGCGAGGCACGAAATCCAGCGCGCCGATCTGCAGAAGGCGCTTTGGCGTCGCGAAATGATAGGCCAGGGAATCGGCGTCGGCCGGCGGCGAGAGTGCTTCGGTCAGATCAAACAGGAAAACGACAGCGATCAGGGCGATGCCAAGCCAATCGAGCCTGGTCAGCGCCGGCCACTGAAGCGGCTTCGGCCCGGACAGGAGCGCCGCCAGACACGCGCAGCCGATGACGAGAAGGCCCCCCAATGGCCACTGGGATAGACAGCCGCTCCACCCAAGAAAGAAAACCAGCCAGCCGGTCACGCCGAATCCAATCGCGAAAGACCAGGTCAGGCGCTCGAAAGGCGACAGCCGGCTTAGAACACCGCATGCCCGCAATGTGAGAGCGCCGAATCCCAGGCAACCGAGAACTTCAAGGATGACGATCAGCAGCGGCACTATCCGATACCGAGAGCACGCAGAACAGACGGCAGAGCGGGGGCAAACTGATAGAGGTACGCACCGATCACCAGCACGGCCCAAATCCACAGCAGTATAGCGAGCATGCCGGTGTTCATGCTGGGAGGCGCCGGGCTCGAACGCGTAGGAGGTTGCCGCGCACGTTCAAAAAGAACTCGCCCAGCAGAATGAGAGCTTTCTTGAGCACGGTGATATGCGGCGTGCGGCTCCGGGTACGCAATAGCGGATACAGTTTGCGAATAACGCGCAATCCGCAAATCAGCCGCGTAAACGCCTGTGTCGTAATGCTTCCCGAACGCAGCGCATAGATCGTCATGGGTTTCGGCAAGACCACGAGCACAAAGTAAGGATCGGCAGCCAGGCGCAACCACAGATCGTAGTCTTGTGCGGCAGGCAGGTTCTCGTCGAACCCCCCTTCTCGCGCAACCAGATCCCGGCGAACCAGCACTGTCGATGTCGCGACAAAGCCCCTGATGAAGAGCCGCTCGAACGGGTTTCCTGGCGTCGGCATATGCCGGCTGCTGACCAGCATGGTCTGCCGGCCCGCTTCATCAACCGCCAGCATGTCGTGCGACACCATTGATACGTCGTCGGAAAATGCTGCGATGCTTGTGGCAAGCTTTTCAGGCAACCAGTGATCGTCCGCATCCAGAAAGGCCAGCGCTTGCCCGCTGGCGGCGGCAATTCCGGCATTGCGCGCAGCGCCTGCACCCCCGTTGGGCTGCGACTTGATAATCCAGTTCAGCGTGGGATGTCGTGATGCGAAATCTTGCGCGCGCGTCAGGGTGTCATCTCGCGAACCGTCATCGACAACCAGAATCTCGTGCGGGAGAACGGTTTGCGCGACGATACTGGAAAGGCATCGTTCGATTGTCGCGCTCGCGTTGAATGCCGGGACCACCACGCTGACGGTTGGCGCGGTCACGATGATGGTGCGCTCTGAAAGCTGAGGCGGGCTTCGACCGGCAGGCGCCCGCGAAAGGACCACTCGATCGCCCAGCCCGTCCGCCCCTCTCCATAAGCAGACCAGATCATCACCGGGACGATGCTGACCGTGCCCTGGCCCGTTACCCGGAGAGCGACGGGAGCCTCGAGATGAACCCCTCCCTCTATTCTCTTGGGTACGAGCGGAGTAACGATGCGGCGCGTGATCAGCGCAGTTCCTTCTCCATCCACGATATCTCGAATCTCCAGGGCACCGCTGTCGTCCTGATGAGACCACCATCTTTCAGCCGCGCGACGGCCACGATAGCGGGAGAACCCATGATGGCGCAGGCGCAGCCCGGTGGGAGCGGTCGTGCGCGCGCACGACGGGGGTGTCGCGATCAGGTGCGATCGGAAAGCGTCGCTGTAAACGGGCCGATTGAGCGGGTAGGCCGGCTCTCCGTCCACCTCGACCACGGAGTGCACCTTGGAGATGCGATAGAGGTGCGCATCACCGCGATCGCCGTACTGGCCGCGCCCCGGATCAATGACCACCACCTGGTCGCGCCAATGCAGCTGAAAGCCGCCGAGGTCCGAGTGCCCGTGCCCCGGAAGCGGGGCCCAGCCGTCCAGCGGCACGTAGGTGATCAATCGCCAGTCGCCCCACAGGGCCACCTTCCATTCCCGATCGTCGACGCCGCCGCCGGGGATTTCGGCCATAAGCCCCTCGATAAGGGCGCTGTCGGAGGCAGGCAATCTTTGCAGCCAGGTTGCGGGGCCGGGAGCGGTCGATTCAACGAAAGGAAAGACGAACTCGGCCAGATCGTCCGGCGGACTGTCAGGGCTGATGTCGCCGACACGGGGCAGGATGCCGCCCAGGGAAACATGACGGCATCCCTTGAGGGCGCGCTTGGCGATGCTCCGAAGCTCCGGTTCCCCTTGGTCCCGGCACACTACCGCCCAACGCCAGCAGTCGAGGTACCATTTTGACGCCAACAGATGATAGTGGCTCGAACCTTCCCGAAGCACGCCTTCCGGGCCGAATATCCGCTGCGCTTCGGTGATCAGGATCTGACGACCGGCGGCGGTGGCGGCGACGTCGCCCGCCGCCAGTCCCAGGCGGTAGAGCCCTCTACCGTTATTTGCCAGGTGATTCCCTGTCGCCTGTTCCCCGAAGTATTCGAGCTGGTCCGCGATGCACCTGAGATGCACCGGTATTGTCCTGCACAAGGCGGCCTCGAGAGCCGGACTGGCCGAGCCCTCAAGGAAATCCAGTAGATTCAGGCACCGCTCGGCCGCCGTGTAAGGGTGCCAAGCCCAACCTTCTGCCGATGCGCCGAAGGTTGTTTGCCACCAATCCCAGACCCGCTGGACATCGTCATCCGCGACCCGGCCCCGATTTGCCGGGAGCCAGGCAAAGCGGTGAATCGCGAGGGTGAACTCAAGGTCATTGCCGAGTTTGAAAATCTCGCTGGAAGGCTCCCTGATGAAGGCCGAAAGATCGACACCATGAAAGCCGGAGCTTCCGGCCGCGCGAGCCCGGGCAGACAGGGCATTCCGGCGTGCTGCCGAAAATAGGTCCGAACGAAGTGCGGCCGGCGCGGGCGCCACAGGCAGCGGCACCGGAAGATACGGCGGCGGTTGCCATTGCCATGCGGCTGCCGGCGGTAGGGTTCCGGTGAGCCGCGCAAAGGCCCACCGGCGCAGCGTATCGTCCGACAGCAGCGCGGCGGCCCGCCTGACCAGGCTTTGCAGCATTCTCACCAGCCGGTATAGCGGCTGGAAAGTGACGAATCAGGTATCAGGAAGAGCGCTATGAAACCCTCGAAATCCAGTCGGCGCCACATCGGGGCCAGCAGCCGAAGAGGATGCGCCGTGGGATACTGGAGATAACGTCGCTCGAATACACAGCGGAACCCGGAAAACCGCGCCAGCAGTTTCCAGTCTTCCGGAGAGAGCTCGAATATATGGACTGCCTCAGGAGTCAGGTCAGCGGGCAGCTTGTCTAGCGGATAACGCAACAGCTCGCCCCCGAAACGGCTGACCCGCCGATAGGGCATCGACAGAACGATTCCTCGCCCCGACTCGCGCGCCAATTTGTGTAGAAACCGCACCGGGTCGGTAAGGTGCTCCAGCGTTTCGAAGCAGAGATAGAGGTCGGCCCGGAGGTCTGTCGGCAGCCCTTCTGCCCGGGCTAGCTCAGCCTCACCACCCTTTGCCCGGATTTTCTCGATGGCAACCGGGTCCATATTGACGCTGACGAAACGGCCAAGCTTTCCGGCAGGCGCCAACGCCTTCAGATAGGCCGCGTGGTTGCCCGAGGAATCGCCGATATCGGCGACGGTCAGCGCCTGACCGTCTATCCGGGCCAGCCCCTCCAGCGCCGCCTGCACCTGAAACGCATGCAGGCCCCGCATCTTCAATTCCCAGTATCGCTGATATTCAGCGGAATCGAACGTCGCGGTGTACTGATCCCTCGTCTCCGGCACGATCGTCCGCAGCCGAGCGATGGTGTCGGCCAGCCCCTGCTCACGGACGGCGGCCTCCAGACTGGCCGCAGCCAGTGTCTGAAACCAGGCGCGGCCATCGATTCCGGCAGCATTTAGGAGCTTTTTGAGCGTCGCCACAGCCAAAACGATGTGTTATATGAGGCTCATAGAGGCGCCACTTGAGTGCGCAACCAATTTCCAATGTCTAGTATCGCAGCAACAGCATCGGACACCCTGAAAGCTGAGGCGCGTCCTTCGCACGCCAAGCGAGGCTTCGTCCAGCCCCTTAATGAGCTTTCGGTCGCTGATGCCTTGAAGCGTTTTGCGGCGCGGAGCCGTGAAGTGGTGAAGATTCTGCGCCCGCCGGCGATCTTCTCGGCGAGCTCCTATAGCACGCCCCTGGCGGTTCCCCTGGGACCCGCCTACCTGGCCGGCATGCTCGAAGCCGCCGGATACGATGCCGAGGTGATCGACGGCATCGGCGAAGGCATCTTCGACATTCGCACGTCGCGGGATGGGAGCCTCAAGTATCAGGGGCTGACCACCGAACAGATCGTACGTCGCGTCGGTCCCGAGACCCGCCTGCTTGGTGTCTCGCTGATGTTCTCGCAGGGGTGGCCGCAGTACAGGGAGATCATCGAGGCGGTCAAGCGGGCCTATCCGGATATCGTCATCGTGCTCGGCGGCGAGCATCCTTCCGCCATGGCGGAATACGTCCTGCGCGATTGTCCCGACGTCGATTACGTCATCACCGGTGAGGGTGAACTCGCCCTGCTGGAGCTGGCCTGGCGCCACTTCGGCGATCTCGACATGTCCGATCTTCCGGGGCTTGCCTATCTCGGCGCGGATGGTTCGTTCGTGCGTAACGGACCAGGCCGCCGGATCGCCGACTTTGCCAACCTGCCGCGCCCGGCATGGCACTTGTGCGAGATCGACAACTTCTTCAAAGGATCTTGGACTCACGGAATCCCCTACGGCCGCAACATGCTAATTCTGGCAACCCGCGGCTGCCCCTATCAGTGCACGTTCTGCTCGAATCCCTTCATGTGGTCGACCCGATACATGATGCGCCCGCCGGCCGACGTCGTAGACGAGATCGAATGGTTGATCTCGACGTATGGGGCGAACAGTATCGATTTTGAGGATTTGACGGCGATCGTAAAGAAGGATTGGACGATCGAGTTCTGCAACGAGCTGAAGCGCCGCAATCTTCGCATCATCTGGCAGTTGCCGTCAGGGACCCGCTCCGAGGCGCTCGACTCGGAAACTCTCCAGGCGCTCTACGACACCGGATGCCGTCTGCTCACTTACGCTCCGGAGAGCGGATCCGAGAATTCTCTCGAAGTCATCAAGAAGAAAGTGAAGCTGGATCGCCTGACCAAGAGCTTGCGTCAGGCGCTGCACATCGGCCATACCGGCAAGATTAACCTGATTATCGGCTTTCCTCACGAGACCAGGCGCGACTGCTGGAAAACCATCTTTTATGGGGTGAAGGTCGCGCTACTCGGTGCGCATGACTGCCTGATCTCCGTGTTCACCCCGTATCCCGGCTCCGAACTATTTGACGAGCTGCGCAAGGACGGGACAATTCCCGTGCTTAACGACTCGTACTTCAACGACCTCCTGCTTCAATTCGACGTCACGGTGAACAAGTCATATTGCCGTAACGTCAGTGGCCGCGAGCTTGCGTACTACCGCATCATCGGCATGAGCTTGTTTTACCTGATCTCCTTTATCCGGTCGCCACGACGGGGACTGCGGATCTTCGGGGCGCTGTTCAAGCGGGGCTTTCAGCCGCGAACCGTCCTCGAGCAGCGCCTGATGGATATGGCCGCCCGCTGGCGTGTCGGTGAAGTCGCGTCGTGACGTCCACTGCCGATTCGCGAGGGCCGTAAGGCATGTCGACAGTTCTCGTAACGGGCGGTGCCGGCTATATCGGCAGTCATGTCTGTAAGGCGCTGGCAGCCGCCGGCCATACGCCGGTTGCCTTCGACAATCTTTCGCAGGGCCATCTGTGGGCAGTACGCTGGGGACCCTTGGTGGACGGCGACATTCGCGACCGCGACGCCGTGCTCGGCGCGCTCAGAAACTACAAAGCCGACGCGGTCGTGCACCTGGCGGCCCACTCATATGTCGGCGAGTCGATGCTCCACCCGGAGCGCTACTGGGATAACAACGTCGTTGGAAGCCGTGTGCTGCTCGAAGCGATGCGGGAAGACGGGCCGCGCCTGCTGATCTTCTCGAGCACCTGCGCGACATACGGGCTCCCTAAAACCGTTCCCGTCACCGAGGAAACGCCCCAGCTCCCGATCAGCACCTATGGGGCCACCAAGCTCGCGGTTGAGCACATGATCGCGGACTATGCCCGCTCGTATGGCTTCAAGCAGGCTGTCTTCCGGTACTTCAATGCGGCCGGCGCCGACCCCGACAGCGAGATCGGCGAGGCCCACGATCCTGAAACACACCTTATCCCCAACGTTCTCGACGTCGCCCGCGGAGCCCGCAGCCACGTCGACGTCTTCGGTGCCGACTATGAGACACCCGACGGGACCTGTGTCCGTGACTACGTCCACGTCTCGGATATCGCCGATGCCCACGTTCTTGCGCTCGGCGCGCTTTCGCAGGGAGATTCGGGCATCGTCTGCAATCTGGGGGCGAGTGTCGGTTATTCGGTGATGGATATCGTCAAGGCGGTGCGGAAAGTGACCGGGGCCAACGTTCCTCATCGCATAACAGCGCGCCGCCCCGGGGATCCGGCCGTGGTCACCGCGGATGCCACATTCGCCGAGCGACGGCTTGGTTGGCGCCGGCGCCATTCCGATCTCGAGACGATCATCTCGACCGCCTGGGCGTGGGGCCAAGCCTATCACTCGAGCCATATGCGCCCGGCGGCACGGCAAGCCTGAACCGATGTCTGGGGGCGCGAATACGGTCGAGGTTTCCGTTGTCATCCCATGCCTGAATGAAGCGGAGACGATCGAAGTCTGCGTTCGCAAGGCGCGGGGAGCCATAGAGGGCGCCGGTCTGAGCGGCGAGGTCCTGGTGGCCGACAACGGCAGTTCCGATGGCTCGATTGCTCTCGCCGAAGCAGCGGGGGCGAGGGTGGTTCATATCCGCGACCGCGGGTATGGCAACGCCTTGATGGGCGGCATCGCCGCGGCGCAGGGCACTTATGTCGTCATGGGTGACGCCGACGACAGTTACGACTTCAACGAGGTGCCGCGCTTCGTGAACAAGTTGCGCGAGGGTTATGACCTCGTCATGGGTTGCCGCCGGCCTGCGGGAGGCGGCACGATCATGCCGGGCGCCATGCCGTTCCTGCATCGCTGGCTGGGCAATCCGCTGTTCACCTTCCTGGCCCGCCTGTGGTTCGGGGTCCCCACCAACGACGTCTATTGCGGATTGAGGGGGTTTCGCCGCGACCATTACCTGCGCCTGAACCAGGCCTGCACCGGGATGGAGTTCGCGACCGAGATGCTGATCAAGTCGAGCCTCGCAAAAGCGACGATGGCGGAGATACCGATCACCCTGCACCGGGACGGCCGCCGCAGCCGAACCCCTCACCTCAAGACATTCTCGGATGGTTGGCGGACGCTGCGGTTTTTCATGCTGTTCAGTCCCCGCTGGCTCTACTTGGTGCCGGGGCTGCTGTTGATTGCGCTCGGCGGTGTCGGATATGGGCTGGTCTATTCCAGCACCACCCTGATGGGAGCCCGGTTCGGCGCTCAGAGTTTGCTGGTAGCAAGCCTGGCCGTGTTGATGGGCTACCAGGCGATCTTGTTCTCGTTCATGTCCGCGACTTTCGCCGTGAAATTCGGCCTGTTCCCCGATGACGAACGCTTCGCCCGCTTCAAGCGCGCGGCCAGCCTGGAGCGCGGTTTGCTCCTCAGCGCAGCGCTGTTCTGCTTCGGGATGATGCTGATCGCGATCGCCGTGAAGTACTGGTACGACGTCGAGTTCGGATTTCTCGATTACGAGCGCACGATGCGATTCGTCATCCCCGGGATAACGCTCGCGGCGCTCGGATTCCAGAGCTTTCTCTCGTTTTGCTTCGTCGGCATCCTGGGTATCCCGACGCGAGCGCGTGCGCCCTCGGACAGTTAGGCGACTTTGACGCTCTTTTTGGCCTGCTGATAGTTGATCTCGGCCACAGGCGCCTTCTCGAAATCAAAAACCGGCCAGCGCTCCTCGGCGTAATAGCTCGAGGCCTGCGCCGCCCGTGAGGCCGGCGCCAGGAAGAATTTGACGAGATAATAGAGATCCCAGAAAAACTCGCCGTTCTTGATACCGTGCCAGAACCGGCGGAGCACGAAACCAGGATTGAAGAGCACGGCCCGTCTAAAGGCGATGTCCATGAACTTCTTGATCGTGCCGTACGACAGGTGCCGATGCGAGAACAGGAGATCGTCCGAGTAGATGAAATAGTTGTCCCAATTGTAGGACTTCACCATTCCCTGCTTGGCGTAATCCTTGAACATCGGCGTGCCCGGGAAAGCGATGGCGATCCCGAATTTCATCATGTCCAGCGGCAAGGCACGGGCGTAGCGGATGGTGTCCCACATCGTCGCTTCCGTATCGTGCGACAGCCCCATGAGGAAGTTGCCGGCCGTATCGAGCCCCGCTGAGCGTGCCGTCTGCACGGCGAAGCGACCCTGCTCCACGCTGGCGCGACCCCCCTTGCCGAAGGACTTGAGAATAGCGTCGTTGCCGCTCTCAAAGCCAAACGACACGCGATAGCAGCCGGCCTTCTTCAGCGACTGGAACAGGGACTCATCCGCGCTTTCGACACGAATGCCGTTGGAGCAGGTCCACAGCATGTCGACGTTCTTGGCCGCGATGGCCTCGCACACCTCGACGGCCCAGCGCTGATCCGATGTAAAGATATCATCGGAAAGCCAGAATTCCCGGAAGCCGATGTCGTACATCATCTTGACTTCCTCCGCACAACGCGCGGGGGACTTCTTGCGATATCCCAGCCCCATGGTGATCTTGCTGGCGCAGAAATCGCACTTGAAGACGCAACCGCGGGAGAACTCGGCGTTGGTGACCGGCGTCCGTCGCACCAGCAGGCGCGAGATGCGGTGGTAGTCCTCGAGGTTGTAAAGATGCCACGCCGGCATCGGCAGATCGTCGAGCTTCTCGATCAGCGGCGACATGCCCGTCGAGCGCACCGCATCCCCGAAGCGGAACCCTGCCGGCTTGAAATACAAGCCGCGGACGTCGCCGGGATTGCTCGCCTCGACATACTGGCTGAACGTATAGTCCGCCTCGCCCACGAAGACCGCATCGAGCATCGATTCCTGCAGCGACTCCGAGGGAAGCGCCGAGACATGCGGCCCGCCGCCAACGACCCGGATGTTCGGCGAGATGTCCTTGATGACGATGCTGAGATCGCGCAGCTGATTCATCAACGGCGTCGTCGCGTAAATGCCGACGACGTCGGGGCGATAGGCGCGCACTTCGTCTTGGACCAGGCGGTAGTCGTAGGCGCGCCAGGAGAGGTCGAGAATCTTGACCTTATGGCCACGCTCAAGTGCACCGCCGGCAATGGCAGCCAGACCCAGAGCCGGGTAGATCGGATTGGGGACGCCACCCTTTGTGCCGCCATAAGTCGGCTCGTAGGACGGGTTAATCAGTAGGATATTGGCCATGTTTCCGGGGTTTTAAGCGGCGTATCGACGGCGAGATCCGTCTGTCGGCGTAGAGTATCTATCACGTTTATCGAGGGATCGCCACGTTCACAGCTTGGGTGGACTGCGAAGCATCTCAAGGACTTGGCGACCATCGTAAACCCTGGTCAACGGGTTCTCGAAGACCGGCTCGAGGGTCTGCAGCGGCGCCGCTAAGACGTTGCCGAAAGGACGCCCCGCGAGATTGATTTCAGTGGTTACCGGACTGCGGGCGATGTTGGTCGTTCGGTCTTCGTAGCGCGCTTGGATGACCACGAACCGGACATTTGCGCGCTCCATGTGGGCAAGGAACTCGGCGGGCGACAATCTCGGAGCGTGGTCCGAGTTCAGCCACCAGCGGCTATCCTCGTCAAATGTCGTCAAGATCGCCCGAGCCTGCGGACAGTAATAGGAGTGAGGCGTAAGGAGGGAAATGACGCGTTCGTTCGGCTCGAGATGTTCGGTTATAAAATTGCACGTATCATAGAAGGCGCCACCCAAAGTCGGGGTCCGGGAGTGGTAAGTGTCCGGTGTCATCAGGCCCAGGCTGACCGGGAGGCGGATCGCCGCGTAAATCGCCACGAACATGAGCTGAGTTACGGCCAGGACGCCGACGACCGCACTCAATCCCACCCTGGCGAAGCGCGCCCGAGCGGCCTCATCCCACACGAAAACGAGGCCGCCGGCTGTCATGGCACAGACAAGGGGCAACACCGGCAACAGATAGCGAACGTGCTGTCCGAGAAGCCAAAACCAGCCGACAAAATATACGCCCGCGACAACCACCATCGCGCCGAGATGGCTGAATTGTCGACGCGCTACAAAGACCATCGGCAAGAACGCGAGAAAGATCGGAGCGCCCAGCACCATGCCATCAAAATATTCAGTCGGATGGACCGAGAGATTCCATGGCGACAGCAAGAAATCGGCCAATCCACGACCTACCCCCATCTCAATATCTTCGAGGCGCAAAGGATTGGGCTTGCCCGGGTTGAACATCGTGTTAAGGACCGGATACACGGGGTTACCTGTCAGCCGGTAAGTGCGGATGCCATGCGGCAGATACACCAGAAGGCTGAACAAAGGCCCGATGGACGCAGTGAAGATCGGCAGCCGTCCTCTAAGTACATCGCTTAGGATCAGGCCGCCGAGCGCCAAAGCGAATACGAAGGCATATAGTTTGGTGACCAGCGCCGCGCCGAGCACAATTCCGAACAGTATCCCGAGCGCGACAGTCCGGCTTTCCCGCCAAGCGAGGTATATACAGAAGGCGATAGCCGCAAAGGACGCCGCCGCCACGTCCGTTTCGACTGTCGCCATCTGCCATACGACCACTCGCGTGGCCAGAAACAACAGAGCGGAAAGAGCTGCGGCAGACGCTGACAGGCCCATCCGGCGGGCAAGCATGGAGGAGCCCGCGGCGCCAGCCACGGTTATGACGCCGTGCATCATCTGCGCTGCGTCCGCACCGACGAATGCCATGCTGAAACGCGTCAGATTGCGTGTCAATTCGGGGTGAAACGCTTGAGAAAGAGCGTGATTCCACGGAAATCCGATGAAGCCTCGCTCCAGGTCGTACTTTGGAATTGCGAGGTGATATAGAAGGCTGTCGTAGTCATTGGGCGGCGCCAGCCCTTGTAGCAGCCCGCTGGCGGCAACCGCGGCAACACCCAACAACAAAAGGCACTGTCTCTTGTCTGTCCGCCAGGGAAATATCTCGCGAAATACTGCGGGAATCCGGTGCGGTAGGATCTGAAGCGCGGCAGGCAGTGACAGGATGGCAAGCGCAAGACCTACCCAGGCCATGCTTACAGCGTCGAGGCGCCAGAACCCGACCGCGTATACAGAGAAGTAGAGTAGAACGAGGCCGGTCACGAATGCGGCGACCACGCGTTCACCCGTTGTCAGTTGGTTGGACGCATCCAGGAAACGGACCAGGCTCCACCCTGACCCTATGAGGATTGCCGTCAGGAATAGCGAGAACAGAGCCGCGGTCACGTTCTAGCTGATTCCACCCAGGATGAAACGGCCAAAGGCCGACACCTTTTCGGTGTAGTACGGCGCATTGTAGTAAAAGTAAGAAAGCACAACGACGGCGGCCCAGGCGACGGCTGCCCATACGCCGATGGCACGGGTTTGCATGAGGAAGTCCGTCCTCAAAGCGAACATCCCGGAAGGGTCACGAATCGCCGCTCTTTCGCGCCAGGCACAACAACGTCGAGCTTTTCCCTCTTAGGAAGGACGGAGCCCGCGCCGTGGTGCCCCGGAAGAAGAGCAGGTTCTTCGCGATCCAGAACGATGCCGGCGCGGGTATCTGCCAAAAGAGGCGGCTTTTCATAACCAGCCAAGGAACCAGTGCAAGCGGCTCGAACCCGTAGGCTCGGAGCAAACCTCGCAGTGCTTTGTAAGAGTAAGGCTGGTAGTGAGTATAGGAATCGTAGAACTCTTTCCACGCGTATGGCCAGTGAGGGGTGACTAGGAACAAGTACCCGTCATCCGTCATGGTCCTTCGGATTTCCTTGAGGTAGTTGGCTGGGTCGCGCAGATGTTCGATGACCGAGTTCGAATTTACAAAGCGGAATGAGCGGTCGCTGAACGGGAAGCGGTCTCGCTCAAAATCGATCCCTTGGTCTGCGTCGAGGTTGTGGCAGGTCAACCCGATTTCTCCGCAGGCTTTTGCGAACGAGCCATCCGCAGACCCCGTATCAAGAAGTTTTCCGTCGCTTAGCTCCCCTCCGGCGTTCATATCCAGGAGGTTGGCATAGGTCGCAAGAACCCGACGCTTCAGCCAGAGTTGATAGTCGGCATCACTATCGGGACGGCTCATCAGCTCCCGACGATAGGCAAGCAAATGAGTCGCCGCCGGTCCGTTGCGGTCAGCGCTCATGGTGATACTACCCGGCCTGCACTAGCGGACTGGCAGCGAATATCCCACTGTTTTGCCCAGGAGGCGTCCGCGCAATAGATACGAAATACAGTCTCCATCGTCCCGTACGCTTCACCTGAATTGCCGCTCTGTACGGCGCTGTCGTTCAAGATGACGGCGGCGAATTCCGCAATCTCGCGCTCGAATGAAGGGTCGCTCGCATACTCCTTAAGCTCCTCGACCGGATCTCCTCGATCATGCGCGGTCTTTCGCGCGATCGTGAGTGTCTCTGCACCATAGCTCTTCGAGTTCGTCAAAAGACCGCCGAGAACAAGGGCACCCTCGGTTAGCGCTATTTCCAGATTGAAGCGGTGGCGCCATTGGGTCGCGGTCGAGTGCAGCATGGCAATCACACCTTCCTGCGTCCGCATAATGGCATAGGCATTGTCTTCGACGTCATGGTGCCAATGGCTATTGCTGACGAAGCTGTGAATCTCCCTGAACTCTCCAGCGAATAGGCGCATCAAATCGACCATATGAATGCCCTGGTCGAGAAGGATGCCTCCTCCGGAAATTGCTCTCTCGGTGCGCCAGTCTGACTCGAAGTTTATGATCTTGGATTTTCCATAGACCCCCCGCAGGTTGATGATGCCGCCCAGCGCACCAGAGCGGACAATTTCGAGCGCATCAATGACTGAATCGTGGTAGCGATGGTTAAAGCCATATTTCAGTTTCAACTTCGGGTTCTTCGCTTCCACCGCCATGACCCGGGTCATTTCGTCAAGATCGCGACCCGGCGGCTTCTCGCAGAAGACATGCATGCCGTTCTCAAGACCCGCAATCGTTACGGCGGCGGCGGCATCATTGCTCAAGCACACGAAGAGGACATCCAGATCCTCTGCCAGCAGCCGCCGGTAATCCCGGAACCTTACGAGTCCATCGACGACTGCTCTATCGTCCGCGAATTTCTGATCCGCTACCGCCACCGGTAATAGATCTGGATGGGCCGCGATGAAACGATACCGCCGCCGCCCGACAACGCCGAAACCGGCGATACCCACCCTCAACCTGTCCTGGCTCATTCTCGGCCCATGTAAAGGCTTGTCGTCGGGTCTTGTCGCAACACTTCCTCGGCCCGCGTTAGATCCTGAATGGTATCGACACCGATCGTTTCGGTGTCGGTGTGCACTACACGCAGTGCCAGCCTATGCTCGATCAAGCGCAGCATGTCGACCGATTCAGCGATTTCGAGCGGCGTTTGCGGCAGCGAAGAAAACTTTCTCAGAAAAGCAACCTGGAATGAGATGATGCCGGTCTGCTGATAGACCGCCACGTCCAGTTGGCGTGCCCGAGAGGGGATCGCCGATCGAGAGAAGAACAGCGCGTTGTGCTGCGGGTCGGCCACAACCTTCACCGTGTTGGGGTCGTCTTGATCTTCCGCGCGACGCAATCGTGAGATGAGGTTGACGACCATCGCTTTGGATCTGCGGTGATCGGAAACGACGGCCCCCAGCATTTCCGGTGTGACCAGAACCTCATCTCCTTGGACCATGACGACCAAATCATCGTCTGCCAGGCCGGCGTTCATGTTGGCCACGGCTTCTTCAACGCGATCCGTGGCACGGGAGTGTTGATCGGATGTCATTACCACCTCACCCCCGCGCATGGTAACCGCTTGACGGATCTCCTCGTCGCAGGTTGCGACCACGACACGCTCGAAACCGGTGTAAAGCCTGCAACGCCGTTCCACATGCGAAACAAGTTCAAGCCCGAGCAGGCGTTTCACCGGCTTACCGGGAAACCGGCTCGACCCCATACGCGCCGGGATCACGCAATGGCAGCGCCCGGTCATAGGCTCTCCACGATTTCCACTGGGCGGCCCAGGGCTGCGCGGAGAGCGATGACATCGGTGCCATAGGCGACAAAGCGATATCCCTCCGAGATCCGCTCCCGCAGTTCCTCCGGATCAGGCTTTACCTGGTGTATCCCAAAGGGCTTGCCGTGAGCCGCCGCTGCGGCGCGGGCCTTTGCGAGCAAGGAGACGAACTGAGAACTGCCGAAGTCTCCGGCTGCGCCAAGGTCCTCCGATAGGTCGTAAGGTCCGACGAAGAATGCGTCGACATAGTCAGCTCGAGCGAGGTCGCCCGTACTTTCCACCCCTTTTCGGCTCTCGATCTGCGGAATCAGGAGCGGCCGGAATGTCTCGCGGTAGGCCTTGAATGTGTGGCCGTAGCCGTTCGCGCGCGGCAGTCCAACACCCCTTCGTCCTTGAGGGGGGTAGAGGCAGTGGCGGGCGAACCCGTCAAAAGCCTGTGCATTCTCCACAGCGGGAATGATCAACCCAACAGCGCCGATATCCAGCAATCGACGCGCCAGGAACGGATCAGCATGAGGAAGTCGAGCAAGCGGGGCGACCCCCCAGCGCTCCGCGGCGATAATACAAGCCTCCGCCGTCTCCAGACCAAATGACGTATGCTCGAAGTCGATCGCAAGCCAATGGAACCCGCACCCGGCAAGCGCATCCGCCGCCGTGACCGACGGTATAGTTAGCCAGCCTCCGATGCACGGCTTTCCGGCCTGCAGGCGAGACCTCAGGCTGCCGGGCATGAGTCCCCGCTTGGCGTGCCGAGAATGGCCTTCCACAGGTTACGGTCTACCGGACCGAAGAGCGATGAAGGGTCTAAAGGCGTGGGTATGGATGGCCGGACAAGTGCCTCGGCGAGGGTTTCATACGTCACGGAGGCAACCTCAATTCCCTCCGGAAGGACGTCGATCGCGACACGATCGTCAGGCAAGTAGCGCAAAGTCGGGATTCCCGCCAGGATGGCTTCCTGCCCGACAGCTGTAGCGGCGTAGAGTACAGCGCGTAGACCACCAGCGTCCCCGAGCGGTCCGGGGCTTCGCTCCAGTCCTGGTTCCGGCCTAAAATTAAAGGGGGTCATGGGATGATCCTTCAGCAGAAATGCCCAGCCATGGCTTGTTGCTGTCCGACACGCTGCAACCATTTGCCGGGCAATTTCAGCATCAAAAGGGAGAGCTACAAAAACCGGCCCGTTATCGTCGTGATGGCATGACCTAGGCGGAGTGGTATAGCGCAAGGCTCCTCCAATAGACAGGCGCTGTGCCGGAACACCGAAGCGGATCAGACGGCGCCTGGTCGCTTCGCCATTGCACACGATACGATCAGGCAGCTTGTCCGGGCCTGCCCCCGAATGGGGGCTGTAGTTCAGCATCAGCGCGCCAACCACCGAGTGCTGGTAGCCTATCGTCGCGATCTTTCGTGTCCGCGCGGCTGGAACGAGGCGACGCTCCCAGCCGTGATTTTCCCACGGCCACGCCACGATGCGCGGGCGCGCCCGCTTCAAGAAGCGCGATTGACAGTGAATCTGCCAGCAAATCGCCGCCGCTTGGCCGCTTCCCCCTTCTCGGGCCGCGGCGCGGCGAACAAGCCAGCCGAAGCGACCCTCACGATGCTTACGAGACGGTCGCCACTTGGCGAATGGAAGTCGAGCGGCGAACAATAGAGATCCAAAAGCATGAAGGCTTACGGAACGTCCGTCTCCGCTCAGCTTCTCGGCAAGCTCGCGTCCACAGTCGACATGCAGCACACGCCGAAGATCGGGCAACCACCGCATAAGGTCGCCAAAGTAGCCGTCCAGGCCATCGGCGGACGCCTTCGGGTGGCCATAAACCAGGATGTAGCTTTGGTCCTTTGGAACAGTCGTGCGCAGATGGACCGCGGCCCTGACAAATCGCAGTGTCGCCGCCGTTCGAGCGGCGAAGCCGCGCAGCCATAGGCGGGACCCCGAGCCGCGTAATCGTGGCGCACGGCCAGCTAGCACGCCGGGCATCTGAGAAAGGTGGCGATACATCCAGGGATCGTCGCAGATAATCAGCACCCGGGACGTCCCTGCCGCCCATGACGCGACAAGGCGCGCCCACGCCATCATCTGACCCAGGTCGGAGACATTGGCTGCGCAGGCAGGAGCGTGAGCAAGGCTTGCGGACGGATCGCCCGACAATTCGCGGGCTAAGGCGAGCCAATCCTCGGTGATCGCCGTGAAGGCGTCCTCCAGGGCAAAGGCCAGCCCGGGGGCGCGGCGGCCCGGATCCAGCGGCATATCGCCATGCGAGCCGATAGAAGCCCAGAAGTCATATGCGTCCACCGGCGGCAGAGCTCGCCGCGTCCTCAACAGCACCGGCATCACTTAGGCCATCAGGAGGGCTTCTGAGCCACGATGTTCCACGAGAAACCCAACCATCGTCCCAGGGCGAGCTCGAGACGCGTTTCGGCGACAAAGGGTTTGCCATAAACCAACACACCACCTGGGTGCGGCGCGGACCCGCCAATCCTCGTCAACAGCCATTCGCGCAACTGGGTTAGCTTGGGAATGGCGACGTCATCAAACCGAAAACTGGACTTGCGCAGGCTGAGGACATCGAATCGGTTGAACAACCGCCTCATCTGTCGAGCTGAATAAATTCTGGTGAACGGATTTTTTGTACTGCCGAATTTCGGCTTTCCCTCGGTAACGCGGCCCACCCATTGCGCCTCGGGCCAACGCAGCATTTCTCCCGAGAAGAGTCCGCGGGGAACGATATTCAGCCAGAACGCCGAGGAATGGCGAGCGTACAGCATGATAATGGCTCGCCCACCGGGTTTGAGCACCCGGAAGACCTCGTCGATACACGGTTCGGTATGCTGTGCGTGATGTAAAACGCCATTCGAATAAACAATATCGAAGCTGCCGTCCGGAAACGGGAGGGCTTCGGCATCGGCCTGCACCACGGTGCTGGAGGGACCCGGCAACAGAGAGAGCTTGAGCGCTGTTGAAACCACACGCTCAGGAGTGATGTCGGCCGCCGTAACAACGGCACCGTACTTCTTGAATAGACAGGAATGCCCGCCGCCTCCCGGCCCGATCTCCAATACCTGGCGCTCCGCCAGTTGTGCAAGCGGCATCTCGACCACCGCCAAGTGCTGGCGCCGTATCATCAGGTCTTCGAATTCATCCACCAGCCCGAGCAGCGTTTCGCGGGTCAGCGACTGATCCGTGCGTTGATAGAGCTGCCGGTAGAGATCGCCCCACCAACTGCGGATGGCGGCATTCCCGGTGCTGCGGGCCGTCGGCGAAGACATATTCAGATCAGCTCAGGTAATGGCGAATACGATACTGGACAGGGCCAGGCAACCAATGGAAAACGGTGCGGGCGATGCGCCGCATTTGAAATGCAGCCACGCTGTTGGCGCGGCGCCTGTGATCGCGCAACATGCTTCGCAGCCTGATCAGCCCCGCCTCCGCCTCCTTCATGCCACGGGTCCGGACTTTCTCCAACGAGCGCGCGATCTGCAAATCGATATCCGAGAGCTGCTGTGCGCTGAAGCAGAGATACCGCTTTTGGAACTCTGCCGTTTCATCGGGATTGGATACCAGCAGCAGAAGCGGCTCGGCGCCTACTGACAGGCCGAGATCGACGAACTCTTCAATCTGGGTGCAGTTCACGGTGTTGACAGTCATGCTGATCTGAAAGGCAAAACCCTTGCGCCGGTGCAGCTCCGCAATTCTCTTGAGATTGCCCATCAGCGTAGTCCAGGAGGCCGTGCGCCCGCGCACGCGAAGAACGTCGAAGATCCCGGCCGACGCGGCATCCAGGGAAACAGCAAACAAGCCGATGTTACGACCTTCGAGATTCTCGAACATGCGGTCCGTGAGTAGCGTTCCATTGGTGATCATGAAAAACTTGCAGCCCGATTCGACTTCGATCTCCTCCATCATTTTCAGGACCGGTTTGTAGAGAAACGGCTCGCCGCCGAAGAACAGAATCACTTGATAATATGGCGCAAGCTCGTTGACCTGCGTCATGAAGGAATCAGGCAGCGTGTCGTTCAACAGCGCATCATCGCGCTGATAACAATGATAACAATCCAGATTGCACTTGTAGCTGTACGCATACCGCATCCAGCGCGGCTTCGAATCCAGGACGGTTACGCCCTTGGTGAACTCCTCGTCGTTGCGTTCTGCATTTTTCTTGGCGACGGAGCCCGGAGGCAGGTCCGAATGCCATTCGAGGTTCTGATATTTCTTCAGGCCGTGAAGCACCGGGCAGGAATGAGGGCATAGGGCATGCGCGCCTTCGTCCCGCATTCGCGCACGAATGTCCTGATAGCCGGGACCATTCCATATCTCTTCGATCGTGCCCCGGTTCACGTTCCCGAGGACCGTGGAGTTGTCACAACACATCGTGACATTGCCGTTCGGATTATTGACCTCGAAGTGGGTCCATGGATGATGGCAAATGAATTTCGTCATTGTTTCGCCTTTGGGGAGCTCGATCCGGGAAGAATGCTTTGATCAGTCATGCCTCGGCACCGAGCTCCATCCGCTGTACCATAGATCGGAAGTCTGCATTGTTCTGGACAAGACGGTCGAAGCGATCGGCCGCGACTACTTGTCCTGCCTTTAGAAAGAAGATGCGGTCGCAGTTTTTTACGGTGCTCAACCTATGAGCGATGAGGATGATCGTCAGCTCCCCGTGAAGCTCGTTTATGGATCCCGATATGGCGTGCTCGGTTTCGCTATCGAGGGCCGACGTCGGTTCGTCCATGATCAGCACATCTGAGTTGCGATAAAGGGCACGGGCAATCCCTATACGTTGACGCTGACCGCCGGAAAGGCGCGTGCCGCGCTCGCCGATCATCGTGTCGAGGCCGTTCGGCATGCGCGCAACCGCTTCGTCAAGGTGGCTTTTACGCAAGGCAACTTTGAGCTGCTCCTCATCTATTTCCGTATCGCGGACCCCGAGTGCAATATTACGCCTTATCGTGTCGTCGATCAGGAACACTTCCTGTGGAATGTAGCCGATACAGGAGCGCCAGCCCGCCAGGTCACTTTCTATCGGGCACCCGTCGACGAGGATCGCTCCTGCCTTTGGCTTCAGCAGGCCGAGAAGCAGGTCCGCCAGTGTTGTCTTTCCCGCGCCGGACGCGCCGACAAAAGCCACCGCCTCGCCTTTCGTTATCGTCAGCGACACGTTGCGCAGCACCGGAGCAGGGCTTCCGCTGTACGCAAACGAAACGTCATCGACGGTAATTTCGCGAAGGAGCTTTATGGGCGTTACGGGACTAACGAGGCAAGTGCCGCTGGATGACATCGCTGTGCGGATCTCGTCGAATACGCGGTCGAGCGCCCCTTCGCCGTACCGCAGGTTACCGACATACATCGCGATCCGGCCGATAGACGGCATCAGACGGAGGCCAGCCACGACAAAGATGCCGAGCATCGGCAGATGAGGCTGGAGCGGCATGCCAAGCCCGTGAAATATCGCCACCACCGCCATCAGGGCGCCGATAGCCGTCGTCTCCAGCAGATAGCGCGGCATTTGGTTGGCAACGGTGATCGAGCGCGAATAGCGTGCGCTCGCCGAGTTGTGTTCCCGAAATTTTTCCACGAAATAGGGGCTGCGACCGATGACCGTGAGCTCCTTTACCGCGCCAAGGGAGTGGTTCAACCAAAGAAGGCCGTTTTCGAAATGCGCCAGCGCCCGTTTGCCCCAGATCGATATTCGGCTGCGGAGAGCGAGATAGTATAGGACCCCTGTCGTGCACAGCAGACCGGCGACAACGATCGTTGCGACAGGTTGCAGGACCAGCAGCGTGATTGATATTGACAAGATGACGAGCAATTCGGACGCCATCATCACAAGCGAGAAGATCGAGGTCACGAAGATCTGCCGCAAGGATATGTTGATATTTGTGATTAGGGCGGCGGAATTATGCTGAAGGTGGAACTCGTAGTCTCGTGCCATGTAGTACTCGAGCAGGCGAGCTGCGGTGTTAGTATAGTGGCCCCAGACGAAGCGCGCCTGATAGTGGACGAGGAATGCGAGGTAGGCGTTTTTCGCAACGAAGATCAGAAAAAGCAGGCCCGCCAGTGCCGGAATAAGCGCTTTTTCGTTGGCCAGGAATGAATATTCCGCGGGCAGGTAGGATTCGATTGCGCCCTCGGGCTCGACGATCAGCTTAAGAGCGGGCAAGGCTGCGCCGACGCCCAGAGCCTCGAGCAGGGCGCCCACGATCGTAAGAGCAATCAAGAAACCGATCTTGGAGCGCACCCCCACGATCTGAATCAGCAGAAACAGCTTGGACACAATGAGCCGCATCTACCGACTACGCTTTCGTGCTTCCACGTACAACGAGACGGCTGGCATCGCGCCGTCGAAGCAATAGGTGTAGCGCCCGAACATTCCTGACGAGATCCCCTTGTCATCAAGAACCTGGTGCATCCTTTCCTTTATGAAAGAGATAAGTTTCAAGCTTGATCCTGAATCGACATGTTTGATCCTTACAGGAAGGCGCGAGACATTGCCGGCGGCTTATGCTTTCCGTCGCGACCAGAACGAAACTGTCGGATACCTAATGGCTCCAGGGTCGCTGGTGCTCACCGTTGAATCGCCGAGACAGGTCATTTTGGCCTCCTCGGCAATAATTGACATTGCCGACAATCCAGCCTCGTAGTCGGAACGTAGTGTTTTCTTCAAAACTCCCGGTTGTCCCGGGCGCCGGGCTATATGGTGGCCGTGCATGACGGCCTCGAGAAAAACGTAATCGGCCGCTCGGTTTACGAAGCTCAGGTAATTACCGACGACCTCCGGTTCCATCTCCTGCATGCTAGCCGCGTTCCAGAAAAGATCGATTTTTCCCGACGCGATGAGCGGCAGCTGCCAACTCCCCAACATGTGTATCTTGCCGGGAGAAAGATCGGCGAGATTTTGGAAGGCCCGCCCGTCACGATAGGACACCACCCGGTCGCCGAACACAGCCTTCAGGTACTGCTCCGCTACATAAAGCTGCGGCGCAATGTCGAACAGCATGACGGTAAGTTTCGGATGAAGTTTGACGATGACCTCCGCCTGACGGCCGGCACCTGAGCCCAGTTCCGCATACGTCTGAATTTTATCGAAGTCCACGTGCCGACTGGCGAAGGCGTACATTAGGTAGTAGTTCAGAAAATTTATGCTGTAGCGAGCGCCGCCTTGGGTAACGAACTGTTCTTCGGGATTCCCTTCGGCCGACTCGGAAAGGCCAGCCAGAGGCTTTGCGTAACCCGCGGTCGCCGCCTGCTGTGATGCGAAGGCGTGTGCCAGCTTCGGCAGCGATTCTGACGACAGCCCCGCTCGCGGAATGACTGCAGCTGTCAAACAGCGCGATAGCGCGTCGAGTGCGCGAGTGTAGCCAGGAATGCGCCGGACGACGCGATTGTTCACAAAACGCAGGGCTTTAAGGTCAAAACGGACCAGCGGGTTCCGGTAGTCTGTCGCTCCAAACGATGCCAGATGCGAACCGCGGCGGCGGCGGAAATCCCGGAGCCCCGACTGCTTTAGTTCGGCGACAAGAGCCCCTTCGCGGATACCCCAGAAATTCGTGGGTCGATACAGAGGATCCGCCCGATGCATGTCGGATATCATCAGATCGAGGAGCTGGGAATCGTCAACGAGTCGAGGCGGGTCGGATTGCATCATTCAGCCTTGTTGAAAGCAGATTTAGGCCCGTGCCAGGGCCCGTGCCCAATGCAGCCACCAGATCGGACTGGTACGCGCAAATTGATGGCCCCAATCCTCACGCGCGGCGCGAACTTCGGGTCGATTCCACCATCCCTGGACGTCGCGCCAGATGCTGTTTACGTGCCTGGCCGCGCTTAGAGGATCGTGGTGCAGTATCTTGGCATCCCGGAGCTTCTGGAAAAATGGCTCCGCCTGGTTGACGATCGGCCAAGCGTCCTTCTCCCAGACGCAAACGGTTGGGGCGCCGGCGGCGATAGCGATCGGCAAAGTCGTGCCCGGATGATCAATGATCACGAGACGGCAAGCCGTCATGGCATCGTGCAGGCTGGCTTTTAGTATCTTTGCGCCGGGCATGTTCCTCTTCACGTAGGCCAATTCGTCGATATCCACCGGCGCCGCTTGGTATAGCTTGTACTCCAATTGGTCAGCGACCTCCTTTTGCAACTCGGCAAAAAATATCCGCTTCCATTCGAGATAGGTGAACCACTGGATGCCTCTCGGCACCCCGCGAAACGGCAATGGCAGAAATTCAACCTGGGTGCCGACGAATACGGCCATATTGTTTTTCTGCCTGTACCGCCCGCGGAACCGGGACAGGAACGGTGAAGGCAAATCAGTCGCTGGCGCCGGCGCAGCGCCATCCTCCCGCCATCCCCAAGAGAAAAAGCCGTGAAAGAAATACTCGATCTCCTGTGACATGAAGGCCAGCATCCAGCCGTAAGCCGCGCCATGTTGCGCCTGGACGATACGCTCTCCGGCTTCATGCGCATGGGCTTTGACGATCAGGTTCAGCGAGCTGTATTTGGTCGCACCGGTAATCGTGAGTTTGCCCGATACATATCGGCGGCTGCGCGCAACGCTGTCCAAGCGGGCAAAGTCGGTCGTATAGGCGGTCGGTATAGTCGCCTTCAGGACGGTTTCCAGGATTTCGAGAAAGGCGGCGGGAAACTCGCGCTCTGGGCTAAATGAGCCCGCTCCCGATAGTCGCACGCGACGCGCGGGCCGGGCCGGAAGCATGGCCGCCACCACTGCCAACAGCACTCCGGCCACACCGGATCCGGGCACGCTCTCAAAACGATGTAAGGGCAGCAGTTTTCGCAAAGCGGACTTGATGCGCGCAGGCGCCGCCTTCACATTCTCGGCCGGCCTAGCTGGCGTCTCATCGAGTGGCAATGCAACGTCCGACGTGATCCAGTCGGATGGCGCTGCCCGATGAACAATCAGAGAGCAAAGCCAAGAATCAAAGGAGCCGCTCTTTAGCCCGCGCCGGAGAAAATCAAGGTCGTCAGCGAAGCGCCACGACGCCTGACGCGTCAATTGCACCGTGCAGGGCTCGTCCGCGAGACGTTGCACGATGTCAGTGATCTCGAGGTAGCGCATCCAGGTCGATTGGATCACCAACAAAAGCCAGAGAATCAGAGAATCGCGCCAAAACCGCTCGCTGTAAGTGGTCCCGTGGAGCTTGTTCAAATCCCGGCCAAGTCTATGCCCCATGAAATTTGCCAGCGCGCGCACGCGGGACCATTGTTGAGCCAACTCCGCGGGCGATGTCATGACTTGCGGGAAGGGCAGTTTCTTCCATTCGGAATAGATATGTTCGCGCCCGACAAAGCAGGATGGACTGACTGGAATATCTTTCACCGGATCGAAGTCACGATCGATCCGGCCGAGGATCAGGCGCTTCATTCGTCAGACGATTTCGCGGACGACTTCGAAAGCTTCCGCGGCAGCGCAGCCGACGCTCGCGCCGCGCCACTCGGCAAGCGCCTCCACAGCTTCCTTGGACCGGGCGTGGGGAAATGCGCGCATCTCCTGGACATAGCTTTCCAGCGCCGCTGCCTTTGCCTTGAGATGGCGACCGATATCGACGTACCTGGAGGGCCGGAACACCGCCAGCGTGTTTGGGTCGTTCCAACCTGTGCTTGAGGGTGTTTCGAAGGCATATATCGCACGTACTCCAGCGCCCGGAAGCGGCCGGCAGGCGGTCAAGACCGCCTGGTGTGTTAGACGGTGGTCGATGTTGAGATCACCGGCGTGGTGGGTATAGACGATTTGAGGTTTGATCTCTCCGATGTACGTCTCGACCACCTTCACGATATCGAGAAAGGTGAGTTCGTCCATTCGGTTGTCCGGAAACCCATTTAAAATTGGCTCCCGACAGCCCAGTGCCCGGGCAGCGGCCCTCGCCGCGGAGGCAAGGTCGTCCGTCTGTTCTCGGCCGGGCCGGGAGCCGCGCGCCGCACCACGCGATGTTGCCCCCTCGGCCAGTATCAGGGCTTGCACGATATCGCCTTCAGCGACGTGCCGCGCAACCGTCCCCCCGCAACCGAGGACCTCGTCATCGGGATGGGCCGCAACCACCAGAACCCGGCGCGCCGTCACGAATGCGCTCCTTCGAATTGACCCCATTCGGTCGCCTCGTTGATTGCAACATCCCGGGTGAGGCGTCGGCCGATGAGTGTGTCGAAGAACTCGGGCTTCAGCCCATCTTCAGGGCGAGTTACCTTTAGGTCGTCGGCCTGAACGACTGAACCAGCCGTTAATGGCCGCGTGAAGCGTACCGATCGACGCATCGTTCTTATATTCTGAAGATCTGGCGAAAAATCGGGGTTTAGCGCGGCCGCGACTTCGCGAAGCTGCCGGCACATCTCCCCGAAGGTCTGCGGCACGACCGCCACCTCATGGTCAAGCCCAATGCCGGTCTTGTCCAATGAGATATGCTTTTCGATGATTGTGGCGCCTAGGGCCACGGCTGCCACGGCGATGTGAGAACCGGGAGAATGATCCGAGAGGCCGATCGGGCAGCCGAGTAGCGCACGCAACACCGGTATGTTTCCCAGCCGCATGTCCTCCGGCGGGGTCGGGTATTTCGAGACGCAGTGAAGAAAGCTGAAGGACCGCAAACCGCGAGACCGGAAGTGCCGTGCGGTTTCCAGGATCTCGTCCAGTGTTGCCATCCCGGTCGAAACGATGACCGACTTACCCGTGGCTATCAGCTGGTCCAGCAGAGGCCGATGCGTGATATTGCATGATGCCACTTTGTAGGCGGCGACATGGAGCTCCTCCATCCAGGCCATGGTCGTTTCATTCGTGGCGGTCGAAAGAAACGACACGCCGCGCTTTTCGCAACGCTCCATGAGAAGAGGATACCAGGCGCGCGGCACTTCCAAGCGCTTGATCCGTTCGTAGTTGGGATCGTCGGCCGCAAGCAGCTGATCAGCGAGAAAGCTCTGAAACTTGACCACATCGGCACCGAGGTCGGCGGCTACATCAATCAGCTCAAACGCCTGATCGAGACTGCCGTTATGGTTTGAGCCTACTTCCGCGATGATCGTCAGATTGTGTCTGTCAGAATCCAAAGCAGGCACTCCCCTGGATTGCCATGAGGTCGAGCTGATCGGCAGAAAGCTCGCGTGATGGCGTCACGGCGTCGCAATGCCTTCTATCTTTGAGTACGGGACGATGACGTCACGCCGTATCTTCAGCGATGCCAGCCCATCCTCCGGATGGTCGATGGTTGGCACGTCGCGGCCGCAGGCAAGGTCGATAAGAAGGTCGGTGAGGTTTATGCCGGAGGCGACCAGGTTAGCGTCCTGGGCTGCCGTACGACCGCCATTGATTTCAATGAAGTAAGGCAAACCATCGTCCTTCGAAACGATGATTTCGACATTGTTGAAACCGGGAATCAGGTTCATCGCGCTCACGACATTCAGCGCCTGTTTTATGACCAGGTCGTTGCGTTCGATGACCGCCGCTGTGGTGACGCTCTTAACCGGCCGGGTTTCGAACTTTCGTCTGGAGACGGCATAGATTGCACGCCCTGTGACGTCGTGAAGCGAGCTGACGTTGAACTCCGTCCCGGTGATAAGCGCCTGAACCAGAAATCGCATCCCCGTCTGCTTGTTAACACGTCTGACGCGGCGCAGATAAAAATCGTACTCCTCGCGATCATCAGGGACGAAGATAAAGCGCCCACCCCGAGACGCTGCGGCCTTGATAATGAGCCGACCCGCCAAGGTATCCCACACGCGACCATCGTCGAATTCGTCGTCCACGACAAAGGTGCGAGGCATCAACACCTTTCCATCCAGCCGGCGGAGCGTCACTTCCTTGTCAAACGCTCCCATCAAGGCGTCATGCCCGGGGAGCAGAACACGCGCGCCCGCGGCCTGGATCTCATGTCGATGAAGGGCAACCACCGGCATCTCTTCGTCGAGTCCGGAATACATGAACGAGACGTTTTCGCGCACAATGAGCCGAATGAGAGCGTCAATGAACGCCGGGTCGCCGCAAGGCGGTATGACATAGCGGGCGTCGACTTCCGGTAGAAAGAGATTCCCGGATGCCGGGTTGCTGTCCGCAAGGATGATCCGGGCGTCGTGGCGCCGGGATATTTTCAGCGCTTCAACCTGCGCCAATATCCCTGGGCCGCCGCCACAGGTAATCAGGAAGCTCGTTTTTCGATCAGTCACGGCCTATCGTCCCCGCCGGCAAAAATCGTACCGCGCGTCATCAGCCCTGCTCATCTGCCGGATGTGACTTGCTGATCGTGAGCCAGTATCGCTGTCCACGGAAATCAAAGAACGCAGGATAGAGCTTATTGTTTACCGTGCGCAGAAGGTCGAACTGTTCTGCCAGGGATCGCGTGGGATCTAGGGCGCTGTCGGCCGCGGTCCGCCTCCGGTAGAAAGTCGCGGTGCCGGTCTGAGCCTTGCCTTGCGGAGGTTCATCCTCCTCAAGATATCTCGAGCAAAGAGCCGCGGTGGCCAAGCCTTGCAGGCGGCGCAGTTCAGAGAGCAGTTCGTGACCGGAAAATTCGAGGACATCGCGGTAAATTACCGCCCCTGAATCCATTTTCTCGGCCGCCTCAATAAGGCAGATCGGGATCTCCTGAGCGCCTTCAATGATCTGCCAGGTTAGCGGCGACATCCCGCGGCCTTTCGGCAAATTACTCTCGTGCACGACGAGGCAGCGCGCCGCACGGCGCAAGACGCTAGCTGGAGCGATGTGTATGCATCCAAGGAAGAAGCAGACTGCCGCATCTGGAACCGCATCATAAGTGTCGAGGAGTGTCGCGTCGTCCCCGAGACTGGCCGCCTTCGCTACCAGATCCTTGGCATAAGGAAGGATCCAGCTGGGGTTGTCGACCACCACCGCGACACGACGGGGCCGCTTCCACCACACAGGGATTTCAGCCACTCGGTTCAATCCAGCGAAGCTGGGGCACGGCGCTGCCACTGCTGACGGTGCCGATCGGCCAATGGATTCCCAGCATCATAATGCTTCGAGCCGCCCAAGGATCCGTTCTACGCCCGCTCCATCACACTGGGCGGCAGCGGCGCGTGAGAGCGCACCCATCAGAGTGGGATCCTTGCACACCGCATCGATGGCGCCTGTTAGTCGTTCAACTGTAACCTCATGCGAGTGGCCGAGTGATATGGCTGCGCCAGCTTTCGCCAATGCCAGCGCATTGCATTGCTGGTTCTCCGCTGTCTGAACGATAATACTCGGGAGTCCGACGGCACAACGCTCAAGAGCGCTAACGCCGGCAGCACCGATCGCCAAGTCCGACGCCGCCATGAATTCCGCGATGTTCTCCGCCCAGGGATGAACGCTCCACGCAGCCCCCTGCTTCTCTACGCGCTCGACCACTCGCGGATAGTGGGTCGCCGACTCCGCCAGAAAGATGTCGACCCGTCCAGTAAAGCCGCCGGCTGCCAAAGCTTCGACTGCCACCGATGTCATCTTCTTTCCGTCGACGGCACCGAACGAGACAAGAATTCGATCCACGCCCCGCCGGCCGCCGCGACGGCTGAGAGAATGGCTTCGGACGGCGCTGAAAGCCTGCCGCAACACAGCATAGCGCGGACCAGCGAGGACGGGGGTTCGTGGCGGAACGAGCCCTTTGTAGTCCGTCGCCCGCCGGCCGGCACCGGGATCGACAAGCATATCCGCATCATGCTCGCGGTCTGCCAGGTCATCAATGACCAGGATCTTTCGTGCCCACGGACGATTTCGACTTTCTTCGACAGCGGTCCAGCCGTAGTGGTCAACCACCAGGAGATCGACAGCTTTCAAAGCGACGATGTCCGACAGCGGCGTCGTGTCGCGCTCGACAACGGCGACGCGGAAGCTCTCAGGCAGGCTGTCTGCCAATGGCTCTCGCTGGGCAAAGGTGATCTTCCATCCACGGGCAAGCAAAACGTCAGCCAACGCTCGACATCGCATAAGATGGCCGCCACCAATGGCCGGACCCGCGTCGACACGGAATACAGCCTCCGCCGACCGCAACATTTTTTAGCGCACGCGGAAGACGGGTTCCATTGGCGCGCATTTTAGATACGCATCAATGCGCTTGTTATGGATCGCGTCCGCTAGAATTCCGAGGACCTCGCCGTGGGCCATCACTAGAGCGGCTATGTCT
The DNA here is from genome assembly GCA_022843945.1 of Rhodospirillaceae bacterium. Lineage (GTDB taxonomy): Bacteria > Pseudomonadota > Alphaproteobacteria > CACIAM-22H2 > CACIAM-22H2 > VGEI01. Next base: position 72,206 of record JALHMR010000010.1, on the reverse strand, counting down.
GCGTCAGTATGGGCGTAACTGACATTGTGACTGCCTTGTATCAATATCCCGCGAGCCAACATCTCCTGGATAAACAGCGTCTTGATCTGCCAGCTCGTCGCACCGCCATTGTCGCGGAAACCGAGTAGCAGCCAAGGTGGCTTGCCTGACAAGGTGAGCGCTTGGCTCAGATTCAGCTCAAGGATGGTCCGGTTTACCGCTCCCTTGATTTTTTCGCCCTGCTTCCAGAGATGACCAATAACGTCCTCGCGCTCGAATTTTTCCAGCGTCGCCAGCGCGGCCGCCAAGGACACTGCTTCACCTCCGGCGGTAAACGAAAAGAAGATGTTTTCCATCTCGCGCATGATTTCTTTTCTTCCAACGATAGCGGAGATCGGAAAACCATTGCCCATCCCTTTTCCAAAGGCGGCCAGGTCGGGAACAATACCAAACAGCTCCTGTGCGCCACCGAGAGCGAATCGGAAGCCCGTGATTATTTCATCCAAGATAAACAGAGTATCGTTGCGCCGGCATAGATCTTGGACGCCCTGCAGGTACCCGGGAGACGGCTCGGTGCCTGTCATGGCCTCCATAACGACACAGGCGAGCTCGCCTCGGTACTCGGCAAACAGCGTCTCGAGCGCGCTCAAATCATTGTATGGAAAAACGTGAGTCAGCTCCTGGACGGCCTTAGGCACTCCCCGATTGCGAGGAGTAGATCCGATATACCAGTCCTGCCATCCATGGTAGCCGCAAACCGCGACATGCTCTCGTCGGGTATATGCGCGAGCGAGCCGCACCGCACCTGAGGTCGCGTCTGAGCCGTTCTTCCCAAAACGGACCATATCGGCGCAGGGGATCAGATCAACGAGCTTTTCAGCGAGTCTGACCTCGAGCTCCGTCGCTAGCGAAAATGCAACCCCTCGATGGAGTTGCTCGACTACTGCCGCCGTGACGTCCGGATCGTCGTATCCAAGTGTAATGGGCAGCAGGCCGTTTACGAAGTCTATGTACTCATTACCATCGACGTCCCAAACGTGACTGCCTTTTCCATGCGACAGAAATAGCGGTGCCTGGCCGTCAGGGTATGCCAAGTAGCTCTTGGAAAACGTTTGCGATGCCAAGGGTATGGTTTTCGACGCTCTGGAGAAGAGCGCGGCGCTTTTCGCGTATCTCGCGTCGCTATTGGGCCGGGCCGGCTTCATTGAGGCTTCGCCGATAGCTCTGCTTCGCGCGCGGCAGTGATCACATCATGAAGCGCATAGGGAGGCTGGGTCTTTTTCGACAGCTCGGCGATAATGCGGGCATTGCGCTCGAAATCTTCCGACTTATCAATCGCCAAGTGCGTAGCATCCAGGACTTCGCTTGCGATGACGTCAAGGGAGGGAAACAGCGCCGGATTGTTCTTTATGTAAGGTGTGACATGCTCACGCTCGCGTGGAGTGGTCGCATCGCGCGCAGCACGGTCCAGAGCCCGGAACGAGCAGAGTTCCACGCCTGAGCCATAGGGCAGGTCTCCTTTGCGGTTGGTCGCGACATAGTCGACCCGGCCGCGCAGCATGCGATAGAGGAGGATCACCCCGTCTACCATGTCGGGATCGGGCAAAATATCGTCACCGCAAAGCCTCACCACGGCGTCCAACGGGCCGAGGCCTATGGATTGAGCGGCTTTCCAATAACGGTCCAAGACATCGCTCTCGCTGCCGCGAAAGACCGTCCAACCCTGCTTCTCCGCATAATTTGCCAGCACGTCGTCGGCCGCTGCTACCGACGTGGCGAGAAGAATGTGATCCAGGAGGCGGCAATGCTCGATTTGGCGATACATGTGCCAGAGAATCGGATGCCCGGCGATTTCTTTCAGGGATTTTCCCGGAAGACGGGACGAACCCATTCGCGCCTGGATTATAGCGGCAGCTTTCATTGGAATTCGGGCCAGTTTGAGGGATTGGTGAACATGGGATCATTGACGACGAATTCTTCAGGGTTTTGCAGGGAGTCGTGTCGCCTCACGGCCACCAGAATCTCGTCCAGCTGGTTTGCTGCGGCTACTCCGCACAAGACGGTGTCGGCTTCCTGGATCGACAGAGCGTAGGACAACGCGGCTTGGAGCGGCGTCATGCCCTGGCGTGCGGCATGGTCGTGAAATGCGCGAAGTCGATCACGTATCGGCGTGAAGTAGGCCGGTAGCCTTGCCGGATTCATTAACAGCAGCCCCTGCAGAAAGGGAGAGCGGGTGTGCACGACAATATTCGTCTTTCGTAACCGCTCCAGGAGGCCACTGGTCCGGAATGACTGATTGAAGACGTTGAGCGGGAGCTGGACTATATCGATCGGATAGCGAGAAATTATGGTTTCGAGCTGCGTCGTGTCTTGGACACTGACACCGATGTGCTGCACCCTTTTCGACTTCTTGATCTGTTGGAGGGTCTCAAAAAGAAGAGTCCCTCCAGGCCCGAGAAGATCGCCCGCTCGATGAACAAGCAGGCCGAATATGGAACTGCAGCCCAGTCTCCCCAGCGATCGATCGAAGATGCTCCGAACAAGACCCGCTTCTTCATCTCCGATCCCAGGCCTGCTGCGGAAGCCCGGGGTTTTCGTTACGATTTCAAAGCGATGATTGACAGGAAGGCACATCCCGATGACGGCCTCGCTGTCGCCGTACTGTGCCGCGGTGTCCAGCGTTTTGATCTGCGCACTTTGCGCCACTGCAAGCAAATCGCGCACGACTTCAAGAGACGGCTTACCGAGGACGTTGGAGACACCGTAGTCTTGACCGAACTGAACCGTACCCAGACCTAATTTCATCGTGCCAGGCGCAGGACCTCGTCTATGACATGGCGCTGGTCGGCTTCGGTCAATCCGGGAAACATCGGCAGGCTGATGGCACTCGCATAGTACGCCTCAGATACCGGGAAATCGCCCGTCTTGAAGCCCATTGCCTGAAAATACGGCTGAGTGTGGATAGGGATGTAGTGCACCTGCGCTCGTATATTGACGCGTGCAAGCCCATCGAAAATAGCCCGGCGCTGCGCCGGAGGAAGTCGAACCACATACAGATGGTAGGCCGAGTGCGCGTAGTCCCGCCTTGCCAAGGGGCGCACGGGTGTGTTCGCGAAGGACACGTCGTAGCGCTCCGCGATCTCATGACGGCGGGCCACGAAGTCGTCTATCCGCCTCAACTGACTGAGCCCGAGAGCCGCTTGCAGGTCCGTGAGGCGATAGTTGTAGCCAAGCTGCACTTGGCGATAGAGCCACGGGTCGGTGCCCTCGGCTTCATCGGGGCGGACAATACCGTGGGTACGGAAGAGACGGAGTTTCTCGGCGAGAGCGTTTGAATTCGTAGCGACGATACCGCCTTCTCCGGCGGTTACGATCTTCACCGGATGCAAGCTGAATACCGTCATGTCCGAGTAAAGGCATTCACCGACCGGGCGTCCGTTGTACCGGCCGCCAAGCGCATGGCTCGCGTCCTCGATGATCTTGAAGCCGTACCGTTCGCGCAGGGCGGCTAAGCCCTCCATGTCGCAGGATTGGCCTCCAAAATGCACGGGAACGACAACGTCCGGAAGGAGGCCCGCGCGCTCCGCGATGTCGAGCTTTTGCTTGAGAGCCGGAACAGAAATATTCCCATCGTCTCCATCGATATCAACGAAATCGATGCTGGCGCCGCAGTAAAGGCCGCAGTTGGCTGAAGCCACAAAGCTGTTTGGCGATGTCCAAAGCCGCTTACCGGGCTTCAGGTCCGCGGCGAGGGCCGCCACATGTAGGGCTGCGGTCCCGCTGCTGACGGCGACGGCGTCGTGGCCTCCGCAATACTCTGCAATGGCCCTTTCAAAGCGGGATACTTCCGGGCCTTGGGTAAGCCAATCGCTTCGCAGAGCACGGATGACAGCCTCGACGTCTGTCTCGTCCACGCTCTGCCGGGCGTAGGGAATAACCATCATCGGCCCTTCAGCATCCAAGTTCACTGCGCAACTGCTCGACGGTCAAAAAGTCCGAATTGGAGTCGGACTTGTATTCAAAGCCAGGGGAAACGCCGTGGCCGCGTTCGCCGAGACCGCTTTGAGAGAAATCTATGTTCTTGGAAAAACTGAGATTCTTTTCAAAGACCGTTGGCGCGATGACAAAATGATCCAAAAACTCAAAGGTATGGTGCGAGCTATCACCTGGACACATCACTTCGTGAAGCTTCTCTCCTGGTCGAATTCCGACCACTTCGTAACCCTTCCCGGGCGCCATCGCTTCGACGAGGTCGGTGATCCTCACTGAGGGAATCTTCGGGACGAATATCTCGCCTGCCCGCATCCTTCCGAAGCTTTTCAGGACGAACTCGACGCCCTGATCGAGCCGGATCCAGAACCGTGTCATCCGTGGATCGGTTACAGGCAATTTCATGACGCCGTCTTGAAGCATTTTTCTGAACACCGGAACGACGGAACCACGCGATTCGGACACGTTACCGTATCGCACGACCGCGAATGCTGTTCGATGCCCCCCGGCAATGTTATTGGCGGCAATCAGAAGCTTGTCCGATACAAGCTTGCTGGCGCCATACAGGTTTATCGGATTTGCGGCTTTGTCCGTTGAGAGACCGATGACCCTCTCGACCTCGTTCGCGATTGCCGCCTGAACGATGTTTTCCGCACCGTGCACGTTCGTCTTGATGCACTCCATGGGATTGGCTTCGGTCGCCGGAACCTGCTTTAGCGCCGCCGCATGGACTACATAGTCAATCCCTCGCATGGCCGTCTCTAGCCGGCTCCCGTCGCGCACGTCGCCGAGGTAATAGCGCATGCAGGGAAATTTCGACTCCGGAAACTCCTGCGCCATCTCGAACTGCTTGAGTTCGTCCCGGCTGAAGACAACGAGGCGCCTGACCTTGTACCGCTGGAGAATGGCTTTAACGAAACGGCGGCCAAAGGAGCCAGTACCACCAGTTATGAGGATGCTTTTCTGATCGAACACAGCGCTACGTCTCAGTTAGGACGGAATACGAGGGAATTCATCAAGCGACGCAGGAGGTCGCCGAAGTCAGGGGTAACGGAGGCAGGCCCCAGTCCTGGCGGACCAGATCGTAGACCGAATCATCCGAGAGCTTTATGAGCGGGCCAAGCTCGTTCCAGGGATAGCCCCAGCTGCCGCGCTCGATCGATTTTATCCGATCAACGATGTCCGATGCCGATCGCACGCAGACGCTTTTGTAGTCGCGATAGATCAGGATGTGACGAGGATCATGAATATCAAGGAAGAATGACACGCAACGCAGCTCCATAGCTTCTGCCAGGATGCTCGATTCTGAACACAAGCAGTAGCGGTGTCGCAGGATGAGCTGAAAGGATTTTTCATCCGAAAGAGCCAAGTTGGGTGGGCCGCCACGTACTATTTCCTCGTATTCCTCGTAGCCTCCGAATCTCTTGCTTGATTGCTTGGCCGCTATCGTTACGCGTCGATCGGGAAACGCCTTGGCAACCTCCACCATCATTCGTGGCAGCAGCGGGCCATCAAACCAAGGCTTCGCGAAGCATAGGATATCCGGCGGCCGGGGCGCCGGAACGCGCAGAAGCTCCTCTCGGCTTAGACCCATGGTGCCAAACCCCTTGACGCTTTCGGGTCTGCGCCATGTGGCGGCGTTGAATTGGACCATCGGTTCCGCGCTGATTGCATAAGCTGCGTCATAGTCGATATAGCGGAACGCGTAGTCGACCTTGAACACATTGACACCGTTGATCTGGGCAACAGAACGAATGCCACGCCTGCGCAACGCCTCGGTGCGGAGAATATGGTCAGCGTTGTATTCGTCGTAGGACATGAACACGTTGAAATGGTGGCGGTTCAAAAATCCGTCGTAGATATTGCGCAGATGGACGATTTTTGCGGCCATCATGAAATGGACTGGATACAGATGGAACCAGCTGCGGAGATGAAGGCATTGGCGCAATGATGCCCAGATAGCAGCGGCCGCCTGCCTGATCCCGAATACGCCGTCCTTCTCGCAGACGACCGGTAAAGGCGAATACGCCGCGGTCAAACGGCGCTGATAATCCCGGTTTCTAAACACGACGAGGACGCTGTTACTGATGTCTGTGCAGAGCACCGACTCGATCGGCCGCAGCGTACGCCTCACATTGTCGGTACCATCTACACCGACAAACCGATGGATCTTGTCTCTCGCCCAGGGCGTGGTACGGCGCAGGATGTAGGCGGTTGTCGCCATCAGCATCACCAGCGCGATCAAAGGATTCAACCATCGGCCGCCCCCGACTGTCTCGACGGGATACGCGTGGTCATCGCCCGTTGCAGCCGCCACCAGCCCTTGAGCCGCCGGATTTCCGAAGACCAGTGTCGGCACCGCGGCGCCGCTCGCGCGAAGCTGATGCACAAAGAACAGCGCATCAAAATGATCGGCGATGTAGTTGGCGGTCTGCTTCTTGAGCGGGAAGACCATGTCGAAAGGATCGCCTGGCGGGCTATCCAGGCCAACGTCGGAGAAGAACCGTTTCTCGACTTTGCCGTACCAGCCGAGGGAGCCAAAAAGCCGCATCCGGCTCATCATGATCGAGGCATCGGGGACGATGGTCGCGGCGTCACGAATGAGGCCGCGTACCTTCATCTGTCTGATCAGCCGGTTCAGTAGCGGTGCGCAGATGCTGAAGACTGGTTCGGTGCGGAAATGGTAGACAGCATGCCCATTTCGGGCGAGCCGGATAGCCCGCCAGATCGTCAGCTCGTCTATGACTACCAGGTAGTCGCCACGCCGGAAGTTGTCGCGTTCATTCATCCGGGGATGGGCTCGTACTCCACGTCGTCGTCGAGACACTTCATGCAATTGACGCAGGCGCGTGGGACACCCTCATCGTTGGCAATGAACGAGCGGCGAAGGGCCTCCATTTCCTCTGAATTCCAGGCCTCGAGGATTCCTTTTTTCGCGATGTTGCCGACAGTAACGTATTTCGAGAACTCGTTGCAGCACGGCATGATGTTGCCGTCCCAGTTGATCATCATCATTTCCCAGGGATACGTGCAGGGCATGTCATCAAGCTTCGTATGGGGCTGCGTATCGACGATCTTGATGTCCATCGGCCGCTGGATATCCACGATATCGGCGCGATCGCGCCACTTCTCGACGAACATCTCCTTCTCGTGCCGGTTGAGATGATAGTTGACGAAGCTCACGCGCAGGATCGGTAGGCGTGTATTGAGCTCCTTCTTGCGGGCGATCAGGTAGTCGAGGTTCTCCATGATCTTCTCGTAGCCGCGGCCCCGGACCCTGGCGAAGGTCTCGGGCGTGGCCGCATCCAGGCTGATATTCGCCCGAGTGACGCCGGCGGCTATGATCCGGTCGGTTATCTCCGGCGTCATCAGCTCGCCGTTCGAGCAGATGAACACGTCCATGATGCCTTTGCTCGTGGCGTATTCCAGCGCGTCCATGCCGTTCTTATGCAGGAACAGCTCCGATCCGGAGCCGAAGAACATGGACGGCACGCCCAGCGCCGCACATTCGTCGATGATTGCCTTGCATTCGTCCCAGGTCAGGCGCTTCTTGTCGTAGTGCGTGGGGTTGTGCTGGCGATAGCAGTGCGGGCACAGCATCTGGCAGGCGTCGATCATCGCCAGATTGATGTGCAATGGGACCGCCGTCTTGGTCCTGGTCTTCTTGGTATGCTCGTAGAGCTCGCGATACCTGCGGAATTTTTCCGCGCGCTCGTCGCCATACAGGCGCTTGAACTCCTCATAGATGATGAGGTTGGGGTCGAGCTCGAACGTCTGGTCCAAATGATCCCGCCAATTGGAGCGCTCGACGAGCATCACGCCCTTGTTCATGTCAGATGTCGCCATCAGCGGTGCTCCGGATAGGGATATCGCGCCATTAGGTTCGAAGCCAAAACTGTCGTCGGAACGGTCATCGTCACCCCGCCATTGAAGGCGGATTGGCGAGAAACTTGGTTCGCGCCCGGCTGTTGGCCGATTCCTTCCACTTTTTCTTTTCCATCATCGCGCGCAGCGCCTCGCGCTGAAGCGGCGTAAGGGCCGGTCCCGGCTGTATAGGATCAAACATTCCGTCGCCGAGGTGCTGCCGGTCGGGTTTGCCCCGCATCTTGTCGATCTCGAGAGCCCAACGCATCTGTTCAATCGCAAAGCATTGGTTTCCGGCCGTGAAGTAAAATTCGAAGGTCGCACGGGCCGAGCCCTGGACGCCATGGGCTCTATGAAGTCCCGCATGATCGAAGATATACAGCGTGCCTGCCGGCCCGACACAATCAAGCACCTTGTATCGCCGCTCGATCGACTCTTCCGAGCGCAATCCTGATGATGATCGGCGGACCTTGTGACTGCCCAGGGCATAGCGCATCCGGGTGTCAGTCGCACTGGTATCGTTCAGGATCAGATGGAAGCCAAAAAGGGTCGGTGTATCGATATGCCACCCGTTCGCGTCTAGTCCGTGCGGGATTCCGAGCTTGGGAATGGTCGTGTGCGCAGCCTTCAGCACAGCCAGCGACGGGCCGAGCCGCAGATAGGGCTGGCATCGCATGTACTTTGCCGCGAGCACCAGAAATGTCTCATTCAGGATGAATGATGAGATCAGGTCATTGCAGGTGGGGTTGAAAAAGATTCGGTCGTAGCGGTCAAACTCTTCGTAGGCCTCCAGGGGACGCATGTACTGCTCACGAAGGGCTTGCGCTTGCTTGGCGAACAGGCCCGGAAATATCGAGATTCCCTGATCCCGGATATCCCCGTAGGCCTTTTCAACGAAAGCTTCGTCGATCGGTCCTGACGCGGGCAGTGCTGGCCGTGCCCGGGAGAGGAGCGGAAGCTTTCCGAAAACTTGATCATATAAGGCCAGGCGGACGAACCGCTTGGGCTGCCGCAGATGCCCGATCATGAGCATCACAGGATGATCGGTAATGAACGCCCTGCGATAGGCGGCTTTAAGCGTCTGATACACAGCCATAAACCTCGATCAGTGCCGACGGAGCACGAAGGTTACGTGCGCTTTCACAAGTCCCAGCAAGCCAAGAGACCGCTCAGCGCCCCTTGCGCAACTGGAGAGTGGCTTCGGCATCGCCCATCAAGGGGCCAATATCCTTGTCGACGATCTTTCGCAGGGACTTGTATTCGAAGCGTCGGGACGCGGCCATCAGCTTGCTAAGCCGCAGCTTCAAATGATCGGCAAGCAAGGAGAGGGCATATGGTACACCGAACTTTTGCGCATCCTTGATAAGCACAAGCCCAATCAGGAAATGGCGTAGGCGATAAGCCAGCACGGGGTAACATATTAGCGCGAGGCCGAGCTGGCGTTTCCGCAGGAGCCGCAGCAGGCTTGGGCGTCTGGGCAACACACCCGAAGGCTGATCGGATGGCGCGCCGCTTGAAGCGCTGCTTTTTGTCTCAAGAAGACGCCGGGGATTCGCGAAATATCCGGTATCCGTCGCATCGTCCATGCTGAAGAAATTACGATCAGTCAGCAGATTCCGCAGATAGGTCTCGATGCCCCATTTGCGGATGAACGCATAGTTGGTCTCAATGGTAAGCAGCGGCCGCCATGTTTGGCAGGCCAATGTGGATTCTTCCGTGAAGTTAAGGGTGCTGAACTCGTCATGCGCATCTTTGTCGGAGATGCTGATGAGGTATTGCTCTTCGCCATCAATATCCCGGCCGATAAACCCTTTCGCGCGCGCGAACTCGTAGAGCGGCGTGCCTGGCAACGCTTGAGCGTAATTGATGCTCAAGTCGTTTGGATTGAGCGTTGGCGCCAGGGTCTTGGCGTGCTGGCAAAACGTGATGGTTTCGCGGATGGTCTCCTTTGTTTCGCCGGGCATGCCGATAACCAACGCGATTGGCGCGGCGATGGCGAGGGCCTGTGTCGTCTCCACTGCCCGATAATTTTCCGCCACGCCGACCTTCTTCTCCATGACCATCAGCATCTTTTCTGAACCGGTCTCGATGCCGAAGCCCAGGCGCGCGCAACCGGCGTCTTTCATCATCGCCACGACCTCTGGCGTCATCCCCCGCACACGCGTTCCGCAATGCCATAAGACGTCATAGCGCCGGATCTTTTCGCAGAACTCCTTCAGCCAGCGTGGATCGGCGCCGAAATTTTCATCGGCAAACTTCACGAATCCGACATTGAAACGCTCGATCAGCTCTTCGAGCCGCTGCATCAAAAGATCGACGGGAATAACTCGCAGGCCCTTGTCCCAGCGATGACAGAAGGTGCAACGGTTGACACACCCTTTGGACGCATAGAGATAGCCGAAACGCTTGCCCTGGCGATGGGGCTCGCGGATACGCGGGTCACCGTTGAATACCTCGTCAGTAATAACGGCGTCCTTGGTCGCAGTTGGAAAGAAATGCTCGATGTTGGATCCTCGAGCGAGGTCGTCCCAGTCTATGTCGTAGATTTCCGGGCCGGGAATCTGGGTCTCATATCCCGTGTTGATCATCTGGCCGGCGGGATCGATCAGGGCCAAGCCGGCAATATCTTTAAAATCCTCAGGCCGGCGTGTTTGTGCGGCCCGCTTGGCGAGGTTGGCAAAGACGACCTCTCCCTCACCGATCACGCATAGATCGGTTCCGGTCTTGCGCAGGAGGATTTCGGCACTGGCGGCCATATTGCCGCCCACCACAACGAGTGTATCCGGCAACCGTGCCTTTACAGCTTCGGACAAGCGCTTCGTGTAGGCATAAGCGGTAGAGACGACCGCACTGATACCGAGCACATCAGGACGCTCGCGTACAATGTGCTCGAGCGCCTGGTCAAAGCTCGGCCGCAGACAATCGATGTCGTAAAAGACCACGTTTTCGAGGCCCGCCTTGCGAAGGTATTTGATCAGCGCGAGGCTGCCGAAGGGCGGAAAAGGAGTGGGCTTGGGCCGGATCGGTGTCGTGACGATCATCGTTTTCATTGCCCAACTACCCTTCCACTGGCCGCCGCTTTTTCGGGCCATAGCAAAATGCCGCACGCCGGGCGCCAGTATACCGTTTGCGTAGCCCCAAATGCGACGAGCTTTTTAAGCAAAAAAACAATATTTACCAATCGCTTAGTCCCAAATGTTCCGCTTCAGCCACCGGCCATTGTCCTTCGTCCAAACCTTGGGCGAACGGAACGTATCCGCTATTCCCCAGAACCATTCCTCGTTGCGCTCAACGTAGTTGAGCCAGAAATCGAGATCCGACGGCCGGACATGATCGTAGCGACGCACCATTTCGATGCCCTGTTCGCGGGTCATATGCCCGCGGCGAATGTCCTTGCAGGAATGGTCGGTCGCCCGCCCATAGCCGAACTTGATGAACTTCAGATAGTCGTGCGCCCCGTTCTCATAGCGATCGTCAAGGTTCGAAAACCGCCGGTAGGTGCGATCGAAGGGAACGGGCGACGGCTCCCAGCCGTACTTGTCGACGACCAGCTGCGAGTGCGCATTGGCGTCCCAGCGGTCGTAGTTGCCGATATAGACGCCGCGCAGACCGACCCGGTTGATGTCCTCATCGCTGGGATAGATGCACCATTGCATCTCATGCTCCGCGATCGGGTCTTCTGAATCGCCGAGCATGTCGTGCCAGTCGTAACCGCGCATCTGATGGTCGCGACGATAGCGCGCGGTGTATTCCACCAGATCGTACATCGAGTACATGCCGCCCAGATCGGTGTATCCATGCTCGCCCCAGAAGACGAGTGGGATGTTGTAACGCACCGCGGTCATCATGACCGTGGAGCCGATACCGGCATGGGCATGCCAGTTCATATCACCCATCTTGCGGAACGCCAGGCGATTCAGCCGGACGAGAAGGTCCACCGAGGGCCGCAGGATGAGGTGGTCGGTGTTGAACAGCTCCTTCATGCGCAGCAGATTGCGCCAGCCGACATCGAGGAAGTTGTTGCCGTCATAGGTCACCAGCAGCGGCTTCAAGCCAAGCTTCTCGGTGACGAAGTGGGTCTGGAAATAACTGTCCTTTCCACCGGAAACGCCGATCACGCATTCGTAGCCGGTGGGCTTGCGGTAAGGCTCGACCAGCTCGAGCAACATCTCGAGCCGCTCTTCCCAATCGATCTCATTGCGCTGATCATGGACGCGACAGCCGCTGCACACGCCGTTCTTGTCGAACACGAGCGAAACCGCCGAGCTCGAGGGGTAAACACAGCGCGCGCAGTAGTGGACCGGAGGGATTTCAACAGTCATGGGTCAGCGGATATCCGTGCGTGTCGATCGAAGGTAGCGCTTGATATTGGGATACGCGTTTTCAGTGAAATGGAAGATATTGCCGGCGGCAACGCCGCTCGCCTTTGTCTCATCGAAGCAGCTCTTGAAGTGGCGCTGATGCCCCGCCCCACCGCACGCCACGACGGGGACGCGAACCGCCTCGGCGACCCGGGCAATCGTCTCGATATCATAGCCGCGCCCTGTTCCATCGCGGTCGACCGCGTTCAACAGGATCTCGCCCACTCCCAGGTCTTCAGCGCGGCGCGCCCAAGCCGCAGGGTCGACCTTCTGGTCGCGCCGCGCCAGATGGGTGAACGTGCGCGCCTGGCCCTCCACCATGCGGTAATCGATGCTGGCGACGATCGCCTGGGCGCCGAATTTTCTGGAGGCTTCGGTGACCGCTGCTGGCGCATCCACCAGCATCGAGTTCACGGTAACCTTGTCGGCGCCGTTCAAGATGCGCGCGTGCACGTCCTCGACGCTCCGGATGTTGCCCCCGAAGGCCAAGGGCATGGCGCAGGTCTCGGCCACGCTGGCAATGAACTGAAGCAGGTCTCCCGCTCCCTTGAATTTCTGATCATCGCGGAAGATCTCGTACGAATTCGCATTCTCGCTGATATCGATCACGATCAGCTCGTCGACGTCCCATTGCGTCATGCGCGTCACATGGGTCAGCGGATGACCGATCACCTGGTGCGTATCGAAGCCCTGGCTGCGGACCATGAGCCCGTCCTTGAGGAACAGGACCGGAATCAGCCGGCGCTTCAGCAAGGTCAGATATGGAAGAAGTTATCGAGCAGCCTCATCCCGGCTGCCGAGCTTTTCTCGGGATGAAACTGGACCCCGTAGACATTGCCGCGCTTCACGCCACTGACGAACTCGCCGCCGTACTCCGTCTGGCATGCCGCGAACGGCGGCTCGCATACGAAAGCGTAGCTGTGAAGAAAATAGAAATGCTCGTCAGTTACGGACCGCCACAGCGGGTCCTCCGCGGCCGCCGGCCTTATGGTGTTCCATCCGATATGCGGCAACGGCCGATCGCCGACGAGCGGGCCGAGATGCTTGACCCGGCCCGGGATAAAGCCGAGCCCCGCATGTTCGCCATGCTCCTCGCAGCTATCGGCCAGCATCTGCATGCCGACGCATATCCCCAATAGCGGTGTTTTCTGATCAAGAACATGCCGGCGCAGAGCAGGTTCGAGGTCCTGGGCGCGAAGGTTGGCCAGAACCTCCCCCACCGCACCGACACCAGGCAACAGGATATGGGTCGGGCTGGCGCTGTCGAGTTCGGCCGCCGTGCGCGCGATGACCGGCTCCACGCCACACCGCCGGCAGGCATTGAGCACCGAGCCGAGATTGCCGACACCGTATTCGATGAGCGCGACTCGCGGCGGCGACGACGCCATCATCTACTCCAGATGCTCGCGACGGATGATGTCTCCACGGGCCAAATCCACCGTCAGGTGCCTGCCAAGCAATTGGCGCTCGTCCTCAACAGAGAACCCGTCGCCCGGCCTGATCCAGATGAGGTCCGATTTGGTCAGGACCGAGCCTTTGGCCAGGGCGCCGGACGCCGCCGCGGAGCGGCGTACCAGAGGGACCATCGCCTCTTCGCAGGGCTGGAGGACCTTGCGCCCGTCCCCCATCAAGAGCGCGGCTTCCTTGACACGACGGACGAGTTCCTTGAACTCCGCGGGATCCGCTGAAAGCTGATGGTCGCGGAAGTCCGAGAAATTCTTATCCAGCGTAAAGTGCTTTTCGACCAGCCTGGCGCCGAGGCCGACGGAGAGCACCGCGGCCTCGATACCGAGCGTGTGATCCGAGTAGCCGACCGGTACGCCCAGGCCCGCCGCCAACGTCGGTATCGCCGCCAGGTTCGCCTGCTCCGCGGGCACGGGATAGCTGCAGACACAATGAAGGCAGAGCAAGCCGGGCGACACGCCCCGCGCCTGCCATACCGCATCGATGGCCGCTTTGGCGCGCTGCAATTCGCCGATAGTCGCCAGGCCGGTCGACAGGATGATCGGCTTGGCCAGCGCTGCGACGGCCTCGAGGAGCGGGGTGAAAGTGTTGTCGCTGGAAGCGATCTTGAACACCGGAACCAGCGGGTTTAGCAGCTTCACGCTTTCCAGATCCAAGGGCGTCGAGAAGAACACGATCCCCAGGCTCTCCGCCAGCTTGGCCAGTTTCGGCCAGGCTTCCGGAGGCAGCCGAAACTTGGTTAGGCGGGCAAAGCGTTGCGCCTCACGCGGCGTGGTGAATAATTCGGGGACGAAAGTCTGCAGCTTGACGGCATGGGCGCCAGCCTCGGCGGCGCGCCCGATCATCTCTTCGGCCAGCGCCACGCTTCCTTCGTGATTGTTGCCGATCTCCGCAACGACCACGACCTCACGGTCGGTATCGAGAGGTCCGATTTTCATCCAGGGCCTATGCGTGACATTCAGTTGTAAACGACGGGCACCGGCACGCCTTGCGTCGCGGCGCGCTCGATGGCGAGAGAGACCTGCATGCCGGCCATGACCTCGTCAGCGGTGACTTCCGGCTCTCCGCCGTTGATCACGGCATCGACAAACGCGGGAAGCATGTCGCCCTTCTGCGCCCCGGGATACGCCGTGGTCACGACCGACGGGGCAATTTCGGGATCCGTCGACGTAAAAAATCGCGCGCCCAGGCTGTTGTGCACGAAGGAGGCCTTGGTTCCATGGACGGTAAGGGCGTGATGATGCGGCATCTTGCAGGGAAAATTCGCGGTGATCCTGCCCAGCATTCCGCTCGGGAATTTGAGAACAGCGGCGACGGTATCGTTGAATTTGAACGTCGAACCTTCGGGTGCACCGCGCCCACCATAGGCAAAGACCTCGGTGGGGCGTTCACCGGCAAGCCACATCAGCAGGTCAATCATGTGAATCGCGCCGCCGTGCACGACCGAATAAAAAGGCAGTTCGCCCCGCCAGCCGCTCGTGAGCTTGTGGAAGCGGCCGTAGTTGTAGTCACCTTCGACGTAATACAGCCGGCCGAGGTCACCGGCGCGAATCTGCTCGTGCAGCGATTTGAAGCGCGGCGCGCGGCGCAGGATCAAGTTGGAGGAGAGCTGAAGGGCCGGACGGGCTGCGAGGGCGCCACGGATCCCGGCAAGCTCCGCCTCGGTCAGACACAACGGCTTTTCGACGAAGACGTGCTTGCCGTGGTCCAGCGCGCGCATGATCTGCTCGAAATGAACGTTGTCGTAGGAGGCGATTGACACGATGTCGATGCTCGGATCATCCAGGACTTCGGCGGGCTCGCGCGTCAGGCGACGGCCAGGATGGCGCGCAGCCACCTCGGCGAGCTTGGCGGCATCGATATCGCACAGGACCTCCACACGGCATTGCGGATGCAGCTCGTAGCCGAAAATATGCCGCTCGCCGACACCAAGACCGATCACCGCTGCCCGGTAGGACCGACTCGTCACGGCGCCAGGGCCTCGTAAAGAGGCACGAGATCATCGACCCCGTACTCCCAGTGAGGACGGTCCATGTGCTTCACGATGGCCTGGAAACTGTCGAGATCGGCTTGGGTATCGATCACCATTCTCATCTCGCCCAGCTCCCGATCGCTCTCGAAATTGCGAATGCGGAAGCGTTCGGCGTTGGCGTAATAAAACGGCGTGACATGCTCACGGTCCGGCGCGGTGGTGTAGCTCTCGCTGACTTCCGCAAAGGTCGCCGCATCCAGGATCTCGACCGATTGTCCCTTGGGAAAGGTGCGCGTCTGAACATTGGTGACGAGGTGCCAGTCGCCGTCATCGAACAAAGAAACCGCCCGGTCGATCAAGGCAGGGTCGAGCAGCGGGCTGTCGCCGCTGACCCGGGCGAAGGCCGATGCGCCCGTGGCCTGCAGGACCAGCCGGAACCGTGCCGCAACATCGTCAAGGGGCCCGCGGATGCACCCAACCCGCCGGCGCGCGGCATACGCTTCAAGAGCATCGTCACTGGGCTCAACCGACGTCGCCAATATGATGCCGTCCAGCTGGCGACAGCGCTCCAGGCGCTGTAGCAGGTAGTCCAGGAGCGGTTGCCCATTGATTTCCCGGAGCACCTTTCCCGGAAGGCGGCTAGAGGTACAGCGAGCCTGAATGATTGCTAACAAGCGGCCCAGCCTTCGCCGTCATGCTCAAGTCGTTCATGAAAACTCTTCTACGAAGACCTTGGAGCTGATGAAATTGAACAGCGCCTTGCTCCGGCTATTGGTGCTGGTATTTGATGCGACCAGGTCCCGTATGCGCTCGCGGTCGACATAGTCGAAGATCGGGCTGTCGCCGGTCAGGAAGTCGACATTCTCCGGCGACGAAAGATCCACGTACTCCTCGGTCGGCACATTGAACCCGACCTTACGCACCTGGTCGACGATGTGATCGGGCGCGATACCGCGCACCGCCTCCCGCAGGACGGCCTTAGCGGCACCGTCACGCACGAGATGCCGGGTTGGCACGGAGTTGGCGAACTCGAAGAGATCGCGATCCAGAAACGGCGAGCGGTTCTCCACCGAGTGATACATCGCATTGAGGTCGTCCTCGTGCAGCACCACAGGCACGCTCTCATGGAAGATTTCGTTGGCCATGCGGTTGCGCATGAGGTCGGGGGTATAGGCAGCCTCCCAGAAAGGCTCCGCCCACGGGGCATGAAAGAGCCGCCCGAACTCTTCGCTACCCAGGTAGATATGACGGCGTTCCGCCGGGGTCCGCACGAAGCGTTCCGGCTCGGTCAGGTACGGATTGCGGACGTGTGGCCGCACCTTGTCGTTCCACTGGCGCAAGCTGTGGCCGTACAGGTTCGGATCCTGATGGACGGCGGCGAGATAGAGCAGGTGGTGATCGTAGTAACCCGAGAAAAGCTCGTCGGCGCCGTTGCCGGAAATCACGATCCTGTAGCCGTGGGCCGCCACCTTCTCGATCAGCTGCCAGATGGCGAAGTCGACCGTGGTGGCGACGGGAGCATCATGATAGTTGACGAGGGTCCGCAGCTTGGCGATGAAATCGGATCTATCGGCCGGAATCTCGGTGTGACGGATGCCCAAGGCCTGGACTGATTGCCGGACGACGTCCGCTTCGCCGTAGCGCTCGTCGTCGGCGATAACCGTGAAGCCGTGGACGTCGTAGCCGAAGAGACGCTTGGCGATGCCGATCAGGCTATTCGAGTCGACCCCACCCGACAGCATGAAGGCCAGCGGAACATCGGCGCGTAGTCGTATCTCGAGCGAGCGAATCAGCCGGGCCTTTGTCCCCGCCACCGCCTCCCCGAAGTCCATACCCTGCTCCTGCTGCAGGCAGGGGTTCCAGTAGCGCCACTGGTGGCTGAGCCCGTCGCGGTCGATGCGCCGCACGCAGGCCGGCGGCAGCACTTCGAGGCCGATGAAGAACTGATGATGGAGCTGCTTGTTAAGCGCTTTGTAGCCGTTGACGATAAAACGGGAGAGCTGGTCGTAATTGATGGCCAGCTTGCGCCCGGCGAGCATCATCAGCGCTTTGACCTCGGAGGCGAAATAAATTCCCGCTCCGTCCTGCAGCAGATAGAGCGGCTTCTCGCCGAAGCGGTCGCGGCAAAGTGTCAGGCTGCTATCCGCCTCGTCATAGAGAGCGAATGCCCACATGCCCTCGAGATCGGCGATACCGGCAGCACCGAACTCGTCGAGATGATGGATGAGGACTTCCGTATCCGACTGGGTAACAAAACGATGCCCGCGCTTCTCCAGCTGCTGACGAAGCTCGAGATAGTTGTAGATCTCGCCGTTGAAGACGAGGTGCTTCGCCTTGTAGCGGAACGGCTGATCGGCGCGATCCGAAAGATCGATGATCTTGAGACGGGTCTGGACCAAGATCGCCTCGCGGCCGGATTGGCTGCGATGACTGGACGCGCCCTGCGCATCGGGGCCACGACGGCGCATGGATCCCTGTGTTGCCGGAATGCGTCCGGCAATGCCGTCAGCGAAGCCGAAGAAGCCCGCTATCCCGCACATCTACGCGGCGGTCCCGTGGTGGTGAAGGACATAGGCGGCCGATTCCAGCCGGAAGCCGACGCGCTGATACAGCGCAAGGCTGGCCTGGTTTGTCAGCTGGGTGCCCACGACCATTTCCCGTTCATCGCCCCATTGTGCCGCGGCATAGTCGATCATCGCGCCGGCGACCCCGCGCCGCTGCAGCTCCGGCGCCACGGCGATGAGATCGATGATCAGCGTGCGCTCGCGCCGGAACAGCAGATTGAAGCCCGCGATACGGCCGTCGATTTCCGATACCGCCATGACATCACCGCGCTCCCCGATGAAAAAGTTGGCAGCCCATTCCGCCTTGATTCGGTCAGCGATCGGCCGATCGATCATCGGGTCGACATGGAATCGATCGAGAGTAAACGCGCGGCCGGCGATATCCGATACGGCATCGCGGTCGCCATCGCGAGCCGGCCGAACAGCGATCCCGGTCGGCAAGGATGATGGATACCCGGATGGGCGCTTCAATTGAACGTTCACCGTAACGAGCCGAAAGCCTGCTGCGGTAAGTTCGGCGACACGGTCTGCCCGCTCGACGTCGACCTTGGCATCGATGAAGGCGGGAGCCGCCGGCAGCCGCGTATCGGCAAAAGGCGACTCATCGACGCTGTGCGCCGGCCTGCCAAGAACCCGGCTCAACCAAGGCGATGGCCGCAATCCCATGATATCCGCGGGCGCGGCCTAATCGGCCTGCGCGGCCGTCTTGGCGCGACTTTCCCAGAGCCCCTTGTACCACTTGATGTAACGAACGAGGCCGATCTCAAGCGGATACTGGGACTGATACCCGAGCAGATCGCGGGCCTTCTGGTTTGAAAGCGTGCCGCGTTCGGGCATGAGCTTGTCACGCGGCGCGGATCGCACCGTCACGCCGGGGAATTCGCGCTTGACGATCTCAACCATCTCACCGAGCGAGCGGCCCTGGCCGTAGGTGATGTTGAAGACCTCGTTACGGGCGCGCTTGTCTTCGATGCAGCGGCAGAGACCATCCACCAGGTCCCCGATATAGGTGAAATCCAGCCGGTCCGAACCGTCGCCGACCACTGTCAGATCGAGCCCTTGAATCGCATTCTCGATGAACATCTGACCGACGCGGCGGCTGACACACCGCTCGCCGTACAACGCCGACGGCCGGATGATGGTGTAGTTCAGGCCGAAGACCTGGTTGTAGGCGATCATCATCTTCTCGCCGGCAAACTTCAACGCGCCATAGATGCCGATCGGGTTGCAGACGGTGTCCTCGGTAACCGCGGCACCATCGAAATTGCCGTAAACCATGCTGGAGGACAGGAAGATGACGTGCTCGACCTTGTTCTTCGCGTAGTCGAGGGTATTTTCGAGAGTTCTCAGGCTGTGGTCGAATGTCGTATGCGGGTCCTTGTTCGCCCGCGTGGCGTGGGCGACGGCCGCGAGGTGGACGATCGTTTGGGGCTGCAGCTCGTCCAGGATCTCGTTCATCACCGCGTAGTCGCGCGCATCCTGCACGTGAAGCGGGATCCCCGCCTGACGCAGAAGCTCGAGCCGTTCGTTGATCAGCGTCAGGTAAAGGTCCCGGTTCGGAACGTTGTCCTTGTTGTGGGTGATGGCGATCAGGTTGTTGACCTGAAGACTGTCCACGACGTGGACATCGCCGCCACGCCGCTTCAGCTCGAGCGCCAGGTTGTGGCCGATGAAGCCAGCTCCGCCCGTCAGGACGATGCGTCGGCCGCGAATGGGAAAGTCAGTCATTTATGCGACTCTTTCGATTGCGTGGGTCAGGGCCTTCGCCACGACATGCATATCCGCCTCGTCCAGGTGAGGCCCGACCGGCAGGGCGATCGAGCGATCGCTGATGCGTGCCGCATTGGTGTAGCGCGCCGGTTCGTAGCCGTACTTGTTACGATAGACCGTCATGCGCGGCACCGGTTTGGGATAGTAGATGCTGGTACCCACGCCCTGGTCCTTCATCGCCGCCATGATGGCCGGGCGCTTTTCCGCCGCGGCCTCGTCAAGCACCACCGAGAGGCAATAGTAGCTGCTCTCGAAGCCGCCGTGGGTCGAGCGCAGCAAGCTGAAACGCTCGTGATTGCCCAAGGCGCGGGAGAGGGCATTGTAGTTCGCGCGCCGCTTGGCCACAAAGCCCTCAGCCTTCTTGAGCTGCTCGATCCCCAGGGCTGCGTGAATCTCGCTCATGCGATAGTTCAGGCCGAAATCGACCACGTCATACATGCCGGGAATATCGCGCTCGCCGTGCGCCCGGTCGACACCGAAGGCCCGCTTCAGGCGCACTTTTGCCGCGAGGTCGGCGTGCTTGGTGATGACCATGCCGCCTTCTGCTGTCGTGATGTGCTTGACCGGGTAAAAGGAGAAGACGCCGACGTCACCGAGGCAGCCGGCATGCGTGCCGTTATAGCGGGTGCCGACCGCGAGCGCCGCATCCTCGACGACAAAGAGCTTACGGGCGCGCGCGATGCGGTTGATCTGGTCCATGTCGACCGGCATGCCGAGAAAGTGCACGACGGCAATCGCCTTGGTCCGTGGCGTGACTGCCGCCTCGACGGCCTCGATATCGATATTGCCGGTCTCGGCGTCGGCATCGACGAAGACCGGCGTGGCGCCGACCGCTTCGACGGCATGCGCCGTGGCGACGTGGGTCTGGGCGGGAACGATGACCTCATCGCCCGGCCCCAGACCGAGGGCGAGGTAAACGAGATGCATGCCGGCCGTGCAGTTGGATACCGAAACCGCGTAGGGAGCACCGGTAAAGGCGGCGAAATCGTTCTCGAACTGCGTGGCACGCGGACCGTGCACCAGGATAGGGCCCGCCAGCACGTTAAGAACGGCTTGGCGTTCTTCGGATTCGATGATCGGAGCGCCGAACGGGATGGTCATGGGACAGGACCCGATGATTGGAGTGGACCGAAACGGAAGCTGAAAATAGGCACGCTACCGCAGTCCGGGTGACTCACCCCAGACCGCACATGCCTTCTGCCTTCGACGATCAGGCGGCGGCGCCGACCGCGTCGAGTGGCAGTTCAATCCTGACGATCCTGCCCAGGAGATTGAGCAGAACCCTGACGCGGTCAGCGGCGGTTTCGCAATCAAAGATCGCGACCTGGTCGCTAAAGGCGCCGGCGAGAACCCTGACCGACTCGCCCCGTCTCAGGGGGACGACCCGGTTTAGACTCACGATTCCCTGTGCATCCTCGCGGGCGCGGATGGCGCCGATGATCGCGTCAGGCACCGGAACCGGATCGTTGCCGTTACAGATGAGGTGGCTGACACCCATGGTGGAGCGGACGGCGGACCATCGATCAGCGCCGAGGTCCAGCGACACGAACAGATAACGCGGGAACAGAGGCGCGCGAACCCAGTCGCGCCGGCGAGCATGGCGGCGCAGCTTGAGATACTGCGGCAGGTAGATGCTGAAATTCTGGCGGCGCAGATTCAGCGCCGCCTTGATCTCGCCGTTCGGATGGGTCTGCACCACAAACCATTGCTTCATGGCGTGGCGTCCTCGTCGCTGCTGCGCGACACCGACCTGGAAATGTTGAGGAACGCCGGGGTCAGAACCTTGTCGTGTCCCAGGGCTTCGACGAGACGGTCGTAGCTCCTCTGCGGGTCCGCCAGGTCCGCAACGATGATCACGTCGAAATCGGCGAGCTCGGCCACGCTGCCGGCCAGGGGAACGCCAAAATCGCCCACGGCGGCGCCATTGCTGACGGCGCCGACGACGGTGATCTGGAAGTCGCGCGCGCAAAGCACAACGACTTCCGCCAGATCGGCGGCGCCGAAGATCGCGATGCGCTTGATGCCCTGCGCGACGCAGCGCTCGAGGATCTCCGAATACTGCTGGCGCGCCATGCGGATGAGCTTGAACGATTGCGACAGAAATTCGGCCGTCAGGCGGCTCTTTTCCGCGAAGCCCTTGGGCGTGAGGTAGTAGGCGTAACGGTGGGTCGGCGCTTGGGCGATCTTGATCAGGCCCTTGGTGACGCAGCGCCGGATATAGGCGTTGGCGAGGCCCAGCGCGATGCCGAGATCGTAGGCCAGGCGACGCTGCGTGACCGACTGGTCGCGATCGACGGCCGTCAGCAACCCCAGCGTGATCTCGCTTTCGCCTCTGGCCTGCTGCGACGTGGAATCAGACACCGGACCCCTAACCCCGACCCGTTCCCGAAACGGGTAGTTCAACTACTGAACAGCTACCTGTTCGTAGAATGAACGTCAAGGAAATTCCGATAAATCAGCGGATTAGGGGTTAATGTGAAGACGGTATTGGGGCTGGCGTCGAGGCGCATGCGACTTCCAGCCCCTTAGCCCCCAGGACCACCATAGCCAGTGCGAAAGGCATGAATTGCCTAGACATTTCAGCAGGATAGGCGAGAACTACCATGCCGCCGAGAAGCACGGCCAGAAAGGCGGCCACGATCCCAACCGCGGCCGCCGCGATCCGGCCGTTCAGCGCGGCTGCCGCCCCGCGCTCCCGCCAGCCGGCAAAACAGCCCATCAGCGCACCGCCCGCCAGCGCCAGAGCCCCGAGGGTCACGACGTTGGCAACGACCACCTTCCAAATCGACAGGTTGGTGGGCAGCCAGCGAGTCAACATGGCCGAGGATGCGTCCGACGCGCCGCTGAAGGCGCTGACATGACCGAACAGGGAAAAGGCCAGGCCCGATCCTACGGCAGCCACTATCGACGCCGCGCCGACGATGCCCAGGCGCATCAGTGCGACACGCCAGGCCGCGGCGCGTGACGCCGCGGGCTCGACGAGCGCGGCGGCCGCGAGCGCCAGGCCGAAAACCAGCCCGAGATACTCGATGGTCAGCTGGGCGGCCGCCGCAAGCGCCGCCATTTCCCACCAGATCTTGGGGCGCCGGGAGCCGGCATAGAGCAACGAGATCATGACGACCGCGAGCGCGGCGAAATCGTAGGGCGCCAGATTCGGCCAGAACAAATAGTAGGACCGCGGCCAATCCGCGATCAGCGACATGGCATCGAAGAAGATCGTGACAACAACCGGATGCCAGCCAAAAAGAGCACCAAAGACGACAACGACAAATATCAGCCGCGTTGACGTCTCGCGATACCAGCAAAAGGCCGCCAGAAGGATCGGCAGCAGGCATGTGAAACAATAGGCGATGTAAGCCGCGAGCGGCACGACATGGCGCAGGACCAGATCCTCGGCGGGAGGCAATGGCCACGGCGTCTCGGCCGGCAGCGGAGACCGCGCGAGCTCCCAGAACATCAGCTCCGCCAGACCGCGAAAAACGTACTCGAAACCCAGCCCGACGATGGCGCCGGTCGCGCGCAGGCAGGGGCGCAACTCGCCGGCACAGGTCTGATGCCAATGCGCGAACGGCGCAAAAGCCGGCTCCGTGCTCAATAACGAGAGGGTCAGCGATTTGAGAAGAATGAATATCAGGGCAAGGGAAGAGAACAGCGCCACCACGACCAGGGAGCCGGGGGACAGGTAATCATCGCGCCGGGGGGAGGCAGCGCTGCTCACATCTTCCTCGCGATGACATGCATGATATCGAACAGATTGAGGGTAACCTCCCATCGCGGCGGGATAAGCGGTTCGATGCTCCGATACACCGCGTCACTGCGCCCACCCAGCGCCAGCAAGCCATGCGCGATCGCCCGAAGGCTGCGTGTGCTTCCCACGTATTCCCGCTCGACGGTCCTGAAGCCGTGCCGCGCGAGCAAAGCCGCCAGCGTCTCCCCCGAAAAATAGTGCAGATGCGTGGGCGGATGTATGAGTCGCCACCGGCGGCCCCGCAAGCGGGCATTGAGGCTATCGATATCGCCCGTGGTGATCGCGATGATGCCACCTGCGCGAATTTCGCGCGCAATCTTGGCAATCACCCGATCGGGATGCTGCAGATGCTCGATCGTATCCCATAGGCAGTAGACGTCGTGCCGGCCGGTATCCGTCGTCAGGAAATCGCCGGCCTGCACGGAAAGTCCCCGTGCCTGAGCCGCGCGCGCCGCGTCTTCGGCGACATCGATGCCACTGACGGTGGCAAACCGAGGCTTTGCCTCGTCGAGAAAGAAGCCGTAGGCCGATCCGATTTCGAACAGTGACCGGGCGCCGGGGTTGCTTACATGGCGCAGCAGGGTTGCGATCCGCCGGCTGAAATTTCGCCGCAAGGCGTCCTGGTCAGCGGCGTAGTCGGCGTACTCTCCGCCATTGAAATAGTGCCGGCCGTAGAGCGCCCGCAGGCCCGCTTCATCGATTGCAACGTCCGCCGTGACAAATCCGCATTCGCGGCAGCGGATCAGGCCGGGACGGCGATCCGGTTGCATCCCGCCGCCGCAAACAAGACAGACGCGGCCATTCTCGCTCGCCCTGTCATTCTTGTCCGCAGCCTGCGCCACGCTGCCCCACGCAACTGTTCCGCCGCCCCTCATTAACATCGCGGTACGGGCACGACAACTGAGGCTTGAGGCTGACCCTGCGAATAACTAAAGTCGGCCCGCCTCCGGCGTGGGGATACGCAAGGCACAGCCAAAGGCAAGGATCGGGCGATGGGGGATGGATCGAGCGCGCGATCGCGTAAGAGGGCCAAGGTGTCCGTCGTCACGACGGCGTGGAACGAGGAGGGAAACCTCGTCCCGTTCTACTCCGAGTTGCGCGAGGTCCTGGAACGCGACGGCCTCGATTTTGAAATTCTCATAGTCGACAACGGCAGCACCGACGACTCGCTTCGAATCCTGAGAAAATTACGGCAGAGCGACCCTCGGCTGGCCTATGTCTCCCTATCGCGCAACTTCGGCCATCAGGGCGGCTTGGTGGCCGCCATGGAGCACTGCACGGGCGACGTCGTCGTCACGCTGGATGCCGACCTTCAGCATCCTCCGGCGTTCATTCCGCGCATGCTTGATCTCTGGGAGCAAGGCAACGACGTCGTCAGCACGTATAAACAGCCGTCGGGCAGCGGCTCTCCGGTCTCCCAGTCGTCGCTCCGACGTGCCTTCGATCGTCTTTTCTACCGGGGCCTGAGCCTGCTCTGCAGCATGCCTCTCGACGAGCGGCAATCCGACTTCCGGCTGCTCGACCGAGCGGCGCTCGATGCCGTAATCGCCCTGCCCGAGAAATCGAAATTCCTGCGGGGCCTGACCCATTGGATCGGCTTCCGGCAAGCCGCGCTTCCCTATGAGCCGGCACGTCGCCATTCCGGACGAACCAAATTTTCCCTGACCACATTGATGTCGTTCGCCCTGAGCGGGGTTCTATCATTCTCCATCCTGCCGCTCCGCCTCTTCACCATCGCGGGGATGTGCGTCGCCGCGGGCTCCATCGGTTATGCGACATGGGCTCTGATCGTTACGCTGACCGATCCTTCCAATACGATTCCGCACGGCTGGGCGTCGCTGGCCGTCGCGGTCTCGTTTCTAGGCGGCGTGCAGCTTATAGGCATCGGCATGATTGGCGAGTATGTCGGCCGGGTCCTTTCGGAGGTCCACGGCCGGCCGACCTACATCGTTCGCGAAGCGGCGGGCGGGCGGCGGTGAGCGTCGCCGATCTCGATCTCGTTATCCTGTGTGGCGGCCGCGGGGTTCGCCTGCGGCCGGCAACCGATCGTCTACCCAAGGCCCTGGTGCCGGTCGATGGCCGCCCGATCCTGGACCACGTCATTGATTTTCTGACTGCGCAGGGCCTCCGCCGGGTTCATCTCTGTATCGGATACAAAGGTGAGATGATCCGCCAGCACTACGATCGCCCGCTGAAATTCGATCTCAGCTTTTCCGACCTCGGTGTCGAAGCAAGCATGCTCGGCCGCCTCCATGGCATTCGCGACCGTGTCTCGGAACGCTTCCTCGTCGCCTACGCGGATACGTTCATCGACGTTTCCGTGGCCGACATCGTGGCTTTTCACGAGAAGCGGCGCGCGCTGGCGACGATATTGAGCGCGCCCATCCGCAACCCCTTCGGTCTGCTGAACGTCGATGACGACGGTATGGTCCGCAGCTTCGAGGAGAAGCCGGTCCACAACTATTTTGTCGGCTTCTCGCTGATGGAGCGGGCCGTCTTCGACCACGTCGTCCCGGCGTGGTTGACGATGCCCGATGGCGCCGGCCTCGTAGCGCTGTTCCAGACGCTTGTGGCGTCCGGGCGCCTCGCCACCTTCCAGCATCGCGGCTTGAACATCACCTTCAACACCGCGCTTGAGCGACGAAATGCGGAAAAGGCGATCAAACATTACTATACGGTCGCCGAGGATTTCACGGCAGCTCCTTCCAAGATCGGCACCGATCCATGACAGAACTCAAAGGAAAACGGATTCTCGTCACAGGCGGATCCGGGTTTATTGGCTCCCATCTCACCCGCCGCCTGGTGGGTGCCGGTGCCGATGTGGCAGTCCTGACGAAGTACAACAGCGTCATCGACAATATTCGGATCGCTGATCTTTGGGATCGGGTGCGCGTCATCGAGGCGGATTTGCGAAACCTCGACTCGCTGCTGCAGATCCGCGATTTCTCCCCTCAGCTTGTCTTTCATCTCGCTGCCTACAACCACGTCGGCGACAGCTTTATCCACGTCGGCGAGGCGATGGACGTGAACGGCAAGGGGACGGCAAACCTGGCCCAGGCCCTGGATACCTACGAACGTCTTGTCTACGTATCGACGTCGGAAGTCTATGGCAGCCAGCGCCAGGTTCCTTTCGTGGAGACCATGACGCCGCGCCCGGTGTCTCCGTACTCCGTGGGCAAGTATGCCGGCGAGCTGTATTGCCGCATGCTGATGGAAGAGATGGGCAAGCCCGTCGCCATCGTTCGCCCCTTCAATGCCTTTGGCCCCTACCAGAGCGTTCGCGCGGTCGTGGCGGAGCTCATTCTCACTTGTCTGGACGGCCATCCTGTCCATGCCACCGCCGGCGTGCAGACTCGCGAATTCAACTTCGTCGAAAACCTGGTGGATGGAATCCTGCTTGCCGGCACTGCTCCGGCGGCCGTTGGACGCACCCTGAATCTCGGTACGGGCGAGGAAATTGCCATCCGCGACCTGGTCTCGACGATCCATCGCGAGACCGCCTCGAAGTCCGAGCTTCACATCGGCGCTCTTCCCCATCGACCAACTGAAATCTGGCGGATGGCCGCGGACAATCAGAGCGCCCGCGATGTCCTGGGCTGGCAGCCACGGGTTCCGTTCATTGACGGCCTGCGAAAGACGATCGCCTGGTTCCGCGCTTTCCGCGAGCAGTTCCAGAGTCCGGGGCAGAATCTGCAGCGTCTCGCCGCGTGGAACTAGCGGGCCTCGGCCACAACGTTGTCGAGACCTTTAGCTAACGGGATCGCGGCCGACCACCCGAGAAGCCGGCGAGCCAGAGCCGTATCCGCCCAGATACGGTCGCCCGGCGTATCCTTGCACCATTCCACCGGCACGTCGTGACCCACACGCTCCAGCACCGCCTGGACGACGCTTCGCACCTCGGTACACTCGCCCGAGCCGATATTGAGGATCGTTGTCGAGGGCCGGCGCTGGAGCACCGCGATGCAGGCGGCGGCCACATCATCCGCGTGAACGAAATCGCGCCCTGATGACGGTGTGCGCACGACGATCGGGCGGCGTGCCCTGGCCTGCGCCACAAGGTATCCGACAAGCATGTCGTCCCGCTGCTGCGGGCCATAAACGGTGAAGAGCCGCAGGACGGCCACTCCCTTGCCCAGGGACAAGCAGGCCTGCTCAGCCAGCCGCTTGCTTTCGGCATACGTCGAGCCAGGAGCGAGAGGTGCGGTCTCGGCAACGCTGCCGGCTCCGCGCCGTTCGTAAACGCCCGAGGTCGAGGCGTAGATCAAGTAGGCGCCATTTCGCCGGCAGGCCTCGACCGCGAGGGCAGCCCCATCGACATTCGCCCGCCACGCGCCCGCCGCGTCATCCGCAAAGTGGCGCGGCATGGCGCCGCCGAAGTGGAGCAAGGCATCGAAGGACCCGGCAAAGGTATCGGCCACGCGCACGTCACCGTCCAACGCTCTGCCATCCAGCCCCGCACCTTGCAAAGCCGACAATAGCCGCCGTCCGATCAACCCTCGGGCGCCAGTGACTGCGATCCTCATACCAACTGCCACGGTTACGACGGAGTGGGTTCCGGACTACGAGCCGACAAAGGCCAGCGGGTCACCCGCCTCGTCGAGGCCTTCGATGGCCGCCCGACCCATTGCCAGAATCGCCTCCTGAGAGCTTCCGCCGATATGCGGTGTGACAAAGAGGTTTGGCAGGGCCAGAAGCTCGCGATCATCGGGGGGCTCCGAGGCAAAGACGTCGAAAGCAGCAGCGGACAAATGACCGCTCGTCAGCATGTGCTTGAGAGCCACCTCGTCGACGATACCCCCACGAGCGGTATTGATGAGAATCGCCCCCTTCTTCATCCGCGACAAGCGTTCGCCCGCGAGCAGATTGGCGGTGGAGCGATCGAGAGGAACGTGGAGCGTCACGACGTCGGCACGCTCCAGCAAGGTGTCGAGGTCTACCTTGGTGACGTTATACCTGGTGTAGAACTCGGGAAAATCACGGATATCGTGAGCCAGTACGGGGCAACCGAAACCGGCGAGCAGTTTGACGACATCCTGCCCGACATGGCCGCAGCCGATGATGCCCACGGTACAATCCGAGAGTTGCCGCCCCGCCAGCTGGCTCCACCCGCCTCCCATGACGAGGTTATTCGCCTCGCGAAGACGGCGCAGGGCAACGATCGCAAAACCGACCACAAGCTCGGCGACGGAACGGCGATTGACCCCTCCCTTCCATCCGAGCTTTATCCCGCGCGCCGCCAGCGCCGGCAGATCAAGCTTGTCGAGCCCGACGCCGTATTTGCTGACCACGCGCAATTGGGGCAGGCACGACAAGACCGCCTCATCGAGCCGCTCGAGCGCGACAATCGCTTTCTCGTGCCCTTCGAGAAAGGCGATCAGGGCCTCCCCGGCCAGCGCCACGCCCTGATCATTGAAAGACGTCGCGGGATAGCGCTGCAGAAGCTCCGCTCGCAACTGTGGGTGACGGGAAAAGGAACGGGACGCGACCGCGACCTTAGTCATTGGTCATACCGGTAGGTGTGCGGTTTCCCTGTTGTCGGGCCATGCCACCAATACGATCAGCGGTGCCATGACGAGGGCCACCTTCACATTCAGCGCCACATACAACGAAAATGCCTGATCGAAATCGATCAACCACGGAGTCAACGCCATCACCGCGACCCGGGCTGGGAGCGGGCCTCGCATAAGCAGGCCCGACAGGATTGATAAACCGCCGATAATCGTCAGGAGGGCGACAAGCAAGCCGGGGAGACCGCCCTGAATAAGGGGTTCGCCGAGAAGGGTTACCGACGCGGAATGCAAGGCGGCAGGATTCAGGCTTTCGTAGCCACAGTACGCGAGTGCGTATTCGTGCCCTCGCGAAAAACTCGGCTTGGCAGGCCAAAGAGCCCGCGGCACAAGGGCGGCGGCGAAATAGAATGGCGTGTTGCCGTGGTCGCCATCCAGATGGCGCTCCAAAGCGCTCTTCAGGCAATAGCCGCTCTCCCCCTGGCGATAGACGAGCTTGTTGATCAGATAATACGACGTCTGCCCGATAAGAACATGGGGATTGCCGAGCGCCTGCACCGTGACAGCCATGTGGCTGCGCGCGACCATCGCCAGGGGCAGCGCGATAAGCGGGACAACGACGATCACCGCCCCCAGAATCCACCGGGCCCGGCGCGGCACATCTCGGCGGCTGCCCAGAAAAAGACCGACGACCGTGACGATGATCACGAACTGCTTGGTCATCAGCGGCCCTACAGTGAACAAAGCCCCGACGACGAGGACCAGCAGCAAAAACCATGGCAGGCGCTGGCCGGCGCGGATCGAGAAGGCCAACCCGGCGAGGCAGAAGGCCACGATAACCGGCATAACGCCGAACAGCTCGTGGGCGAGACCGGACGGTGAGCCGGCGGCTCGAGCTGCGTCGATGGGCCAGCGGAGGAACCAGACAGCGGCGCACGCCGCCAGCCCGATGCCGCACAGGATCACCAGGCGGCTCCTGGAGGCGCGCCACTCGATCGGTCCGCCCCGCTGGCCTAGATGGGCGAGCGCTACGACAACCGCCGCCGCCAGACACAAGAGAGAGAAGACAAGAACCAGACGTTCGGCAGAGCTTCCGACGAACGGAACTGTCAGGCCATCGCCGAAAGCAATAACGAAACCCTCATGCGTCGGCACGAAGTGGCTGCGGCTCATGAGGTCGACCGGGTACAGCGACGGATCGAAGACAAACGCGACGTAGAGGGCCGGGATCAATGAGAAGAAGAAGAACGCGATGAACCCCAGCAGATAGACGGGCGTCAGAATGGAGAGGCGGGTCGACCCTGCCCAGAACAACCGCCCCGCAAGGAGAAAAGCGACCGCTGTTCCGATACGGAAGAGCCACCGAAGCGCGAGCACGTCCCACAAGCCGGGAAGGAGAAGCGTCGCGGCGAGCACAAGCGAAGCGCCCGCGAGCCCAACTGGCGCGCCAACGCTAGCCCTCGCCATCTTGCCCCCCTTTTACCGGGAACGGCACAAAACCGCTCATCCGTTGTTCCTGCCGAGTCTACACAACAGGAGATGATGCCGGCGCCCGGCTGTCCAGCGTAATTCTTAAGATGGAGCCCAAGGCCGGATTTTGGGCACAAGTACCCACGTATCCAGTTCGCTGACCTGGCGCATGTCCCTCTGCAGGTGAGCGCCGACAACTGCGATGTCGTTCGAAGATACGCATCAGGGCTGATGCACAGGCTCGCCCCGTATCTGCGTCCCGTGCCCCGCCCCGCTACACTTGCCAGCGGCGCAGTGTCGCAGGGAGTTCGAGGCTTCGCCACATTCCCTTGATGTCGGCAACCATGCCGCCGGGCTTGAGCAGGCGCTCGAAGTCGCGAGCCGTGAGGGCAAGATACTCGCGATGCGGGACCGCTCCTACGACACAATCGTATCCTGCCGCACCATCGAGAGTGCCCAGCAAGTCGAGCCCGAACTCATGCCGGGCATCGTCGGCATCGGCGAGCGGATCATGGATATCGATGCGCGCGCCGGTTTGCGCCAATGTCCGGCATAGGTCAGCGACCTTGGAATTGCGCAGATCGGGCACGTTCTCCTTGAAGGTCAATCCCAGCACCAGGATCCGGGCTGGCTGCGCCCCGCCGGGCTCCAGCAATCCCGCAATTTCCCGCGCGAGATAGGCGCTCATGTCATCGTTGATCTGGCGGCCCGCGAGAATAACCGCCGGATTGTGACCCAACCGATGCGCGCAATCCGCCAGATAGTAAGGGTCGACGCCGATACAGTGCCCGCCAACGAGTCCCGGCGTGAACGGCAGAAAGTTCCACTTGGTGCGGGCCGCGTCCAGGACATCAAAAATCGACAGGCCGAGTTTATTGAAGATCACCGTGACTTCATTGATGAAAGCGATGTTGATGTCGCGCTGCGCGTTTTCGATCACCTTTGCCGCTTCGGCTGTCTTGATGCTCCTGGCGACGAATACCTTGCCCTCGTTTATCGCGCCGTAGATGTGGGCAAGGCGTTGTGCCACTTCGGGGGTCTGACCCGCGACCACCTTGGTGATGCGCTCGACCGTGTGCTCGCGATCACCGGGATTGATCCGCTCGGGACTGTAACCCAGGAAGAAATCCTTGCCGCAGACGAGACCCGAAGCGGCCTCGAGGGCCGGGCCGCAAACCTCCTCGGTAACGCCGGGATAGACGGTGCTTTCCAGAACAACGATCGCCCCGGAGGTGAGTAGCCTGCCGACGGTCGCGCAGGCTGCGCGCACGGCCGTCAGGTCTGGCTTGTTGTTGGAATCGACAGGCGTCGGGACGGTGATGATGTAGACATCGCAGCCCGCCGCCTGCGCGGCTTCTGCCGTCACCCGCAATGTGTCGATCCGCAGACTTTCCGCCTTGACCTCGAGATTGCGGTCGACGCCGCTTTGGAGCTCGGCCACGCGCCTCGGATTGGCATCCAGGCCGATTACGGGAAAATGCCGGGCAAGCGCCACAGCCAGCGGCAAACCCACATATCCAAGGCCGATGATGCAGAGACGTGAAGGGGCGGTCATTCGGATAATCGACGAAGCGGACCGCCCCGATACCCCCCGCCTAGACGTTTGTCAATTGGAGGCAGATCCGCGCGGCGCGCTTGAGCTTGTCGTTGACCGTAATTCTTCGCATAGTGCGCAAGCCCCATCGGTTCTGCCCGGCCTTGCGAATCCGATGGGGCACGCCACACCAGAGCCCGGAATATCCCAGACCTCAATGTGCGGTATAGCCGGCCTAGCTGCCCTCCGCCCCGTTGCCCGGGCAGCGCTCCAGCGCATGACCGCACTGCAGGCTCATCGCGGTCCGGACGGCGAGAACTACTGGGTGGATGCTTCAGGGTGCGTGGCGTTCGGCCATCGGCGCCTATCGATCATCGATCTTTCGCCCACGGGCGCTCAGCCGATGAGCGACGCCTCCGGACGATTCGTCATTTGCTACAATGGAGAGATCTACAACTACGTGGAGTTGGCGTCCCGCTTGCGGGCGCAAGGGGCATCCTTTCGCTCCCAGAGCGACACCGAAGTCATCCTCGAAGCGTACCGCCTGTGGGGCGACGAGGCGTTGCGTGAGCTCAACGGCATGTTTGCCTTCGCCCTCTATGATCGCGAGCGGCGCCGCCTCATCTGTGCCCGAGACCGCTTCGGCGAAAAGCCGTTTCTCTTCGCTCTGACGGGCGACTACTTCGCCTTCGCCTCGGAGTACAAGGCGCTGCTTTCCCTGAAGGAGATCGACGACGTTCCGGACACCGCCGCGGTGCTCCGTTTCCTGGGCAGCGGGTCGGCGGGGATCGACGACCGATCCCAGACCGTCTTTCGGGGAATCCAGCAGCTGCTGCCGGGAGAGATGCTGTCGCTCGACCTCGACACGATGACCGCGCGGACCGATCGATACTGGACCCTCGAGCCCAAACCCACCGCGGCCGTGCCGCGTTTCAACGATGCCGCCCGGGAATTCCGGGAGCTCCTGCAGGACTCGGTGCGCCTGCGGCTGCGCAGCGATGTGCCCGTCGGGTCGTGCCTTTCCGGCGGCCTGGATTCCAGCTCGATCGTCATGCTCGCGCGCCAGATCGTGGGGTCCGAGGTGCCGTACCATGTCTTTACCGGTCGCTTTCCGGGCACGCCGGCCGACGAAGGGCCCTACGCCGACGCCGTCACCCACGCGGCCGGCGCCACGCCGCATCTGGCGTTCCCGACCGCCGAGGGCCTGCTCGCCGATCTGCCTCAGTTCATGTGGCATAACGAGCTCCCGGTCGGCAGCGGCAGCCAGTACGCCCAGTGGTCCGTCTTCAAGAGCGCGCGGGAGGCCGGTGTGACCGTCCTGCTCGACGGCCAGGGCGGCGACGAGCTCCTGGGCGGTTACGAGCAGTATTTCGAGGCGTATTGCCGCGAGCGCACCGGCGCCGCGGAGGCGCGGGGCGAGCGCGCCGGGATTCGCGCGCGCTATCCGAAAGCCCTGCCCACGCCGTCGATGGCGTTCAAGCGCGCCCTGCCGGGCGCCTGGCGCTGGCGGCTGGCCGGCTGGCTGAAGACCGGCAGTGATTTTTCCTTCGGCCTCGAGCCCGAAGCGGCCGCGCTGCTGCGCCGGGACATGCCCGCGCCGCGCCCCGGCGCCTTCACCGGCCTGAAGGCGCAGCTGTTCGAGGAGAGCTTTCATACCACCCTGCCGACCTTGCTTCGCTACGGCGACCGGAACTCCATGGCGCACTCGCGCGAGGTCAGGCTGCCGTTCTGCGACCACCGGCTGGCAGAATTCGTCTTCAGCCTGCCGGCTGAGTTCCTGATGGGCGATATCCAGACCAAGCGGATCCTGCGCGCCGCCATGCAGGGACTGCTGCCCGAGACCGTCAGCCGGCGCTGGAACAAGCATGGCTTCGTGCCGCCGCATGATCTCTGGTTTCGGGGGCCCCTGCTCGATGCGTTCGAGGCGCTCCTGGCCGATGGCGATTTCCTCGCCTGGGGGGTGTGGAATGTCGCTTGGTGGCGGCAAGTCGTCGAACGCGCGCGGGGCGGCGCCAGCGGACTCGGCACCGTCTTGTGGAAGCCGTTCATCGCCGAGATGTGGCGCCGCCATTTTCTGCAGCCTCTGCAGCAGGCGGAAAAGGTTTCGCTGTTTGCCGCGGCGCCGGTCGCAGCCAGGGCGTGACGCGCATGCGAGCCGTCCTCATCAACCACTGCCATCCGGAACGGCCGCATGTCTGCGCCGTCCGCCTGCGCGACTTCGCCCGCAGCCTCGCCGAGCGGGGCCATCAGGTCGTGCTCCTGACCGAAACGCTCCGGCGCAGCGACCAGGGCCCCGACCCGGCGCGACTGGGCGCGCTCCTGGCCCAGCACGACTGGCGGTCGCCGTTCAATCTGGCCTGTGCCCCTGTTCCCCTCACCACGCTTCAACGCATCCGCGAAGGCGCCTTGCCGCGCGCGCTGCGCCTGCCGCTGATCGCCTGGCACTATCTGCGGCACGGCAATGTCTTCGAGGACTGGCGACGCGCCGCAACGCTCTATCTGCAGCCGCTGGCCGAAGGCTTTCAGCCAGACGTGATCTGGGCAACGTTCGGCAATACCGGGGCCTGGGCGATCGCGCAGGACCTGGCGGCGCTCGCGGGATGTCCCTGGGTGCGGGATGTGAAGGATCGCTGGGCCAACTTCGTGCCGGCCCCCTTCCGAGCCTTGACCAAGCGCCGCTTCGCTGACGCGGCCGCGACGACGGCGCTGGCCGGGATCCTGCTCGAGGGCTGGGAGACCGAGGCGACGCATCCCACGGAGGTCGTGCGAAGCGGCATACCCAATGCCTGGGCCGCAGAGTTCACCCCGCCTGCACCGCGGCTCGCCAACGGGCTGACCGTCGCCATGACGGGAGGCCTCTACCACGACGAAGCGATAGGCCAGATCATCTCCGGCTTCGAGCAGTGGCTCGGCGATCATCCGGAGGCCAGGATTTGCCTGCGCTACGCCGGCAGCGAGGGTAAGCGCCTTGCCGCCGCGGCCCACGGCCGCTCGCCCCGCCTGGAACTCGACCTGCGGGACTTCATCGGTCCAGATGAGCTCCTCTCCCTGATCCGGTCGGCGGACGTCAACCTGTACGTGAGGGCCGGCCCCGGCATGTTTCATCACAAGCTTCTCGAGCTCCTCGCGGCCCGTCGACCGATCCTCTGTATCCCTGCGGAGATCGACGAGTCGGTGGACCTGGCCAAGAGCTGCGGCGGCGTCCTCGTCTCCTGCAACACGGCCGCCGACATCGGCCGGGCGCTGGACCGTATCCGGTCGGGATCGATGGACGCTCCCTCCGCCACAGACGTGCAGCATCTGACCTCGGGCGCGCAAACTGACCGGCTTCTGGCCTTGTTTGCCCGGCTCGGCATCGCGACATCACCCGAACCGCCTGGAAAGACGCTTGTATCTGGACAAGCCTAGGAAGCCGGAATAAACGTCTGCGCGCCCCGTTCTTGGACGGTGGACGGCGGCGGTGCCTGCAGGCACCTGTAATTCAACATTAATCCGGATATCACCGATGGGGCTGGCGGATCTCACGATAGGCGAAGACAGCAGCCTGCGAGCGGCGCTGAGCCAGCTCGACCGCGGCGGCCCGGCCCAGCTCATCACCGTGGATGCCAAGGGCCGCTATAGCGGCCTGATTGACGGCGGCACGATCGAGGCGGCGATTGCCGCCGGCCACAACCTCGACAGCCCCGCCTCGGTCGCCGTGCGACCGGATGGCGCTCTCGCGGCGGACGCGGACGAGACCAGTCTGCGCCGCCAGATGAGCCGGGGCTCGGGGATCGTCCCGCTTCTCGATGCCGACCAGCGTCCCGTGGACTACGCCTCGCCGGCGCGCGCCCGGCGCATCCCGGTCGCCGAGCCGTCGCTCTCGGGCAACGAGCTCAAATACGTCACCGAATGCATCGAGACCCGCTGGATCTCCTCGCAAGGGCCGTTCGTGCGCCGCTTCGAGGCGGAGATCGGCAAGCGGCTCGGCCTGCCCGCCGAGCAGGTTCTGGCCGTGTCGAACGGCACGGTGGCGCTCCATCTGGCGCTCGTCGCGCTCGGCATCGGGCCCGGCGATGAGGTCATCCTGCCGGACCTGACCTTCGCCGCCACCATCAACACCGTGATCCAGGCAGGCGCCACACCGGTGATCGTTGATGTCGACCGGGTGTCCCTGAACATCGATCCGGCGGCCGTGGCCGCCGCGATCACCGCGCGCACCAAGGCGATCATGCCGGTCCATCTCTACGGACAGCCGGCGGAGATGGACGCGCTGCTGGCGCTGGCCGCGCGCCACAAGCTTCTGGTGATCGAGGATGCCGCGGAAGCCATGGGCTCGCGCTACAAGGACAGGCCGTGCGGCGCCATTGGCGACGCCGGCACGTTCAGCTTTTTCTCCAACAAGCTGATCACCACCGGCGAAGGCGGGGCCATTGCCTTCCGCGACGCGCGCTCGGCGCAGCGGGCGCGCATGCTGCGCGACCACGGCATGGATCCGGCCAAGCGTTACTGGCATCTCGAGGTTGGCTTCAACTACCGGCTGACCAACATGCAGGCCGCCCTCGGCTGCGCCCAGATCGAGCAGCTCGACCGGTTTCTCGAGCGCAAGATCGAGATCGCCGGCCAGTACGGCGAGACGCTGGGCGGGATCGACGGCGTCGCGCTGCCGGCCAACCTGCCGGGCCTGCTGAACAGCTACTGGGCGTACTCGATCGTCATGGATTTCGCCGCCCTGGGCATCAGCCGCGACGAGTTCGCCGTGCGCCTCGACAAGGCCGGCATCGAGACGCGGCCGCTGTTCTATCCGTTGCACGAGATGCCACCCTACCGCCCCTACGCCGGCAACCGCGCCTATCCGACGACCACCGCCCTGTCGCGCGGCGGCTTGAGCCTGCCCTCCGCGGTCACCCTGTCGGCTGCCGAAACCCGGTATATCGGCGGCGTCATCGCCCGCCAGGCGCAGCTTCGCCGTCTGGTACAGCGCGTCGGGTTGGCGTAACCTCTCCTCGGCTCCAGCGATCGTTCTGTAGGCCGCCGCTCACCCGGCGGCCTCGCTGTTTGCGGGGCCGTGAGAAGCGGAGAGTCTGCCCATGTCCACGCCGTTGCCATTCATCGATCTCAAGGCGCAATACGCCCGCCTGAAACCATCGATCGATGTCCGCCTCCGGCGCGTTCTCGAGCATGGCCAATATGTCCTGGGCCCCGAGGTGGCGGAACTGGAAACGGCGCTCGCCGGATTCTGCGGGGCGCGTCACTGCGTCACCGTCGCCAGCGGGACCGAGGCCCTGCGTCTGCCGCTGATGGCCGACGGTGTCGGTCCGGGTGACGCGGTCTTTCTTCCAGCCTTCACGTTTCCCGCCACGGCCGAAGTCGTGGTCTCCCTCGGCGCCAGCCCGGTTTTCGTCGATGTCGACGAGGCCACGTTCAACCTGGATACGGAGTCCCTGGCGAAAGCCATTCGCGAGACGCGTCGGGCGGGAACGCTTCGTCCGCGGGCGATCATGCCGGTCGATCTTTTCGGCCTGCCGGCGGACTATCCCGCCATCGACACGCTCGCCCGGCAGGAAGGCCTGGTCGTGCTGGCCGATGCGGCCCAGAGCTTCGGCGCCCGTCTTGGCAATCGCGCGGTCGGGACCCTGGCCGCCGCGACGGCGACCAGCTTCTTCCCGGCCAAGCCGCTGGGCGCCTACGGCGAGGGGGGCGCCATCTTCGTCGACGATGACGAGCGGGCGAAGGTGCTCAAGTCGATCCGCGCCCACGGGGCGGGGGATGATCGTTACGAGATCGTCCGCCTGGGCACGAACGCGCGCCTCGACACCCTCCAGGCTGCCGTCCTGCTGGCCAAGCTCGAGGTCTTTGCCGACGAGCTGACGGCGCGCGAGCGCTGGGCGAAGGCCTTCGATGCTCGCCTCTCCGGCAAGGTCAAGGTTCCGCCCCGCCGTTCCGACGCGAGCAGCGCCTGGGCGCAGTACTGCGTGCGCGTCCCCGGGCGGGACAGGGTGCGGGAGAGTTTGGCCGGGCAAGGCATCCCCACCGCCATCTATTACCCTAAGCCCTTGCATTTCCAGCCCGCTTTTGAGCGCTTCGGCAGCGGCCCGGGGTCCCTGCCGGTCTCCGAACGCTTATGCGAGGAGATCCTGGCGCTTCCCATGCATCCCTATCTGGACGAGGCGACGGTGGCGCGAATCACGACCGCCCTGCTGGCTGCCGTAGCCGCGGTCTAAGGCGACCGGTGGCCGGCGGTTTGTGCTAAAAGGGGCCCAGTTTCGACTCGACCCCGCTCATGCTCTCTTTTCTCGCCCGACTGACCCGCCCTACCGTTGCGTTCAGCCATGACGTGGTCATGGCGGCGCTGTCGTTTGTCGTCTCGCTTTACCTGCGGGTCGGCGATTTCTCGATGTATCCGGCGAGCTTTCTCATCGCGACCACCGCGTTGTTCAGCGGCATCGCCGGCGTGGTCTTCTGGCGGCTCGACATCCACCGCGGTATCTGGCGTTACGCCTCGCTCAACGATCTGATCACGATTGCCCGGGCGGCCACGCTCGTCATCCTGCTGTTCCTGGCGGCCATGTTCCTGACCACCCGCCTGGACGACCTGCCGCGGTCGCTGGTCTTCATCAACTGGTTCGTCCTGATGATCCTGCTGGCGGCGCCGCGAATTCTCTATCGGCGCCTGAAAGACGGCCGGCTCACTTTCACCTTCGACTCGACGGCCAAGAGCCGGGTCCCGGTGCTGTTGGCCGGCGCCGGCGACGTTGCCGAGGTTTTCATCGAGGCCACGCAGCGCCGCGGCAGCGCCGAATACCATGTCGTGGGTATCGTCGACGACAGCCCGGGCCGCATCGGCCGCTTCATCGGCAGCGTCGAGGTGCTCGGCGCACTGGACGATTTGCCGGCCGTGGTCGAACGGCTGAAATCCAGCGGCAAGGCGCCCCAGCGGCTCGTGGTCACCAAGGCGACGATCACCGGCAGCAGTCTCGCCAAGCTCGTCGATACCGCCGACCAGCTCGGCCTGAACGTCGCCCGCCTGCCGCGGCTGACCGAGCTGCGCACGGCCGCCACGACAGACATCGACGTGCGCCCGATCGCCATCGAAGACCTTCTCGGGCGCCCGCAGACCGTCCTCGACCGGGCCGCAATGAAGGCCCTGATCGCCGGCCGGCGCGTGCTCGTTACAGGAGCTGGCGGAACGATCGGCGGCGAACTGGTGCGCCAGATCGCCGACTTGGCGCCGGCGCGCATTGCGCTTCTCGATAGCTCCGAATTCAATCTCTATTCGATCGATCTCGAGTTGGGCGAGCGCCAGCCGGGGATCGAGCGCACGGCCATCCTGGCGGACGTGCGGGACGGCGAGCGCATGGCCAGCCTGATCGCCAGCGAGCGGCCGGCGATCGTCTTTCACGCGGCGGCCCTCAAGCATGTGCCGATGGTCGAGGCGCATCCTTCGGAAGGCGTCCTGACGAACATCGTCGGCACGCGGCATATCGTCGATGCCTGTCGGCAGTCGGGCGTCGAGACCATGGTGCTGATCTCGACCGACAAGGCCGTCAACCCGACGAGCGTCATGGGTGCCAGCAAGCGCATTGCCGAAAGCTGGTGCCAGGCCCTGGACCTCGAGGGCCGGGCGCACGGCAACTCGACGCGCTTCGTCACGGTGCGCTTCGGCAACGTGCTGGGCTCGACCGGCTCCGTGGTGCCGCTGTTCCAGCGCCAGCTCGCGCAGGGCGGGCCGTTGACGGTCACGCATCCGGACATCACCCGCTACTTCATGACCGTGCGCGAAGCGGTCGAGCTCGTGCTGCAGGCTTCGGCGCTTGGCGCCGGCGGCCAGGACGGCGGCGGCATCTATGTCCTGGACATGGGTGAGCCGGTCAGGATCGTCGACCTCGCCCGACGCATGATCCGCCTGGCCGGACTGCGGCCGGACCGCGATGTGAAGATTGCGTTCACGGGCCTGCGTCCCGGTGAAAAGCTCAACGAAGAGCTGTTCCACTCGGCGGAGCCGCTTCAGCCGACGGCGATGAGCGGCATCCTGCTGGCGGCGCCGCGCGTCGTCGACCGGGCGTTCCTCGCCAAGGCCATCGACGAGCTGGCCGCGGCCGCGCGCACCGACGATACGGCGGCGACCTTGCGGCTTATCCGGCGCCTGGTGCCCGAGTTCTACGGCGCCGAAGTCGAGGCTCCGACAACGCGGCCCCGGCCGCTCGAGCGCCCCTCGGCCTTGCGGTAGAGGACGCTTTGCATCCCGATGCCGCATCGCCGCCGCGGCTTGCCCCCGCGACCCCGGCCGAGTCGTTGGCCTATGAGGGGTCGGACCTCGAGACGCTTCTTGTCCTTCGGCGCTACCGGCAATGGGTCATGGACGAGATGCGTCCCTACCTTGGCGGC
The DNA here is from genome assembly GCA_022843945.1 of Rhodospirillaceae bacterium. Lineage (GTDB taxonomy): Bacteria > Pseudomonadota > Alphaproteobacteria > CACIAM-22H2 > CACIAM-22H2 > VGEI01. The sequence continues at coordinate 31,616 of JALHMR010000010.1, read as the reverse complement.
CGGGCGGCCGAGATCGGAGCCGGCATCGGCGCTTATAGCGCGGCCCTTCTGGAAAGCACGTCGACGCTCGACCTCATCGAGCCATCATCGGTTCAGCATCAGCGGCTCATCGAGCGTTTTGCTCAGGAGGACCGGGTTCGCGTCCTCAACTGCAGCGCCGAGCAGTGGGCGGAGGCGGCGGAGCCGGGAAGCTACGATTCGGTCGTGATGATCAACGTCCTGGAGCATGTCGCCGACGACGCTGCCATTCTGAGCCAGATTTGCCGGGCGCTGCGGCCAGGCGGGCATCTTCTGATTTTCGTCCCCGCCCTGATGATCCTCTATAGCGCGCTCGATCGTCTCGTCGGTCACCATCGCCGCTATAACCGCGGCGAGCTGGTCGGCAAATCGGTCGCGGCCGGCTTCAAGGTGGAGCGCTGCCGCTATTTCGATCTTCTGGGAACCATCCCCTGGTTCATCGTCAACCGGCTGGCCGGCGCCACGGATTTCAACCCGGCCGCCGCCCGCCTCTATGATGCGATTGGTGTGCCGGTGACCCGTGCCTTCGAGAGCGTCATCGCACCGCCGTTCGGCAAGAACCTGCTTCTGATTGCCACGAAGCCCTGAAACCAGCCAGGCCCGGACCTTCGAATGAGCACGATCAAAATCCGCCGCGCCCTGATCTCCGTCTCGGACAAAACCGGGCTTGTCGAGTTCGGGCGCAGCCTGGCCCGCCACGGCGTCGAGATTCTGTCCACCGGCGGCTCCGCCAAGACGCTGTCGGATGCCGGCTTGCGCGTGATCGAGGTCGGCGCTCATACGGGCTTCCCGGAGATCATGGACGGCCGGGTGAAGACGCTCCATCCGAAGATCCACGGCGGCATACTGGGCCGGCGCGATGCGGCCGAGCACCAGGCCGCCATGCGCGACCACGCCATCGCGCCGATCGATCTCGTCGTGGTCAACCTCTACCCCTTCGAGGCGACGGTGGCCAAGGCCGCCCCGTTCGACGACTGCATCGAGAATATCGATATCGGCGGCCCGGCCCTGATCCGGGCGGCGGCGAAGAACCACGATTTCGTCACCGTGGTCACCGACCCGGCCGACTATGCCGAGCTCGTCGCCGAGCTGGATCAGGCCGACGGAGCGACGGGACTGCCGTTGCGCCGCCGCCTGGCGGCCAAGGCTTATTCGCGAACCGCCGCCTACGACGCCGCTATCGGTTCATGGTTTGCCGGACAGCTCGGCGAGACCTTTCCCGAGCGCCGGGTGTTCGGCGGAGAGCGGCGCCAGCTCCTGCGCTACGGTGAGAATCCTCATCAAACCGCGGCTTTCTATATTGGCGGCCCGTCCCGTCCCGGGATCGCCACGGCACGCCAGGTACAAGGCAAGGAGCTCAGCTACAACAACCTCAACGATACCGACGCCGCCTTCGAATGCGTGGCCGAGCTCGCCACGCCGGCTGTCGCCATCATCAAGCACGCCAACCCCTGCGGCGTGGCCCTCGGCAGCGGCCTGCACGATGCCTATCTCAAGGCCTATGCCTGCGATCCGGTGAGCGCTTTCGGCGGCATCGTCGCGCTCAACCGACCGCTCGACGGCGCAACGGCCAGCGAGATCGCCAAGATTTTCGTCGAGGTCATCGTGGCGCCGGAGGCCGATGCCGACGCCTTACGCATCCTGGCGGCCAAGAAGAACCTTCGGCTTCTGCTGACCGGCGGCCTCCCGGATCCCGGGTCGAAGGAGCTGACCGTGCGCTCGGTTGCCGGCGGCTTCCTGGTCCAGGACCGCGATCACGGACGAATCGCCGATAACGACCTGAAGGTCGTCACCAAGCGCGCCCCGACGGCGCGCGAGCGGGCGGACATGCTGTTCGCCTTTGCCGTGGCCAAGCATGTCAAATCGAATGCCATCGTCTATGCCAGGGACGGGGCAACGGTCGGCATCGGCGCCGGTCAGATGAGCCGGGTCGATTCCTCGCGGATCGCGGCCTGGAAGGCGGCCGAGGCGGCCAAGGCCGCGGGCGAGACGCAAAGCCGCGCCGTCGGATCGGTTGTCGCTTCGGATGCGTTCTTTCCCTTTGCCGACGGGCTGCTGGCCGCGGCCGAGGCCGGCGCCACCGCGGTCATCCAGCCCGGGGGCTCAGTGCGCGACGCCGAAGTGATCGCCGCCGCCGATGACAAGGGGCTGGCGATGGTCTTCACCGGGCTTCGCCACTTCCGGCACTAGGTGCCCGTGTCCTACAGGGCAACGGCCCTGTGCCCGTGCAGCGCCTGTTCCGCGCCGGCGATGTAGCGAACGATGGCGGTCGACTCTCCGACGTGATCGCGGTCCGCTTGGCCGCGCCGGACGACGTCGAGGAATGCCTGCAGTTCGCAGGTCAGCGGCATTTCACCCGCATAGGCCGGATAGGTTACGCCGCCATCCGGGCCGTACAGCGCGAGCTTCCGCTCGGCCGTGTCGTCGAAAACCAGGGTTCCGTTGGCACCGGGAATGGTGATCTGCCGGCGTTTGACCGGCGACAGCCAGCTGGTGATCGACACCAGCGTCGTCGACCCGAACCCAAACCGTGAAGCGACCGCCTGTGGGTTTTCCGCGCCTGACAAGCTCCAGGCTTCGACATGGCGGGGCTCCGCGGCAAGCATCGCCCTGCCCATGGACAGGTGATGCGGCAGCCACTCCCAGAGCAGGGATGCCGTCGCCGTTGGCGCGTTGCTCATTCCCTCGCAGAGGACATAGCGAATGGCGCCGAGACTTGGAAGCACTTGCAGGAGCGCCGCAAAAGCAGGGTTGAACAGATAGATATGGCCGACGAAGACGGGCGCGCCGGAGCGCTGCGCGGCACCCGCGATACGTTCCGCATCGGCAACCGAGACCGTCATCGGCTTCTCGATGAAGGTTGCGATGCCGCGCTCGATATAGGGAAGCGCCAGCTCGGCATGCGTGGCGGCCGGAGTCGCAATCACCACCGCGTCAAGCGGGTCGGGGCATGCCGGACCACGGCCAATCGATGTCAGCGAGACGTCCGGAAACGACAGCAATGTACGCTCGATGGTCTTGCCCCATCGTCCGCGCCCAACAAGCCCGAGCCGGAGAGAACCTATCGACGTGACGAACCTCGTTTCCTAACGATAGCTTTCCTGCCCCCGGGCCCAGGCGATGAAGCGGGACAGCCCGTCCGGCAAATCGACCTTCGAGGCGTAGCCGAGATGCTCGGCTGCCTTGCTCAGGTCCGGGCAGCGGCGCTGCGGCTCGCCCGCCGGATAGGTGTCGGGATAGGGGATCGTATTGAGGGTCGAGCCGGGAACCAGCTTGGTGAACATCTGCGCCAGGTTGCGCATCGAAATCTCGTTGTTCGCATTGCCGATGTTGTACGCCTCGCCGGGCTTGCCCTTGAGCAGCACCTTGAGGAAACCGGTGATGGCATCCGTGATGTAGCAGAATGTCCGGGTCTGGCTGCCGTCACCGTGAACCGGCAGCGCCCGGCCATTCAGCGCCTCGTAGGTGAACATGGGCACGACGCGCCGGTCGTTGTGCTTCATGCCTGGACCAAAGACATTGAAGGGCCGCACGATCGTGACCGGCACGCCGTAGCGCTGCTGATAGACGGTCGAGATCGTCTCGCCCAGTCGTTTCGATTCGTCGTAGCAGGCGCGGGGCCCCACGCTCGAGACGTAGCCGTGATAGGTCTCGGGCGTCGGCACCGCCTTGGGATCGGGATCGCCGTAGATCTCGCTGGAGCTGAAGTACAGGAACCCTTCGAGCTTCGGATTGCGGCGTGCGAGTTCCATCAGGTTCTTGGTGCCCTGGACCGCGCTTTCGATCGTCTCCAGCGGATACTTCATGTAGTAAACCGGCGAGGCGACGCCCGCGGCATGCATGATGAAATGCAGGTCTTCACGGACCGGAAGCGGATAGCAGACGTCGGCCCAGACGTTGACGACATGCGGATCGGGATGTGTGGTCTCGGCAGCGCCGGACTGCTCGCCGGTGATGTAATTGTCGACCGAGATGACCTTGCAAGGCTGCTTCAGGACGCTTTCATTGAGCCGGCGGAACACGGCCAGGAAGTGGCGCCCCAGGAAGCCGGCCCCGCCGGAGAGCAGCACCGTCTTGCCGGCGAAGCGTTGCGCGTCGGCGCCGAGGTTGCGGACGATGGTCGCGCTGTCTTCTTGGGTGAGATCGGTCAGGGAGGACATGCTCGTTGGTGCCAGGATTAAGAGGTCAGCGGACTTCGCGCGGCGGGATGGGCAGGAGGTAGCGGTAGGCGCCGCCGGTCTTTTTACGAATATCCTCGAAGTATTCATAGGCGAATACGACAAGGAGGTCCGGCCGGTTGCGGTCCAGATGCTCCTTGGGGACGATCGGGATGTGGGTGCCCGGCGTGTACTTGTTCTGCTTGAGCGGGCTGTCGTCGACCGTGAACTCGATGAGCGAGGGCCCGATATCGCCATAGTTGCAGATCGTCGAGACCCGGGCCGGAGCGCCGTAGCCGGCGACACGGATGCCCGCCTGCTTGTGCTCGCCGAGGATCCGCTTCAGCGCGGAGAGCTGGGTATCGACCTCGCGGCGAAAGGCCTCGAGCTTGGCCGCGGTCAGGTTTTCGGCCTCCACGGCAAGCTGCCGGGCCACGCTCGGCGTCGGTGGTTTGCCGTGGCCCTTGCGCTGGACGAAGACCTGGAGCGAGCCGCCATGCGGCTCGATCTGCTCGACATCGGCGATGACCATGTCGTGCGCCTCGAACAGGGCGCGGAGCGAGGTCAGCGAGTAGTAAAAGATCCGGTCGAGATAGAAGCGCTCGAACTGCGTATTCTTGATGATGTTGCCGATGTACTCGACCTCGATGATGAAGCGCCCGTCGTCGGAGAGAAGCGCCTTCACGGCCTCGATGAAGCCGTGCGGATCCTCGAGATGGGTGAAGACGCTGCTGGCCACGATGACGTCGGCACGGCCGTATTTTGTCCCGACGTCGGTGGCGGCCGGGATGTCGAAGAACGAGGTGAGCGTCTCAAGGCCCTGGTCGTTGGCGATCTTCGAGACGTTGATCGAGGGCTCAATGCCGAGCGCCTTGACGCCGAGCGCCTTCAGCGGCTTGAGCAGGATGCCGTCATTCGAGCCGACATCGACGACAAAGCGCGAGCCCTTGAGCTTTCCCGCCAGTGCCTCGAAGTGGCGGACGAGCGCCGCGTTCACCGAGGACAGGTAGTAATAGTCGACGAACATGCGCTCGCGCGAGACGACCGTGCCGAGCTGCACGTTCTTGCAGCGCTCGCAGAAATACACGGCGAGCGGGAAGAAATCCTCGGTCTGAAAGTCCGCCGCGGCGGGGTATTTGTTGGCGAGTGGCTGCCGGCCGAGATTGAGGAACTCGACGGTCGGCTGGTGGCCGCACAATGAACATTTCATCGACACTACCGCTTTGCCGCGCAAAACGGCGTCAACATATAGCAAGCTTCAAGGCTGGCAAGCGAAAGCCAGGTGTCAGCGCGGCAGGCGGTCCGCCGGGACTTGGACCAGCAGGATGCCGAGGCCGACGGCGAAGAAGGCCAGGATCGTGGCCATGCCGGCACGCTGGCTCCCCGCGGCCACCGTCGCCCAGCCCAGGATGGCCGGGCCGGCGAAGGCCGTGACGCGGCCCGAGAGCGCCAGCAGGCCGAACATCTGCCCCCGGTGCTCGGCCGGAGCCAAACGCGCCATCATCGAGCGGCTGGCCGCCTGCACGGGGCCGAAGAAGATGCCGAGCAGCAGGCCCAGGCCCCAGAACCAGGCCTTCGATTCGATCAGCAGCAGGGCGGTGCTGACGGCGATCAGCGCCGCCAGCGACACGGCGATGGTCCAGCGCCCGCCCAGGCGGTCGTCGAGCCAAGCGAATGAAAACGCGCCCAGACCGGCGGTGACGTTGAGCGCGATGCCGAAGACGATGACCTCGGCCAGGTCCATGCCGAAGGTGCCGGCCGCATAGATCCCGCCGAAGGCGAAGAGAGTCGTCAGACCATCGGCGTAGATCATCTGGGCGAGGAGGAACCAGGCGATCGGCCGACGCTCGGGCCGCAGAAGGGACCGCAGAGTCGCCCGCAGCTCGGCCAGGCCGAGAGCCACGGCCTGCCGCATACCAAGCTTGCCGCCGAGAGGCTCACGGACAAAGCCGAAGAGCGGCAGGGCGAACAGCGCATACCACAGCGCCGCGAACGGCGAGGCTGCCCGCACATGCTCGGCCGCCTGCTTGTCGAGGCCGAAGAGCGGCGTCTCGGCCTGGACGAACAGCACCAGCACCAGCCCCAGGCAGACGATGCCGCCGACATAGCCCGACCCCCAGCCCCAGCCCGAGACGCGGCCGATATGCGAGGCCGGCACCAGCTCGGGCAGCAGGGCGTTGTAGAACACGCTGGCCAGCTCGAAGGCGACGGTGGCCACGACGATGCCGACCAGGGCCAGCATCATCGAATCGGGCGACGGCCGGACCCACCACAGCGCCGCCATGGCGACCACGTTGAGGGCCGCGAATGCCGCCAGCCAGGCCTTGCGCCGGCCGGTCATGTCGGCGACCGAGCCGAGGACGGGGCTGAGCACGGCGATGATCAGCCCGGCCACCGCCAGGGCATGGCCCCAGGCCGCCGTGCCGCTGATCGGGTCGGCGGCCACGCCTTGCGTGAAATAGGTGGCGAAGACGAAGGTCGTGATGACCGCGGGAAACGAAGAGTTCGCCCAGTCGAACAGGCACCAGGCGGCGACGGCGCGCCGGTCGAAGCGCGGCGAATCAGGCGGCAGAGGCATGGGCCGACCTTAACAGCCGGCCCCCGACCTTACGAGACTGTGTCGCGCTAGCTCGAGGTCAGGACCCGCAGCTCGCGACCGGCCACGGTAAGCGCCGCCAGGTCGACGACCGGGGAGGCCCTGAGCTCGGTCATCAGCCCGTCGATGCGCGCCAGGTTGGCCTGGTTGCTCGCCATCCACGAAGTCATCGCCGCCTCGCCCGCCCCGCCGCCATTGACCGCCCGCCGGGCGATCTCGCCCTGCTGCGAGGACAGGTCGTCGTAGACCGCTTCGACCGCGCGTTTCTGCCACGGCGTCTCGATCTTGATCTTGCCGGCCGCCGAGCGCAGCCAGTCGAGGCCCAGCCGGGCCCCGACCGCAAAGTACAGCCGCGCCACCTCGGGCACGCCCGATTTGACCGCCTCGGCGATGCGCACGATATCGAGGGCCGCGATCATGTCGTCGAGATAGGACACGGTGTTGGCGAGCCCGGTCGGCACCCCGTCCGCGGCCAGGGTGGCGGCCAGCCTGGCGCTCTCCGCCACACGGCCGGCATCGAGCACGCCGGGCATGGCGGCCGCGAGGGCGCTCGTCCCCGGCTCGAAACGCCGGATCGCCGCGGCGATGTCGATCGGGCCGGTGCTGTTGCGCAGCAGCCAGAGCGTCGCCCGTTCGAGCACCTGCATCGTCGTCGCCAGCATCCGGTACTGCGTCGCCGCCGGCGCCTTGTTGTCGAGCGCCTCGATCTCGGCCCAGAGCCTGCGCAGGCCGAAGACCTGGCGCGCCACGGTATAGGCGCGGGTGATATCCGGGCTGCCGGCGTTGGTGCGCTCCCGCAGGTCGTTGGCGAAGGTGACGCCGCCGCGGTTGATCATCGAGTTGGTGACCACCGTGGCGATGATCTCGCGGCGCAGCCGGTGCCGGGCGATCGCCTCGGCGTAGTCCTTGCGCAACGGCCGGGGGAAGTACTTCACCAGGTCCTCGCCGAGCGAGGGATCGTCCGGCAGGTCGCTGGCCAGCAGCTCGTCGTAGAGCGACATCTTGGCATAGGCGAGCAGCACGGCAAGCTCCGGCCGGGTCAGGCCGCGCGCCGCCGCCGCCCGCTGGGCGATCTCGTCGTCGTCGGGCAGGAACTCGATGGCACGGTTGAGCCGGCCGCTCTTCTCCTGGGCGCGGATCAGCCGCTGGCAGCGGTCGAGCGCCGAGACGCCGTCGCGCTCGGCCAGCGACAGCGCCTGGGTCTGCAGATAGTTGTCGCGCAGCACCAGCTCGGCGACCTCGTCGGTCATCTTCGCCATCAGGATATCGCGCTGCTTGATGGTCATGTCGCCGCGGGCCACGACATCGCCGAGCAGGATCTTGATGTTGACCTCGTGATCCGAGGTGTCGACGCCGGCCGAGTTGTCGATCGCGTCGGTATTGATCTTGCCGCCCTTGCCGCCGGCGCCGGCCTGCCCGTACTCGATGCGGCCGCGATGGGTGGCGCCGAGATTGGCGCCCTCGCCGACCACCCGGGCGCGGATCTCCCGACCATCGACGCGGATCGCGTCGTTGGCGCGGTCGCCGCACTCGGCGTGGCTTTCGCTCGCCGCCTTGAAGTAGTTGCCGATGCCGCCGAAGAACAGCAGGTCGACCGGTGCCTTGAGAATGGCCTTCATCAGCTCCGCCGGGGTCACCGATTCGGCGCCGATCTCGAGCGCCTTCTTGATCTCCGGCGTCAGCTTGATCGACTTCGCCTTGCGGTCGAACACGCCGCCGCCCTTGGAGATCAGCTTGGCGTTGTAATCGGCCCAGGAGGAGCGCGGCAGCTTGAACAGCCGGTCACGCTCGGCGAAGGAGATCGCCGGATCGGGACTGGGATCGATGAACACGTGGCGGTGGTCGAAGGCTGCGAGGAGCTTGATATGCGTCGAGCGCAGCATGCCGTTGCCGAACACGTCGCCCGACATGTCGCCCACGCCGACCGTCGTGAAATCGGTGGTCTGGGTGTCGAGGCCGAGCTCGCGGAAGTGGCGCTTCACCGCTTCCCAGGCGCCGCGAGCCGTGATGCCCATGGCCTTGTGGTCGTAGCCGACCGAGCCGCCCGAGGCGAACGCATCATCCAGCCAGAAGCCGTAGTCGCGGGCGACACCGTTGGCGATGTCGGAGAAGGTGGCCGTGCCCTTGTCGGCGGCGACGACCAGGTAGGCGTCGTCGCTATCGAGACGCACCACGTCCTTGGGCGGCACCACGCCGTTCGGGCTCAGGTTGTCGGTGATGTCGAGCATCCCGCGCATCAGCGTCTTGTAGCACTCGATGCCTTTGGCCATGAACGCGTCGCGCCCCGCCTCGGCCGGCGGCGGCCGCTTGACGAAGAAGCCTCCCTTCGAGCCGACCGGCACGATGACGGCGTTCTTGACCATCTGTGCCTTGATCAGGCCCAGGATCTCGGTGCGGAAATCCTCGCGCCGATCGGACCAGCGGATGCCGCCGCGCGCCACGCGCCCGCCGCGCAGATGGACGGCCTCGACCTCGGGCGAATAGACCCAGATCTCGACCAGCGGCCGGGGCAGCGGCAGCTCCTCGAGCTTCTGGCTGTCGAGCTTGAAGGACATGTAGGGCTTGGGGCGGCCGTCGGCGCCCTTCTGGAAATAGTTGGTGCGCAGGGTCGAGCGCACGAGGTTGAGCAGGCGCCGCAGGATGCGGTCTTCGTCGAGGCTCTGCACCTCGTCCAGCAGGTGGTTGATCTCGACGACCACGCCGTTGGCCCGCACGTCGGCATCCTTACGGTTGGCCGGGTCGTGCAGGGTGAGGAACAGGTCGACCAGCCGGCGCGCGATCTTCGGGTACGCGCTCAGCGTGTCTTCCATGTAGCTCTGGCTGAAGGGAATGCCGGCCTGGCGCAGGTACTTGGCAAAGGCCCGGAGCGCGGCAACTTCGCGCACCCGCAGCCCGGCGCCGATGACCAGGCGATTGAAGCGGTCCGATTCGGCGAGCCCCGTCCAGATCGCGGAAAAGGTCTCCTCGAAGGCCGCCTTGACGGAGGCGAGGTCGACGTCCTTGTGATTGCAGATCACGGTGAAGTCGTGCAGCCAGACAGCCTCGCCCGCGGCGTTGGTGCCGATCGCCTTCGGCCGGATCTCGTACGGCACCTCGGTCATGACCTTGAGGTCCATGTTCTCGAGCATGGGCAGCAGGTCCGAGAGCGGCACCGGCGCATCCTTGTGGAACACCCGGAAGCCCAGCTCGTTATCCGCGGCGTCGACTTGCCGGTAGAGGTTGAGGCCGATCGGCTCGATGCCGCCCAAGACGCGCTCGGCCGTGATGATGTCGGCTACCGCCTGCTCGGGCGTGAAGTCCTCGCGATAGGCGCTGGGAAAGGCGTCACCGTAGCGGCGCAGCTTGGCCAGCCCTTGCGCCTCGCCTTCGGCATCGACCAGGGCCTCCTTGAGACGGTCGCTGAAGCTGCGGCCGGCCTCGACGAGCTCGCGCTCGAGCTCTTCGACCGAAACGTTCGGCACCTTGCCCGGCACGGTGCCGACGATGAAGAGCACCCGCACCAGCTGGGAATCGTCGGCGAAATGGACGTAGAACGCCGAGGTCCGGCCGGCATACGCCTTGGCCAGGATCTGGTGGAAGCGGATGCGCAGATCGGTGTTGAAACGGTCGCGCGGCACGAAGACCATCGCCGAGATGAACCGCTCGTAAGGATCGCGCCGCACGAACAGGGCGATGCGCTGGCGTTCCTGCAGATGGACGATGCCCAGCGCCGTTTCCAGCAGATCGTCCTCGGAGGCCTGGAACAGCTCGTCGCGCGGATAGGTCTCAAGGATGTGCTGCAGGGCCTTGCCGTCGTGGCTGTTGGGCGCGATGCCCGAGCGCTTGACGATACGCGCGATCTTGTCGGCCAGCAGCGGGATGGCCGTGGGGCGCTCGCTATAGGCCGTCGAGGTGAACAGGCCGAGGAAGACGCGTTCGCCCACGACCTGGCCCTTGGGGCCGAACTTCTTGAGGCCGATCGCGTCGAGATAGGCGGAGCGGTGGACCGGCGAACGCCGGTTGGCCTTGGCGATCTTCATCAGCCGCGGCTGGCGCACGAATTCCTGTACGTCAGGCGGCAGGGCGCCGAGGTTGCGCAGGCCATCGAAGATCACGAAAGCGTCGTCGCGGCACAGGCCGAGCCCGCGGCCGGGAGTCAGGCCGCTCTTGGCGCTGCTGCCTTCGCCGGAAAAATCGTACTCGCGATAACCCAGGAAGGTGAAATGGTTGTCCAGCATCCACTGGAGAAAATCGCGGGCGGTCTTGACCTCCTCCTTGGGCAGGGGCGGCGGCTTCTTGTCGAGATCCTCGATGACCTCGCGGCCGCGCTCGAGCACCGCCTTCCAGTCGGCGACCGAGACACGAACGGATTCGAGCACCGATTCCACGCCCTGCTGTAAAGCGCTGAGCGCCGCCGCGTCGGTGACCTCGTCGAGCTCGACATGCATCATCGATTCGGCGATGGCATCCTTGGCTCCGTCCTCGGCCAGACCCTTGAGGTTGCCTTTGTCGTCGCGGCGCACCCGGACCACCGGGTGAATGACGAGATGAACGTTGAAATCGCGGCGGTTGATCTCCGCGGTGATCGAATCCACCAGGAACGGCATGTCATCGTTGACGATCTCGATCACCGTATGGCGCGACGACCAGCCATGCTCGGATTGCCGGGGCGTGTAGACGCGCACGCGCGCCTTGCCCGGCTGGCGGATCTTGGCGAACTGCCACAGGGCGAGTCCGGCGCCGTAGAGATCCTCGGCGCCGATCTGGACCAGGTCCTCGACCGCCACGTTGGCGTAGAACCGGCGGAGGAAGGCTTGGGCTGTTTCGGCCGGCTCGCCCTTGAGCCGCGTCGCGGCCAAGCTTGCGATCTTGTCGACGATCTCGGCTTTGCGGCCCTTGTCGCTTTTCGCCATCGTCTCCCCCTCAGCCGTGAACTGGGCCGTTTACCTTTTAATATTAACAAATTAGCGAAAGGTTACCGCAATGTTTTTGCTCGCTGACATGCGTCGTCGCCGCCCGGCCAAGGCTGGAATGAACGGCCCGGCGATCCGTTGTTGACAGCCCGCCCTTCCGGCGGTGATACGATCACAGGATCGCTCGCACATGAGCCAAGTCCGCGTCCCCGTTCACGAATTGACTCCCCTCGCCATGAACCAGGCTGCCCCGAACCCCGCGCCGGAAACCGGCTCGCCGCTGATCCGGACGCTTGCCCAGATCACCCGGCGTTTTCATCCCAAGGGCACCGATCGCCTGGTGCGCCTGGTCCATCCCCCCGGCAACAACCAGCCGGTGCGCACCATCGTCGACTACGACGACGGGCTGAAGATGCATGTCGACACCCATTCGTTCTGCGAGTGGTACATCTTTTTCTACGGCCATTTCCGGCCGCGGGTCAGCGAGCTGCTCAACCGCATGCTGCAGCCCGGTCATGTCGCCATCGACATCGGCGCCAATATCGGCATGCACAGCGTCATCATGGGCAACCGGGTCGGCCCGACCGGCCGGGTCATGAGCTTCGAGCCCGATCCACATCCGCACGCGCGGCTGCGCGCCAATCTGCGCCTCAACGGCCTCGATTTCGTCGAGACGTACCAGGCGGCGCTGTCCAGCAAATCGGGCAAGACCACGTTCTATCTGCACGACGACACGATCGGCAATTACGCCAACGCCAGCCTGCATGCGGAGAATGTCGGCAAGTCGACCCGGGCGGTCGATGTCGACCTCTATTCGCTCGACGATTTCATCGCCCGGAACCCGGTTCCCCGGCTCGATGTCATCAAGCTTCTGGCCCAGGGCGAGGAATGGAACGTGCTGCAGGGCGGGCTGAAAACGATCGAGAAATACCGCCCGAAGATCTTCTTCCTCTATGAGCCGTCCTACTGGCAGCGGCAGGGCCGCAACCTGATGGACGCGGTCAAGTTCTTCAAAGGCTATGGCTACACGACCTACGCGATCGAGTTCGGGCCGCGCCGCGTGGTGACCGAGGAGATCGACATGGGCCAGGTCTTCCTCGCCACGCCCGAGCCGCTGCCGGCTTGACAACCCGCGGCCGGGGGCATTGCCTCATCCCGGCTGACGACAACAGGCGGGGGCAATGGCCGACAATACGGCGGCGGACGAGCGGCAACGGGGCAGTTGGATCATCGAGCGGCTGCCCCCGGACATCCGGGCCCGCCTGACCCCCGACATGCGCGCGGCGATTGCCGAGGCCGCGGCCCAGGGCGGGGCCGACCACAACGTCGACATACGCCTGTCGCTGCCCCTCCCTTTCCGGCGCTTCTACCTTGCCGTGCTCGCCGGCGAGGAACGCCGCTCGCCCGAGCGCCGCGAGGCCGATCGCCGGCGCAACCTCGCCCGGGCCGCCAATATCCTGTTTGTCATCGCCGTCGGCGTCCTGTTCTTCGCGGGCTACCGGCTGATCGCCCTGCTGGTCGGCACCGTCTTTCGCTAGGGGGGGGTGCGTTCAGGTTTTAACCCCTTATTCACGGGCCGGTGGCATCGTAGTCTCGAGTGAGCACCGGGCTCTCTCCGCGATCGATGGGATTTCCTTATGGCTGCTTCCAGTCTGCCACTTCTGAGCGACGACGATACCTGGCTGCTGTCCCGCCTGCCCGAGACCGTGCGCGAACAGCTGCCACCCGAAATCAAGACGATGATCGCCATCGCGGCCCAGGACCGACCCTGGAAGACGCACCCGGTCGATATCCGGTTCAGCGTCCCTACACCCTTCGGCTCGTATTACCTGACACTGGTCGCCGGCAAGGAACGTCGCTCGCCGATCCGCCGCGTGGTCGAGGCCCGTGCCCGACAGGTCAACCGCCTGGGCAACGTCCTGTTTGTGCTGGGGACCGTCGGCGCCTTCTATGGCGCGCTGATCACCGCTGCACTGCTGTTGACGTCGATCCTGGAATAGCCACGCCCCGGGCCGGCGGCTCCGCCGGCAGCCGGACCGTGGCAATCGTGCCGTGACCGACCTCGCTGACGATCTCGAGGCGGCCGCCATGCATCTCGACCAGCGATTTTGACAGCGGCAGGCCGAGCCCCGTGCCTTCGCGCCGCCGGCTGAGAGTCGCATTGCGCGGCAGGGAGCCGAACGGCAGCACGACCTTCGGCAGATCGCTCGAGGCGATACCGATGCCCGTATCGGCCACCGAGATCTGGGCGCCATCCGCCAGATCGTAGCGCACCGAGACGGTCACGCGGCCGCCCGGCAGGGTGAACTTCACGGCGTTCGACAGGAGGTTGAGAACCACCTGCTTCAGGGCGCGCCGATCCGCCCGGAAGAGCGGCAGACCCGTGGGCAGCTGCGGCTCCAGGCTGACATTGCCCTCCACGGCCCGCGGCATCACCAGACGCAGGCAGGCCTGGACCTCCTGCACCAGATCGAGCGGCTCTGGCTGAAGCTCGAACTTGCCGGCCTCGATCTTGGCGACGTCCAGCAGGTCGTTGATCAGCAGGAGGAGGTGGTTGCCCGACTCCCGGATATCGCGCACGTATTCGGTCTGCTTGGTGTTGAGCGCGCCGAAGTAGCCCGCCGACAGCGCTTCGGCAAAGCCGATGATGGCATTGAGCGGCGTGCGCAGCTCATGGCTCATATTGGCGAGGAACGAGGTCTTGGCGGCGCTGGCCGTCTCGGCCGTGGTCTTGGCCTCGCGCAACCGCTCTTCGGCCTGGATGAAGGCGGTGACGTCGCGCGCCGTTCCGCGATAACCGAGGAACCGGCCATCGGCGTCGAAGACCGGCTTGCCGCTAACCGAAACATGGGTTTCGCGCTCGCCGGGTAGCGCCATCCTGTAGACGAAGTCGCGGAACGGCTCGCGGCGACCGGTCAGCGCCTCCAGATCGCGCCATTTATCCGGGTCCTCAGCGACATCGAGCGCCAGTTCGCGCCGCGTCTTGCCGAGCCGCACGTTGTCGTCCATGCCGAAGGCCTTGATGCGGCTCGACATGTAGGTGAAGCGGTCGTCGGGGCCGGTTTCCCAATACCAGTCCGAAGCGGTTTCGGCGTAGTCGCGCAGGCGGGCTTCCGACAGCCGCAAGGCGTCCTCGGCGATCTTGCGGTCGGTAATGTCCTGAACCGTGCCGATCATCTGCACGGTCCGGCCGCTGGCATCGCGGATCGTGTCAGCCTGCGAATGGATCCAGCGCACGGTTCCATCGGGCCGGATGATGCGATGGACATGGTTGTAGGGGATGCCGGTCTTGATCGAGTGCCTGGCGGCTTGGCGATAGCCGGCGAAATCATCCGGATGGACCAGCGTCTCGAAATTGGCGACCGAGGGCACGAACATGGCCGGATCCACGCCCAGGACACGGTAGGTTTCCGGTGACCAGTCGTCGCGGCCGCTCAGCCGCGACACCCAGCTGCCGATATTGGCCGCTGCCTGCGCGCGATCAAGCCAGCGCTGGCTTTCCGCCAGCGCCTCGGCGACGTGTTCGTGACGACGGATCTGCCGGGCCAGCAGGCCCAGCAGGATCAGGACGACGACAAGGGCAAGCGACACGGCTCCCGCGACCCACGACGTCTCCTCGCGCCACCCGGCCAGCAGGTCCGCGTGGCGGCCACTGACCACCACCGCGAGCGGCAGATCGGGCAGCGCCCGCACGGCAAGCATCGGGGGCGCCGGGCCGGCATCTTCCGCGATGCCGATGACCGCCTCGCGAGTTCCCTGCTTGAGCAGCGCACGCGGATCGGTCTCGCGGTCAATGGCGCCGATCGCCTCGGGTTCCGGGGGGGCGCGCGCGATCAGCCCGCCATCGTGGTGGACGAGCGACACGGCGGTACCCGGCCCCAGATCGAGGCTGCCGAACAGGCTCTCGAAATGCACCGCGTTGACCACGGCGACGACCACACCCGCGAAACTCCCGTCGCGATGCTCGAGACGGCGCGACAGGGCGAGCACCCAGTCGCCGTAGTTCGTCAGGCGGGAGGGCGGCGAGATGTGCAGTCCCTGCGCCGGTCGATCGCGGTGGGCGGCGAAGAAATCGCGGGCGCCAAGCCACAACGTGGTGGCCGGGTGGGTCAATGAGTCATAGAGCAGCCGGCCATCGGCCCCGACAATCAAATGGATGCGCACGACATCGGACAGAGCCGCGGCCCGCTCGCGCAGCATGGCGTGGACCGAAGCGGTGGACGAGGCCTCCGTCTGCGCCAGTGCAATGTAGGCCTCGGCGCTGGCGCGGAGCATCACGTCGACGCCCTGAATGGTGCGCGCGACCTCGCCGGCGAGCACCGTGCTCAACCGCCGCATCTCCTGGCCGGCGCTGATGATCGTGCGCTCGCGCCGCTCCCAGACCAGGCCGGCTGTAGCGACCAACGCGGCAACGACGATCACCACGCCAAGGACAAGCAGGGTGCGGCGCGGAGTCGTGGCGCCTGCAGAACGGACGGCGGCGGCTCCGCCGGCGGCTCTACCGCGGGCAGTGGCTCTCCGGCCTTCCGACATCCTGTCGACCCTCCAAGGGCTTACGCCCGCACCCGGGAATCGCCCGGGGACGGCGCGCAACGGCCATTTGGCCCATTTCTTGGCTAAGAAATCGCTAACGAAAAGGAGACGCGGAAACGGCCGCGGTCACACTTACGAGACCTGGCGACCGGCAGCGGTCGCGCGCCATCTTCCTCGTCAGGCAGCGCAGCAGCGCTAAAGGTTGCAGGCTTTGAAGGGAAGATGGAGCGGGAGAAGGGATTCGAACCCTCGACCCTCACGTTGGCAACGTGATGCTCTACCCCTGAGCTACTCCCGCGACTTTCACCGGCGGCAACAGCCCGGCCGGGCGAAAGCGGCGCGATCATAGGGGTTTCGGCCGGGATTGCAAGTGTGCGTCCAAAGGCCGACATTAGCGATTCCGGCATCCGCTGAGGTCCGCCATGTTCATGCTCCGCCAGAAGAAATCGGCCCTGCCTACCCCCGAGACGGCCCTGCCCGGCCGCTCCACGCCGATGCCCATCGACAACCGGCATTTCGTGCTCGGCCGGCCGATCGCGCCGCCGTTTCCCGAGGGCATCGAGCGGGCCCTGTTCGGCCTCGGCTGCTTCTGGGGGGCGGAGCGCAAGTTCTGGCAGATGCCCGATATCTTCAGCACGGCCGTCGGCTACGCCGCCGGGCTGACGCCGAACGCGACTTACGAGGAGGTCTGCTCCGGCCTGACCGGACACAACGAGGTCGTGCTGGTGGCCTTCGATCCCAAGACCGTCAGCTACGACGCCCTGCTCAAGACCTTCTGGGAAAGCCATGATCCGACCCAGGGCATGCGCCAGGGCAACGATATCGGCACGCAGTACCGCTCCGGGATCTATGTGACCTCGCCCGAGCAGCGCCGGCTGGCCGAGGCCTCGAAAACGGCCTATGCCAAGGCGATCGCCGCGGCCGGCTACGGGCCGATCACCACCGAGATCCTCGACGCGCCGCCGTTCTACTACGCCGAGGACTACCACCAGCAATATCTGGCCAAGAACCCCGCCGGCTATTGCGGGCTCGGCGGCACCGGCGTCTCGTGCCCGATCGGCACCGGCGTGGGGGCGCGCTAGGCTCCCGGTCCGGTACCGCAAAGGTTGCGAAGCGCGGCGAAAACCGCCATCTAAAGGGCTTGGCGGGGCCGGCGGAGCGTCGGCGCCGCGTTTCTTTTCGTTGAAATAAGGCCATAGAACCATGGAATCGCTTATCGGCGCGGCCCCCGCAAAGGGCGGCGCCACTCTGATCAAGGACAGCGACGTCACCACCTTCATGGCGGATGTCATCGAGGGCTCGCGCGACGTGCCGGTGATCGTCGATTTCTGGGCCCCGTGGTGCGGGCCCTGCAAGCAGCTCGGCCCGGCGCTCGAGAAGGCGGTGCGCGAGGCCAACGGCGCCGTGCGCATGGTCAAGGTCAATATCGACGAGAATCCCGAGATCGCGCAGCAGATGCGCATCCAGTCAATCCCGGCGGTCTTCGCCTTCAAGGGCGGGCGGCCGGTCGACGGGTTCGTCGGCGCCGTGCCCGAGAGCCAGATCAAGGCCTTCATCAAGAAGCTCGGCGGCCCCGCGGCCGCCCAGCCCTCGCCGATCGCCATGGCGCTCGAAGAGGCCAAGGCGGCCCTGGCCGAAGGCGATACGGGTACGGCCAGCGCCTTGCTCGGCCAGGTGTTGGCCCGCGAGCCCGGCAATGCCGAGGCGGCGGCCGGGCTGGCCAAGTGCTATCTCGCTGCCGGCGATGCGGCCAAGGCCAAGCAGCTGCTCGACGGCCTGCCGACCGAGGCGCAGAAGCACGCCGATGTCGTGGCGGCGCGCGCCGCCCTCGATCTCGCCAGCCAGGCGAAGGAGGCGGGCGACCTCGGCAAGCTGCGCGAGGCGGTGGCGCAGAATCCAGCCGATCACCAGGCCCGGCTCGACCTCGCCACGGCGCTGTTCGCCGGCGGGCAGGTCGAGGAGGCGATCGACCAGCTGCTCGAGCTGTTCAAGCGCGACCGCAAGTGGAACGACGAGGCGGCGCGCAAGCAGATGGTCAAATTCTTCGAGGTCCTCGGCTCGACCAACCCGCACACCATCTCGGGTCGCAAGCGTCTGTCCTCGCTGATGTTCGCGTGAACGCCCGCAGCAGCCCCTTTGCCCGAATCGGCGACCTGCCGACCTCGCTGCCGGTCTTCCCGCTGACCGGGGCCCTGCTGCTGCCGCGCGGCCGGCTGCCGCTCAACATCTTCGAGCCGCGCTACCTGGCGATGATCGACGACGCGCTGGCGGCGCGCGACCGGCTGATCGGCATGATCCAGCCGCGCCAGCCCGGCGGCGAGGGCATGACCCGCGCCGACGGCCTCACGCCGCCGCCGACCGCGCTCTACGGCACCGGCTGCGCCGGGCGGCTGGTCAGCTTCAGCGAGACCGAGGACGGGCGCTACGTCATCGCCCTGCAGGGCCTCTGCCGCTTCGACATCGCCGAGGAGCTGACCACCACGCGCGGCTACCGCCGGGTGGTGCCCGATTTCGCGCGCTGGCAGGCGGACCTGACGCCCGAAGAAGGGGCCACGGTCGGCGCCTTCGACCGCGACCGGCTGCTGCGCGGCCTGCGCGCCTATTTCGCGGCCCGCAACATCCCGGCCGACTGGAACGCGGTGGCCGAAACGCCCGACGAGCGGCTGATCACCACGCTGGCCATGCTCTGCCCCTTCGCGCCCCAGGAGCAGCAGGCCCTGCTCGAATACCCGACCACCGTCGAGCGCGGCCGTGCCATGATCGCGCTCATCGAGATGGGCCTGGCCGGCAGCGGCGATAAATCCGCCCGCCACTGACGGCCCTGATTGACGGCCGGCTGCGGCCGGATGATAAAAAGCCGGACCCAAACGAGCGAGACGATGGCCGTCGATCCGAAACTGCTGGAGATCCTGGTGTGCCCCCTGACCAAGGGGCCGCTGCGCTACGATGCCGAGCGCGAGGAGCTGGTCAGCGAGCAGGCGGGGCTCGCCTATCCGATCCGCGACGGCATCCCGATCATGCTGATCGACGAGGCCAGGCGCCTGGACGAAACCGCCGGCCCGGTCAGCGATCCCGGCAAGCCGTGAGCGAGAGCTTCGGGACCCGAAGCTGGCCGGTCGAGATCCGGCTCAAGAAAGCCGAAAAGACTCTCGAGATCGATTTCGACGACGGCAAGAGCTTCGCCTTCCCGGCAGAGCTGCTGCGGGTCGAGAGCCCGTCCGCCGAGGTCATGGGACACGGCCCCGACCAGAAGCAAATCGTCGCCGGCCGGCGCCATATCGGGATTCTCGGCGTCGAGCCGGTCGGCCACTACGCCATCCGCATCAAGTTCGACGACCTCCACGATACCGGCATCTTCAGCTGGGAATACCTGCGCCATCTCGGCGAGAACCGCGACAAGATCTGGAACGACTACCTGGCCGCCCTCGCCGCCAAGGGCCTGTCGCGCGATCCGCCGGCGCGCGTGGGCAAGGCTTGACGCATGGCGCGGGGGGCGGGGATCACCGTCGGCGAAGCGGGCGCACGCGATCTCGACGAAGCCGCGGCCCTGTTCGATGCCTACCGCGTCTTCTACCGCCAGGCCTCCGATATCGCCGCGGCCCGCGCCTTCCTGGCCGAGCGCTTCAAGCGCAAGGACGCAGCACTTCTCCTCGCCCGCCATCACGGCGTGGCCGTCGGTTTCGTCCAGCTCTACCCGTCGCTGTCCTCGGTTTCCATGAAACGGGTCTGGATCCTCAACGACCTGTACGTGGCGCCGGGCGCGCGGCGCCTGGGCATCGGCCGGCGCCTGATGGACCAGGCCCGCGACTTCGCCCGCCAGACCGGCGCCATCCGCCTTGAGCTGACCACGGAGCACGACAACGTCACCGCCCAGGCGCTCTATCGCGCTTGCGGCTATGCCCGCGACGACGTCTTCTTCAAGTTCATATTGACGGTGGATACGCGCGCATGAGCCCGGCGCCGAACCCGGCGGTTGGTTCGCAGCGCAAGTCAGCCATTCAGCAGTTGTCGGAGCGCATGGCCCCGGAGCGCGACCGGTGGCTCGCCCGCAACGCCTACTATTACGAAGAAGAGACGCGCTATCTGCGTTTCCTGGTTCCCGAGGGCCGAACCGTGCTCGAGATCGGCTGCGGCACGGGGGCCCTGCTGGCGGCGCTGCGGCCGGCGCGCGGCGTCGGTATCGACTTCAGTCCCCGGATGATCGCCCTGGCGCGCGAGCAGCATCCTGGTCTGCACTTCATCGTCGGTGATGCCGAAGACGCGGAAACCCTGAGCGCTGCCGGTGGACCTTTCGACTTCGTCATCCTGCAGGATACGTTCGGCCTGCTTGACGATTGTCAGGTGTTCCTCGAGCGGCTGATGTCCGTCCTTCATTCCCGCTCGCGCATCGTGATCGCCCACCACGGCCATCTCTGGGAGCCGTTCCTGCGCCTGGGCGAAGCCCTGGCCCTCAAGATGCCCCAGAGAGGAGCGAGCTGGCTGTCGCAACGCGATGTTGAAAACCTGCTGTCACTGGCCCGCTACGACACCGTCCAGACGGCGCGCCGCCAGCTTCTGCCGCGGCGCGCTTTCGGTGCCGGCAACCTCATCAATCGCTACGTCGGCACGTTGCCCGTCGTCGAGCATCTCGCGCTGCGGAGCTACGTGATCGCCCGGCCGCCGCCCGGCCCCGCGGCACCGGAGCCTTCGGCAAGCGTCATCATTCCCTGCCGCAACGAGCGCGGCAATATCGAGCCGATCCTTCAGCGCCTGCCGCGATATCCGGCGCGGCTGGAGATCATCTTCGTCGAAGGCCACAGCAGCGACGGCACTTTCGAGGAGATCGAGCGGGTGATCGCCGCGCATCCGGAGCGCCGGGCTCGCGTCCTGCGCCAGCCGGGGATTGGCAAAGCCGACGCGGTCCGAACCGGCATGGCGGAGGCCACCGGCGACATCGTCATGATCCTGGACGCCGACATGACCGTGGCGCCGGAGGACATGCCCAAGGTGTTCGACGCGATCGCCTCGGGCCAGGCCGATTTCGTCAATGGCACCCGCTTCGTCTATCCCATGGCCGACGACGCCATGCGGCTCTTGAACCTGATTGGCAATCGCGCCTTTTCGCTGCTGTTTTCCTGGCTTCTGAACCGCCGTCTGACCGACACGCTATGCGGTACCAAGGGCTTGCGCCGGACTGACTGGCAGGCCATCGACGCGGATCGCGGCTGGCTCCGGATCGACGACCCGTTCGGGGATTTTGATCTGATCCTGGGAGCCGCCCGGCGACTCCTGAAGACCATCGAAGTCCCGCTTCGCTATGCCGGTCGGAGCTACGGCGAAACCCAGATTTCGCGCTTTCGCCACGGCTGGTATCTCTGGCGGATGGCCTTCGTCGCCTACCGCCGCTTCAAGGCGTTCTGACGATCATGGCGCCCTCGCGCCTCGTACCGGCGATCATCGTCATCCTGCTGGCCGGCGTCACGGCGGTCATCCCGTTCCATCACGACATCACCCGGTCCTACATCACCACTTCCGATGCCGATCTCGCTTACGTCTACGAGGCCTTGCTGCTGAACGACGGTCTGCCGCAGTGGAATTTCGACCACCCCGGCTACGCCTATTTCCTTCTGCTCGGCCTGTGGATCCAGCTGCTCTATTTGATCGGTATCCTGGACGTCGTTTCCTTCAGCACCATGATCGCGCTGCCGGCCGCGGAGATCGACTCCGCCTATGGGCGGCTCGTGGTGGCGGGCCGCGGACTGGCGGTTCTGCTCAGCATGCTGCTGGTCGCGCTTGTTTTCTGGACGGTCAGGCGGATAACACGCCATGACCTTGCTGCCGCGTTGGCGGCACTGATTCTGGCCACCAGCCTCGGTGTCGGCGCCCAATCGGTGATTCTGCGGCCTGAGATACTCTCCGTGATCTTCTGCTATGCCGCGTTCCTCGGGCTGGTGTCGGCCGCGCAAGCGCCCGAAGGTCGGGCGGAAGTGCTTCTGGGCGGTTCGGCCTTCGTCGCAGTCTTGGCGCTCGCCACCAAGATACAAGCGATTTTCCCGCTTCTCGGCTTGCCGATCCTGGCCCTCTTCTTCGGCCGCCGCCAGGACTCGGCGATGGGGCCGCCCCCCGTCGATGGGAAGGGAATAGATCTGACATTCCGGCTCGCCGCTCTCGCCATGACGATCCCTGCCGCCCTGATGATCGTGCGGGCGATCCAGATCGGCCATAGCAGCGGCGCCTACCAGGCGGCAATCGCGGGATACATCGGCCTGGCGATCGTCACCTATGGCATCGGATTCAGTTTTCCCGCTCGACGGATCATCAACAGCGCCGCCGCCAGCGCAACGGGAATCGCCCTCGGACTGTTTTTCCTGCTTCTCCGCCACGACCGAAACAACACGATGGTCGTCGTCAACCTGCTCGATCACATGCTGCAGTTCGCCGCCACGCCGATGGCTGCCGGTCAGCAGGGTCTGGGCGCCTTCGTCGCGGAGATCGGCAGCAGCCTTGCCGCCACGCTACGCCCGCGCCTGGATGTCACGTCCTGGCTCTGGAGCCCATTTCACCTCGTCGAGTGGATCGTCCTCGCCGGCGCGGGTTTCGCTCTCTGGCGCGGCCGGAGGTCGGCTGCCCTGCGCTCCGCGGCTCTACTTGGGCTGGCGCTCGCCATCGAAGTCGTCTTCCGTCTAAGGGGCTTTCCACCGCGCTACCGCATCTATACCGACCCCTGGACGGCGACCGCGCTCGGCATCCTGATCGCAGCCGCCCTCGAGCAAAGCCGGTGGCGCGCCTGGCGGATGACTTCGAGCCTGGCCGCAGCCTTCGGTCTCATCGCTGTCGCCGGTCTCCATTCGATGCTGCCCGCCAACGTTGTGCCGCGGGACGGCCCCGAGAATGCCTGCTACCAGACCGTGAGCTTCCGGCCCGAACTGGCCCGCCATTTCGCGCGCTACTGCGCGCCCGCGCGATCGCCCTAGCGGCTTGCGCCGCTGCCGGCGTCGACCGCATCGGCGGCGAAGAGGGGCCGCAATTCGTCGATGAACGGCTTCAGAACCGGCACCGCCCCCCGCAGGGAAGCGCGCAACCGTTCCGCCCGCTCGGGCGTCAGGTCGCGACGCCCGACATCCTCGAGACCGCGTATGACCTGCTCGATCGCGGCGCGGCCCGTGCGCTGCGCGGCGGAGCGCAGGGAGCCTTCCAAGGCGTAGTGAACGGACACCGCCGAGGCCGCGATCAGGATCGCGGCCATGAGCGTAACCGCGGCTGTTTTGATGAGAAACGGCAGCGTCGCTCGCCGGAGATCCTGCCGCAGGGCGATGTCCCGGGGTGGCGGAACCGCCACATCGAGCGTCGCCGACCTCTCGAATAATTCGCGCTTCGCCCGCTCCAGCCGAACATGGGCACCCAGAAGATCGGCATCCTCGACGATCAGGTTCAGCTCGGCGATACGGAGATAGAAACGTCCGTCGCGCTGGCTTGCGATGATGTCGTAGTTCCAGCTCCAAGGATCCTGCGCCGGTCTCCGCAGCATGCCAGACCTCCCCCGTTTGGCGAATCCGGTGCCACAAAGCCCAGCCAATACGGCGATGCCTCTGGCCGCGATTCGCGGATATAATACCGCCGATCCTTGGATTGTCCGATGCCCACTGCTTCAGCGTTTGCGCGCGCCTTTGGCGAATATCTCGTCAGGCGCAATCTCCAGCACCTGATCGTCCACGTGACGAATCATTGCAATTTCCGCTGTGAGCACTGCTTCATCGATTTTTCGCCGAAGAAGGACCTCCGGCTTGCCGACTATCAGACTCTCGGCAAGGAAGCGGGGCGCCTTTTCTGGCTTGATATCGGCGGCGGCGAGCCGTTCCTGCGCAAGGATCTCGCGGAGATCATCGGCTGCTTCGACGCCCGGGTGATTCAAATTCCGACCAACGGCTCGCTGCCGGACCTTGCCATCGAGTCACTGACCCGCCTGCGCCGCCGAACCGACGCGGAGATTGCCGTTTCGCTGAGTCTCGATGGTCTTCAGGAAACCCACGAGCGCATCCGCAAGGAGCCGGGGAACTGGGAGCAGGTCTGGCGAACCGTCGAGCGCCTGCGAAAGCTTGGCGGGATCTCGATCAAGATCAACACCGTGGTGACCAACCACAACGTCGAAGAGCTGCTGCCCCTGATGCGGCTGGTGCGCGACCGGAAACCTGATTTTCACTCCATCATCCTGTTGCGTGGCGCGACGCTCGACGCGGGTGTCGTCCTGCCGCCGCTGACGCTGCTGCGACAGATGGCCCCCGACATATTCGCCATCCTCGGCACCTACGACTATGGGCGTAATCCGGCGTCGGCCCGCATTCTGCGCAACTACCATCGCTATCTCTGGAAGACCTCGCTGGCGACGATCGAAGAGGAGCGGCAGGTCATCCCGTGCCAGGCCGGCAAGTTCCACATGGTGGTCTGGGCGGATGGGCGGGTGTCATCCTGCGAGATGCTGCCGTCGATCGGCGATTTGCGGACGCAGAGCTGGAGCGATATCCACGGCAGCGCCGCCCTCAAGGATCAGGTTGCCGCCATCGAAAAGGGCGCCTGTCATTGCACCCATAACTGCGCCATGCTGGGCAGCATCCTGTTCAACCCGATGAATGTCCCGAAGCTTGCCTGGCAGCCGGTCCGCTGACTGGCGCGGCGACGCCGCGCGCACAGCCGTCATTGTCCCCTTTGCGGGAATGGCGGCCGAGCTGATCGATACCGTCAGCCACACCCTTCGCGATCTGCCGGGCGGCGCGCGACTTGTCCTCGTGGACGACGGCTGCAGCCCGTCACTGGAGGCGAGCCCCGCATTCGAGTCCTGGGCCGCCGATGCCCGCGTGATCATCCTGCGTCACGCACTCCGGCGAGGAGCGGGAGCCGCCCGAAACACGGCGCTTCGCTGGTGCCGGGAGAACAGCATCGAGACGACCATCCTGCTTGATGGCGACTGCCGGCCCGCCGCTGGCTTCGTCGACGGGCATCTCGCTCGTCATCGCGAGACTCCCGACGCGATCTGCATCGGAGGCGGGA
Organism: Rhodospirillaceae bacterium; assembly: GCA_022843945.1. GTDB lineage: Bacteria > Pseudomonadota > Alphaproteobacteria > CACIAM-22H2 > CACIAM-22H2 > VGEI01. The sequence goes on along the minus strand of JALHMR010000010.1, from coordinate 6,396 downwards.
TCGAGGGTACGGGAAGCGGCATCTGGGCACGACTGGATCGCATGATGTCGTGGTTCACGTCGATCCCGTCGGCGGGCGCGCGCGACGTTGTCGGCACAGTGCATATACCGACGACAAACATGAGTTTGAAGCTGACCCGCCTGCGCGAAACGGATGTCTTCGACGAGCGGCTCCGGACCGGCGAGGACGTCGTCTTCGTCGCGCGACTTCGTGAGGCCGGCGGCCGCATCCGCTTCGTGCCGGAGCCGGTCATTGCCCATCGCGATCGATCAGACCTCAAGGGATTTCTCGCCCACCAGCTCCAGTGGGGACGGCACACGTATTTCGTGCGCTTCGGGCGGCCGGAGGATGGGATCGGTCGGCGCCTGCTGTTTGTCGGGTTGTTCGTTCCCTGTATCCCGCTCTACGCCGTGCTGGCCACCTGGCTGAACATGCGGGCCTGGCTTACCGCATGGCCTGGCGACTGGCCGTACCTGCCGATCGTCTGGGTCACCTATCTGCTTAAAGGGTGCGCGATCGTCGACGGTGCCTTGCGGCCGTCGCGCGCCCTGTTCAAACCGAGCTAAAGCGCCTCGCCCCGCACCAGGCGCGGCAGGTCGCCGACCATGCCCATGGCGTGGCGCATGAAAAGCCGCTTGAGCGGCGGCAGGGCGTTGACCACGCCGAGCCCGATATCGCGGGCCAGCCGGACGGGCGCCAGATCGGTGGAGAACAGCCGGTTGAGGCCGTCGGTCACGCCGACCAGCATCAGGCTGTCGACCCGGCGCCAGCGCTCGTAGCGCTCGAGCGCCCCGGCCGAACCGATATCGAGGCCGAGTCGGGCCGCATCGACGATGCACTCGGCGAGCGACGCGACGTCGCGCAGACCGAGGTTGAGTCCCTGGCCGGCGATGGGATGGATGCGGTGCGCGGCATCGCCGGCCAGCGCCAGGCGGTGGGCGACATAGCGTTCGGCATGCAGCAGGCCGAGCGGATAGGACCAGCGCGGGCCGGCGACCGCGATCCGTCCCAGATGCGGACCGAAGCGCTGCTCGATCTCGGCGGCGAACTCCCCGTCGGAGAGCTTCAGCATGGCCGGCGCCAGATCCGCGCGTTCGGTCCAGACGATCGACGAGCGATGCGTCCCGTCCTCGCCGTCCGGCAACGGCAGCACGGCAAAGGGCCCGGCACCCAGAAAGCGCTCATGCGCCACGCCGTGGTGCGGCTCCTGGTGGCTGATCGAGCAGACGATACCTGCCTGCTCGTAACGCCAGCGCACCACGCCGATGCCGGCGGCCGCGCGTTGCGGCGATTCGGCGCCGTCGCAGGCAATCGCCAGGGCGGCGCGTAAGCGCCGCCCGTCGGCCAGCGTCGCGCTGACATGGCCGGCTTCGCGATCGAGCTTCAGCAGCTCCGCGGGGGCGAGGAGGGTGATCTCCGGCCGGGCCGCGACAGCCGCGTAGAGCGCGCGGCGGATGAAACGGTTCTCCACGATATAGCCCAGTGGCGGCGCCTCCCCGGCATCCCCGAGCCGGACCTCGCGGTGGTCGTAATGAAGGAACAGCCGCGAGTCCCCGTCCGAGACGCGGATGTCGCGGATCGGCTGGGCGTGCCGGTCCAGCGCCTGCCACAGACCGACGGCGCGCAACACGCGGGACGAACCCCAGGCGATGGCCGAGGCCCGCCCGTCGAAGCGGTCGTCGGCCGCCGCCGCCGGCCGCTCGCGATCGACCACGGTGACCCGCAAGCCCGCGCCGCCCAGGGCGAGCGCCAGGGACAGGCCGACGAGCCCGCCGCCCACGACCAGGACGTCACCCGAGCCTCCCGGGGCGGTTGGCTTGGCAGAAATCTCGCTCATTCTTCGCAGCTTGGCCCGGCCGCCCTTACCCTGTCGAGAGTCACGGGACGTGGCCGGGGCCCCATAACGGCATGTTTCTTGAAACAACCGGTTTGGAGGCCCGGCTAGCGCCTGTGCTAGCTTGCGCCTTCGGCGAGGCACGCCCACGGCATCAGGCCCGCCACCGAAATACAGGGGAAGGACAGTCTCATGAAAATGGTCATGGCGGTGATCAAGCCCTTCAAGCTCGAGGAAGTACGCGAGGCGATGACGTCGCTTGGCGTGCAGGGCCTGACGGTCACCGAAGTGAAAGGCTTCGGCCGCCAGAAGGGGCAGACCGAGATCTATCGGGGCGCCGAGTATTCGGTGAGCTTTCTGCCCAAGGTGAAGATCGAGGTCGCAGTGCCCGATACGCTGGCAGAACGCGTGGTCGAGGCCATCCAGAAGGCTGCCAATACGGGCAAGATCGGCGACGGCAAGATCTTCGTCTACGACCTCGAGCACGCCGTACGCATCCGTACCGGCGAAACCAACTCCGACGCCCTCTAAACGACGGCTACAGGGTCCGGCAAGGCTGCGCTGCGGTGATACCGGGGCGCAGTCTGTTGCCTTTTTATCGCGACGATCACCGCTTTGAAGCGTGCTGGCTCGCCGGCCCCCGCTTCGCCTCACCCTCGACGGCCGTTTCTGCCCAAAAATAGGGCAGACCCTCCCCACGCGACCCGTTTTTAAGCAGCTTCGACCGGTCTAGAGCCCGGCGGGCGGCCGACTGTCTGCTTAACGGCCCATCCGCACCCCTTAAGGCGGGCCGGTCCCCATCGTGAAAGTGGCACGAATCTTGGATTTTCCGAGGGCTGTCAGGGCAGGCCTCCTTATCAGGGTGGACCCTCGTATTGGGTGACTTGAGGGGGCTTGCGCTTATCCAAGGGGGTATGGGGTGCGGCTGCGACGGCCGGGCCGCGTCACCCGTCAACAGGCTCAAGGAGAACCCGATGAAGATTTCTGTCCGCTGGCTGGTCCTCGCTCTGGCGGGTGCCGCGGCGCTCATGGGCGTGGTGCCGGAGGCCTTCGCCGCCGACGCGCCCAAGCTCGATACCGGCGATACGGCGTGGATGCTGGTGTCGACGGCCCTCGTCCTGATGATGACCATTCCCGGCGTGGCGCTGTTCTATGCCGGCATGGTGCGCAAGAAGAACGTGCTGGCGACCATGATGCAGAGCTTCGCCATCACCTGCCTGGTGACGGTGCTGTGGATGATCGCCGGCTACAGCCTGGCCTTCACCGGCGACGGCGCCTATATCGGCACGCTGTCGCAGTTCTTCCTCAAGGGCCTCGCCCTCGACTCGGTCAGCGACCTCGCCAAGACCATTCCGGAAGGCGTCTACATGACCTTCCAGATGACCTTCGCGATCATCACCTGCGCCCTGATCACCGGCGCGGTGGCCGACCGCATGAAGTTCTCGGCGCTGCTCTGGTTCATCACCTTCTGGCTGTTCCTGGTGTACGTGCCGGTGGCCCATTGGGTGTGGGGTGGCGGTTTCCTGGGCGCGGCCGGTGTGCTCGACTATGCCGGCGGTACGGTCGTCCACATCAACGCCGGTATTGCCGGTCTCGTCGCGGCGCTGGTGCTCGGCAAGCGCAAGGGTTACGGCCATGACAACTTCTCGCCGTACAACCTGACGCTCGCGGTGATCGGTGCGGCCCTGCTGTGGGTCGGCTGGTTCGGCTTCAACGCCGGTTCGGCGGTTGCCGCCGACGCCCGCGCCGGCCTCGCCATGGCGGTGACGCAGATCGCCACCGCGGCTGCGGCCCTGTCCTGGATGTTCGCGGAGTGGATGGCGCGCGGCAAGCCGTCGGTGCTCGGCATCATCTCGGGTGCGGTCGCCGGCCTGGTGGCCATCACCCCGGCCTCGGGCTTCGTGCTCCCCGGCGGTGCGCTGGTCATCGGCATCGTCGCCGGCGTGGTCTGCTTCTGGGCCTCAACTAGCCTCAAGCGCATGATCGGCTACGACGACTCGCTCGACGTGTTCGGCGTGCATGCGGTGGGCGGCATTACCGGCGCCATCCTCACCGGTGTGTTCGCGGTGGGCGCCATCAGCGTCAGCGCGACCTCGCCGGAAGGCTCGTCGGGTTTGCTGGACGGCAACCCCGGCCAGGTCATGACCCAGCTCTACGGCATCGCAGTGACGATCATCTACTGCGGCATCGTGAGCTTCGTGATCCTCAAGGTGCTCGACGTGATCATGGGCCTGCGGGTCGGCGAAGAAGCCGAGCGCGACGGCCTCGATCTCGCCCTGCACGGCGAGACCATCCAGTAACTCTCGTTTCCTAGTCCCGTGTGTCACTGAGGGCGGCCTTCGGGCCGCCCTTTTTTTGTCCGGAAGCCGGTTATCGGGGCCCGACGGGGCCATTCTCGACATTTTTCCATAGGGCCGGCCCCTCCCCTGCTACCTCATATAGTATCGCTAAGTGCTTGTTCTCATTCAGTTCCGCGACTCGGGGGCGACTCGGGTATTTTGGGGAGAACGCTGTTCTCTGCCCCTAGATACAGGGGGTTTGACTGCTCCTAACCCATTACTTTAAGAATAGGGCAGACACAACTGTGCCCGTTTGTTCTTTTTGGCCATGCGAGATTTCGCTTCCGGCCGAATCGGGGGCTCGTGCTAGAGTTTCAGAATGCTCAATAAGCGCTTAGAACTGCTTAGTGATTACGCGTTCACCAAACTCAATACGTTGCTCGAGCCCGTCCAGCCGCGCGCCAATCTCCCCCCCGTGATCATGTCGGTGGGCGACCCGATCCACGCCCCACCGGCCTTCATCCACGACATCATCACCAATCGCCCCTCCGAAAGCTGGAACCGCTACCCCGCGGTCAACGGCACACCTGAGTTCCGCGCCGCCTGCGCCGGCTGGCTGGCCCGCCGCTACAAGCTGCCCAAGGGGATGATCGACGCCGAGCGCCAGATCGCGCCCTGCGCCGGCACCCGCGAGGGCCTGTTCCAGGCGGCCTTCCTCGCCATCACGCCGATGGAGGGAGGCGAGCGGCCGATCGCGCTGATGCCCAATCCGTTCTACCAGGTCTATTACGGGGCCGCGGTCATGGCTGGTGCCGAGCCGCGCTTCCTGCCGGCGACGCAGGCGACCGGCTTCATGCCCGATCTGGGCGCCATCGAGCCCGCCGTGCTGGCGCGCACGCAGCTCCTGTACCTGTGCACGCCCGGCAATCCCCAGGGAGCCTGCGCCAGCCTCGACTACCTGCGCGGCGCCATCCAGCTCGCCCGCCAGCATGATTTCATGCTGATCGTCGACGAGTGCTACGCCGAGATCTACAACGGCACGCCGCCGGGCGGCATCCTCGAAGCGGCCGCCAGCCTCGGCGGCTCGCTCGACAACATCGTGGCGCTGCATTCGCTGTCCAAGCGCTCGAGTGCGGCGGGCCTGCGCTCCGGCTTCACCGTCGGCGCGCCGCAGACCATCGCCAAGCTCTGCCAGCTGCGCAGCTACAGCTGCGCCGCCACCCCATCGCCGATCCTGGAAGCGGCAACGGCCTTGTGGAACGACGACGATCATGTCGCGCCGATCCGCCGCTCCTATCAGGAGAAGTTCGCCCTGGCGCAGCGCGTGCTCGGCCAGCGGCCGGGCTACTACACGCCCGAGGCCGGCCTGTTCCTCTGGCTCGACGTCGGCGACGGCGAAGCCGCGACCAAGAAGCTGTGGGCCGAGGCGGCGATCAAGGTCCTGCCCGGCGCCTATCTCACGCGCCCCGATCCAAGCGGCCGCAATAGCGGCGTGCCCTATATCCGCGTGGCGCTGATCCACGATCTCGAGACTGTTGAAATGGCCCTCACCCGCATGGCCCGGGTGTTGTAACGCACGGAGGCAACATGGCCGCGCGCACCACGATGAATGCCCGCATGGGCAATTTCCTGTTTCCCGACGGGGCTGGCGCCTTCCTGCGCAAGCGCCTGGTCGAGAGCGCCGGGCTGGCGCTGATCGCCGGAGGCGGTGCCCTGGCCATCGCCCTGGCCAGCTACACGCCCGCCGATCCGTCGCTGTCGCATGCGACGGACGCGACCCTGCGCAATCTCATGGGCCGGCCGGGCGCCATCGTCGCCGACCTGCTGCTGCAGACCGTCGGTCTCGGCGCCGTTCTGATCGCCTTGCTGTTCGGCGCCTGGGGCTGGCGTCTGCTGCGCGCCCATCGCCTGCCGCTCTGGTGGCTGCGCATCGCGCTGATGCCGATCATGGTGCTGCTCGCGGCGATGGCCGTGTCGGCCCTGCCCTCGCCCGAGGGTTGGCCGCGGCCCTTCGATCTCGGTCTCGGCGGGGTGGTCGGTCACCTGTTCCTGGGGGGAGTCGTGCGCAGCGCCGCCGGCCTCGGCCTCGGCGCGCAGGCCGTCGCCGTCGGCGCCGCCGCACTCGCCGGAGCCGCTCTGGTCTTCGCGCTGGCGCTGACCCGCGGTGAATGCCGCATGGCGCTCAACGGCCTGATGCTGGGGGCCGGCTATGCCAGCCGCGCCGCGCGCCGCATCGCCGCCTGGCGTCCGCAATTCGGCGATCCCGCGGTCGCCCGCGCCGCC
>JALHMR010000009.1 GCA_022843945.1 Rhodospirillaceae bacterium | reverse complement strand
GCAGGCCGCCCCGGTGACCGCGCCGCCCGGGCAGACGCCGTCGGCGCCGTCGGGCACGCTGGTGCAGTCCGCTCGCCCGCTCACCCCGCCCTCGCGCGAAGTCGCGGCCCTGCCGGTGCAGGAGCAGGCGCGGGCCCGGCCGGTGGTGACGCAGTCGGCGGTGCGCCCGTCGAACCTCTTCGTGCAGGCCGGCGCCTTCGGCAACTACGACAATGCCTATCGCCTGAGCGCCCGGCTGACCCGCTACGGCAATTCGCAGGTCACCCCGGTTTCGGTCAACGGACAGCAGCTGTTCCGGGTCCGGATCGGCCCGGTGGCCAGCGTCAAGGAAGCCGATTCCATCCTTGAGTGGATCTCGGACGTGGCGCCGCAGGCGCGCATCGTCGCCGACTGAAAGGGACCCGTCTCATGAAGCTTGCGATCACTCGTCGCGCGGCGACTGTCCTGACGGCCGGGTTGCTGGTGGCCGCCCTCAGCGGCGAGGCCTTCGCCCAGCAGCAGCAGCAGCAGCGCCGCTCCCGCCAGGCCCCCGCGCCGCCGCCGGCGGCCGCCCAGCCGGCGGCGCCCAGCGCCTCGCTGACTCCCGAGACCACGGCCCGCCAGGCGATCATCCTGGACTTCAAGACCGGCAAGGTCCTGTTCGAGAAGAACGCCGACCAGCGCATGCCGCCGTCATCGATGAGCAAGATCATGACGGCCTACATGGCCTTCAAGGCGCTCAAGGAGAACCGGCTGCAGCTCGACAGCATGCTGCCGGTGAGCCAGAAGGCCTGGCGCATCCAGGGCTCGAAGATGTTCGTCATGGTCGGCACGTCGGTGAAGGTCGAGGACCTGCTGCGCGGCATGATTATCCAGTCGGGCAACGATGCCTGCATCGTGCTGGCCGAAGGCATCGCCGGCAGCGAAGAGGCCTTCGCCGAGCAGATGAACGTCGAGGCGCGCAAGATCGGCCTCACGGCCAGTAATTTCCGCAACTCGTCCGGCTGGCCCGATCCGGAGCACTACACGACGGCCCGCGACCTGGCGATCCTCGGCCAGCGCCTGATCGCCGACTTCCCCGAGTACTACAAGTATTACGCTGAGCTCGATTACACCTACGGCACCGACGACAAGGGCAAGCCGATCAAGCAGGGCAACCGCAATCCGCTGCTCTACAAGAACACCGGCGCCGACGGCATCAAGACCGGCCACACCGACGAGGCCGGCTATGGCCTGACGGCCTCCAGCGTCCGCGAGGGCCGGCGCCTCGTCGGCGTGTTCAACGGCTGGCAGAGCATGCGCATCCGCGCCGAAGAGAGCGAGCGCATGATGGAGTGGGCGTTCCGCGAATGGGGCACCTACGCCCTGTTCAAGCGCAACGAGGTGGTCGACAAGGCCGATGTCTGGCTCGGCACCAGGCCGACGATCCAGCTCGTGGCGCCGCAGGACATCGACATCACCATCCCGCGGCGCTTCCGGCCGCAGCTCAAGGTCACGGCAAGCTTCGACTCGCCCGTACCCGCGCCGGTGACCCCGGGGCAGGAGATCGGCCGGCTGGTGGTCACCGGCCCCGGCATGGAGACGATCGAGCTGCCGCTGGTCTCCGACAGCGGCGTCGAGCGCCTGGGCCTCGGCGGGCGCATGACCGCCGCGCTCAACTACCTGCTGTGGGGCGCCGGGAAGAAGTGAAGCAATAAATTCTTTATAGCTGGGGAAAATGAGTCAGACCGCTCAAGAAAAGTCCACTGGCAGGTTTGTTACCTTCGAAGGTGGCGAAGGTGTCGGCAAGACGAGCCAAGCTCGTCGCCTTGCAGATACGTTGAGGGCGCTAGGACATAACGTAATTCTGACGCGCGAACCCGGCGGGTCGGCTGGCGCGGAGGAAATTAGGCGACTGTTGGTTGAAGGCTCGCCTGATCGATGGGATGTTCTATCTGAGTTCCTCTTGCACTTTGCAGCCCGCCGCGACCACTTGGTTCAAACGGTCTGGCCCGCACTGAAGCGCGGAGATTGGGTCGTTTGCGATCGTTTCGCAGATTCTACGTTGGCATATCAATGCTACACTCAGGGATTCGATGAAGCAGTTTTCCGCAGCATTTATAAGCTAGTAGTAGGCAACTTCGAACCGGACTTAACACTCATTCTGGACGTTCCGGCGCGAGAGGGTTTGCGGCGAGCGGTCGAGCGTGACGATGGCTCTACACGCTATGAAAACATGGATATCGATTTCCATGAGCGACTTCATCAGGCCTTTCTAAGGATTGGACGCGACAACCCCAGGCGGTGTATCGTCTTAGACGCTCAAATCGACGAAACGGCCTTAAGCAGTACTATTTTCTCTGAGGTCGAGAAGCGTCTAATTAACGCCTCATTTAAACAGCCCAAGAGAAAAGTGGCCGGAAAAGTCCCGTGAAATTGGAAACTCTGCACGACTTCCAGGAGGTTCTGGCACGCATTTACGTTCGAAACGAAGAGTTTAGCGTTGAGGAAATTCTAGTCAGGTTGGATGAAAACGCAGGCTACCTTTCCAAGAGTATCATCGACGACACGGATAGCGAGCGCTGGCTAATACGATCGATATCGTGGTTGTCTGCTCTATGCAACAAGCTCGCCATTGATCTCCAGAGGGCCGTGTTAGTAAGGTTTCCAAATTGCTGCCCTTATTGCTTGGAAGCCAATTGTATCTGTGAATCAACAGGCCGCCGGCCTCGACGAGCACTGTCTACGGCCAAGAAGCAGGAAGAACTTCAACAGCGCTTCGAGCTCTTAAACACAAGCATCAGAAACGGCCTCGTTCCGACAGTCGACTATGTCGCTGGAATGCTGGCCACTATTTATTCCGTCAACGCAGCAAAGTGGAATTTGTCCAAATTCCTATTTGCAGCGAAGCTTGCAGAAGAACGTGCAGAGATCATCGAGCGCTATCGACGCCTCAAAGTGGCAAAGATGGGCCCCGCACGTGAGGTGATCTTAGAGCAGCTGCAATACGAGATCGCTGACTACCTAGCGTGGCTAATCAATATTTGGCGTTTCGCTCATGCGATGCCCGAATACAGCATCCAGGAAGCTATAGCATCACGCTATCTGACAGGCTGCCCCTATTGTCAGTCTGAGCCGTGCAAGTGTTTGGATTCGACTCGCCGAGGGATACGGTCGGACGCAGAGATCACTCCCGCATCAAATAAGTACAAAGAAAACCCGCTGGAAGAAATGAAAGCGCAGATCGCGCTCATCCTCGAGGAAATACGAAAACTACCAGCAGTCCGGGACGAAGCCAGCCAGTTGGCGAGTGTAGCCGAAAAGCCAGATCCGCAAGATATTCTGTCTAAATTAGACGCGCTCAATGAAAAATTGAAGAAGGCGGATCAACTGGGTGTCACGGCCACTAGTCTTGGCAAGAGAATCACCGACCTCATTAGCTGGATTGGCTCGAACGTCAGCATGTAGATTGCCAGCTCACGGCAAAGCAACCACGCTAAGCGACAGCCCGGAGCATCCGCCGGCTGAATTTCCTCACCCGGAGGTGCGCCTCATCCTTCGAGACCCGCTCCGAAGCGGTGGTTTCTCAGAATGAGGCTCTCACAAGTCAGGCTTTAAGCCCGCGATTGACCGCGCTGGCCACGGCGCGTAGCGAGGCGACCACGATATTCGGGTCGATGCCGACGCCGAACACCGTCTTGCCATTCACCACCGCCTCGACATAGGCCGCGGCCTTGGTATCGGCGCCGCGGCCGAGCGCGTGTTCCCGGTAATCGGCGACCTCGATCGCCGCCCCCGACAGCGTGCGCAGGGCGTGGACGAAGCCGTCGATCGGCCCGGTCCCTTCGCCATCGATCTGGCGCTCCTGGCCCTCCCACTTCACCTTCGCCTCGAGCCGGCGCTGGCCGGCGCCGGAGGGCAGGGTGGTGTGCTGCACGAATTCGACCTTGCCGGGGTCGAGATACTCGCGCTGGAACGCCGTCCAGATGACGTCGGAGGTGATCTCCTTGCCGGTCTCGTCGGCGATGCGCTGGATGACGGGCGCGAACTCGATCTGCAGCCGGCGCGGCAGGTCGAGGCCATGATCGGTCTGCAGCAGGTAGGCGATGCCGCCCTTGCCCGACTGGCTGTTGACCCGGATGATCGCCTCGTAGGAGCGGCCGACATCCGCCGGATCGATCGGCAGGTACGGCACTTCCCAGACACCGCTGTTGCTGCCGCTCATCGCCGCCATGCCCTTCTTGATCGCGTCCTGGTGCGAGCCCGAGAAGGCGGTGAACACCAGCTCGCCGCCGTAAGGATGGCGCGGATGGACCGGCAGCTGGTTGCAGTACTCGGTGGTGCGCACGACTTCCCGGATGTCGCGCAGGTCGAGCTTGGGATCGACGCCCTGGCTGAACAGGTTGAGCGCCAGCGTCACCACGTCGACATTGCCGGTGCGCTCGCCGTTGCCGAACAGCGTGCCCTCGATACGGTCGGCCCCGGCCATGACGCCGAGTTCGGCCGCCGCCACGCCGGTGCCGCGGTCGTTATGCGGATGCAGGCTGAGCACGATGCAGTCGCGCTGCTTGACGTTGCGGTCGAACCATTCGATCTGGTCGGCGTAGATGTTCGGTGTCGCCATCTCGACCGTCGCCGGCAGGTTGAAGATGACCTTCTTCTTCGGCGTCGGCTGCCAGACGTCCATCACCGCCTCGCAGACCTCCTTGGCGTAGTCCAGCTCGGTGCCGGTGAAGCTCTCCGGCGAATACTGGAAGACCACGTCCGTCTCCGGCATTCCAGCCGCGAGACGCTTGCAGATCTTCGCCCCGTTGACCGCGATGGCGGTGATGCCGGCGCGATCGAGCCCGAACACCACCCGGCGCTGCAGGGTCGAGGTCGAGTTGTAGAGATGCATGATGGCGCGCTTGGCGCCCTTGATGCTCTCGAAGCTGCGCGTGATCAGGTCCTCGCGCGCCTGGGTCAGGACCTGGATGGTCACGTCGTCGGGGATCATCTTCTTCTCGATGATCTCGCGCACGAAATCGAAATCGGTCTGCGAGGCGGCCGGGAAGCCGACCTCGATCTCCTTGAAGCCCAGGCGGACCAGGAGCTCGAACATGCGGCGCTTGCGCTCGGGGCCCATCGGCTCGACGAGGGCCTGGTTGCCGTCACGCAGATCGACGCTGCACCAGATGGGGGCCTTGTCGATCACCCGCGACGGCCAGCGTCGCTCGGGCAAGTTGATGGGGGCGAAAGGTCGGTATTTGTGGATCGGCATCGGCGTGGTCATGACGGACTCCAGACGAAAGCGGGAAGGGGCGAACTCATCGGGGGCCGCAAGAGCCGGCAGCAGCCGGTTAGCGGCCGGTGATAAGTCGCGCAGCGCTCCGGACAGACGGGATGCCGCAGAAGATCGGATTGTCTGGGATCAGACGGGGAGAGGGGATCATGATGGTTTACCGCTACGCTCGACAGACAGGGGATCACAGGCGGGCGCCCGTGAGGACGCCGGTCAGATAAGTCGAAGCGCGGTAAGTCGGAAAACCATGCTCTATAGATAAGTTAGGGTCCCAGTCCTGTCAACCGATGGTAAATTCGGCGGCCATGCTGCCCAAGACGCTCGTCAAAGCCTGGGTCGAGGCCTTCAACCGCGGCGATGCCGAAGCGATGGCGGCTTTCTACGCGCCCGACGCCATCAACCACCAGGTGGCCGAGCAGCCCGTCCGAGGCCGCGAGGCCATCCGCGCCATGTTCGCCCGGGACTTCGCGGCGGCCGAGATGGTGTGCATCGTCGAGAACCTGTTCGAGGACGGGGAGTGGGCGATCCTGGAGTGGCGCGATCCCAAGGGGCTGCGCGGCTGCGGCTTCTTCCGGGTGGTCGGTGGCAAGATTGCCTTTCAGCGCGGTTACTGGGACAAGCTGACCTTCCTTCGGCAGCAGGGGCTGCCGTTACCGCAAGCCTGAGCAACGGATGAGCGATCCCGCCACCGACGCCCCCGCGCCGCGCGCCAACCCGCACCTGATCGGCCAGGCTGCGGCCGAAACCGCGCTGCTGCAGGCTTGGCATTCCGGCCGCATCCCGCATGGCTGGCTGATCGTCGGTCCGCGCGGCATCGGCAAGGCGACGCTGGCCTATCGCTTCGCGCGTTTCGTGCTGGCCGAGGGGGCTGGCGCCCAGGCGGACCAGAACGCGCTGTTCGGCGGCCCGTCGGGACCGCCCGCCGATACGCTGGCGCTCGATGCCGGGCATCCCGTGTTCCGCCGTGTCGCGGCATCGGGTCACCCGGACCTCTTCACCCTCGAGCGCGGCATGATGCATCCCGTCACGCGCAAGCCGACCAACGAGATCGTCGTGCCGCATGTGCGGCGGGTGACCCAGCAACTCCGCCTCACCGCCGGTGAGGGCGGATGGCGCATCGCCATCGTCGACGAGGCGGAGGCGATGAACGACAGCGGCGCCAACGCTTTCCTGAAACTGCTCGAGGAGCCGCGCCCCAGAGAATTGATCCTGATGACCTGCAACGCGCCGGGACAGCTCCTGCCAACCATCCGCTCCCGGTGCCGCGTTCTAGCGCTGCCGTCCTTGACCGATGGCGACGTCGATACGCTGCTGCAGCGCTACCGCCCTGGCCTGGCGCCGGCCGAGCGCGCCAGCCTGGTGCGCCTGGGCGAGGGCTCGATCGGCCGGGCCCTCGATCTGGAGCAGCGCGGCGGGGCGGAGCTCTATGCCACGGTCATCGGCCTGCTCGATCGCCTGCCCAAGCTCGACGTGCCGGCGATCCACAAGTTCGCCGAGGAGATGGCCAAGCGTCCGGCCGACGGATCCACCGAAGATGCCGCCGCCGGCTTCCGCACCACCGTGGAACTGCTGTCGGACTGGACGAACCGCCTGGTGAAGCTGGCAGCCACGGGAGAGTCGCCCGCCGGCTGGTCCGACGAAGGCGATCTCGGCCGCCGCCTGACGTCACGGGGACCGAAGCCCTGGCTCGACGCCGGTGAGCGCGTGCGCCGGCTGGGCAGCGCGACCGAGGGCGTCAATCTCGACCGCCGGCAGGCGCTGGTGGCGGCGTTCCTGGCCATCGAGGAAGCGGCGCGCGCCGCTGCCTAGATTCTGATCCGTTCAGCTTAAGCATGCGACCCAGATAACCCTCTCCGCCCGTCCTCGGGGGGAGAGGGTGGCGAGCGCGAGCGAGCCGGGTGAGGTGGGTGCCCGACACAAGCACCACCTCACCCTCCCACGGCCTTTCGGCCGCGGGCCCCTCCCTCTCCCCCACTTCGTGGCGGAGAGGGGCATCATCGTCGTATCTCCGATTCAATTCCGCCGGAGCAGGCCCCCCATACCCCTTTCGGGTAGCGGTATCGGCGCGTGCCTGCGCCTATGTATCGTCTGTTTTGACCCTTCCGCAAATCCTGACTTTTGCGATCCTCGGCGGCGTCATGGCCGCGCTGATCTCGGGGCGCCTGCGTTACGACCTGGTGGGTTTGACGGCCTTGGCCGTCGCCATTGCCGTGGGAATCGTCGATCCGGCCAAGGCCTTCACCGGATTCAGCGACGACATCGTGATCATCGTCGCCTCGGCCCTGGTGGTCAGTGCCGCGGTCGGCCGCTCCGGGATTGCCGACCTGCTGATGCGCCCGCTCGCCCCGCATCTCACCTCGACCGAGATCCAGATCGCGGTGCTGGTCTCAACCGTCGCCGTGCTCTCGGCCTTCATGAAGAACATTGGTGCCCTGGCTATCTTCATCCCGATCGCCTTCCAGCTGGCCAAACGCACGAACAAGCCCGTCTCCACGCTGCTCATGCCCATGGCCTTCGGCTCGCTGCTCGGCGGCCTGATGACCCTGATCGGCACCTCGCCGAACATCATCGTCAGTCGCGTCCGCCAGGAGATCGTCGGGCAGCCCTTCGGCATGTTCGATTTCATGCCGGTGGGCCTGGCGCTGACCGTGGCGGGGACCCTGTTCCTGGTTTTCGGCTGGCGGCTGCTGCCGCGGACGCAGTCGGGCAGCGCGTCTGCGCCGGAGAACCTCTTTTCCGTCGATGACTACCAGTCGGAGGTCGTGCTTCCTGCTGAATCGCCGCTCGCCGGCAAGACGGTGCGCGAGCTCGAGGCGCTGGGCGAAGGCGAGGTGACGGTCGCCGCCATCATCCGCGAAGGCAACCGCCGTTACATCCCGCAGGCCCACTGGGGGATGTTCGGCGGCGATATCCTGGTGCTGCAATGCGACGCCCATGCTCTCGAGCGCATCGTCTCCGAGGCGAAGCTGGAACTGCTGCACGACGAGAAGCTGGAGCAGGGGGAGGAGGCCAAGAAGAAGGCCGACACGCCGGTTCTGGAGGTCGTCGTGACGCCTGAATCGGTGCTCATCGGCAGCACGGCCGGCGAGCTCAACCTGCGCGACATCTACGGCGTCAACCTGCTGGCCATCGGCCGGCGCGGCGGACGGATCACCGCCCGGCTGACCCGCGTCCGGTTCCAGCCCGGCGACCTGCTGGTGCTGCGCGCGCCGCCCGAGGACATCTCCGAGCGTCTGGCTGCCATCGGCTGCCTGCCGCTCGCCGAGCGCCGGCTGCAGCTCGGCCGGTCGCGGAACCGCTATATGGCGCCGGCCATCCTGGCTCTGGCCATGGTCGCCGCCGCCACCGGCCTGACTTCGGTGGCCGTGGCCTTCTTCGCCGCCGCCGTGCTCATCGTGCTGGCGACCGCGCTGACCCTCAAGGAGGCCTACGAAGCGATCGAGTGGCCGATCCTGGTGCTGCTCGGCTCGCTGATCCCGATCAGCGACGCACTGCGTGAGACCGGCGGCACCGAGCTGATCGCCGGCTGGCTGTCGATTGGCGCCGACGGTCTGCCGCCGGTGGCCGCGCTGGGCCTGGTGATGGTGGCGGCCATGGCCGTGACGCCGTTCCTCAACAACGCCGCCACGGTGCTGATGATGGCGCCGATCGGCGCCAGCCTCGCCGGCAAGCTGGGCCTCGCGGTGGACCCGTTCCTCATGGCCGTGGCCATCGGTGCCGCCTGCGACTTCCTCACGCCCATCGGCCACCAGTGCAACACGCTGGTGCTCGGCCCCGGCGGCTACAAGTTCAGCGACTATTGGCGGCTGGGCCTGCCGCTCTCGGCCCTCGTGGTGCTGCTCGGCGTGCCGCTGATCGCGCTCTTCTGGCCGCTCTCCTGAACGGAAAACAGGCAACAATCCTAGGTGCTTAAGCACCGGGGTTGAGACTGTCGCGCGGAGCCCGGCCCGTCTATAGTGGCCGCCCTCGACTCCCGGCCGGACCCATGACCAGCACCTATTACATCACCACGCCGATCTACTACGTGAACGACGCGCCGCATATCGGGCACGCCTACACGACGCTGGCCTGCGACGTGCTGGCCCGCTTCATGCGCCTCGACGGCTGCACGGTGATGTTCCTGACCGGCACCGACGAGCACGGCCAGAAGGTCGAGAAGTCGGCCGGTGCCGCCGGCATGGACCCCAAGGCCTTCACCGACAAGGTGTCGCAGAACTTCCGCGACTTGGCCAAGGCGCTGAACATCTCCAACGACGATTTCATCCGCACCACGGAGCCGCGGCACTACGCCGCCAGCCAGGGCATCTGGAAGGCGATCGCCGCCAACAAGTCGCCCAAGGGCCGCGACAACATCTATCTCGGTAAGTACGCCGGCTGGTACGCGGTGCGCGACGAGGCCTTCTACGGCGAGGACGAGCTGACCACCGGCCCGGACGGCAAGAAGCGCGCGCCCTCGGGCGCCGAAGTGGAGTGGGTGGAGGAGCCGAGCTACTTCTTCCGTCTGTCCGACTGGCAGGATTGGCTGCTCGACTACTACGAGCGCAACCCGAGCTTCATCGGCCCGACCTCGCGGCGCAACGAGGTCATGGCCTTCGTCAAACGCGGCCTCGACGACCTGTCGATTTCGCGCACCACCTTCAAATGGGGCGTGCCGGTGCCCGACGCGCCCGGCCACATCATGTACGTGTGGCTCGATGCGCTGACCAACTACATCACCGCCATCGGCTATCCCGACGAGAAGGCGGAGAAGTTCAAGGCCTATTGGCCGGCCGACCTGCACATGGTCGGCAAGGACATCCTGCGCTTTCACGCCGTCTACTGGCCGGCCTTCCTGGCGGCCGCCGGCCTCAAGCCGCAGAAGCGCGTCTTCGCCCATGGCTGGTGGACGGTCGAGGGCCAGAAGATGTCGAAGTCGCTGGGCAACGTCATCGACCCGCATTTCCTGATCGGCAAGTACGGGCTCGATCCGGTGCGCTATTTCTGGCTGCGCGAGCTGCCCTTCGGCCAGGACGGTGATTTTTCGCACCGCGCCATGGTGCAGCGGCTGAACAGCGACCTGGCCAACGATCTCGGCAATCTGGCCCAGCGCGTGCTGAGCTTCATCGCCAAGAACGCCGGGGCCGCGGTGCCGCAGCCGGGTGCCTTCACGGATGCTGACAAGAAGCTGCAGGGTGCCGCGTCCGGGCTACTGGAAGCCGTGCGCGGCGAGCTCAAGGAGCAGCAGTTCCACAAGGCGCTCGACGCCATCTGGCTGATCGTCTCCGACGCCAACAAGTACGTCGACGAGCAGGCGCCGTGGACCCTGCGCAAGACCGATCCGGCGCGCATGGCCACGGTGCTCTACGTGCTGGCCGACGTGATCCGGCGGCTGGCCATCATCATCCAGCCGTTCATGCCGGATTCGATGGGCAGGCTCCTCGAGCAGCTCGCCGTGCCGGCCGAGGCGCGGGACTTCAAGGCGCTCGGCCGCGCGCTGGTGCCCGGCACGGCGCTGCCGGCGCCGGCTGGCGTCTTCCCGCGCTATGTCGAGGAAGGCGAAGCGCCGCCGGCGACGAAAGGCAAGAAGGGAGGGAAGGGGTGAGCACCCTTCTTGTCGACTCCCACTGCCACCTCGACTACGCGCCGATGGCCGATGACGTGCCGGGCACGCTGGCGCGCGCCCGCAATGCCGGGGTCGGCACGCTGCTGACCATCGGCACCAAACTCAAGGATTTCGCGCGCGTCCGGGCGATCGCCGAGGCCAATGACAACGTCTACTGCTCGGTCGGCGTTCATCCGCACGAGGCGGCCAACGAGGACGCCGATACCAAGAGCCTGATCGAGCTGGCCGCGCACCCGAAGGTCGTCGGCATCGGCGAGAGCGGCCTCGACTACTATTACGACAAGAGCCCGCGGCCGCGGCAGCAGGAGAACTTCCGCGCCCATATCCGTGCGGCCAGCCAGACCGGCCTGCCGCTGATCGTCCATACGCGCGACGCCGACGACGATACTGCCGCCATGCTGGCCGAGGCCAAATCAGCCGGGCCACTCAAGGGCGTGCTGCACTGCTTCACCTCGTCGCAAGCGCTCGCCGACAAGGCCGTGGGACTGGGCTTCTATATCTCCATCTCCGGCATCGTCACCTTCAAGAACGCCGAGGCTTTGCGCGACGTGGTCCGCTCGATCCCGCTGGAACGCCTGCTGGTCGAGACCGATTCCCCGTTCCTCGCGCCGGTGCCGATGCGCGGCAGGCCGTGCGAGCCGGCCTATGTTGCCCACACGGCCGCCGCGGTCGCGGGCCTCAAGGGCGTCGATCTCGACACCCTGGCACGGGCCACGACCGCCAATTTCTTCACCCTGTTCGACCGGGCGAAACCTCCGGGATGAAAGTCCGCATCCTCGGCTGCGGCAGCTCCGGCGGCGTGCCGCTTATCGGCTGCAAATGCCCGGTCTGCGTCTCGACCCATCCGCGCAACAAGCGCACCCGGGTGTCGATCGTGGTGGAGGAGGGACCGACCCGGGTGCTGGTCGACGCCTCACCCGATCTGCGCCAGCAGTTTCTCGCGGCGGACCTGGCTTCGGTCGACGCCGTGATCATCACCCACGGCCATGCCGACCATACCCACGGCATCGACGAGCTGCGCTCGGTGAATTTCCAGAGGAAGGCACCGCTCGATGTCTGGAGCAGCGCCGTCTATCTCCAGGAGCTTCGGCAGCGCTTCGGCTATGCCTTCCAGCCGCCGCATCCCAGCTACGCCTGGTACGCCCCGGTCCTGGTCGCGCGGGAGATCCCGGGGCCGTTCGCGGTGGGCGATCTGCGGATCACGCCCTTCGAGCAGATCCACCGGGCCGACGAAGACCCGGTGCTGGGCCTGCGCTTCGGCCGCTTCGCTTATTCGACGGATGCCAGGGAGCTGCCCGAGGCGGCCTTCACGGCGCTGGCGGGGGTGGAGGTGTGGATCGTCGACTGCCTGATGGAGCGACCGAATTTCGGCCACAGCCACCTCGAGCAGACCCTGGCCTGGATCGAACGGGTGAAGCCCAGGCGGGCGATCCTGACGCACATGAACCACTCCGTGGACTACGACGCCTGGACGGCGCGCATGCCGCAGGGCGTGGAGCTGGCCTATGACGGGATGGTTCTCGACATTCCTTAGGAAACAGGGTCGAAGCGCCAGGTAAGGTCCTGTTTAGAAAGCCATCCTTTATTTGTGATAATATACATTATGCAATATGAGGTATGGCTTGAGTCGGCCTAAGGGGCTCACCCCAGGCGCTCGCAACTGGCCTTGGTCACCCTCACCGCGGGAGGCATTCACCGCGGCCGCCAGCGCCGCCTGGCAGCCATCCAGGCTCGGCCAGGGATGAACCCGCTGTTCGTTGGTGAAACCGGTCGCCATCACCACGATCACGATCATCACGAACATGCAGGC
Organism: Rhodospirillaceae bacterium; assembly: GCA_022843945.1. Taxonomy (GTDB): domain Bacteria; phylum Pseudomonadota; class Alphaproteobacteria; order CACIAM-22H2; family CACIAM-22H2; genus VGEI01. The sequence goes on along the minus strand of JALHMR010000009.1, from coordinate 127,475 downwards.
GCTCCCGGTCCGGATCGGACGCGCCAACCCTAGAGCACCGGGTGGGCAAACGCCAAAGCGCGGCCCCTGCCCTTGGCCGTCGGAGCTTGGCCGTGGGCCGGGAAGGCCGCCGGGCCCAGTCGCGGGAATCGCCGGGACGCGGTATAACGGACCGGGGTTTTTGCATGCCATCGGCCGACGATTTCACCTTCCTGTGGTTCTGGCTGCTCTCGAACGCCGAGGATCTGCGCAATATCGCGCTGCTCGCGGCGCTGCTCTCCGTGCCGCCCTTCGTCGCCTGGCGCGCCTGGCTCAACCACCAGGACGAGAAACGCGCCGCCGCCAAATCGAACTCCGAGGAACGCTCGCGCGAGGCCGAGCGCCTGGCCAAGGTCTTCGCCCAGCTGGGCAGCGAGCAGATCGCCGTGCGCATCGCCGCCGTGCACACGCTCGAGCAGATCGCCCGCGATCAGCCGCGCCAGCACGGCGCCATCATGCAGACGCTGGGCGCCTTCGTGCGCGAGCAGGCCAAGGCCCCCTCGCCCAGGCTGGTCGGCGACCACTACGAAGCGCCTGATCCGGCTGAGATTTACGTCGCCCCGCGGACCGACGTGCAGGCCGCCCTGGCGGTCCTCGGTCGGCGCCAGCACGAACACGACCGGACCATCGACAAGCCGGTTTTGGCCGGAACGAATCTCTCGGGTTACGATCTGTCCGACGGCAATTTCGTCGGCGCCTCGTTCCGCGGCAGCTACTTATGCGGCGCCGTTCTCGCCGGCGCGCAGCTGACCGCGGCCAACTTCGACTACGCCGTGCTCGAGCGCGCCGACCTGTTCGGCGCCGATTGCATGGGCGCCTCCTTCGTCGGCGCCGTCGCCCCCGGCTCGCGCTTCTCCCATGCCAGGCTCGACAACGCGCAACTGCTTGAAGCGGACTTAAGATCCGTCGACTTCACGCGCGCCCGGCTCGACGGCGCCGTGCTCGACAACGCCAACCTCGACGGCGCCCTGCTCGACGAGGTTTCCGGCCTGCCGCATCCGACAGCCGCCTTGCCGGCCCCGGATCCCGCCCCAGCATTGACCTTCAAGTCCCAGAACCGCCAACGAGTTTAGCCCCATGACGCACAGCCTGCCGCCGATCGAGCGACTGAAGGCGGTGATGGCCCGCCTGCGCGATCCCCAGGCCGGCTGCCCCTGGGATGTTGAGCAGAACTTCGCCAGCATTGCCCCCTACACTATTGAAGAAGCGTACGAAGTGGCCGACGCCATCGCGCGCGAGGACATGGGCGCGTTGCGCGAGGAACTCGGCGACCTGCTCTTCCAGGTGATCTTCCACGCGCGGATGGCCGAGGAGCAGAAGCTTTTCGATTTCAACGACGTGGCCGACGATCTTGCGACCAAGATGATCCGCCGCCACCCGCATGTCTTCGCCTCGGCCGAGATCCGTGATTCGGCGCATCAAACAGAAGCGTGGGAAGTCCATAAGGCCAGGGAACGGCAGGCAAAATCCGGCGATGATTCAAGCGCCCTGGCCAACGTGCCGGTCAATCTCCCCGCCCTCACCCGCGCCCAGAAGATCCAGAAGCGCGCCAGCCGCGTCGGCTTCGACTGGGGCGACGCCCTGCCGGCGCTCGACAAGGTGGCCGAAGAGATCGCCGAACTGCGGGCCGAACTGAAACCCGCCGAGCCGCCCCCCGAGAAAACCACCGGCAAAACCGCCGAGAAAGCCGCCGAGAGAACCGAAGAGGAGATCGGCGACCTGCTCTTCGCCGTGGTCAACGTCGCCCGCCTCGCCGGGGCCGAGGCCGAAACAGCCCTGCGCCGGGCGACGAGCAAGTTCGAGCGCCGCTTCCGCCATGTGGAGGACATGCTGGCCAGCCGCGGCAAGAAGCCCGAGCAGTCGACGCTCCAGGAAATGGACGCGCTGTGGGACGAGGCCAAGAAGGCCGAGCGCGCGGCGGCCGGCGGCTGAGCTTTCTTACTGTCGCCCGATCCGCCTTGCATCGGTCGGCATATTGAGCTGATTGGGCCCGTTTCCGGTCACATAACCGGTGCCATACTGCCAGACGACATTCCTGCGCGCGTCGACCTCGATGGCGCGGTAGCTGTCGACCATCAGCGTGTTGCCGTTGACGAGCCGGTACGCCTTCCAGGGATGCGACAGTTCGTTGGGGCCGGCACCGAAGCGCCGGGTCGTCCCGTATTGCCAGACGAGCCGGCCTGCGGCCGAGACCTCCATCACCCGGCTGTTGTAGCCATCGCTGATCAGCGTGTTGCCGTTCGCCAGCCGCACCGCCGAATGCGGATAGTCAAGCCGGTCGACCGTGCTGCCGCTGACGCCCCGGCGCCCGAACCGCCATACGGGTTTGAGCAATGGCGTCACTTCCATCACGTGATGCTGGAGCGCTTCGGTAATCAGCGTGTTGCCGTTGGCCAGGCGGACGGAGAACATTGGGTCGGGATAGCTACCCGAATAGGGCCGCGTGAATTCCCAGACGATGGCCTTGCCCGGCGTGACCTCGATGAGATGATGGAAATTCGCGTCGGGCGTGTAAGGGTCATAGATGCCCAGTGCCGTGATCAGCGTGTTTCCATTCTCCAGCCGCTCGGCATCGACGGGAATTCCCCAGCGGTTGGGAGCGCCGCCGGTGATGTGTGAGCTGTCGAACTGCCAGGCAATGGTGCCGTCCCGCGCCACCTCGATGACCCGGTGATTCTGGTTGTCGGCGATGAGCACGTTGCCCGTGCCCAGCGGAGCGGCCGTCAACGGGAAGTTGACCTGGTTCGAGCCCGCGCCGGGACTGCCGTTGCCGAATTGCCAGACGATGGCCCCGTCGGCATTGACCTCGATAATGCGGTTGTTATGCCGATCGGTGATCAGCGTGTTGCCGCGGGGAATGGTCGTCGAGGCCAGCACGACATCCTGCCGGTTCGGGTCTCCGACGGACGCCGCGAGGATCCGCACATTCGCCCCCGCCCCGACCGGCACGGTCGCGCCCGCCACGACCTCGAGCCGCACCTGCGCGCTCTCCCCCGCAGCGAGAAGCCGCGACAGCCAGCCGCTGCCGGTGATCGCAACGGTGATCTCGCTCCCGCCGCTGGCGGCATCAAAGTAGCGCAAGCTCCAGCCGGCCTGACCGGCAAGGCCGCGCAACCGGAAACGGTCCGCGCGGTTGCTGTCGTTCTGCACGGCGATCACGAAGCTTGTCGTGCCGGCGAGCGGAATCGCCCGGGTCTTGCGCTGGTTCTGGCCCGTCACGTTGTAGATATTGCCGCCGACGAGCTGGGTATCGCTCTCGCCGGCCATGCGGATCAGCAGATCGGGCCGGAACGGCAGCGCCGTCGTCGCGCTGGCGAGGACCGCGTCGACGCCGGCCGGATCGTTGGTTCCGGCCGCCGTCAGGAGCACATCGAGGCGCAGGTTGCCCGCCAGGCTGGCGGCGGGCGTCAGAACCATACTGATCTCCCGCGCTTCCCCTGCTTCCAGCGTGCCCGTACTCCATCCGCCGCCCGTGACCTGGGCGGTGATGTCGTTGCCGCCCGTCGGTGCGTCGAAATAGTTGATCGCCCAGCCCGCACTGCCGGCCGGTCCGGCGATATGGAAGCTGTCGGCGGTGGAGCCGTCGTTCTGTACCGTGATCGTGTAGCTTGCCTGCAAGCCCGCCACGACGAGTTGCGCCTGGCTCTGACTGTCGCCGGTCGCGTTGTAGACATTGTCGCCGGCAGCCGCCGTGCCAAAGGTATTGCGAATGACCAGGTCGGGCCGCGAGACGATGGCCTCGCCATGGAGGCGCGCGACGTGATTTCGGGCAATGCCATTCACAGAGGTGAAGTCCCCGCCGATGACGAGCTTGCCATCGGATTGCAGCGCCATCGTCAGGACCCAAGGCCGATCGCCCTCAACGCCGCTTCCGGCGTCGAAGCTGACATCGAGGACGCCATTCGGGTCCACGCGTGCGAGGTCGTTGCGGGCCGTGCCCTGGATGGCTGCGAACTCGCCGCTGAAGACGATCTTTCCGTCGGCCTGGAGGGCCAGGGGTTGCCCGCGAAAGCCGCTGGTCCGCAGGCCCGGTACGATGACGGTCGAAAACGCCCCGTCCGGCGCGCCATCCGGATTCACCCTGTGGATACGGTATTCGCGGTTGTTGATGTCGTAGCTGGCGACGATGATTTTTCCGTCGCCCTGAACCGTCAGGCCGACCACTTCGAGGCTGGCAATATCGAAACTGTGGTTGAACGATCCGTCGGCATTGAGCCGGAGAACCCGGTTGAACACGAAGTTGCCGGTTGCATCCCGGAACATGCCGCTGACCAGGATCGTCCCGGCGCTTTCAACAGCGATTTTGTTGACCTGAACACCATCGATTTGGGCATCGAAGCTGAGGTCGACGGCGCCGTTGGCGTCGAGGCGCACGAGATGGCGGCGGTTGTGCCCATTGAAGGAGGGGAAATCTCCGCCGACCAGAAGCTTGCCATCAGGTTGAACGGCGAGCGCACGGATACCCGTTATGTCGGTACCGGTATTGGGATGAAGGAAGGTTGGGTCGAGAGAGCCGTCCGAATTCAGACGCACGACGCGAGGCCCGTTCTGGATGCCTAAAGCCGTAAACTGGCCTGCGACAACCACCTTGCCGTCAGCTTGCAGAACAAGCACCTGAGTCCAGTCGCTCGGCCCGAGCGCCGGGTTGAAACCGGCGTCCAGCGAGCCGTCGCTGTTGAGCCGCGCCACGTGATTGCGGGTTACCCCGGTGACTGAGGTGAACCCCCCGGCAATGACGATCTTGCCGTCGCTTTGAACGGCCACATCCTGCACAAACTCGCTGTGCCCGGGTCCCAAGCCCGCGTTGAATGCCAGATCAACCGATCCGGCGGGCAAGGCCCCGACCGGAGCGCAGTTCAGCCAGCCCGCTAGAAGGATTGCGCTCAGCCCGGCCCACCGGCGCGCTGCGTAAACAGCCATCGCACCCCCCGCCCGTCTCGGGAAGGTTGCATAATGACACCAGTGGCAACCAGGGCGATAGCACCGTGAATTGCAGGCAGGGCGCGCGCCCGTTATCGCTATCGCCGGATGGGGTGGTCCCTGCGACCGCGCTCACCCGCACAGACGCTTCAGCGCCGCGTAGTGCAGCAGCATGATCGTCTTGCCGTCCATGATGGCGCCGGTCTCGATCATCCGCAGCGCCTCGGGCAGCTTGATCTCCAGCACCTCGATGTCCTCGCCCTCGTGGGCGTGGCCGCCGCCGTCCGAGACCTTCTGCGCGTCGCTGTACTCGCCGACATAGAAATGCACGCGCTCGGTGACCGAGCCCGGGCTCATGAAGGCTTCCCAGACCTTGCGCACGTTGCTGATCCGGTAGCCGGTCTCCTCCTCCGTCTCGCTGCGGATGGCGCTTTCCGGATCGCGTTCGTCGAGCAGGCCGGCGCAGGTCTCGATCAGCATGCCGTCATGGCCGTTGACGAAGCAGGGAAAGCGGAACTGGCGCGTCAGCACCACCGTCCCCTTGGCCGGGCTGTAGAGCAGGATGGTGGCGCCGTTGCCGCGATCGTAGGTCTCGCGGCTCATCGTCTGCCAGGTGCCGTTGCGGCGCCGGATGTCGAAGGTGGTCTTCTTGAGGACGTACCAGTCGTCGGAGAGCGTCTCGACCTTCTGAATACGGATGCGGTCGTTGGGAGATTCGGAGGGCATGTGACAATCCAGGAAGACTGTCATGCCCGCGAAAGCGGGCATCCAGGGTCAGTGCGCGCTTATGGCCCCTGGGCCCCCGCTTTCGCGGGGGTGACGTTCTTCTCTTGCCTCAATCCTTCATCAGCAGATGCACGAGGCTCGACGTGTCCCAGCGGTTGCCGCCGCGGGCCTGCACCTGGGCGTAGAACTGGTCGACCAGCGCCGTCACCGGCAGCCGCGCCTTGTTGCGCTTGCTCTCGGCGAGGCAGATGCCGAGGTCCTTGCGCATCCAGTCGACGGCGAAGCCGAACTCGAACTTGCCCTCGGCCATGGTCTTCCAGCGGTTCTCCATCTGCCAGGACTGCGCCGCGCCCTTGGAGATGGTGGCCAGCACCTTGTCGGTGTCGAGGCCCGAGCGCTTGGCGAAGTTGATCGCCTCGGACAGGCCCTGCACCAGACCAGCGATGCAGATCTGGTTGACCATCTTGGTCAGCTGGCCGCTGCCGGCCGGGCCCATATGGGTGATCGCCTTGGCGTAGACCTTGGCCACCGGCTCCGCCTTGGCGAAGGTCGCCGCCTCGCCGCCGACCATCACGGTGAGCTGGCCGTTCTCCGCCCCCGCCTGCCCGCCCGACACCGGCGCATCGAGGAAGCCGAAGCCGCGCTTCTTGGCCTCGGCATCGAGCTCGCGCGCCACGTCGGCCGAGGCCGTGGTGTGGTCGCAGAGGATGGCGCCCTTCTCCATGCCGGCGAACGCACCCTTGTCGCCGAAGATCACCGAGCGCAGGTCATCGTCATTGCCGACGCAGGAGAAGACGATCTCCTGGCCTTTGGCCGCTTCGGCCGGCGTGGCCGCCTTCTTGCCCTTGTGCTTGGCGACCCACTCGTCGGACTTCTTGGCCGTGCGGTTGTAGACCGTGACTTCGTGGCCGGCCTTGACCAGGTGCCCGGCCATCGGAAAACCCATCACGCCAAGCCCGAGAAACGCCACTTTTGCCATGTTCGCCTGCTCCCTGCCAAAGTACGGAAATTCGCGGCGGACTATAGCGATGGGCCTACGGCACCTCAACCGGGGGTTCCGGTGGGCCGCGTTTCCCGCTAGAAACAGGGCAACCACCGGAGGAAACCATGCTGCGTCGCGCGCTCGTTCTTGGCCTGCTCTCGCTCCTTATCGGCCTGCCCGCCGCGGCGCAAAGCACGGGGCGTCCCTTGCGCATCGTCGTCCCCTACCCGCCGGGCGGCAGCGTCGACGTCGTGGCCCGCGTGCTGGCCCAGGCGATGACCGCGCAGAGCGGCGCCAATGTCATCGTCGACAACCGGCCCGGCGCCTCGGGCAACATAGGCACGGAGCTGGTGGCACGCGCCGCCGGCGACGGCACCACCGTGCTGGCGCAGACCCTGCCCTTCGCGGTGAACCCGTCGCTGTTCCGCACCGTGCCCTACGATCCAGCCAAGGACTTCCAGCCGGTGTCGATACTGGCCAGCTCGCCCTCGCTGCTGGTCGTGCACCCTTCCGTGCCGGCTAAGAGTCTCAAGGAGCTGATGGACCTCGCCAAGGCGCAGCCCGGCCGGCTCAACTATTCCTCGGCCGGCAACGGCACCAACCTGCACATCCCGGCCGAGCTGATGAAATCGCTGGGCAAGATCGACATCGTGCATGTGCCCTACCAGGGCGGCGGGCCGGCGATGACCGCCGTGCTCTCGGGCGAGGTACAGCTCAGCTTCCCCAACATCGTGCCGGCGGTGCCGCAGGTGCAGGCCAACGCCATCCGCGCCGTTGCGGTGACCGGGACCACGCGCTCGAAGATCCTGCCCGACGTGCCAACCATGGCTGAGGCCGGCCTGCCCGGCTACGACTTCACCACCTGGTGGGCGATCCTGGCGCCCGCTTCGACACCGGCGGCGACCGTGGCGGCCCTCAACCAGCAGGTGACGCAGGCCATGCGCTCGCCTTCCGTCGTCGAGCGCATGAACAAGGAAGGGGCCGAGGTCGTGGCCGGCAAGACCGAGGAAGCCGGCGCCTTCCTGCGCGCCGAAGTCTCCAAATGGGCGGAGGTCATCAAGGCCGCCGGAATCAAGGTCGATTAAGAGCTGCGCGCGCTCGGCGTCACGACCTAGGCATCGCCCGCTCTGGCCGGTGGCCGCGAAAACTAGAATGACTGTCACCCCGGCGCCAATTTTCCCCGCGCGCGTAGCCGCCACACCAACCCTACGCGCGCGGGACCCAGTAAGCCGGGGTCCATGGTTCTAGTGGCAAGATGGATCCCGGATCGCGCCGCGCCAGAGCGCGGCTTGTCCGGGATGACACCGCTTTATAGCCGGCCGCAACCGCCACACGATCAGCGCCCCTAAACCGTCACCACATCGACTGGCGCGCGCGCTCCGGCCATTCGCGGTCGTACTGCTCACCGCCGACCTCGTTCTTGCTGAGCGCCGCCAGGATCTCGCCGGCGGTCGGCAGCGTCTCGGGCGCCACATGCCGGGCGGCATTCCACAGCTCCGAGCGGATGATGGCCCGCGCGCACTGAAAATAGACCGTCTCCACGGCAATCACCGTCACCGAGCGCGGCGCCTTGCCTTCCATGACGAAGGAGTCCAGCAACGCCGGGTCGGCAGTGATACGGGCGCGGCCGTTGATGCGCAGCGTGTTGCCGTGGCCCGGGATCAGGAAGAGCAGCGCCACGCGCGGATCGCGCACGATGTTGCGCAAGCTGTCGATGCGGTTGTTGCCGCGCCGGTCCGGCAGCATCACGGTGCGCTCGTCGGTGATACGCACCAGCGTGCCGCGGCGGTCGCCGCGCGGTGAGCAGTCCAGCCCTTCCGGCCCGCCGGTCGCCAGGATCAGGAACGGCGACGCTTCGATATAGGCCCGGTACTCGGGCGTGATGTGGTCGATTTCCTTGACGGTGGAGGCTGCGCTGGGAGTGCCGTACAGCGTTTCGAGCGCTGCGACGCTGGTGATGTCGGTCATGCGGCTCTTCTAATCGGGGGCGATGAGGGATTTACAACACGCTTAGAAGCAGCCCACCCACGCCAGATCGAGCAGGATGGCCGAGCCGTTCTTGGCCCACAGCCATGTAGCGCCCAGGAACACCAGGGTCGCGCCCGCGATGACACCGTAGCGCAGGGTCATGTGGCCGCTCCAGCCGCGGCGAGACGTGGCATCGGTTTATCGGCGATCGGCCAATGCATGGCTGCGGCGAAGACGCCGGCCACGATGCACAGCCACCACATGATGTCGTAGGATCCGACCATGTCGAACATCAAACCGCCCAGCCAAGCCCCCAGGAAGCTGCCCACCTGGTGGCTGAAGAAAACAATAGCATAAAGCGTCGACATGTAGGTGGGGCCGAAGATCTGGGCCACAAGGCCGCTGGTCAGCGGCACGGTGCTCAGCCACAGCAGTCCCAGCAGCGAGGCAAGGATCAGCACGCTCGCCGGGCTCAGCGGCAGGATCATGAACAACAAGAAGGCCGCCGAGCGCGCCAGGTAGATCCCGGCCAGCACGTACTTCTTGCGCAGCTTGATGCCGAGCACACCCGCCGTGTAGCTGCCGATGATGTTGAACAGGCCGATCAGGGCCAGCGCCCAGCTCGCGACCCAGGCGGGCATCGCCTGGTCGGAAAGGAAGGCCGGCAAATGCGTGCCGACGAAGACAAGCTGGAAGCCGCAGACGAAAAAGCCGGCGGTCAGCAGCCAGAAGCCGCTGTGCCGCGACGCTTCGTGCAGCGCCTGACGCAGCGACTGCGCCCCTTGGGCCTGGGCATCGGCCTGCCAGCCGGCCACACCGCGCGCCAGCGGGAGCATGAACAGCGCAGTGGCGCCCATCATCATCAAGGCAAACGACCAGCCGAAATTCTCCAGCAGCTGATAGCTGTAGGGGATGAGCGAGAACTGGCCGAAGGAGCCGCCGGCCGTGACGATGCCCAGGGCCAGGCTGCGCTTTTCCGGCGGGGTGGCGCGCGTCACCGCGGCCAGGATCACCGAGAAGCCGGTGCCGGAGAGTGCCAAGCCGATCAGCACGTTGCCGAGCACGATGAAGGTGCCGTCGCTAGCCAAGCCGAGGACCACGAGACCAGCCGCATAAGACAGGCCGCCTAACACAGCGACGCGGCCAGGGCCGTACTTGTCGGCGATGGCGCCGGCGAACGGGCCTGCCGCACCCCAGAGAAGATTGTTGAGCGCAATACCGAAGGCGAAGACTTCGCGACCGATGCCAAGATCGAGGGTCATCGGCCGCAGGAACAGGCCGAAGCCCTGCCGCAATCCCGTGGCGAAGGTCAGGATGAGCGCGCCGCAGACGATGACGGTCCAGGTGCTGCGCCGGGTCATATGCGTCGACTCCCAACCGGTCTTGCTCGTTCGGGCCACCATGCCGGCCACTTGGCGCGGCGGCAAGCCGAGGCCGGCGCGCGGCAGCGTTGCTCGCCGCGCATGCCGGCGGGTAGCGCTAGAAACCTGAAATCACTACGAATTCAGCAGAACCACAGCGGCGTTGAGGGCCACGGCCAGCGACACCCAGGCGAGATACGGGATCATCAATCCGGCCGCCAGCCGGTCGTGGCGGCCGAAGATCCGGATCGACCAGAGAATGGCGGCCCACAGCAGCACGACCTCGATCAGGGCGAGGTCCGGGCGCCGCGCGCCGAAAAACAACTGCGACCAGAGGGCGTTGAGCCCGAGCTGCACGGCAAAGACGGTCAGCACGAGCCTGCGCTGCGGCCCCGCCACCCGCCAGGCGCGCCACGCCGCGTAGGCCATGAGAGCATAGAGGGTGGTCCATACGGGACCAAAGGCGGCGTTCGGCGGCGTGAACCATGGCTTTTCCAGCCCAGCATACCAACCCGGAATGGCCGGCAGGGTCACCGCCGAGCCGGCGACCGCGACCAGCGTGACCGCGGCGACCAGGGCGGCCAGGGCAACGAGGTCGCGGCGGGATACCTTCTGCATAGTGGTTGGTTACGAGCGCGGCGGGAGAAAGGAGCAATAAAAAAAGGCGGACCCGAAGGCCCGCCCCGCTTGTGGCGACGAGGCCGATTACTGGATCACGCCGAGGACGTCGGTCTCTTTCATGATCAGCAGGTCTTCGCCCTCGATCTTGACCTCGGTGCCCGACCATTTGCCGTAGAGAATGGTATCGCCGACCTTGACGCCCATCGGCGTCAGCTTGCCGTTGTCGTCGCGCGTGCCGGCGCCGCAGGCCACGACCTTGCCCTGCATCGGCTTTTCCTTGGCCGTATCGGGAATGATGATGCCGCCCTTGGTCTTGGTCTCGTTGTCGAGCGCCTTGACCAGGACGCGATCGTGCAGCGGGCGAAACTTGACGGCCATGAAGCCTCCGAAAGAGATGATGCTGCCGGTTTAAGGGCGCGGCGCCGTCCTGTCAACGCCGCGCTCCCTTCGAAAAACCGGCCGTCACCCCGGCGAAAGCCGGGGTCCATTGTGCCGCTTGCACCATGGACCCCGGATCGCGCCAGTCCTTTTCCCGCGCGCGCAGCCGCCACGCCAACCCTGCGCGCGCGGAATACACGTTTCGCTCGCTTGTCCGGGGTGACGGTTCGCTACGCGAACCGTCACTTCACCCGCACGTAGCGCAGCGGGAAGAAGTTGTCGGCGAGCTGGGTCAGCTCGATGTTGTCGCGCGCTGCCCAGACCACCACCTGCTGATGCAGCGGGATGTGGCCGAAATCCTCCTTATGGATCTTGTGGGCCTGGACGATCATCGCGTCGCGCTTGGCCTTGTCGGTTTCCTGCTCGATCTTGTTGGCCAACTCGTCGAACTCCTTGTTCGAGTAGTTGCCGAGGTTGAAGCCGCCCTTGCCGCCGCCGCGCGTCTGCATGATCTGCTCGAACACGTTGTGCGTGTCGTAGGTGGCGCCGGGGGTCCAGCCGAGCATGAAGAAGCTGGTGTTGTAGCCGGGGCCGAGCACCTTGGCGAAGTAGCGGGCCCGGGTCTGGGCGACCAGGTTCACCTTGACGCCGATCTGCGACAGCATGGCCACCGCCGCCTGGCAGATCGCCTCGTCGTTGACATAGCGGTCGTTCGGGCAATCCATGTCGACCTCGAAGCCGTTGGGATAGCCGGCATCGGCCAGCAGCTTCTTGGCGCCCGGGATGTCGACCGGGTAGCGGCTGTTGAGCGCCGCCACGAAACCGTTGGTCCCCGGGGCCACCATCAGGCCGGTCGGCGCCGACTGGCCGCGCATGGTCGCGCGTTTGATCGCCTCGACGTCGATCGCCTGGTAGAAGGCCTGGCGCACGCGCTTGTCCTTGAACGGGTTCTTGCCCTTGACGTTCGAGAACAGCAGCTCGTCGCGCATCTGGTCGAAGCCGAGGAAGATGGTGCGGAACTCCGGCACCTGGTGGATCTTGACGCCGGCCGTGTTGCTGAGGCGCGCCGTATCCTGCGGCGGTACTTCGTACATCATGTCGATCTGGCCGGAGAGCAGCGCCGCGACGCGGGTCGCGGGATTGCCGATCACCGAGAACTCGACCTGGGTCAGGTTATGCTCGGGCTTGCCCCACCAGTTGGGGTTCGGCACCAGCACGGTCTTCACGTCGGGCTCGCGGCTGCGCAGCATGAACGGGCCGGTGCCCATGGCGTTGCGCGTCGCGAAATTCTCTTCGTTCTTGGTCAGGTCGGCCGAGCGCGTCGAATTGTTCTTCTCCGACCAGGCCTTCGACATGATGGCGATCTGCATCAGCTTGTCGGCCATCACCGGGTCGGGATACTTGGTCTCGACCTCGACCGTCAGGTCGTTGATCTTGCGCGCCTCCTTGAAGGTGACGAAGTGGCCGCGCATGTTCGAGCCTTCGCCGTTGGCCCGGCCGAGCGAGAAGACCACGTCGTCGGCGCTGAACGGCGAGCCGTCATGCCACTTGACGTTCGGCCGCAGCTCGAAGCGCCAGACCGTGGGCGAAGGCTGCGACCACTTGACCGCCAGGCCCGGCTCCAGCTGCAGGTTCTTGTCGCGCTGCAGGAGCGGCTCGTAGATGTTGTGCATGAAGGTCAGCAGGAACGTCTCGTTCCGGGCATACGGATCCATCGAGTTGACGTCGCCGGCATTCGCCCAGCGGAACGTCTTCGCATCGGCCGGCAGGGCCAACGCGGTGGCGGCACCCACGACCAGAGCAGCAAGCGTGCGACGCATGGAAAACTCCCCGTTTTGGCCGTGCCGGGGCTTCCCTACCCCGGCAGGCGTTCTTGATGGGGAAAGCATGCCCCGGGCCGGCGCCGGCCTCAAGGGGGGTGCCGCAGAAAGCCCTTAACGACCGGCTTGACGATGCTCGAAACGGGCGCGGTCGGCGGCGTCGAGACTGACCGTCAGGCGCGCCACGTCGTCACCGTCCTCGCGCTTGAGGACCTTGCCATGCCGGTAGAGCCAGGCGAGCGAGGCGCCGTCGGCCAGCGCCACGGTGACATCCAGAACTTCACGCGAGGCGGCCAGCAGCCGGTCGAGGGCGGCCAGCAGGTCCTCGCAGCCTTCGCCAGTCAGGGCCGAGACCATGACCTTGTTCTCGTCGCGGCCGGCCTGGTTGGCGATGGTCTCGCGGGCATCCGGCGGCAGCAGGTCGGCCTTGTTGAGGATCTCGAGCACCGGCTGCCCGCTCTTGCCCTCGCTTGAATTGAGGCCGACGCCGAGATCGCCGAGGACGCCGAGCACGTCGCGGCGCTGCGCCTCGCTGTCCGGATGGGCGACGTCGCGCACATGGAGCACGACGTCGGCCCCCTGCACTTCTTCAAGGGTCGCGCGAAAGGCGGCCACGAGATCGGTCGGCAGGTCGGAAATGAAGCCGACGGTATCGGAGAGGATGACCTGCCGGCCCGAGGGCAGCTTGAGCGCCCGCATCGTCGGATCGAGCGTGGCGAACAGCATGTCGGCCGCCAGCACCCGGCCTTCCACCAGGCGGTTGAACAGCGTCGACTTGCCGGCGTTGGTGTAGCCGACCAGCGCCACCACGGGGTACGGCACCCGCTGGCGCGCCTTGCGGTGGAGCCCGCGCGTCCGGCGCACGCCCTCAAGCTCGCGCTTGAGCTGGACGATGCGGTCGCCGAGCTGGCGGCGATCGGATTCAAGCTGGGATTCACCGGGGCCGGCGAGGAATCCGAAACCGCCGCGCTGCCGCTCAAGGTGGGTCCAGGTGCGGACCAGGCGGCTGCGCTGGTACATGAGCTGCGCCAGCTCGACCTGGAGCCGGCCTTCGGCGGTGCGCGCCCGCGCGGCGAAGATCTCGAGGATCAGGCCGGTGCGGTCGATGACCTTGCAGTTCCAGGCCTTCTCCAGGTTGCGCTGCTGGATGGGCGAGAGCGGGCCGTCGATGACGGCGACCTCGATATGCTCCGCCTCAATGAAGCCCTTCCATTTGTCGACGGTCCCCTGCCCGAGCAGGGTCGAGGGCCGATAGACGGCAAAGCGCGCCACCTCGGCGCCCACCACCTGGAGATCGAGGGCGCGGGCCAGTCCGACGGCCTCTTCCAGGCGCATCTCGGGCGTACGCGCCCCTTCGTCCCGCCGGCGCAGCGCGGGATGGAGAACGAGGGCGCGGCCGGAGGCCGGCGGCGGCGCCTCGAAAGCATCGCCGTCCACGCGCCGCCGTGCGACGCGCGCCCCCTCGCCCGGGTTTCTTGTCTCAGCCGTCTGTGCCTTCCTTGTCGCCTTCGAACAGCTGGATCGGACCGCTCGGCATCACGGTCGAGATCGCGTGCTTGTAGACGAGCTGCGAATGCCCGTCGCGACGGAGAAGTACGGAGAAATTGTCGAACCAGGTCACGATGCCCTGCAGCTTCACGCCGTTAACCAGGAAGATGGTGACCGGGGTCTTGTTCTTGCGGATGTGGTTGAGAAACACATCCTGCACATTCTGGGATTTTTCCGTCATCGCTCTTATCCTTTTGTGTTGGAGCCCGATTTCAGGCTCGAGACGGCCCCTTCGACGGGACCCATCGCGACTAAACCGCTGCCGCTGCGACGCCCCTCATATTTGGGGCGCCGGGGATTAATTTACAGGGGCCGCAGCAGCACTCCAAGCCGCTTTAGATCAGGCACCGCGATTTTCGGCGGAAAGGCCTGGAACTCGCTGAAATCAATCTCCTTTGGGGTGACCAGGACCGGCACGCAGCCGGCGGCATAGGCGCATTCCATGTCGATCCCGGTGTCGCCCACGAACCATACCGTGCTCTCCGCCGAGAGGGCGGCCGGCTCCAGCGCCATAATCACGGGATCGGGCGCGGGCTTGTCGCGCTTGGCGTCGGTGGCACCCACGACCTTGCCGAAGTACTTGCTCCAGCCGAGGTGATCGGCCTCGCGGCGCAGCGCCGTGCCGTTCTTGTTGCTGACCACGCCGAGATAGAAACCGGCGCGGGCGAGCTCGGCCAGGAGCTCCGCGGCGCCCGGCAAGGCCTCGAGCGTCGTCAGGTGATCGGTGCCGAAATGCCGGTAGAAGATATCGCGCGCCTCCTGCCAGCGTTCGCCGAACATGCCGGGGAAGCTGTCGCGCAGGCTCTGGCGCACGCGCGCCTTGGTCTCCTCCAGCGTCCAGGCCGGCTTGCCGAAGGCCCGGAAGGTCGCATTGAGGGCGGCGCAGATCGCGCCCCAGTTGTCGACCAGCGTGTTGTCCCAGTCGAAGATGATGGCGCGCGGTCGGGCGACGCCGGCGGGAAGGGTCAAGCGACGCCTGCCTCCACCATGTAACGCAGGTAGCGCTCGCGCAGCTTGAGCGTCGTGGACCCGGGTTTGCCGTTGCCGATCACCTGCTCGTCGATCTGGGTCACGGGCACCACCGGCGACGAAGCCGAGGTGACGAAAGCCTCGCGCGCACCCTTGGCCTCGGCGAGCGAGAACTTGCGCTCGACGAGACGCAGTCCCTCCTCCTTCGCCAGCTCGTGCACGGTGCGCCTTGTGACGCCGGCCAGGATCGCCTCGTCGGTGGAGCGCGTCACCAGCTCGCCTTTCGAGGTGACGATCCAGGCATTGCTGGAGCTGCCCTCGGTAACGTTGCCGTCCTCGTCGACCAGCCAGGCCTCGTAGGCCCCGGCCTCGCGCGCCAGCTGCTTGGCCAGCACGTTGGGCAGCAGCGCCGTCGACTTGATGTCGCAGCGGCCCCAGCGGATGTCGGGCATGGTGATCGCCTTCACCCCGTCCTCGGCGACCGAGGCGGGGGCCGGCTTGCTGTTGCGCGCCCAGGCCACGACCTGGGTCTTGGCCAGCTTGGGGAACGGGTGGTCGCGCGGCGCCACGGCGCGCGACATCTGCATGTAGACGATGCCGTTGCGCACCCGGTTGCGGCGCACCAGCTCACGAAGCACGAGTTCCAATGAACGGCGCGACATTGGCATGGTCATACGCAGCTCCTTGAGCGAGCGCTCCAGCCGGTCGAGATGCGGCGCCTCGTCGACGAAGCGCTGGCCGACGATGGCGACGACCTCGTAAACGCCGTCGGCGAACTGGTAGCCGCGGTCATCGATATGCACCCGGGCCTCGCTATGCGGGACATAGCGGCCGTTGACGTAAGCGACGCGGGACATCGTGCAACTCCCCCGGGATCAGGAATCAAGCGTCGAGGCGCGTTCGCTGCCGTGGACGCCGAGCATCTTGAGTTTGCGGTGGAGCGCCGAGCGCTCCATGCCGACGAAGGCCGCGGTGCGCGAGATGTTGCCGCCGAAGCGCGTGACCTGGGCCAGCAGGTACTGACGTTCGAACAGCTCGCGCGCCTCGCGCAGCGGCAGCGCCATGATCTCGGCGCTACGGTCGCCCTTGAGCGTGGCCGGCACCACCGTGCCGAGCTCGGGCGGCAGCATGTCGGCGCGGATCGGCTGCGTCGGATCGCCGGGCGCCAGGATCAGCAGGCGCTCGATGACGTTGCGCAGCTCGCGCACATTGCCCGGCCATTCATAGGCCTGGAGGGCGGCGATCGCGTCCTCGCTGAGGATGCGGGCCGGCAGCCCGGCCGAGGCCGCGGCGCGGTCCATGAAATACGCGGCGAGCAGCGGAATATCCTCGCGCCGATCGCGCAACGCCGGCACGCGCACCGGCACGACGTTGAGGCGGTAGTAGAGATCCTCGCGGAAGCGGCCCGCCGACATCGCGGCCATGAGGTCGCGGTTGGTCGAGGCGATCACCCGGACATCGACCGAGACGCGCTGGCGGCCGCCGACCCGCTCGAAGGTCTGCTCCTGCAGGACACGCACGATCTTGCCCTGGGTCTCCAGCGGCATGTCGGCGACCTCGTCGAGGAACAGCGTGCCGGCATGCGCCTGCTCGAAGGTGCCGATCTTGGGCGGGCTGTCCGCCCCGTCGACACCGGCCTCGATGCCGAACAGCTCCGGTTCCATGCGCTCGGGCCGCATGCTGGCGCAGTTCAAAACCACGAAGGGCGCATCGGCGCGGCGCGAGCGGGCATGGATCAGGCGCGCCACGACCTCCTTGCCGGTGCCGGCAAGCCCCGTGATCAGCACGCGGCTGCCTGTCGGCGCCACCTTGTCGATCGCCTGGCGCACGGTGTGGATCAGGGCCGAGGCACCAACCAGCTCGACCGGCCCACCGGCCCGCAGCTTGAGCTCTTCGTTCTCGCGGCGCAGCCGCGCCGCCTCGATGGCGCGCTCGACCACCAGCAGCAGCCGGTCGGCCTTGAAGGGCTTCTCGATGAAATCGTAGGCGCCGCGCTTGATCGAGGAGACGGCCGTCTCGATGTTGCCGTGGCCGCTGATCACGACGACCGGCAGATCCGGATGGTCACGCTTGATGACGTCGAGCGTCTCCAGCCCGTCCATCGGGCTGCCCTGCAGCCAGATATCGAGGATCACCAGGCTGGGCCGGCGCGTGCGGATGGCCTCGACCGTCGCCGTCGAATCCGCCGCCGCCCGCGTCTGATGGCCGTCGTCCTCCAGGATACCGCTGATCAGCATCCGAATATCGGCTTCGTCATCGACGATCAGGATGTCATGCGCCATGCGCGGCGGCCCTACTCAACGTTGGCGTGTCGGCGGCCCCATCCGCCGGTGCAAAAACCAGGCTGACGCGTGTCCCGCCGCCCGGACGATCCTCGAGAACCAGTTCCCCGTGGTGATCTTCCATGATTTTCTTAACGATCGCCAGCCCAAGTCCGGTTCCCTTTGTCCGGGTCGTCACGTAGGGCTCGGTCAGCCGCTCGCGATTATCCTTGGGCAGACCGCGGCCGTTGTCCTCTACCGCGACCACCGGCCGGCCGTCGATGACTTCCAGACGCGCCATAACCTCGCCCCGCGGCAGCGCTGTCCCGTCGGCCGGCGGCTCGCGTCCCTCGATGGCATCGATCGCATTCTGCAGCAAATTCGTCAGCGCCTGGCCGATCTGCCGGGGATCGAGGCTGATCCGCACCGGCTGCTCCGGCAGCTTCATCTCGAAGCTGATCTCGTGGCGGGCGTTGCGCTGCAGGAAGACCGTCTGGCGCACCAGCTCGCCCAGGTCCTCCTCGCGGATCTGGGGGGCCGGCATGCGGGCGAAGGAAGAGAACTCGTCGACCATGCGGCCGATATCGCCGACCTGGCGCACGATGGTCTCGGTGCAGATGCGGAACGTCTCCGGGTCGCTCTTGATCTCGCTCATGTATTTGCGCTTGAGCCGCTCGGCCGAGAGCTGGATCGGCGTCAGCGGGTTCTTGATCTCGTGGGCGATGCGCCGCGCCACGTCCGACCAGGCGGCCTTGCGCTGCGCCGCTTCGAGCTCGGAGATGTCGTCGAAGGTGACGACGTAGCCACGCGCGCCGTGCTCGAGCAGCTGGGTCGCGATACGCACCAGGAGCGTACGGCGGCGCCCGTCGCGCAGCAGCGACACCTGCCCTTCCACCGGACGGTCGGGATTGGCCCGCGCGGCATCGAGCAGCGCAGCCATTTCCGGCACGAGTTCACTGAAATCGGCGCCGATCAGGCGGTCCATCGTCGCGCCCAGGAGCATCGAGGCCGTGCGGTTGGGCAGGTTGATGCGACCGCTTTCGTCGAGGCCGATGACGCCGGAAGACACTCCCGACAGCACCGCTTCGGTGAAGCGCCGGCGATCGTCGAGCTGACGATTGGCTTCGACAAGTTCGCGGCGCTGTCCTTCGAGCTGGCTGGTCATGCGGTTAAAGGCGCGGCTCAGCGAGCCCATCTCGTTGGCCGCCGCCTGCTCGGGCACGCGCGCCGCCAGATCGCCCGAGCGGACTTTCTCGGCGGCGCCGATGAGCTCGGCGATCGGCCGGGCCAGGCGCGTGGCCAGCACCAGACCGACCCAGACCGCAGCGAACAGCAGCAGCAAGGCGACGACCACGAACATCAGGGCAAAGGTGATCTGCAGACCCGAGCGCCGCCCTTCCACGGTCTCGTACGCCTCAACGGCCTGCCTGGTGCGATCCAGGTGGCCGGCGACCTTGGGATCGACCACGCGGCCGACCATCAAGTACACATTGTCGAAATCTTCAAGCCGCAGGATGGCGCGCACGCGGTCGCTGGCGCCCAGCCCTTCACGATCGCTCTCTTCGGCATCGGGGCTGAACAGCACGAGTTGCCCGTCATGCGCCCGTTCCATCGCCCAACGCGGCACGACGCCTGATTGCGGCACCTGCGTCAGGTTGACGCTGGCGTAGATGCGCCCCTGGGGATCGAAGACGACCGCCTCGGGCAGCGAGCGCAGCAGGGCCTGGGTGTTGACCAGCTGCTGGAAGGCCCGCTGGCTGTTGGCGACCGTCGCCGCCTCGCGATTGAGGTCCGCGGCCATGGCGAGGATATCGCCGCGGATCAGGTTGCGGTGCTCCTCGAGATAGGCGTTGGCCACGACCAATGACTCGCGCACGGCGACGCGCGTGCGCTCGCTGAACCAGGCCTCGATGCCGAGGTTGAAGAACAGCGCCGAGAACACGGCCATGACGATGGCCGGGGCCACCGCCACCGCGCTGAACAGGACGACGAGCTGGACATGCAGCTTCGAGCCGGCCAGGCCGCGACGGCGTTCGGCCCAGAGCAGGACGATGCGCCGGGCGACGACCGCGCCCAGGAGCAGCAGCAGGATGAGATTGAGCAGCTGGAGGAAAAGGACCGTGCGGGGGTTCGGCGTGAACCCCTGGTCGGTGATCACCGCATAGGTGACCACGCCGGAAGCGACCGCCGCCACGGCAAGCGCGACCGCGAGCTTGCGCGACAGACCGGCTTGATGGGCCCAGTCGAGCAGGCGGCGTGTCCAAGAGGCGCGAAAAGCCGCTGTCTCGGCGGTCATCCCATTCTGCGGTTGGTTGTTGGCCCTTCGTCGAGGTCGATTGGCACCCAGCCCAAGCCAACCCTCGACGCGGCTTATTTTAGGCCGCGCACAACCTGGATGTCCAACTCGCGAATTTTCTTGCGTAAAGTGTTGCGATTGAGGCCCAGCAGGTGCGCGGCCTTGATCTGGTTACCACGGGTCGCCGACAGCGACAGGCTGATCAGCGGGCGTTCGAGCTCGCGCAGGACGCGGTCGTAGAGCCCGGCGGCCGGCAGCCCGTCACGATGGGCCGAGAAGTAGGCCTTGAGGTGGCGCTCGGCGGCCGCCCCCAGCGAATCGTCGAGGGGCGGCGCCTCGGGCTCCACGAGCGGCGGCACGTCGCCGATCTCCGCCTCAACCACGTCGGCGCTGATCACCTCCTGCGAGTAGAGGGCCACGATGCGGCGCACCAGGTTCTCGAGCTCGCGCACGTTGCCGGGCCAGCGATAGGCCTTGAGGCGCTCGACCGCGGCTGGCTCGAGGAGCTTGTTGGGCAGGCCCTCATTGGCGCAGAGCTGGAGGAAGTGCCGCGCCAGCGCCGGGATGTCCTCGACGCGCTCGCGCAAGGGCGGCAGGCGGATCGGTACGACGTTGAGTCGGTAGAACAGGTCCTCGCGGAACAGGCCCTGGCGGACGAGCTGCTTCAGGTCGCGATGGGTGGCGGCAATGATGCGCACGTCCGCGCGAATCCGCGCCCGGCCGCCGACCGTCGTGTACTCCCCTTCCTGCAGCACGCGCAGCAGCCTTGTCTGGGCCTCGATCGGCATGTCGCCGATCTCGTCAAGGAAGAGCGTGCCGCCTTGAGCCTGCTCGAAGCGCCCCGCGTAGCGCGCCGTGGCGCCGGTGAAGGCGCCCTTCTCGTGGCCAAAGAGCTCGCTCTCGATCAGCTCACGCGGGATCGCCGCCATGTTGATGGCGACGAACGGACCGTTGCGGCGCTTGCCATAGTCGTGCAGCGCGCGGGCCACCAGCTCCTTGCCCGTGCCGGACTCGCCGGCGATCATCACCGTGAGATCGGTGCCCATCAGGCGGGCCAGCACGCGGTAGATGTCCTGCATGGCCGGCGAGCGGCCGATCAGCGGCAGGCGCTCGCCATTGTCGCCGACCGCGGCGTCGCCATCGGGCGGCGGCTGGGGTGCGGGCTGCTTGAGCGCCCGCTCGACGACGTTGACCAGCTCCTTCAGGTCGAAGGGCTTGGGCAGGTATTCGAAGGCGCCGCGCTCGTTCGCCTTGACGGCGGTGAGCAGCGTGTTCTGGGCGCTCATCACGATGATCCGCAGCTCGGGCCGGATCTTGTGGATGCGCGGGATGAGGTCGAGGCCGTTCTCGTCGGGCATGACCACGTCGGTGATCACCAGGTCCCCGTCGCCGTCCGCCACCCAGCGCCACAGGGTGGCGGCATGGCCGGTGGTCCGGACGTCGTAACCGAGTCGGCCGAGCGCCTCGTTCAGAACGGTGCGAATCGCGCGGTCATCATCGGCAATAAGAATCGTACCCGTCATGTTGCACTACCCCTGCTCCCCTCCTTCATCGATAGGGAGCATTACGCGGAAGATCGTTCGGCGTGGCTGGCTGTCAAATTCTATGACACCGCCATGATCGCCAATGATCTTGGCCACCAATGCAAGACCCAGGCCGGTTCCGTTGATTTTGGACGTGACAAAAGGGTCGAAGAGGTGAGCCCGGATATCCTCCGGAATCCCCGCCCCGTTGTCCTGAATGCCCACCACGAGTGGCAACTTCAAGCGTGCCTCGCTGCCCGGGATCGCCATGCGAATCCCGTGCCGGTAAGCCGTGGAGATGACGATTTCCCCGCCCTGCTCGGGCACCGCCTCGGCGGCGTTCTTCACCAGGTTAAGGAAAACCTGGACGAGTTGGTCGCGGTTGCCGAGGACCGGGGGCAGCGAAGGATCGTAGTTTTCGTCAAACTTTACGTGCCGGGCAAAGCCGTTCTGGGCGACCAGCCGGACGTGCTCCAGCACCTGGTGGATGTTGACCGCCTGGCGCTCGATCGGGCGCGCGTCCGAGAACACCTCCATGCGGTCCACCAGCTTCACGATGCGGTCGGCCTCGTCGCAGATCAGGCGCGTCAGCTCGCGGTCCTTGGCGCTGGATACCGAGCCTTCGAGCAGCTGGGCGGCGCCGCGGATGCCGGAGAGCGGGTTCTTAACCTCGTGGGCCAGCATCGCCGCCATGGCGGTGACCGAGCGCGCGGCACCCCGATGCACCAGCTGGCGGTCGATCTTGTGGGCGATGGAGCGCTCGTGAATGCTCAGGATGATGGTATTGCCGATATCCGAGACCGGCGCTGCCTGCAGCGTCACGATATGGGCGCCGATACGCGGATTCTCGATCGCCACTTCCTCCTCGGAAACGCTAGCCCCGGAGCGGCGGACCTGGGCGAGGATGGCCGCCACCGGGCTGTCCTCGGGCACCAGCTCGGTGACCTGGGCGCCGCACAGGACAGGCGCGCCGGCCGCGAAGAAGGTCTCGGCCGCCGGGTTGACGTAAACGATTGAATTGTCCGGCGCCACGAGCAGCACGGCATCCGGCAGAGCCGCCAGCACCGCCGTCATATCGGTCTGCGGCCGCAGCCGCCGCACCTGGCTCACGACCGCGGGACCAGCCATCAGGCGGCCACCTTCAGGCTGTCGGCCTCGATGACCGGGGCCCAGGCGGCGCGCAGCGCTTCGCGTACTGCAGCGGGATCGGTCAGCCGCACGACATTGCCCCGGAATTCGGCCGCCCCAGGGAAGCCCTTGGCGTACCAGCCGAGATGCTTGCGCGCCATGCGCAGGCCCGGCTCGCGACCGTAATGCGAGAGCATGGCGTCGTAATGCTCGAGGATGATGGCCAGGCGCTCGGCCGCCGGCGGATCAGGCAGCTTCTCGCCGGTGGCCAGGAAATGCATGACCTGCTGCGGGAACCACGGCCGCCCGTAGGCGCCGCGGCCGATCATGATGCCGTCGGCTCCCGAGGCGTCGAGCGCCTCGCGCGCCGCCTCGAAGGTCGTGATATCGCCGTTGCAGATCACCGGCAGCGAGACCGCTTCCTTGACCTGGCGCACGAAGGCCCAGTTGGCCGTCCCGTCGTAGAACTGGCACCGCGTGCGGCCATGCACGGTGATCATGCGGATGCCGCACTCCTCCGCGATCTTGGCCAACCGCGGAGCATTCAGGCTGGAATGGTCCCAGCCCATGCGCATTTTGAGGGTCACCGGCAGCTTCACCGCCTTGACGGTGGCCTCGAGGATGCGCGCGGCCTGGATCTCGTCGCGCATCAGCGCCGAGCCGGCATGGCCATTGACCACCTTCTTCACCGGGCAGCCGAAATTGATGTCGATGATCGCGGCGCCCCGGTCCTCGTTGAGGCGGGCGGCCTCGGCCATGACCTCCGGCTCGCAGCCGGCGAGCTGAACCGCCATCGGGAACTCCTCCGGCGTGTTCTTGATCATCAGCAGGGTCTGGCGGTTCTCCCGGACCATCGCCTGGCTGGCGATCATCTCGGAAACCACCAAGCCGGCCCCCATGCGCTTCACCAGGCGGCGGAACGGCATATCCGTGACCCCGGACATCGGAGCCAGGATGACGTTACCGGCCAGCGGAACGGGCCCGACCTGAATGCCTAATTTTTGTGCAATCATGATTAATGAACAATCTTTAGGCGGAAAGCCTACCGCTCATTTTGTTGCAGCGCAACACGGAAAATGCGGCCGGGGATTCGAGGCTAGAGCCGCCGCAGCGGGCTCTTGTCGGCCATCTCCTGGTTATAGACCTGCAGTCGCAGTTCCACCGTGTCCTTGAGGCGGCGCTCGAAGGCCATCATGAGCCGCGGCTTGTCGCCGTAGGCCACCGTCTTCGCGTAGAGGATGAAGACGCGCACCGGATAACGCTTGGTGTTGAGCTGCAGGCTTTCGAGCTGCATGTCCTCTTCCGGCCGCCCGATACCGCGCAGGAATTCGGCCAGACAGGCCTGGATACGCCGGGCCTGCTCGTCGCGGGAGAGCTGCATCCAGGCCTGCGACGGCGGCGCCTCGAAGAAATTGATCGGCGGCTCGAAGCCGGTCTTCCCGGCGTAGGCCCGGTAGATCGCGCGCGCCAGCTCCACCGGGCGGTTGAACGCCGGCCCGGTATTGCGGAAGCCCATGATGCCGCGGACCGGGCGCGGGAAGCCCTTCTCGCGCAGCGCGTCGAGCAGCTTCACCCCGGCATGCTCCGCCGCTTCCTGGATGGGCAGGCCTTCCATGATGGCGCAGAACAGATCGATCGCCGCCCGCTCCGACGGCTTGCTGGCTCCACGATGGCGGGCCTGGCGGATGATCCGCTGCTTGCCGGTCTCGACCGAAACCGCCATATGCACGCCGTCGATCTCGGCCTCGATCACGATCTCGTCGCTGCCCGCTCGTGGCTCGCCCTCGCGCAGGATCTTGCGCGCGGCGTCCAGGGCCCGGCGGCGGAAGGCCGGCGCCAAGTCGGCAACGGTTTTCAAGGCCGGGTCGAGGGTCACGGTCGCCGTCGTGCCCGAGACCGCGACCGCGCCGTACTCGGCGATCCGCGCCTTGAGCCGGTCGCCGGCCGAGGCGCTGGGCGCGGCGGCGAGATCGATGGCCACGGCTTCCTTGCCGCCGGCTTGCGCCGCCTGCAGCGTCGTCAGCTGGTCCTGAACGTATTTCTGGTCCGCCGAAAGCTTCGGCGCGCCGACCACGCCGGCCCAGATCTGGGACTTGGCGCCGGCGTCCCGCGCGGTCTCCGAGGTCCGTGCCTCGAAAGCCGTGATGCCGGAGGCGCGGACGATCAGGGCATCGCCGGTATCCTCGAGCGCGAAACCGCCGAGCGCCAGGCCCAGCGAGCGCAGCTGTGCCCAGCGGTCCTTGGGCATGAGCTTCTGGCTGACGCGGATGGCGATCGAGCGGCGGCCCGCCTCGAAGGCGGCGTCGATCATGTTGAGCACGCCGGTGACCGGATCGGCATCCGGCACCCAGAGCTCGAGATATTTCTCCTTCGGCACGTTGCCGCGCAGCTTGGTGACGAGGCTGTCCTCGAAGACCGCGGCATGGTGGTCGTAGTCGATGATCTCTTCGCTCACGGGACCGAGTTCCTTACCGGGGCTTACTTGACGGCCAGCGCCATCAGGTAATGCGCCATCTTGTCGAAGCCGGTATGCACCATCTCGTCGTTCATCGAGAACAGGAAGACGCGGCTGAAATGGCGCTCCAGGGTCTCCTGCAGGCGGTCGGGCGTGAACAGGTTGATGTGCCCGGCCTGGCTGTGCTTCGAGGCGTAGGGGCTGGCGAAATCGTTGGGCGTGCCGATCAGCGCCACGCCGCGATCGGACAGGCTGTCGCGGCAGGCTTCGAGGAACGCCGTCTCCGCTTTCGGCGCGATGTGCTCGATGACGTCCATCGATACCAGCCCGTCACGCTTGTCGGCCAGGGCGCCGCTGGTCAGGATGTCGCGGCATTCGAATTTCAAGCGGCCCTTGGCCGCCGGATTGACCGCTTCGAGGGCGGGAACCAGCGTGGCGTTGGCATAGGCGATCTGGGGCGCATCGAAATCGAGGCCGAGGACCTCGGCCCTGGTATCGGCGATCAGCGACACGGTGCCGATGCCGTCGCCGCAGCCGATATCGACCACGCGCTGGCAGCGCTTCATCATCTTGCCGGCGAACTTGTAGCGCGACAGGAAGAAGCACAGGCGCTTGGGGTCGCCGAGATAGCGATCCGTGGTCACCGGCCCGAGCGGCAGGGTCTGGCCCGACAGCAGGGCCACCACCCCGTCCCAAGCCTGGCGCGTTTCGCTGCTCATTCAGGCCCCCGTTTGAGCGGACGCGCCGCGATCAGCGGCCCGCGACTGCCTTGCAGGCCGCGACGATGTCGTTCGTCGTCGGATAGAACTTCGCCTCGAGGGGTGCGCTGGTCGGCACATGGCCGTGCGGCCAGGTCACGCGCTTGGCCGGCGCCTTGAGGGCGAGGTTCTCGACCACGCCGGTGATGATCTCGGCGGCGGCGCCGTAGGACTTCCAGCCCGGCTCGGCGACCACCAGGCGGCCGGTCTTGGCCACCGATTTGAGGACGGTGTCCATGTCGAGCGGCATCAGGCAGCGCAGGTCGATGACTTCGGCATCGACGCCGTGCTCGGCCAACGCGTTCGCCGCCTGCAGCGACTGCGGCACCATCGAGCCGAAGGTGACCAGCGTCACGTCCTTGCCGGGGCGGCGCACCAGCGCCTCGCCCAGCTTGATGTAATACGGCGCGTCCGGAACCTCTTCCTCCATCGAGTAGAGCGAGCGGCCCTCGATGAACAGGGTCGGATCGTTGCTCATGATGCTGGAGAGCAGCAGACCCTTGGCGTCATAGGGCGAGCCGGGAATCACCACCTGGAGGCCCGGGATATGGGCGAACCAGGTGTGCAGGCTCTTGGCGTGCTGCGGACCCTGCCCCCAGCCCTTGCCGACGATCATGCGGATGGTCAGCGGCATCTTGGAGGCGCCGGCGGACTTGAAGTGCCACAGGCTGATCCAGTTGACGATCTGATCCATGGTGTAGAGCATGAAGTCGAGCCGCTGATGCACGAGCACCGGGCGCAGGCCGGTGGTCGCGGCACCGGCCGCCATGGCGGTCAGCGCCTGCTCCGACACCGGCGTGTCGAAGACCCGCTTCTTGCCGAACTTGTCGGCCAGGCCCGCGGTCGAGCCGAAGATGCCGACCTTGCTGTCGACGCCGAGGCCGTAGAGGAAGACCTTGGGGTCGAGCTCCATGGCTTGGCGCGTCGCGGCGTTGATCGCCTGGCCGAAATTGAGCTTGGAAGTCGCCGGCATCGCCGCCGCCTGTTTCTTGAGGGTTGCCTGGGTCATGTCTCAGTACGGCTTGAGCTTGGTTTCGTTCTGGTGGCCGTCGAAGGCGGCGCGCGCGCTCTCGAACTTGGCCACCACCGGTGAATAGGAGTTCGCCCAGTTCAGGGAGAGCGCCTTCTCGAAATCCGGGAACGCCGCCCCCTTGGCGCTGTCGATCGCCCGGCGGACTTGGCGGTCGATGTCGCCGTCGATCTTCTCGATCTCGCTTGAAGCCACGCCGCCGGCCAGCAGCGTGGCGCGCAGGCTGGCCACCGGATCGCGCTGCTTCCACTTGCCCAGCTCTTCCGGCGTCCGGTAGCCCAGCACATCGTCGTTCTCGGGCCCGACATGGCCGCAGGTGCGATAGGTCGTGACCTCGACGAAGTGCGGGCCGTTGCCGGCCCGGATGCCGCGCACGATGTCGGCGAGCTGCTGCTGCAGCAGCACGGCGTCGTTGCCGTCGAGCAGCCGGGTCTCGACCTCGAAGGCCTTGGCGCGCGCGATCAGCGTCTCGGACTTCGAGCGGATGTCGATGCGCGTATGCGCGGAATAAAGATTGTTCTCGCAGACGAACAGCACCGGCAGCTTGAACACCGCCGCGAGGTTGAGCGCCTCGAAGACGATGCCCTCCTCCATGCCGCCGTCGCCGATCACGGCCACGGTCAGGCCGCTGGTCTCGTCGTATTTCTGGGCGAAGGCGCTGCCATTCGCCATGGCGAACATGCCGGAGAGGATGGTGCCGCTGTAGAAGCGCGCCTCCTCGTGCGACAGCTCCTGCGAGCCGGCGAGGCCGCCGTTGGAGCCGGTCGCCTTGCCGTAGAACTCGGCCACCATGGCATCGAGCGGCGCGCCCTTGGCGAGGTAGTAGCCATGCGAGCGGTGGTGCGACATGACCACGTCGTCGGGCTGCATCAGGGTCGAGAGCGCCGCCGGCATGGCTTCCTGCCCGACGCAGAAATGGATCGGGCAGCGCATCTGGTCCGCCGGATGGTATTCCTCCATCAGGATCTCTTCGGCGCGCCGGATCAGCCGCATCATGCGGTAGAGCGGCGTGTGCGCGGCGGCGGTATTGCTGGCATTTGTCATGCGTGGGATATTGCCTTCTAGCGTCCTGTTTCGCGGCTTACCGGAGTCCGCAAGACGAAATAATAGCCGACGGACGCATCGTGCGCCGACCTGAATTTATATGGCCGGTCAATTGCTTGCCTTTACGGAAGCCGCCTGGCTCAGGCTTTGGCGCAGCCGATCGTCGGGCGGCAGCTCGACCAGATTGACCCGCTGCATGGTGTAGAGCGGCGAGGCGTTGATCGCTTCGATCTGCTCATCGAAGGGCTTGCTGCCCCACGGGTCGAAGCTGGCGCTGATCGTCTTGCCGGTGAGCCCGGCCGCCTTTTCCGAGAGGAGATAGCGCACCAGGGCGATCGGCACCGACATCGGGATCGCGCCCTGCACCATCTTCTCCTGGGTCATCGCGTACATCCGGGCGCCGGCGGCATCGGGGCCGGCGGCGAGCGTCGCGTCGTGGATCTCGGTGACCACGAAGCCGGGCGCCACGGCGTTGACGGCGATGTTGCGGTCGGCGAGCTCGACCGCCGTGGTCTCCGTGAAGCGCACGATGGCGGCCTTCGACACGGCATAGGCCGAATAGCGCGGCAGCGGCTGAAAGGCGCCCCCACCGGCAAAATTGAGGATCCGCGGCCGGTCCGCCGGCCTCATCAGCGGCACGATGTGCTTGGTCATCAGGAAGGTGCCGTGAAGATTGGTGGCGACCGTGCTCCACCAGGCGGTGCTGTCGACCTCGGTCGCCGGACCGATCGCCCCATACAGCCCGGCGCAGTTGATCAGGGCCTGCACGCTGCCCGCGGCCTCGCGCACCGTGGCGGCGAGACGCATGACCTCGTCCTCACGCGAGACATCGCAGGCGATCGCGGTGGCCAGCTTGCCACCCTCGGTGATCCGGTTCAGGCGCTCCATGCGGCGGGCGCAGACGAACAGCCGGTGGCCATCCGCGGCCAACGCCTGCGTCAACGCGGCACCGATGCCCGAGCTTGCGCCGGTGAGGACGATCGTCAGCTTTCCCATGGAGCCGCGACCCTAGCCAATTAGACCGGCCATTGCAAAGCTACGCTGCCCCAGCGGCCTCACCGCCCGGCGGTCTTGGTGTATACTTTGCGTCGGTTTTAATTGCCCCGGCCCCGACTCGGATGTTTGGCGAACTCGACGCGCTACGGCTCAGCAAGGTCCTCACCGATATTCAGCTGGGCATGCATTACCGCGCCCGGCCCACGGTGGCCCAGCTCCTGGTCGACCAGACCAACCGGCTGCTGCCGGACACCATGCGCAGTCCCGCACCCGGCGCCTATGACACCAAGCCGCACATGCTGCGCAACCGCGGCATCGCCCAGCTGGGCCGCGTGCTCGAGCGCGACCAGGTCGAGGCCGTGCACGCCTATTTCCGCTCGCGCCCCTGCTTCGCCGCGCATGTCGCCGGCAAAAGCGACGGCACGCCGCGCACCATCGAGCAATGCGCCGAGCGCGGCCATTACGGCTCCTACACCATCGCCGACGTGCTCAACGCGCCGTTCCTGCCCGAGCTCGCCAACCGCGAGGACATCCTGTCGCTGGTCGAGAGCTATCTCGGCTGCCCGCCGACGCTCTATTCGGTCAACGCCTTCTGGAGCTTCCCGGCCCAGAACCGGCCGTGGCCCGGCATCCAGACCTTCCATCGCGACTTCGATGACTTCCGCTTCTGCACCATGTTCCTGTTTCTCACCGATCTCACGCCGGAGAACGGCGCGCACTACTACATCCCCGGCACCCATCGCATCGAGATGATGAACAAGGTCTTCGCCGAGAAGACGGCGGCCTGGCAGCAGCAGTTCGCCGGCCAGCCGGAGAAGATGCCGAAGGTCGATTTCGACGGGCTGTTCGCCGAGAACGCCGACCTGAACGAGCCCTGTGCACATCTGTTTACCGGGGCCATCGACACGGTGACCGCCGAGGCCGGCAGCGCCGTGATCGAGGACACCTACGGCCTGCACAAGGGCGATATCCCGAAGTCCAACCGCCTGGTCGTCTGGTTCCGCTACGGACTGTACAAGAACCTGACCAACTATCGCGACAGCATCATGCCGCTGCCGCGCGGCGCGCTGGCCGGCCGCATCCCGGAAACGCTCCGCCACAAGTACATCAACCGGCTGATGGTCGAGCCGTGAGTCTCCCGGAGCGGCCCACCCAGGCCGTGATCCTCGCCGGTGGACGGGGTACCCGTCTGAAGCCCCTCACCGACACCCGGCCCAAGCCGATGATCGAGTTTCACGGCCGGCCGTTCCTCGAATACCTGATCGAGCAGCTGCGCGACCAGGGCTTCCGCCGGATCCTCCTGCTGCTCGGCTATCTTCCGGAGGTTGTCAGGGAGCATTTCGGCGACGGCACACGCTGGGGTGTCGCCATCGACTATGCCGTATCGCCGGTCGACGACGAGACCGGCCTGCGCATCACGAGAGCGATCGACCGGCTCGACCCCGTCTTTCTCCTGCTCTACTGCGACAACTACTGGCCGATGCCGTTCGACAGGATGTGGCAGGCCTACACCGCAGCCGGCGCCGAGATGCTGGTCACGGTCTACAACAACCGCGACGGCTATACGCGCGACAACCTGCGGATCGGTGCCGACAACCGCGTCGCGCTCTACGACAAGTCGCGCACCGAAGCCGACCTCAGCGGCGTCGATATCGGCTTCATGATCGTACGCAAGGACACGGTCGCGCGCCTGCCGCGCGGCGAGAACATCTCCTTCGAGAAGACCTTGTACCCGCAGCTCGTGGCGGAGCGACAGTTGCTCGCCTACCGCACGGACCACCGCTACTACAGCGTCGGCGATCACAAGCGGCTGCCGATCACGGCCGAGTTCCTGCGCTTCCGCCCGACGGTACTCCTCGATCGCGACGGCGTGCTCAATCGCAAGATGCCGCAAGGCACCTATGTGCGGAGCTGGGCGGAATGGCAGTGGATGCCGGATGCGCGCCAGGCAATCGCGCGTTTCGCCGCCGCCGGCTGGCGCATCATCGTCATCACCAACCAGGCCGGCATCGCGCGGGGTGCCATGAGCGAGGCCGACCTCGCCGAGATCCATGCCCATATGACCCGCGACGCCGAAGCCACAGGCGGCCGGATCGACGCCATCTATCACTGCCCCCATCACTGGGACGACAACTGCGACTGCCGCAAGCCCAAGCCCGGCATGCTGTTCCAGGCCCAGCGCGAGCATCACTTCGACCTGTCGCGGAGCTGGTTCCTGGGCGACGACACGCGCGACGGCGAAGCCGCCGCGGCCGCCGGTTGCCGTTTTCGCATGATCGACGAAGCGATGCCGCTCGCGCGCGCGGCGGCGGAGCTGCTCGACCGGCCGCCCTAGTCGCCGCCTGAGACGCTGATGATCTGGCCGGTCATGAAATCGCCGCCGCTCGAGGCCAGGAACGCGACCATGCCGGCGATCTCGTGGGGAGAGCCGGCCCGTCCCAGCGGGATCATCGCCAGCCGCGCCTTGTAGCGGGCTTCGTCATAGCCGGCGATGCGCGTGCTCATCCCGGTATCGATGACGCCCGGCCGAACGGCGTTGACCAGGATGTTGTCCTTGGCACCGGCCTTGGCGAGCGTCTTGGTGATGGCCTCGATCGCCGCCTTTCCCGTCACGTAATGCAGCGACGAGCCGCTGCCGCCGTGCCCGACCGAGCAACTGGAGATATTGACGATGCGTCCGCCGCCGGCCTTCTGCATATGCGGCCAGACCGCGCGGGACAGCAGAAACGGCGCCGTTGCGTTGAGCGCCAGGGACAGGTTCCACTCCTCGATCGGCAGTTCGCGGAAATCCGTGTACTGCGCGATGCCCCCGGCATTGTTGACCAGCACGTCGATGCCGCCCAGCGCCGCCGCCACCTCGCTGACAAGCGTCTCCGGCGAACCCGGCTCGAGAAGATTGGCCTTGAACCCCTCCGCTCGTCCGCCGTGGCCCCGCAGGACCTTCAGCGCCTCGTCGACCTCGGCCTGAGGCTGCAGATGATGGGCGGCGACGGTGGCTCCCGCCGCGGCGAAGGCTTCGGCGATGGCCAGACCCATGCCGCGGCCGGCGCCGGTCACCAGGACGCGCTTACCCCGCAGATTGGCGTGGTCGCGATCGAAGCGGATAAAAGGGCCGCCGGGAGAGGACGCAGGCATAGGACGCGCTCCAGAACGATTCGCGGCAAGCGTACCGGATCAACAGGGGCGTCGGCTATGCCTCGGTAACGGTGTCCTCGTAACGGCGATGGTCGCTCGGAAGCTGGCCCGGAAGAAGGCGCGGGATCTCCTTGTTCCGGAAATTGGCGTTCCGGAGGTCGTCGGGCGACAGGCCGAACGCGCTAAAGCGCTCCCGCCAGTACTCCGACGCATCGAGCTTGGCCGACAGCCGGTCGACGATGTCCGGGTCGATCCGGCCGTGCAGCTTGTGCTGCAGGTAGCCGGTGAAATAGAGCGCGAGGCCGTGCTCCGGCGAGATGACGTCGGACAGGGCGCGCAGGTTCATGAACTGCTGCTCGATCTTCATCGGCCGGGTCTCGGAGAACAGCCGGTGGAAATTGAGGTGGTAGTTCATGAAGAACCAGATGTCCTGGAGCTGCTGCTTGTTCGGGATCGCATCGAGCGGGATTGAGGCGAACGCGTCGGCGAAATTCTTGGTCGCCAGGCGCACGCCGAGATCAACTTCGTCCTGCTTGCCGTAGGCGCCGGAGTTGAAGCGCACTTCCTGGCTGCCGACGCCCTGGATCAGGCCCTGCTCGACCATGGAATCGTAGATGGGCGTGTTGGGCAGCGGCTGCAGCGTCGTGATCCCGTACCAGTCGAGATCCATCTGGCGCGCGACGTTGATCGTATCGTTGATCATCCCCATGGTCTCGCCGGGGAAACCGATCATCAAAAAAACCCGCGCGTGGATTTCCGGATAGCGATGGAACACTTCGGCGGCCGCGAGGAAGTTCTTCAGCGTGCCGGGCTTCTTCACCTGGCGGAGGACCGTCGGGTTGCCGGATTCCATGCCGATATTGAGGGCGATGCAGCCGCTGTCGCGCATGGCGTGCACGATCTCGTCCGAGCACGAGGCGGCGATAACGCCGTTGGTCGCGTCCCAGGTCATGCCGAGATTGCGTCGGACCATGCCGTTGAACAGTGCCAGGGCACGGGCATCATCCTTCAGCAGATCGTCGTCGAGCCACACGAAATGGCCGATGCCGTGCTCGTGGCGGAGCATGCTGAGTTCGTCGAGCACCGAGTCGACCGAGCGCTGGCGCACGGTCTTGCCGTTGAAGTTACGAACGCTGCAGAAGGTGCACTGGGCGCGGCAGCCGCGGTTCGAGAGCACGGTTGCAAAGCGCGTATCGGGGGTTCGGAAGCCGTGGAAGTTGCCGATCACCCCTTCGCGCGACAGGTTCGAGACGTCGAGAAGCTCGTAGGCCGGGATCACGTCCATTTCAGCCGCATCGGGCTGACACTCGCGGGTGAAGCGGAACCGCTCCGGGCCGCTGTCGAGAATGACCTGCCCCAGCTGATCGAAGTCTTCCTCGCCGGCGACCGCCCGGCAGAAGCGCTTGATGGCGAGGTCGCCTTCGCGCAGGAACGCGATCCGGGCCCAGGGAATATCATCGAGCACGCGCTCGACATCGTTGGTGACGTGAACGCCGCCGATGGCCACCGGGACGCCGGTCAGCGACGCGTGCTCGCAGACGCGCTTCAGCGACAGATGGGTCATCGTGAACATGCAGGTCACGCCGATGAGGTCCGGACCGAACTCGGCGATCGCTTCGCTGAGCTTGTCCTGCCAGATCTTGTCGTAGCTGAAATCTTCCTCGGTCGAGGCCAGTCGCGCCGCCTGCAGGACCTCATGGTTGAGGTTGAGGACGCGCGGCTCGACACCGATGGCGCGCAGATGCTGCGCAATCACGCCGAGCCCGTACGGAGGATAGTTCGTGTAGCGGCGCCGGCGCGCCGTTCCGATCCGGAACAGCTCCGAGGTTCCATCCGGCGGATTGACCAGAAGGACGCGCTCGATCTTGCCGCGGGGAAAAATCTTGTCGAGGAACGCGCGAACGGCGGCCGAATCAGGCTTCGCCGGAGGCCGGGCCAATAACGACGTAACGGGTGCCATCAGTGGGTTCCCTTTCTGGGGACGATGACGAACAGGGCGTTCTGCCCAAGTCTTTGAAAGGTAACCAGTTTGGGGCCTTCCGTCAAGCCGTGTCGGTTCGTCCAGCGATGGCAAGGGCTTGGCATGTGATATACACCTGGAACGCGGGACGGAATCAGGGCGATAGCGTGGCTCAAGCTATGCAGGATACATGGTAAAATTTGATACAAAGTTAACGTTCTCGGCCGGGCAAAGCTCCCCCGGCGAGGTCGTGGCGACCCTGCGGACCCATGGCTGCTGCCTGATCCGGGGCGCCCATGACCGCTCGCGGGCCACGCTATTTCGCGATCGCCTGGCCGAGCTCTACGCCGAAATGGACCGGCGCGCGGCCGAGGGCACGCTGTCCGAGGATGACCTGAAGCGCTGCCACCGCTACGGGATTCTCCGCCCCCTCGAGCACGACGAGTACACGCTTGCCGACGGGACGCGACTTGCCGATCACATGATCGATGCCGTGCTCCGCACGCCGCTGGTCGACGTCGTTCGCGGGCTCCTGGGCCCGCGTGTGTCCCTGCTCCTGCCGACGACCCACACAAGGCGCCAGCAGGCCACGCAGAGCGAAAGGCCGGTTCCCTTCCACCAGGACAGCGCCGTGATGCGCCTGCACGACGTCACGGTGTTGAATTTCTGGTTCCCGCTCGACCCCTGCGGCCGGGATGCGCCGTCGGTCGAATTCGTGCCCTGGAGCCTGACGGGCATTCTTCCGCACGGCGACCCGTCAACCCAGGGCAAGCTGTACGGCAATCTCGAGATCAGCGAGGAGATGGCCAGGGCGGTTTTCAACCTGGAGAATACCTGGCATCCGGAGCTCGACCTCGGCGATGTCCTGTTGCTCACCTCGCGGGTGGTGCACCGGACCTATACCCGTCCCGGGATGCGTGGCCAGCGCCGCAACTTCGAGATCCGCTTTGCCCCGACCGCGGATCTGCCGCGCGAGCAGCGGGACTCGGCGATCGCCTACGACATCGCTGGCGCGCCGACACGGATCCAGGAGAGCGGGCCGAGCGGTGTTGCCGCCCGCCACGCGACCGCGAGTTACTGACGCCGCCGAATGGCCGTCATCGCAATCCTCGGCGCGAACGGCCAGATCGGGCGCGGCCTGGCCTCCGTCCTGGCGCGCAATCCGGCCCACCGGCTGCGCCTGGTGGCGCGACGCCCCGACGCTCTGCGCGATCTCGCGACGATCGCGCGCCCCGGCCTCGACGCGATCACGCCGCTCGATCGGTTCGAAGACGAAGCTTACGACGCCGTCGTCAATGCGGCAGGCGACGGCGAACGCGCCAAGCAGATTGCCTTGGGCGCCGACCTGTTCCGGATCACCGAGACACTCGACAACCGGGTGACGGACCATGTCCGCCGCCATCCGCGGACGGCCTATTTCTTCATGAGCACCGGGGCGGTCTATGGCTTCGGCACGCCGTGGCCGGTGCGCCGGAACGCGGTCTTCCCCTGGCCGGTGAACGCGCCGGACCCGGCAAATTTCTATCCCCTGGCCAAGCTCGTCGCCGAGGCCAAGCATCGGGCGCATCGCGACCTGGCGATCTACGACATCCGCATCTTCGGCTATTTCAGCCGCTTCATCCCGCTGGGCGGCAGCTTCTTCCTGTCGGAGCTTGCCGACGCGGTCGTCAAAGGCACGCGGTTCCGCACCTCGCCCGTCGATATGGTGCGCGACTACATCGACCACGAAGAGCTTGCCGGCTTGATCGAGACCTTCCTGGTATCGCCGCCAGCCAATGGCGCCTACGACATCTACAGCGCCGCACCTGTCGGCAAGCTCGAACTCCTGGAGCAGGTCAGCCGCCAGTTCGGTCTCGGCGTGGACTACACACCCGTGCCCGAAAGCTCCCCTGCCCGCCTGGCGAAGCCGACCGCGCCCAGCGACTGTCGCCAAGCCGCCGCCGCCGGGCACAAGCCGCGCCGGTCTTCCCTACAGATCGTTACGGAAGAGCTTCGCGCCCTGCTCGCCGCGCCGCGCTAGCGCGAGCTCTCAAGCCTTGCGGCCGAGCTCCCGGGCAACGCCGGCGGCGTCGACGGTGAAGGTGTCGGCATTGGGCGCAAAAACCTGGTCCGCCGCCGAGCGTTCGCGCACCACGATGGTGTCCGCCGCCCCGGCGCGGCGCGCCGCCAGCTCGAGCTGCTGCGAGGTCTTATGGCTGCTCCGGCTATCGTCGAGGATCACCAGCCGCCGCGTCCGCCCGACATCGGCGAGGATGGCACTCCAATCGTCGATCAGCATGCCGGGGGCCGAGAACAGCGACGCGCTGATCCTGCTCGTCGCCAGCGCCCGGTGCAGCCCGGCGCCCTGCGGCAGGCTGAAGTTGAAGCAGACGATGGTCGCGTCCGTGCCGCCGGCATAGCGCACCACGGTGCCCGCCGGATCGGCGGCCGCCGCCCCGTCGAAATGGAGCGGCGTCTCGCGGAACAGCCGCTGGCTGACGCCGATCAGCCGGAACCCCGGCGCCACCAGGTGCCGGTCGAGGACGATGGCGGCGTCGTCGTGGTTGGTGATGGCGTAGCCCTGGACGCGGGCCATCGAGCAGAAATCGGCGAAATTGTTGAGCCGTGACTGCGGGCCCTCGTAGCCGCTATCGACCACGATGCTCAGCGCCGTGTACGAGGCGGACGGATTGAGCGTGCGCACCACGTTCCAGGTATTGACCAGGTGATCGAGCCCGAAGAGCAGGAAGTCCTGCTGCTTCATGAAGTAGATGCCGGACACGCCGCGCATCATCAGCCCGAAGCCCAGACCGATCAGCGTGTACTCGCTGTTCTGCGTGTTGATGACGCGGCTATCCGGCCCGGGCTTGAGGTCGCGCGTCAGGCCCGACAGGCAGGAGCCGGCGGTGATGTTCTGGCCGTAGCAGACGAGCTTCGGCGTCCGCTCGACGCGGGCGCGGATCAGCGCGTTGATGTGGCTGATATAGGTCAGCGACATTGGGGATCGAGCTCCGCGCGCAGGCTGCGCGCCAGCGCCTGCAGCCGGTCGCGGTCGAAGCGCTGCGTCAGCGCGAAGACCGGGTCGGCGTCGCTCTCGCGCAGCACCGGCCAGTCCGCCAGCGTCGTCTCCGGCGCCGGGCCGTGGTGATAGTTGACGTATCGCGGCGCCCCGCCGGCCACCGGGACGTGGATATCCCCGAGCGTCGACAGGGCGACCTCGACCACCACCGGTCCCGGTTTCCCGGTCATGCCGTCACGCAGCCGGCTCAGCGTCTCGGCATAGGCGACGACATCGTTGCCGGCCAGCCGCACATACGGCGCGTCGAACGCCTTGGCGGCGCTGGCGATATCGATCGGGCAGCGGCGCTCGTCGATCTTCGTCCACATCGCCCAGCCGTTATTCTCCACCACGACGATGGCCGGGAGCGCGAAGGATTTGTGGAATTCGAGCGTCTCCCAGAACGAGCCCTCCTCGATCGCGCCGTCGCCGGTCGCGACGAAGGTCACGGAGCCGTCGCGCGTCACCGTGCTGGCCAGTGCCACGCCGGTCGACACGCTCAGGCAGTTGCCGAGGATGCTCGACGAGTAAGGGATGCCGGCCTTGGGGTTGATCATGTTCATGCAACCCATGGCGCCGCCCGACACGCCGCTCGTCTCCAAACGCAGCTCGGCGATTTCCGCGGCGAGCGAGCTGCCGCGCGCCAGGTTGTAGTGCAGGTTGCGATGGGTGAGGCACAGAGCGTCGGGCGTGCCCATCGCCGCGCTGACCGCCGTGGCGATCGCTTCATGGCCAAGCGCCAGGTGGACCGGGACCTTGAACTCGCGCCGCTTCAGCCCCTCGTTGATGAGCAGCTGCGAAAGCCGGACGCGCAGGACATCGGCTGCGAGCGCCCACTCGGCTTCGTTGGGTCTGGCCATGGCCTACAATGCCCCAATTCGCGCGACGAAGTCGCGAAACGTCGGATAGCCCGCATGCTCGGCCGACAGCGCCGGTGGCGTGCCGAGCGACGGCCAGGCGATGCCGATCTCGGGATCGTCCCAACGGATTCCGGCGCCGTGCTCGGGCTGGAAACGCTGATCCGAGAGGATGCTGAGCGTCACGTTGCCGGTCAGCGACAGGCAGCCATGGGCGAAGCCCCGCGGCACCAGGAGGCCGCGCCCGGCCTCGGCATCGAGCTCCAGCGAATCCCAGCGTCCGAAGGTCTTGCTCCCCCGCCGCAGGTCGACGAAGACCCAGAACATGCGGCCGGCGAGCGGCACGATGAGCTTGGCTTCGGTAGCCGGCGGCGCCTGCACATGCAGGCCGCGCACCACGTTGCGCTGCGCGGTCGTGTGCACGACATGCTGCATCAGGGAAAACGAGACCCCGGCCGCCGCCATCACGTCGCCGTCGAAGGCGCGCAGAAGCGTGCCGCGCTCGTCGCGATACGCGTCGAGCGCCACCTCGAACGCACCGGCCAGCGGCCGTTCCTTGAGGGCGAAGCGCGCCCCGCTCATGGCCGCACCGCCAGCGCTCGCAGCGCCAGATGCCCGCGCCGGGTCGTCGTCCGGCGCAGCGACGCCACTTCGAAGCCGGCGCGATGGATCAACGCGGTCAGCGACAGCGGATCGAACATCCAGAGATGGCAGGAGCAGAAGATGTCGTCTTCCGGCGGCTTGTGGGCGAAGGCCAGGGCGTCCGGAACCTCGATGTAGAGCAGCCCACCGGCCGTCACGTCGTCGCGGGCCGCCCGCAGCGCCGCCTCCGGTTCGCGCAGATGCTCGAGCACGAAGATCATCGAGACGAGGTCAAAAGGGGCATCGAAGGCGCCGGGCGCGTAATCCTGCTGGCGGTAGGGTATGCCGTGATCGGTTTCAAGGAACCGGCCGGTCTCCGCCGGGTCGATGACGTGGCTCAGCCACTCGGCGTCGCGGAACTCGTAGGCGAACACCCCGGTGGCGCCGCCGATATCCAGCAGCCGGCGCGCCCCGGCGCGGCGCTTGACGATGCCCGCCGCTTCAAGCGCGGCGATCTCGCCCTTGATCCAGGCCACCCGCTCCTTGGTCTCGGATTGTTCGGGCGGCAGGGCGATGACCTTGGCGAAGATGTCGCGCGTCGAGGCGCCGCCGCGCCAGGCCGCGGCCTTGTCGCGATAGTCCGCGCGATAGAGATCGTCGAGCACGCCGTCGCCGCGCGAATAGCGCGAATAGTGCAGGCCGCAGCCGTCGCATTTCACCCACTGGCGCCAATAGCCCTCGGCTGTAACGCCGACGGTTTTCTCGTAAACGTCGGGGCTGGCGTAGGAACGGACCTCCGACCAGCGCGTATCGCCGCAGACCAGGCAGGCCTTGGCGCCGCTCGACGGGCGGATCCCGTTCATGAGCGGACCAGCCCGAGGAAATCCGCGACGTCGCGGATTCCCTCCTCGATGCCGATCGCGGCCTTCCAGCCCAGCGCCTGCTCGCTGCGCGACGAGGCCACTGGCCGCACGCTGGGCGAGCCGGGCGCCGTCTCCTCGATCCGCGGCCGCCGGCCGAGCACCCGCCCCGCCGTCTCGATGACATCGCCCAGCGATACCAGCCTGGGCCCCTGGATATTGAAGATCTCGCAGCCGCTTCTCCCGGTGGCGGCGAGAATCCCGCCGGCGATGTCGCGCACATGGATGAAGCGCCGCGCGGTGGCGCGCGAGCCGACCTTGACCACGTCGTTCCGTGCCACTGAATCGGTCAGCGCCTCGACCGCCGACCAGTTCTCGCGCCGCGGCCCGTAGACGATCCCGAAGCGCAGCAGCGTGACGGCACATCCGGTCCGTGCCGCGAACACCTTGAGCGCCGCTTCGGCGACGGTCTTCGAGAGCGCGTATTCCGATTCATGGTCCGCGACGCTGATCGGCGTAACTTCGTCCGCTTCGCCGCCGGGCGGGAACTTGGCATAGACCCATTCGCTCGAGGCGAAGATGAGCTGGCGCACGCCGCGCGCCACCGCCGCCTCGGCAAGATTGAGCGTGCCCATGACATTGGCATCGAAGCAGGGGCCGATGCGGCCGCGGCAATCCGGGTCGCGCGACAGCGCCGCGAGATGGACCACCGCATCGGTGCCGTCCGGGATCGCGCTGCCGACCTGCTTGTCGCGGATATCGCCCACCGCCGTGCCAGGCTGTCCCGTGGCAACCAGGTCGATGCCGGCGGTGGCGACGCCCCGTGCCTCGCACTGGCGGACCAGCTCGCGACCGATGAAGCTTCCCATGCCGGAGACGAACAGGCGCATGACGGAACTCAATCCCCGCCCGAGATGGCGATGATCTGGCCGGTCACGAAGGCGCCGGTGGCGCCCACCAGGTAGCTGACCAGGCCGGCAACCTCCTCCGGCTGGCCGGCACGGCCCAAGGGCACCTGTTTGGCGCGCTTGACGAACTTCGCACGGTCGTAGCCGGCGATGCGCGTGTGCATGTCGGTGGCGATGACTCCGCAGCGGATCGCGTTGACCAGGATATTCGCCGGGGCGCCGATCTTGGCGAGGCTCAGGGTCACGGCTTCCAGCGCCGCCTTGGAGGCCACGTAGTGGACGCTGCTGGCGCCGCCGCTGTAGCGGACGGCGGCCGTGCTGATGTTGACGATGCGCCCACCGCCGGCCTTCTCCAGGTGCGGCCACGCGGCCTGGGCGAGGAAGAAAGCGGCCTTGGCGTTGAGTTCGAACGTCTGGTCCCAGGCCTTGTCGCGGAGCTGGCGGAAATCCTTGTAGTCGACGACCCAGCCGGCGTTGTTCACCAGGATGTCGAGGCCGCCCAGGCGGCGGACGACGGCGGGCATCAGCCCTTCGCGGGAGGCGCGCTTGGTGAGATCGGCCTGGAACAGCTCGGCCTTGCCGCCGCCCTCGACGATGCGCCGGACCACTTCCCCGGCCTCCTGGCGGCTGCGCCGGTAGTGCACGGCAACGACGGCGCCGCTCGCGCCGAGCGCCTGGGCTATGGCCGCACCGATACCGGTGCCGGCGCCGGTGACCAGAACGCGCTTGCCCGCCAGGCCCGCCGAATGGGTGCTGCCCCGGGGCATGGGCCGCTCAGCGGCGAACGCGCCGCAGATATCCCCGCGGGCTCGCCGTCACCAGCATCCGCGTGAAATGCGGATCGCTCTCCCACGCCGGATTGGCCTTCAGAAATTCATCGATGGCGACGAGGGGGTTGTCATGCTGCCACTCGGCCTTGCCACGCGGGATGTCGTGCATGATGGCCTGCGCGCCGTCCATCACCACGAGGTAGCTGTCGTCGGAGACCAGCGGCGCGTAGAGCTGGATCTCCTGCCGCACATGAGCGGCCGAGTGGTTGGAATCGAGCGTCACCAGGACCTTCTTGGCGTTGCCGACGGCCGCCTTGACCTTGGCCACGGTCTCCGGCGCGACCGAGCTGCCCTCAATGAGCTCGATGCGGCTCTTCATCGGATGCGCCTCGATCGCCTTGCGATTATGCGCCCGGATATCGATATCGACGCACACGACCTTGCCGTGACCGATCAGCTCGAGAAGCGAGGCGTAGAAGATGGCCGAGCCGCCATGGGCAATGCCCGTCTCCACGATCACGTCCGGGCGCAGGCGCCAGATCAGCTCCTGCATCATGACGACGTCTTCGGCGTACTGGATGATCGGGATGCCCAACCAGGTCGGCTGGTACATCATGCGATGCTCGCAGGCGACCTTGGTCCACAGATGGGCCAGGGCGCGCAGGCCCTCCTCGCTGTAGGCATCGACGGGCTTGCCGTCGTCGTCGGTCAGGGAAATGCGCACGGGGCGATCTCGCGGCTGTGGGGGCGGCTCAGAGGACGCGGACTTCGGGAACGGGCACGATGAAGCGGCCGCCGCGCCGGCGGTACTCCGCCTGCTGCGCCATGATCTCGTCGGCGAAGTTCCAGGCGAGCAGCAGCGCGTAATCGGGCTGGTCGGCCAGCAGCCGCTCGGGCGGCACGACCGGTATGTGCGTGCCGGGCGTATAGCGGCCCTGTTTCAGCGGCGAACGGTCGGCAATGTAGGAAATGCGATCGGGGCCGAGACCCAGGAAGGTCAGCAGCGTGTTGCCTTTGGCCGGCGCGCCGTAGGCGGCAATCGTCTTGCGCTCGGCCAGCAGCTTGTCGACGACCCGGTTGAGCTCGGTCTTGAGAGCCAGGGCCCGCTGGGCGAAGGCGCGGTAGGTCTCGATCTTGTCGATGCCCTTGGCCCGCTCATCGGCCAGCAGGGCTTCGACACGCGGATTGACCTTGTGGCGGCCGCGACGGCCGACCCAGGCGCGCAGCTGGCCGTGATGGATCGGCAGGCGCTCGACATCGACGATCTCGAAGCCGTGATCGCCGAACAGGCGCGTCATCGGGCCCAGCGCCCAATAGGAGCAATGCTCGTGATAGACCGTATCGAAGGCGACCGCGTCGAGAAGGTCCTGGAGATAGTGCGCCTCGAGAACGAAAAGACCGTCCTCGGCGAGCAGCACATCCAGGCCCTTCACCAGGCCGGGAAGATCGGGCAGATGCGGGAACACGTTGGTCGCCGTGATCGCCGCTGCAACGCCGTGCGTCTCGCGCACCTTGCGCGCCGTCTCCGGCCCGAAATAGGCGGTCAGCGTCTCGACCCCGATGGCGCGCGCGCGCTCGGCCAGGTTGGCCGCCGGATCGACGCCCAGCATCTTCATGCCGTGGCGCTTGTAGCCCGACAGCAGGGTGCCGTCATTCGAGCCGATATCGACGACGAAAGACCCCTTCGGCAGCTTGCGGCGCTCGACAACGGTATCGGCGAGGCCCGTCAGATGGCCCTTCAGCGTGTCCGAGGCCGAGGAGATGTAGAGATAGTCGTCGAACATGGCGGTCGGCGGCACCGCATCGAGGAGCTGCACATGGCCGCAGTCCTGGCAGAAGCCGACACGCAACGGATAGGCCGGCTCCTTCCCCCCCAGCTCGTCGCGCGCCAGGAATTTGTTGGCCAGCGTCGTCGATCCGAGATCGAGGAACAGCTCGACGCGGTTTGACCGGCAGACAAGGCAATTGCGCGGCGCTTGGGTCATGACACTCAGCTCAATTGGAGGGCTAGTTCGCGGTTCGAGCGATACCAGGCGATGGTCTTTTCCAGCCCGGCGCGCAGATCGTGCCGGGGACGCCAGCCAAGGCCGCTGGCGGCCGCCGAGTTGTCGCCGGAAATTTCCATGATCTCATCCGGCCGCATCTGGCGCGCGCCGATCTTGAGCTCGACCGGGTTGCCCATCAGGTCGAGAATGGTGCGCGCCATGTCGGCGATCTTCATGCCGTGGCCGGAGCTGATATTAAAGACCGAGCCGGAGGCGACGTCGGCCGAGCCGGCCAGCATGAGCGCCTCGCTCGCGTCCTCGCTGTAGACGAAATCGCGCTCCTGGGTGCCGCCGCTGATCTGAAGATCGCGGCCGCCCAGCGCCGAGAGAATGGCATCGGGCACCAGACGCGCCGGACGCTCCCACGGCCCATAGGTCGTGAACAGCCGCAGCTCGACCAGGCTCAGCCCGTAAAGACGCGCGTAGGTCTGCGCCAGAAGCCCGGCGGCCGCCTTGGTCGCGCCGTAGACCGTCGACGGCTGCAGCGGCGCCGTTTCGGGAATGCGCCGGCCGCCACCGTAGATCGCCGCCGAATTCGTGACCACGACCCGGCAGCCGCGCATGTCGCGCAGCGCCTCGAGCAGGTTGAGTGCTCCCAGGGTGTTGATCTCGAGATGCTCGGCCGACGTCAGGCGCGGCGGATTGAAAATGCTGGTGGCCAGATGGAAGACCGTCCGGGGCGCCAGGGCGCCGACCGCGTCGCGCAGGTGCTCCGCCTCCAGCAGGTCGCTGGTGACGATGCCG
Organism: Rhodospirillaceae bacterium; assembly: GCA_022843945.1. GTDB lineage: Bacteria > Pseudomonadota > Alphaproteobacteria > CACIAM-22H2 > CACIAM-22H2 > VGEI01. Next base: position 83,775 of record JALHMR010000009.1, on the reverse strand, counting down.
ACCCGGTCGGCAACCGGCGCCAGCCGCATCCGGCTGCTCGTCTCGCGCATCAGCGCATGCGGCCGGTAGCCGCCCTTGACCAGCTCGTGGACAAGGTTGGCGCCGACAATGCCGGACGCTCCGGTGACCAGAATCGGTTCGGCGATGGCGCGGGACATCGTCCCTACTCGCTGGCGGGCGGCAGCAGCAGACGCACGCCCGTCGGCTCGAAGGCGATCGGGACTTCCTCGAGGCCGCGCAGGGCGGCACGCACCTTGGAGTGCAACTCGGGCGGCGTCACGAAGAGCAGGAATCCGCCGCCGCCGGCTCCCATCAGCTTGCCGCCCCAGGCACCGGCGGCGCGCGCCGCGTCGTACCAGGCGTCGATCTGCGGGTTGGTGATATTGGTGGCGAGGCCGCGCTTGAGTTGCCAGCCGCGGTCGAGAACGCCGCCGAAAGCCTCCATGTCCAGAGAATCGCGCATCAGGTTGCGCAGCTCGTGCGCCTGATCGCGAATCTCCTTGAGATCGGGCACCAGCTTGCCCGCCGTGTTGCTCTGCTGTTCGGCAAGGATCTGACCGGCGTCGCGCGTGATACCGGTCCAGAAGAACTGCAGATTCTTGAAGACGTGGTCGATCTCGTGCGGCCCGAGATTGAGCGGCTCGAGGGCGATGCTGTCGTCCGAGCGGAAGCGGATGTAGTTGAGGCCGCCGAAGGCCGCGGCCGCGTGGTCCTGCTTGCCGATCGGCCGCTTCAGGATCTCGATCTCGACTTCGGCCGCTTCCTCGTAGATGCGCACCGGCGGCGCGCGCTCGCCGCGCATGGCGTGCAGCGCGCTGATCAGGCCGACGGCGAAGCTGCTCGAGCTGCCGAGGCCCGATGAGGCCGGCAGATCGCCGACCGTGCTGATGTAGAGCGGCGGGTCGAGCGGCACCAGGCGCAGGCATTCGCGGATGATCGCGTTCTCGATCTCGTCGAGGCGCTGGACGTGCTCGCTCGAGAAGTAGTTCAGGCGGTAGTTCTCGGTGAACAGCGCGCCGTGCCGCTTCACCGTGACGTAGATGAACTTGTCGATCGTCGTGCTGAGCACGGCGCCAAAATCGCTGCGATAGAATTCCGGCAGGTCCGAGCCGCCGCCGGCAAAGCTGATGCGCAGCGGCGCCGCGGTCACGACGAATTTCGGCGCCGACGCGGACCATCGCGGGATATGCGGCGCGGCCAGCGCCGAGCGCGCCGCGAACGCGGTCTTGCGATCGGCTTTCACCGCCCGCTCCTCCCCGCCATGGATGACCGTCGCGTCATGCGCAGTTCACGCCGTGCCCTGGGCGACGCGCATGCGCCAATAGTCGAGGGTCTCCGACAGGATGCGCTGGAACGGGATCTTCGGCTCCCAGCCGGTCGCCTTGCGGAACTTGCTGGTATCGGCGATCAGGCGAGGAACCTGCGTCGGCCGGACATATTGCGGATCGGTCTCGTGGCGGATGCCCTTGACCTTCGACATGCCGATCAGCATCTCCAGCGCCTGGCGGAAGGTGTAGATCGTCTCCGGCGCTTCCGAGCCGACAAGGTAGAGCTCACCCGGCTTGCACTTGGTGCTGGCGATCCAATACGCCTCGACCATGTCGAGCACGTGGGTGAAATTCCGGCGATCGTCGATGTGCCCGACCTTGAGCAGCGGCGGCATCTTGCCGGCCTCGACCATGGCGACCTGGTAGGCGTACCACGGGATGCCGAACACCTTGTCGCGGCGCGGCCCTTCGTGATTGAAGGCGCGGGTGCGGATGACGTTGACGCCGTAGGACGCCCAGTAGACGTAGCCGATGAGGTCCTGGGCGATCTTGGTGACGGCGTAGGGGTTCACCGGCCGCAGCACCGTTTCCGGCGTGATCGGCAGCTCGGCCTCGCTGATATCGCCGTATTCCTCGCCCGAACCCGGCAGATGCAGCGGCGCCTTCGATTTGTCGGCGCGCAGGCAGTCCAGCAGGTTCACCGTCGTGTGGTAATTGACGTTCATGTAGCGGTGCGGGTTCTGCCAGGACGGGCTGACGAAACTCTCCGCCGCGCAGTGGAAGATGCGATCCGGCTGAACCTTGTCCATGAGCGCGCGCACGCCGATGGCGTCGGTCAGGTCGCAGTCGACCAGCTCGATCCGGTCGAGCAGATGGCGGATATGGTCCTGGCGCGACAGGTGCCAGCGCTTGGTCCCGTAGACCTTGTAGTTGCTGCCCAGGCCGGTGACGAAATCGGCGAGATGAGAGCCGACGAAGCCGGTAATGCCCGTGATCAGGATGCGCTCTGCCATCGTGTCGTCTCGCCTCGATCGATCAGGCACGCGACCCCGCGCCCGTGTCGTGTCTGTTGGGGCGGTTAGCGCGCGGAACGACCTGAAATGGCGGCAGTAAACATCGGTCCCTGCGCGTTCATTCGATCCCCCGGGCCACCCGCGGTGATTCGGAAGCTAAAATTATATGGGAATTGGTTAATTTTACCATAACGTTACGCCGACGCGGTGATTCGCTACCGCCGCAGGCGCTGGCGCAGGCCCCCGCCCCGCCGGCTCAGTCGACTTTGAGGCGGACGATCTCGCGCTGGGCCGGGGTCAGTTTGTCGGCGAAGCCGGGGCTGAAATGCAGCCCGAGCTTGGTCCAGTCCGGCATGTAACCGACGCTGTAGCAGAGGTACACGGTGCGCCGCGGCCGGCCCGATTTGTTGACCACGCTGCCGTGGGCCAGCGCCTCGGTGAAGATCACGGCATCGCCGGGCCCGGCCGGCAGCGGAATAAGCCCCGGATTCTCGTCCGGGTGAGCGCCCCACGGCCGGCGGAAGATCGCCTTGTGCGAGCCGGGAATGACGGCGAAACAGCCGTCCTCCGTGCCGTGATTGAGCATCGGAAAGACGGCCTTGGTCAGCAGCGAGAACATCTGCCCGTTCTGGCTCGAATAGGTCGCCTTGGGATGGAGCGGGTAGCCCCCCATGTGCAGCGGCGTGAAGCCCTCGCCCCAGCGATAGATCGCGTAGGTGTGGTTGAGCCGGAACAGGCCCAGCGAGACTTCCCGGATGACGTCGACGACCTCCGGCACGTCGATCAGCGGGTAGAAGGCGGGATCCGCCTCGATGATGTTCGCCAGGTAAAGCTCGGTCTTGTCGCGCGGCTTGGCCAGCAGCAGCGGATCGGGATACTGCTCCGCAGGCATCGCCTCGATGCGCGAGAGCGCCGCGTTGCAGGCTTTGACGGCCTCGGGCGACAACACGTTCTTGAGGACCAGATAGCCCTGGACGTCGAAGAGGTATCGCTGTTCGTCGTTCATCGCCATTCCCCGCTCAGGTCGTGATGCGGATCGTATCGAAGGCGCGTTCGAGCGTGCGCGTCATGGGCTCGTTGCGCAGGCGCTCATAGGCTTCATCGCCGGCGCGTGCGTATTCCCCGGTGTCAATATACGCCCGGCAGCGCTCGACCAGCTCCTCGGCGGACACCGTGTGGGCGTATTTCAAATACCCCTCCCGGTCGAGACAGCGCGTCGAGACCGGGCAGATGCGGTTGTTGGCCAGCCAGGGGACGCGATAGGAGATATGCCGCCAGCTCGGCCGGTGGACGAGATTGAGGTTGATCTTGGCCGCCGCGATGAAGGAATTGCGCATGAGATCCGAGGCCCCGATCTCGTGATAGGCCAGGCTGAGCCCGGCCTGCGCCAGCCGCTGAAGCTGCTCGGCGCGCAAGGGCTCGTTGGCCACCGAACCGAAGAAATAGACATCCAGCAGCTTCTCATCGGCCGGAGAAAGCTCCTGGATCTTTTCGTGGAAGCCGAAGGGCGTATAGACCGCCTTGTCGGTGAGCTCCGAATACACTTCGAACTCGTCCAGGTAGTGGCAGAAGACGACGCGGCACGAGCGCGCGAAGTTATGCCAGTGCTGCTTCTCCGCTTCGTTGTGGAAGGGGCGATGGGCAAACCCCGTGGCGCTCAGGTTCTCCGTGCTCGCATAGCCGAAGCTGATGTTCCCGGCGCGCAGCGCGTTGAGCTGGTTCTCGTCGAACAGCGTGTGCTGGATGAACAGGTTGAAATACCCGTTCAGCACCTGCCCGTGGGAGAAGATGACCGTGTGCCCGAGGCTCGACAGCGCGTGGTAGTAGAGCAGCAACAGGATGCGATAGCAGGAGACGTCGTTGGCCGGCACGCAGATGTTGATCTTCATGGCCCCGGAATCCAAGAATCAGGCGACGCATCCGATATTGTCCTGCTTCGCCGCCTTGGTCCAGCCGAGACCGCGCATGCTATTCTGAGGGGGTCGCACGTGGCCCGATTCCCCTGCCCGCGCGAATGCCTCCGTCACGGAAAGCCCGGATATGGCGAAAAGCGAAAAAGACATCTGGTTCGAGACCGAGTACCAGCCGTTCGATCTCGGCAGCCGCGAGAAATTCTATCTCTCCGCCACCCATTTTCTTTATACGAACTTCGAAGAGCGTCTGGCCAACGGCTACTACTTCGAGTTCGGCAGCTACAAGGGGCGCACGATGCGCTTCTGCTGGCGGCACACGCGGCACAACTTCAACTTCACCTATGTCGCCTTTGATTCCTTCGAGGGTCTGCCCGAGCCGGACCCGGTCGACGCCCATCCCGGCTGGAAGGCCGGCGATTTCAGCATGGGCGAGCAGGCTTTCGTCGACATCGTGGTCGGCGCCGGCATGCCGCGGCCCCGCCTCAAGACCGTCAAGGGCTTCTACGACCGCTCGCTGACTCCGGAGCTGCAGCGCCAGCTGCTGCCGCGCCGCGCCTCGATCATCTACATCGATTGCGATCTCTATGAATCGACCGTGCCGGTGCTGAAGTTCCTGCCGCCGTTCCTGCAGCTGGGAACCGTCGTCGCCTTCGACGACTGGACCTGCTACTTCAACAGCCCCGCGCGCGGCCAGCGGCGGGCCTGGCGCGAGTTTCGCGAGGCGAACCCGGAGCTCAATTTCGAGCCCTTCGTCTCCTCGCACCACCTCATGTCGTTCATCTTTACCGGCTTCGGTCCCGAGATGACCGCGGAGCGGCGCTAGACCCGTCACCGCCGCGGCTGGCCTAGCGCAGGTGGATGGCCGGGTCGAAAGACGGGTGCTTCTGGTCCTTTTCCGAGATCACCACCGGTTTGCCGGGCCAGCGGATGGCGAATTTCGGATCGTCCCAGCGCACGCCGCGCTCCGCCGCCGGCGTATAGGGATGCGAGACGAGGTAAATCGCCTCGGTATTCGGCGCGAGGGTGAAGATGCCGTGCGCGAAACCGCGCGGGATGTACATCATCCGCCGGTTCTCGGCCGTCAGGTCGGCGCCGAAATACTGGCCGAAGGTCGGCGAGCCCTCGCGCATATCGAGCACCACATCCCATAGCGCTCCGGCCGTGCAGCGCACGATCTTGACCTCGGCCGCCGGGGCCAGCTGGTAATGCAGTCCACGCAAGGTCCCCTGGTCCCGGTTGAACGAGTTGTTCATTTGCATGACGACCGGTTCCAGGCCGTGCGCCTTGAACTCCTCGGTGCAGAACACCCGCGAGAAGAAGCCGCGCTCGTCGGCGATCGGCTGCAGGTCGATGGTGAAGACCCCGGCGATCGGGGCGGGATTGAATTTCATCGGCGTTCAGGTCCGTTCACGGGGGGTATCGAGGGCAGAGCGCAGCAGGGTTTCAAAGCCGCGTTGCCAGCCGGCGAAGCTGTTGCGCTCCATGACGCTGCGGCGGGCGTTCATGCCGAGCGTGCGGCGCATCGTCGCATTGCCGCAGAGCGCCGAGAGCAGGTCCGCCATGAGCTTCACCCGGGTGTTGTCCATGCTGTACATCGGCTTGAAGTCATCGCGGATCCAGCCCGATACCGGATCCTCGGAGTAGACCGCGGCGCGCCGCCCGGGCATGACGATGCCCGACTCGCCGTCCGTCAGGTACTCCTCGTAGCCGGGCGCGTCCGAGACGATACAGGTCGCCCCGCAATACATCGCCCGCAGGACCGAGACCGAATGCAGGCTGGCGGCGTCGAGGGCGAAGACATCGGCGCGCATATAAAGCTCGAGCATCTCCTCATCCGACAGCTTGTGCTCGACCAGCGTGATGCGCGGGTGGCTGCGCACCCGCTTCTCGATCTCCGAGCCCTGAAGGATGTCGGGCCATACCGTGCGCAAGGTCAGGCGCGCGTTGGGAAACTGCTCGACCATCGACAGGAAGCCGACGACGAGCTCGGGCCCGCCGCGCAGGAAGAAATTGGGCCAGCGCTGGTGCCAGGAGTTGGTGAACAGGATATCCACCTCCTCCTTCGTGCGCTTGGCTTCGACCGCGGCGCTGATCTTCGCATCCTCGGCGGGCGTGAAATACGGCCCGGCGCGGACATGGTGCGTCTTGCGGGCGATGGCCTCGCTGTCGAAGATGCGCTCGACCTGCGCCTTGGTCAGGGCGAGGTTGGTGAACAGCCCGCGACAGCGCGGCGATTCAAGCATCGTGCGCACGAACCAGTAGCCAGGGATGTCGCGCAGCCCGATCTGCTGGCTGTCGCCCTGGGCCAGCATGGGGTGGAAGAGCGGAGTGACGTTCTCGAGATGCATGAACCAGGGCATCTGGTTGAAATGCATCGGCGCGGTGTGGAAATAGGCGAGATCGGCGGTCGTGTCGGTTCGCGCCTGCGAGCCGAGGTCGCGGCTGAGCATGAACTCGAAGACCCGGGCATCGAAGCCGACCATGCGGGAGCGATGCGGCTCGAGCTGCGCGGCAAGCTCGCCGGCCTGCCGGAAGACGCCCGCACCGCCCACCGGCAGGTCGGACGGCGGCCCGGCGCGCACGAACTCGATACCGTCGTAGCGCGGCTCGATCAGGCTGGCCGGCAGCGGGTGGTTGGAATTGATGTATTCGAACGACGGCAGGTCGAACGGGATGAAAACCCGCTTCACAGCCCCGGCTCCGCGTCTCGGCGGCGGCCTTGCGGACGGTAAACCGGCGGGGATGGCGGCATGAGCGACTCTGCGGGGCGGGGTGTCAGGCTAACGCGATTTCGCGCGGGCCGTCACCTGCCGCGTAAGCAACCTACCATTTGGGTATATAATGCTGCTACAAAGCCCCCTCCACTCGCTCAAGAGTCCCGATGCCTGTTTCCCCCGAGCTGATCCTCGACGGTACGAAGATCCAATGGCACATGGATCGCGTGGAGGCGTGGGAACGCGGCGAGCGCATCGCCCCGATCACCGTCGATATCGCGCTGACCCGCTCGTGCAACTACGGCTGCCACTTCTGCTACGCCATGCTGCAGGAGAACGAGCGCCGGACGATGGACAAGGGCATCGTCAATTCGTTCCTCGAGGACGCCGCCGAGATCGGCGTGCGCGGCATCAGCCTGGTCGGTGACGGCGAAAGCTCGATCTCGCCGCTCTACGTGGACTGCATCACCCGCGGCAGCGAGCTCGGCATCACCATGGCCACGGCGACCAACGGCTTCCTGCTGACCAAGCGCCGGGCCGAGCAGCTCCTGCCCCACCTCACCTACCTGCGCGTCAACTTCTCGGCTGGCGAGCCCAAGCGCTACGCCGAGATCATGGGCGTCAAGGAAGAGTGGTTCGAGCGCGTCTGCCAGAACATCCGCGACATGGTCGAGATCAAGCGGCGCAACAAGCTCGACGTGACCATCGGCATGCAGATGGTCGTGATGCCCGAATACGAGGACCAGATCATCCCGCTGGCCAGGCTCGGCAAGGAGCTGCGCCCCGATTACGTCGTGCTCAAGCATTGCAGCGACAACGAGGACGGCGCGCTGGGCGTCGACTATGCCGGCTACGCCAAGCTCGAGGACCAGCTCAAGGAAGCCGAGAGCTATTCCGATGACGAGTACAAGGTCGTCGTCAAATGGTCGAAGATCAAGGCCAACGGCCAGCGCACCTACCAGCGCTGCTACGGCCCGCCCTTCTTCCTGCAGCTCTCCGGCACCGGCCTGGTGACCACCTGCAGCCAGTTCTTCAACGAGCGCTACAAGAAATTCCACCTCGGCAACATCTGCGAAACGCGCTTCCGCGACATCTGGGAAAGCGAGCATTACTGGGAAGTGATGAACTACCTCGCCTCGCCCGAGTTCAACGCCCAGAACATGTGCGGCACGCTCTGCCTGCAGCACAAGGTGAACGAGGCGCTCGACGCCCACGTCAAGGGCGAGATCAACCTGCGCCAGCCGACCATCACGCCGCCGGCGCACATCAACTTCATCTGACCAGTTGCGCCGCTCAGGCCGCGCCGCGGCCGAGCACGTAATGCGCCAGGCCGGCGCGCTTGCAGGCCGACGCATCAAGCACGCCGTAAGGGTCGATGACCAGCTTGCCGCGCAGGCTCTGGGCGATGGCCACCGGATCGAGCTTGCCGAACTCCGGCCAGGGCGTCATGACCAGCAGCGCATCGGCACCCGTGCAGGCATCGAGCGCGTCGCTCGCCTGCTCGAGCGCCGGGTGGAAGGATGGATCCACCTGTACCTGCGGATCGAAGGCGCGGATCTTCAGTTTCGGCAGCGCCGTCAGCAGCGCCAGCGCCGCCGAGTTGCGGGTCGACTTCGTGTCCTGCTTGTAGGCCAGGCCGAGCAGCGCCAGGCGCGCATCGGGCTGCTTGGCGAGGACCAGCTCCTCCAGCTTCTGCAGCGCCCAGTCGCGCCGCCGCCGGCTGTTGCCCAGCCAGGCCGCGACCACGCCGGCATCGGTGTCATTGGCCTCGGCCAGTTGCTGCGCCGTGGCGAGGTCGCGCTCGAGATTGCCGCCGGCAATCCCCAGCCCGGGTGCGAGATAGGCATGCGGCCCGATGCGCCGGTCGAGTTTCAGGGCCGGCGCGATCTCCGACCAGTCGGCGCCCAGCTTCTCGCACAGCTCGGCGACCATGTTGGTGGTGCTCACCGAGGAGGCCAGGAACAGGTTGATGGTGATCTTGGCGAGCTCGGCGCTCTCGTAGCGCATCGGCAGGATCGGGCAGCCGAACAGGCCGAGATAGGTGGCGAGGGCCGGCGGCAGCGGTGCCGCCGGATCGGCGCAGCCGATGATGATGCGCTCGGGCTTGAGCGCCCGCTCGACCGCCTGGCCGAAGATCAGCGTCTCGACCTGGTAATAGACCGGCCGGCCCTGGGGGGCGTTCTTCCGGGTAAAGCCCGGCGGCACCTGGCTGAGTACGACGAGCACGGCTTCCTTGCGGGCAGCGGCCGCGACATCGTCGAGCAACGGCTTGAGGGACGAGAGGTCGCTGCGGCCTTTGTCGTCGGTCGGCACGTCCGGGCAGACGTAGATGACGTCGCAATGGGCGAGGTCGGCCGCCGTCGAGGTATAGGTCAGCCGCTCGGCGTGCTCCTTCACCAACTCCGGCAGGCCGGGCTCATGGACCGGCAGCTCGCCGCGTTTCAGCGCCGCGACCTGCGTCATGGTGCGGTCGTAGGCGCAGACCTTGACGCCCTTGGCGGCCGCCGCGGCCGACGAGACGATGCCGAGATGGGTCAGCCCGGCGAAGCCGACGGTGAGCGGCTTATCGCTCATGCCCCCTTCTCTCCAATCGTGGCCTTCCCGGCCAGCTCGGCCAGCGCCCGGCCGATCCAGATGTCGTTGGCGAAGCTCGACGGCCCGCCGGCGGCACATAGCGCCTGGAAATGAGCGTACTCGGCTGCCCAGGTCGGGTCGTCCTGGGTAAGGGTATCCCCCTCCTCCAGCGGCCGGCCGCTCGGCAGGACGCGCGTCCGCAGGGTGATGGTACTGGGACCCCACTTGCACAGCGATCGGATATGCCCACTGCCACGCTCACCGAACACGTCGGCGGTGAAATCGTTCCGCCAACTTAGGAGACTGACCTCGGCTTCGACGAAGGGCGGACCGTCAAGCGTGAAAATCGCGTGATCGGGCGCGCGGTTCTCGAACCGGTGCGCGGCCAGCAGCCGGACGCCGCCGGCGATATCGGGAAACCAGAAGCGGCAGAGATCGAGGAGATGCGAGCCGAGATCGTGGATGACACCCGAGCCGCTGTCGCGCCACGGGGAGTCCCGCACCTGCCGCGCCGTGCCGTTCCCGTAGAACAGCCGCGCGTGATAGATCCGGCCTAGGCCGCCCTCGCGCAGGACCGCGGCCAGCCGCGCCCAATGCGGCTCGAAGCGATGGTTGTAGGCCGTGTAGCAGACCACCCGGTGCTTGGCCGCCAGATCGGCCAGACGCTGCAGCTCCGCCTCTCCGGCCAGCAGCGGCTTTTCGACCAGCACATGCTTGCCGCGCGCCAGCAGTTCCGCGAGCAGGGCCGGCTTCGCCGCGTCGGGCGTACAGACCAGGGCGGCGTCGTAGGTTCCGTCGGGAACGTCGGCGAGCCGCCGGTGGCTGGCCTCGCCGGCCTGGGGGTCGACCGTCGCCACGAGATCGCCGCCGGCGACAAGGGCGCGTTTGCGACCCTGGACGCCGTAGCCGATGACCACCACCCGCATCGCCGGCCTAGCCGTAGTTGATCAGTTTTTCGGCGCGCTCGAGCTTCGCCAGCACGTCGCTCGGCTTCACCGGCACGTTGCCGTCGACCTCGCACTCGACGGCGGCGGCCATCGAGCCGAGGACCGCCGCCATGACCTCGTTGCCGGTCGCCGCCATGGTCAGGGTGGCGTAGGAGAGCAGCGCGTCGCCGGAGCCGATGGCGTCGACCACCCGGTCGGCGAAGCTGTCGACGACGAAGAAGGCGCGCACGTCGCGCTCGGCCTTGGGCAGCGAGCGGTAGGTGATCATGCCGCGCTCGCCGAGCTTGAGCATCAGCGTCTTGCACTGGGCCTGCTCGTAGAGCTTGAGGGCCAGCGGGCGGACCACCGAATCCTGGTCGCCGAGCGAAAAGCGCGCCTCGCGCTCGTTCGGCGTGATCAGGTCGAAGCCCTTGAATTCGAGGATGTTGCCCCAGCGGGTGGCGACCTGGCTGTCGGCGACGCGATAGGCGCCCTTGGGAATCGCCGCGATCAGCGCCGGAATGGTGTTGCGGTTGAAGACGCCGTGGCGGAAATCGCTGAAGACGACGACCTTGCTCTTGTCCTGCGCCACCTTCTCGCGCACCTGGTCGAAGACGCGGCCGCCGATGGCGCGGTTGTCCAGCGTGTCGACCTTGAGCAGGCGGTAGCCGCCGGCGATGAAGGCGTTCTTGTGGGTGGTCGGCCGGGTGCGGTCGATGATCGCATTGACCCGCACGCCCGCGGCCTTGAGATCCTTGAGCACGAAATCCCTGAGCGGATCGTCGCCCAGCACCGTGGTGAACACGACCTCGGCGCCCGCCGCCTTGAGATGCTTGGCGACGATCCCCGCCCCGCCGACATAGTTCGTCTGCCGGTCGAAGCGGACCGAGAAGGTCGGCGTCTTGGTGTTGCCGCCGATCAGCGTCGTGTGGGTGTAGCCGTCGACGATCGTGTCGCCGACGACATGGACGGCGAGGCCCTTGAACTTGTCGAGCGCGCCGCGCAGATCAGCCAGCGTCAGGCCCTCGGCGTCGAGCAGGGTCAGGAGCTTCTCGATCGACAGGTTGGGCGGCGTGCCCTCGATGATCGACGAGGACGAGAAGACGATGTCGCCCGGGGTGAAGATGATCTCCCCGCCGTAGCCGCTGAGGACGTCGATCTCCTCCTGGGTCCGCGGATCGATCTTGCCGTCGCCGCCGTACTCGTAGCCCTTGGCGAAGAAATCGGGCTCGACGACCGCCAGGTTGGCGAGCGGCTTGGGCTCCGGGTCGATGATCACGAAATCGACCATCTCGAAGGCCGCCAGGTTGATCGCCCGCAGCTGCTCCGGCACGAAGGGCCGGAAATTCGCCTTCTGGATATGCGCGTCGCTGGTCAGGCTGACGACCAAGGTGTCCGCCTTGCTCTTGGCGAACATCAGATGCCGCAGATGTCCCGGATGCACGATGTCGAATGTGCCGTGGCACATGATCACCTTGCGCTCGCGCGGCCGCGGCCCGAGGATCGCCGCGACCTCCGCCGCCGTCTTGATCTTGCTCTTGAGCTTCTCGTCGATCATGAACCGCTCTGCTCAGCCGCGGGGGCCGGTGGACAGCATGCGAAACCAGGTATCGGTCGCCTGGGCAATCGACTCGGGCGTCCACAACGGAGCCTCCCGCCAGTAATCGATTTCCGCGACGATCTTGGCAACCCCTTCCTCGAAGGACACCTTGGGCGACCAGCCAAGCTCCCGCTGGAGTTTGCCGATATCCGCCCATGTCACGTCCGGCTCGCCCGGCCGCTTGGGGATGGTCACCCGCTCCCCGCCGAGCAGCTCGACCAGGCGGTTGACCGATTGCGGATTGCCGGAGCCGAGATTCCAGACCTGGTTGGTCATCGGCGTATCGGCGGCGGCGAAGAAGGCCGCGGCGACATCGGTGGCATAGACGAAGTCGCGGCGCTGCGTGCCGTCGCCGACGACGGTGAAGGGCGTGCCGGCCAGCTTCTGGCGCAGGAAGACGCCGAACACGGCGCCGTAGGCGCCCGAGGTGCGCGAACGCGTGCCGTAGGCATTGAAGATACGCACCGAGTTCACCGGCAGCCTGTAGACCTGGCCCCAGTGGAACATCGCCTGCTCGCCCTGGTATTTCGAAAGCGCATACGGATACTGGGGAGCAATAGGATGGTCCTCGCGCGTCGGCGTGGCGGCGAGGCCGTAACACGACGAGGACGCGGAGTAGACGAGCTTCTGCACCTTGGCGTGCCGCGCCGCCTCGAGCACCGCGACGGTGCCCTGGACGTTGGTCGACATGTATTCGCTGGGCCGCTCGATCGAGGGCACGATGTCGCCGATACCGGCGTAGTGGAACACGTACCGGGCGCCGGCGAACAGCGTGTCATCCGGCGCCAGGCCACGGATGTCGCGCCGCTCGAAGGCGACGTCCGGATTGGCGGCATGCTGCTTGAGATTGGCCTCGCGCCCGCCCACCAGGCTGTCGATGACCCGCACCGCGAAGCCGCGATCCACCAGCAGATCGGTCATGTGGCTGCCGATGAAGCCCGCCCCCCCGGTGACCACCGCCATTGGCCTATTGCTCACAGGCGCCAGCCGTGAGTCGCCCAGGCACGCGGAGGCGTGCCTGCCGGCGAACGCGTAGGGTTGGCGTGGCGGCTGCGCGTGAGCCGGTCATAAAGAGGCATCAGGCGATCTTCCGGCGCCGGAGCACCTTGACGTTCGAGTAGCGGTCGTCGTCCAGGCTGCCCGGCAGCTTGCCGTCCTTCATCGCGCGGCACAGCTCGCGCGCCGCGTCCTCGATCCCGCGCTTGGGCTTGAAGCCGATGGTGGCCGTAATCTTGTCGGAATTGATGTGATAGGAGCGGATGTCGTTGGTCGGCGTGGTGACGATCTCGATCTCGCCGCGCTCGGGAAACTCCTCCTGGACCACGCGCTTCACCGCCTGGGCGATCTCCATGATCGTCTGGTTCTGATAGCCCGCGTTGAAGGTCTGCCCGGCGATCCTGGAATCCTCGATCCCGAGCAGCAGCTGGTAGAGATCGCACATATCCTGGATGTGCAGGTTCGGGCGCTTCTGCTGGCCGCCGTAGACCGTGATCTTGCCGGCATTGACCGCGTGGTTGGTCAGGATGTTGACGCTGAGGTCGAGGCGCATGCGCGGGCTGAAGCCGCAGACCGTCGCGGGGCGGATGGTCACGCAGGTGAAGTCCGGCGCCTGGTGCTTGAACAGCAGCGGCTCGCACAGGCCCTTGAACTTGTTGTAGAGCGTGATCGGCAGCAGCGGATGGTCCTCGCGCACTTCCGGCTCGTCGGACACGCCGTAGACCGAGCTCGAGGAGGCGTAGATGAATCGCCGCACCCCCTGCTCCTTTGCCGCCACGACCAGCGGCTCGAAGCAGTCGAAGTTGATCGTCTTCGACAGGGCTTCGTCGAGCTCGAAGCTCGGATCGTTGGAGATGCAGGCGAGATGGATGACCGCGTCCACGCCCCACAGCTGCTCGCGCAACCGGGCGGTGTCGCGGATATCCCCTTCAACGAGCTTGAGCCGCGCCTGCGGCTTGAGCTCGCAGCCGAAATACATCGCATCGTAGACGGTGACGTTGTAGCCGGCGGCCAGCAGCTGGGGCGTCAGCCGCGTGCCGACGTAGCCGGCACCGCCCGTTATCAGGACATTGCGCAATTCCGGGGAAGCCAACTCGAACTCCGTCTTGTTCTTCTTGTGGCAGGTGTCGGGCTCAGGACGCCTTCTTGGCGGCGGACGCTGCGATGCTGTATCCGGCCGCAGCGGCGTCCTTGTAGAACATCTGCACCGTCTCCAGCGAGTAGTCGGCCAGATCCTTACCGAACAGGCCGAGCTTCGCCAGGATATCGTTGGTCGCGGTGATGATGTGGCAGCCCGCCTCCTCGGCATGGACCACGTTGAGCACCTCGCGCGGGCTCGCCCAGAGCAGCTCGGCCCTGGGCCGGCCGGCCAGCAGGCGGCCGCATTCCTTCAGCACCGGGATCGGGTCGCGACCGGTATCGGCGATACGGCCGGCGAAGACCGAGACGATGGCCGGCGTGTCGCGCGACAGGCATTCGGCGATACCCCTGACCTGCTCGGGCGTGAACACGGCGGTGACGTTGACCTGGATGCCAGCCGCCGAAAGCTCGCGGATCACCGGCCCGCAGAACACGCGCTGGGAGTTGGTCACCGGGATCTTGACGTTGACGTTGCGGCCCCAGGTCGCGATCTCGCGCGCCTGCACCGCCATCTCGCCAAGGTCGTCGGCGAAGACCTCGAATGACACCGGGCGATCCGGGATCGCCTTCAGCACCTCGAGCGCGAAGGCCTTGTAGTCGGCGATCCCGGCCTTGCGCATCAGCGTCGGATTGGTGGTGAAACCCTTGATCGCCGGGTTGGCATACATCGCCTTCATGCCGGCGAGATCGGCGCCGTCGGCAAAAAGCTTGATCTTCAAGTCACTGCTCCTCATGGCGGCGCGCCTTTTTGCTGCGCGGTCGCCGCGTTCATCAGGGTCGAATGATTGCGGGCCAGGATCAGGGAAGCAGCCTCGCCGAGATCGGCACACACCGCATCCGGCCTGTCGCGCAGGGCTTCGTCGTAGCCGCGGTCGATGAATATCGTGAAGCAGCCGGCGCTGCGGCCGGCGCCGACGTCGCGCCAGCGGTCGCCGACCATGTAGCTGCGCGACAGGTCGAGATCGAGTTCAGCCGCCGCCTCGATCAGCATGCCGGCCTTCGGCTTGTAGCAGTCGCAGGCCGGACCTTCGACGCACCAGCAGACCTTGATCGCGTCGAGCGGCACGCGGGCGCGCAGGTGATCGTGCATCGTCTCGATGGTGTCGCGCGTCTGGATGCCCTTGGCGACATCCGGCTGGTTGGTGGCGAGGACCAGGGTGAAGCCTTCTTCCTTCAGCCGTCGGGCGGCGGCCTCGACGCCCGGCAGGATCTCAAACTCGTCCAGCGTCTGCGGCGGATAGGGTTTGCCGTCGCGCACCACGGCCCGGTTGAGCACGCCGTCGCGGTCGAGGAACACGGCGGCGCGGCTCATCGCGCGGGGACCGGGCGCGCGACGCTTTCCCACTTCGTTGCCACGATCTGCAGCGCCGGGTGCGAGACGAGGCAATGCCAGACGACGGCGTGAAACGCCTCGGTATGCGGCGTCACGCGACTGGCCTCGACGGTCGGCACGACGATCACGGTGTCGCCGGCCTTGCGCGTGTAGCCGCCGTCGCGGCCGACCACGCCGAAAACCTTGAGGCCGCGGGCCTTGGCCTCCTGGATGCCTTTGACCAGGTTCGGGCTGACGTTGCGCTCGGCATCGCCGCCGCCGACCGAGAAGACGAAGATCGCGTCCTTGGCGTTGGCCTTGCTGACCTTCAGCCATTCCGAGAAAACCGAATCCCAGCCCTCGTCGTTGGTCCGGGCCGTGAGCTCGGAGACATTGTCGACCGGCGTATAGGCTTCGATGCCGCACAGCTTGCGGAAGTCGTTCACCGCATGGCTGCAATTGGCGGCGCTGCCGCCGACACCGAGCAGGAACAGCCGGCCGCCCCGCTCACGCAGGGCCGCGAGCTCGCCGGCCAGGCGGTCCACCGCCGCCGCGTCGAGCTGCTGGAGGATGGCGGCGGCCTCTTCGAAATAGCGGCGGGCATGGGTCATCGCGAGCGTCGCAGAATCCATTGAACGTGATGCTATTAATACCGGAAAATCGGCGATCAGGCGCTGCCGATCACCACGTCCGTGACGAACTTCACCCCGGGATACGCCAGCGTCAGCAGGAGGTAGGCGAAGAGGACGTAGCGCGCGGCCCGCCGCCCGCTGATGCCGCCGCGATAGTGGAGATACATCAGCAGCGCGATCACGCCGAAGGTGAGCAGCGAGAGGACCGTCTTGTGATCGAGGCGCAGCAGCGTCCGGCGCTCGATCCATTCGATGGTCATGCCGGTGATCAGCGCCACCGCCAGCACGACCTCGCTGGCCATCAGCAGCCGGGCCTGCAGCCGCTCTCCTTCCGCCACCGATGGCAATTGATGGGAGAAGCGCGAGGTCCGCTTGAGCTTCAGCGCCCGCTCCTGCAGGAAGACCGCGGCGCCGGCGACGGCGGCCAGGGTCAGCAGGCCATAGGCCGCGACCGCCACCAGGATATGCGCCTGCAGCCAGGCCGGCGGCGGATCGCCGGGTATCGGCCGTTCCGGCGCGTGCTGCCAGATGGTGGCCAGCACGCCGAGCAGAAAGAGATAGCAGAGCAGCAGGGGCGCCAGGCGCCAGGCGGCGCGCTGGGTCGCGGCGACGAGGGCAAAGAGCAGCAGGCTGACGGCGACCGACAGCCAGAGGGCGGCGGCGAGGCCCGTACGCCAGCTATGGCCGAGCTGGACGACCACCCAGAGCAGCGGCCCGGCGATCGCCACGGCCAGCAGCACCCAGAACAGCGCACCCTGTGGACTGTCTGTCGCGCCGCCGGTCCCGCCACCGGCGCGCACCTGGGGGGCCACCGCGGCCGGGACCAGCGCCGCCAGGGCCACCACGCTCAGCAAAAGGGAGGTCGACATCGGCGGACTATAGCCCCGAGGAACCGCGGCCGGCGGCCCCCATACAGGTGGATAAGCCTGTGGATATGTTCATAACTTTTAGTGCATTGCTTTCATTGCAGTTGATTATTATGCTCTGTTTCCTTGTAGATTCAACGAATTAGCTAAAATTTTCGAGGGTCGGATGCCCGAGGTCACGGTCAAAGGAAAATTCGGCGGCACGTTCAAAGCCTATTTGGCCCGTCCGCAGGCCCCGCCCCCTGGCGTCAAGAACATGCCGGGCATCGTCTTGATCCAGGAAATCTTCGGCGTCAACGACGTGATGCGCCGGCTGGCCGACGACTACGCCAAGCAGGGCTACGTCGTGCTCTGCCCGGATCTCTTCTGGCGTATCAAGCCGGGCATCCAGATCACCGACAAGACCCAGCAGGAATGGGACCTCGCCTTCTCGCTGTTCCAGCGCTTCGATCAGAACAAGGGCGTCGAGGATCTCGGCTCGACCATGGACGAGTTGCGCCGCACACCCGGCTGCTCGGGCAAGGTCGGCGCCGTCGGCTACTGCCTCGGCGGCAAGCTCGCCTACCTGATGTCGGCCCGCACGACGATCGACATCTCGGTCGGCTTCTATCCCGTGGCGCTCGACGCGGCGCTCAACGAGGCCTCCAAGATCAAGAAGCCGCTGATGCTGCATATCGCGGAGGAAGATCAGTTCGTGCCCCACGACGTGCAGGACAAGATCCAGGTGGTGCTCGGCAAGAATCCGCTGATGACGCTGCACAAGTATCCCGGCATGAACCACGCCTTCGCGCGCGAGGGCGGCAAGAACTTCAACGCCGAGAACGCGCGCATCGCCAACAAGCGCACCAGCGATTTCCTGGCGAAGACCCTCTACGGCTGATCTTCATCCGCCGGGCTCAGACTCCCTCCACGGCGATAATCTCCATTTTCGCGGCCCCCGCCCGGGCCCGGCGCGCCGCCGTGTATTCGACCGAGGTATAGAAGCGCCGTGCCGCTTCGAGCGTCGGAAATTCAAGGATGACGATGCGGTTCGGCCGCCAGTCGCCCTCGAGCATCGCCGTCTGCCCGCCGCGCGCCAGGTACTTGCCCCCGTGCTTGGCAATCGCCTCGGGCGCCAGTTTCTTGTATTCCTCGTACTTGGCCGGATCGAGAACCTCGCAATCGACCACGATATACGCGACCATGCCACTTCCCCCGACTGATGACGCTGCGCGCCGGCAGGATGCCGGAGCCAAGGCGTCGAGACAATGACCGGCTGCATCGCGCTCATCGTCGCGGCGGGCCGCGGCACGCGTTTCGGCGGCGAGGTGCCCAAGCAGTACCGCGACCTGGGTGGCGTGCCCGTGCTGCGCCACAGCCTTGCAGCTTTTCGCGATCATCCGCGAATCACGGCGGTGCGCGCCGTGATTCATCCCGCCGACCGTGCCCTCTATGACGAAGCTGCGGCGGGCTTCGATCTGCTGCCGCCGGTGAACGGCGGCGCTAGCCGGCAGGAATCCGTGCGCCTCGGCCTGGAAAGTCTTGCCGAAATCGCGCCGGCGCAGGTGCTCATTCACGACGGGGCGCGCCCCTTCGTCAGCGCTTCAATCATTAAAGGCGTTCTCGACGGCCTTGCGATGCACAAGGGCATGGGCGCAATTGCCGCTCTGCCCGTCGTGGACGCGCTCAAGCGGGCGAGCGACACGAGCCCGCTCGGTGGCCTCGTCGCCGGTAGCATAGAGCGGCACGGCCTTTGGCGTGCCCAAACCCCGCAAGGCTTCCATTTTGAGGAAATTTTGGCAGCTCACCGCAGTGCTGCCGGACGCGACCTTCTGGATGATGCCGAGGTAGCGGCCGCCGCCGGACTAGGGGTAATGCTCGTCACCGGCAGCGAGGACAACACCAAGATCACCACCGAGGACGACCTGCGGCGCGCCGCGCGGCTGGCCGAGGCGGCGCTCGAAATGCGGGTCGGCCAGGGCTACGACGTCCATCGCTTTGCCGCCGGCAATGCCGTCATGCTGTGCGGCGTGAAGGTGCCGCACAGCCGGGCGCTCGAGGGCCATTCCGATGCCGATGTCGGCCTGCACGCCCTGACCGATGCGCTGCTCGGGGCCATCGGGGCGGGCGATATCGGGCAGCACTTCCCGCCCGGCGAGGCGCGCTGGCGGGGCGCCGACTCAGCCCCCTTCTTGGCCCACGCGGCGGCGCTGGTGCGCCAGGCGGGCGGGCGGATCGTCAATGTCGACGTCACCCTGATCTGCGAGGCGCCCAAGGTCAGTCCCCACCGCGAGGCGATGGTGCGGCGGCTGGCCGAGATCCTGGGCATCGAGCCCGGCCGCTGCTCGGTCAAAGCAACGACCACCGAAGGGCTTGGCTTCACCGGCCGGCGCGAGGGCATCGCCGCCCAGGCGACGGCGACCGTGCGGATTCCGCCGCCGACATGAAGCTCAAGCTCAGACCCGGATCGCTGCCGCCGGACTGGCCGCTCAGCCGTCCCGAGACGCTGATCGTCACCTGGTTCGGGGTCGGCCTGGCACCGATGGCCTCGGGCACCTGGGGATCGCTGGCCGCCCTGCCCCTCGCCTGGCTGGCCGTGGCGGCCGGCGGCTGGTGGGGTCTACTGGCTGCGACGGCGGCAGTCAGCCTCATCGGCATCTGGGCCTCGGAACGGCTGGTGGCCGGTGGTGACGTCCGCGACCCCGGCTATATCGTGATCGACGAGGTGGCCGGGATGCTCCTCACCCTGCTCTTCGTGCCCTTCACCTGGTGGGCCTGGGCGATCGCCTTCTTCCTGTTCCGGGCGGCGGATATCGTGAAGCCGTTTCCGGCCAACTGGGCCGATGCCCATGTCCATGGCGGCCTCGGCGTCATGCTCGACGACCTGGTGGCCGGGCTTTATGCAGGTCTCGTCGGTTTCCTCGTCATGGAGCTTGGTGGTGAATTCTTCCTGGCGCGACTTGGCGGCTGAGGCCGGCAGGGTTCTTCGGGCCTGTCGGCGGCGGGGCCTGCGGCTGGCCACGGCCGAATCCTGCACCGGCGGGCTGATCGCCGGCGTGCTGACCGAGATCGCGGGCTCGTCGGACGTCGTCGAGCGCGGCTTCGTCACCTATTCCAATGCCGCCAAGCACGAGCTTCTCGGCGTGCGTCAGGCTTCGCTGGCAAAGCACGGCGCGGTCAGCGAAATCGTCGCCCGCGAGATGGCCGAAGGCGCCCGCCGCCGGGCCCGGGTCGAGCTTTCTGTCTCGGTGACGGGGATCGCCGGCCCGGGCGGCGCCACGCCGGGCAAGCCGGTCGGGCTGGTGCATTTCGGCTGCGCCCGGACGGGGCGCAAGACGGTTCACAAACGCCGGGTTTTCAAAGGCAATCGCGCCTCGATCCGCCGCCAGGCGGTGGCCCTGGCGCTGGCGCTGCTACGACAGGCCGCGCGCTAGATCGCTTTCAGGCGCTGGGGCGCTGCGGGATCAGCACGCAGCCGTGCTGCGGTCCCAGGCTCTTGCAGAATTCGCTGGCCGAGGCGCGATCCGGCAGCGGCGCCGTCAGGATGCGGTAGAACACGCCGCGATCACCTTGATCGATCTTGGAAACCGACAGGTCGGTGCTGGTCAGGGCGTCGGCGTGGACTTCCTTCAGCCGCGCGAGCTCGCGGGCCGCCCCTTCGGGCGAGCGCATCGAGCCCAGCTGGGCGCGCACGCCGCTGGCGCCATTGCTGTTGGCGGCGGTCTCCATGGCGGCCGTCTTGGCGGCGATGACCGGCGCGGCGAGATTGACTTGCGGCGGTGGCGGCGCGGCGGCAACAGCGGCGGGAGCGACCGGGGTTGGTGCAGGCGCCGGGGCGGCGATAACCGGCGCCGGCACAATGGGTTTCGGCGCCTGGGCGACGACCGGGCCGCCGCCGGCCACGGCGACGATCCGGCACTGACCGCGGCGCTCGGCGATCGTGGCGCACAGCTGGGAAGCGTCGCTGCGCTCGCCCACCGGGTCGGACAGGACGCGGTAGAACACGCCGCGCTCGCCCTGCTCGAGGCGCTGCACGCTGAGCTCCAGCGCCGGTGTCAGGCTGGCGTACAAGGCATTGAGGCGGCTCATCTCCTGGCGCGCGCCTTCGGCCGAGCGCATGGTCGCCAGCTGCAGCCGGAACTGCTCGGCTGACGGCGTCGGGGCGATTTCGGGTTCGGGTTTGCGGGCGGCAACAACGGGGGCCGCGGGCTCCGCAGCCGGGGCCAGCTCGATGACGGCGCCGGCGCTCGGCGGGACGATTTCCGGCGCCGCCGGGATACCCTGCGGTGCCAGATCGACGGCGGGATCGGTCGCGGCGGCCATGGCACTGGAGATCGGCGACGGCAGGCCGGAGCTGGCCGGTGCCGGGGTCGAGGCCATCAGCCGGTTGCCGTTGCTGTCCAGCCCTTCTGGGCGCACGCGGCTGGGGGTCTTATCGGCTTCGATCAACGGCAGCGCGGCCAGCGGCACCTCGTTGATCGACTGGAAATAAACGACGGTCGAGCCGACGCCGGCGGCAAACGCCATCAGGGTCGCCAGAGCGAGCGAGACGATCCCGACGCGCAGGCCCTGACGGACCGCCGGCTCCGGCCAGGACGCACTGCGCGCCACGGCATTGGGATCGCGATACGGGGTAAGATCACCGTACGGCATTGAGGCCCCCTGCTTACTTCCGCCGAGTCCTAGATATAGCGGAAGCTGGTAAAATCAGCACAATATATTGCGATACCAATAACTTACCGCAGTCATAGTAAATAAAATCATAACGGCCGTCAATTGTCAGGAATTTTGACTCCGCCTACGAAAGTTAACCTTCCGGGCCATTGTGGGATCTATCTATAAACTATTGATATTATAATATCTTAAATCTGTTTTATATAATAAAAACATATATATCACTTTCATATATTATCTCTTAGATCATCTTTAAACCGTAATTCATTTACCATGTTTTGTCTCAGGAGCAATCCAAGCTCATCATGGTACCCTGCGGGGCGGCTAGAAAAGCCGTTCTGAGGAGTCCGAAATGCGTAGAATCATGATCTTGTTGGGCTTTGCCGCCACGCTCGGGGCCTGCAGCAACGAGAAGGTGGCCGATTACCTCAACACCAGCACGGGTCGGGTTGCGCACCCGAACACGATCCTGCCCCTGACAGGCCTGATCCTCTCCACGCCGCCGGTCAACACGATGCTGTTTGGCCCCTGCCGCGAGGAATTCATGATGCCCGACGGGCGGCGCTCGCAGTGCGACACCTACGCCAAACTCTACGGCGAAACCCTGGCTGTCGAGCGCAACAAGGCCAATGGCCAGGCCATGGCCTACCAGCCGGGCGAGCTCCAGTGCTGGCGGACCCTCGGCTTCAAGACCGAATGCGTGGTCGCCGCCGGCGCCCCGCGCCCCACGTATATCAACGCGTCGCCACTGATGGGCGGCAACTAAGCCGCTCGATTCGCCTCGTCTTCGCCGCCAAACGCTACCGTTAAGGGCCGTCAGCGCGGCCATTTTCGCCCGCCTGTGGACAACTAGATCTTGTTGCCCTAAACATATTTTCACAAGGTGATGGGTCCATCCCCATTACTAGGTGTGTTTAGGAACATAGTATCTAGGTATGGCTCGTTTCAGCGCGGCTCCTGTCGGCCTCCTCTTTGCTGCGGCCAGCCTGGCCGCTCCCGCCTTTGCCCAATCCTCGAGCTACGACCAGGCCGGCTACTACGCCAGGCTGGATGTCGGCGCCGGCCTGCCCCGGGATGCCAAGGCGACCGGCAACCCGGTCACCGGGCAGATCAACGATCTGGACCGGGCGCCGATCGTCGGCGCCGGCCTGGGCTACCGCTTCAACCGCCATTTCCGGGCGGACATCACGACCTCCTACCTCTGGGGCCAGGATCTCGAGGATACGGATGGCGGCGGCAGCCGCTGGACCGCCGACGTCGACGCCTGGACGACCCTGCTCAACGCCTACTTCGAATACCCGCTCGGCGCCTGGTCGCCCTACCTCACCGCCGGCATCGGCGTGTCGCGCAATCACGCGAGCTCCTTCACGCGCTCGCCCGCCGCGCTCACGGTCGACGGCAAAACGACGACCGATCTTGCCTGGCAAGTGGGCGCGGGAACCGGCTACGACCTGACCGCCAACTGGACGCTCGATATCGGCTATCGCTACCTCGATGCCGGCCAGTTCAAGAGCGGCGATCGCGCGAGCGACGGCAGCACGGGCAACACCATCAAGGGCGACCTGCGTAACCACGTCGCCATGCTCGGCTTGCGCTACAGCTTCGCGGTGCCGCCGGCGCCGATGGCGACCCCTGCCCCCGCGCCGGCGCCCGTCGCCGCGGTCACGCCGGCCCCTGCCCGCCCGGCCGGACCGGGCGTGCCCGAGCTGCCGGTCCTCTACCGCGTCTATTTCGATTTCGACAAATCGGAGATCAGCGAGGCCGCCGCCCGCGTGCTCGGCGAGGCGGCCAACACCGCCAAGGCGGCGCAGGCGCAGGTGACGCGCATCGTCGCCACCGGCCATGCCGATCGCGCCGGACCGGACAGCTACAACATGGCGCTGTCGATCCGCCGCGCCAACGCGGTCAAGTCGGTGCTGGTACGCGAGGGCGTGCCTGAGCGTCAGATCGTGGTGCTGGGCAAGGGTGAGCGCGAAGCCCTGGTTCCCACGGCCGACGGCGCGCGCGAACCGATCAACCGCCGGGTCGAGATTGTCATCGAATAGCCCCCCATAGAGCCGGAGGGGGCCAAAGAAAAACGGCGCCGACGGTTTCCCGCCGGCGCCGCTGGCTGGAGCGTCTCAGCCCCCGAGCACTCGCTTGCGCGAGTGCGTCAGTCAGCCTTTCAGCACGTAGCCGTAACGCAGGTTGCTCGGGCTGGCGCCGTTGCGCAGGTAGGCTTCCTTGATCTTGACGAAGCGGTCGTTCTCGATGCCCGCTTTCTTCTCATCGTAGTTGTACATTTTCTTCGAGTTGCCGCCGAAGATCGCCGTCTTGACCGGCCCGTCCGCGGGCCCGAGCGGCTTGTAGCCATACTTGCGCTGCATGTCCTCGGGGATCTCGAGCCGGCGCATGGATTCGATCTGCCACTGCGGCGAGCCGGTCCAGATCGCGTCCGTGCCCCAGATCACGTGATCGTGGCCGAGGCCCTTGACCAGGGTGCCCAGCAGGGCGGCGGCCAGTTTCGGGTCGACGACGTTGGTCTGGGCGAAGATCTGGCCGAGATCGCCGTAGACGTTGGTGACCCCGAATTTCTCCGGGATTTCCGCCAGATCGGTGACCCATTCCACGCGTCCGGTCTGCTCGAACTGGGCCATCGCGTCTTCCGCCTTGCCGCCGCCGGCCCAGCGATAGGCCGAGTGGTAGACGACGAAGTTGATCTGCGGCCAGTCCTTGGCCGCCTTGCCGACGTCGCGCACGTCGCTATAGGCGGTGAGATGCGGCCATTGCTGGGCGGCCGAGGGCGGGAACAGGCCCTTGTGCACGCAGACGATGTTGTTCCCGGCCTTGAGGATCTTCTCGTAGAACGGATACATGACCTTCTCGTCATCCAGCCGCCACGGATACTTGCCGACGTTCTTATTGGTGTTGTCGCCGACCGTGTAGCCCTTCCAGGAATCCGGCTTAAGCTGCTCGATCTCCTTGTCGACGCGCTCCAGCCAGCCCGGCTGGCCGGGCGTGAAGATGGCGTGGCTGAGCAGGCGCTTCGAGCCCGCTTCCTTGTTGACCTTCTCGCGCGCCTCGAACTTCATCTCGTTGGTCAGGAACCAGTCCTCGGGGATGTCCGAGGGCGAGCCGCTGATCAGCGCCACCTTGGTGTCGCTGTCCATGTACACTTCCTTGAACCAGTTGGCGTACATGAGGTCGTTGATCGTCTGCTCCTTGCCGACCAGCGCCGGGTTCCAGCCGGCCGCGCCGACCGCTTTGCGCTGGTTGACGAAGGTCTGGATGCGCGTACCCGGCCGCAGGAAGTGCGTGTGCACGTCCATGATGAACTGGCCGGCATTCGCCTGGGCCTGCTGGGCCGCCACGTCGACGCTGGCCGCCTCGGCCTTGCTGACGTTGTAGATCGGCCCGAACACATCGTTCATCGCGGCGAAGGCCGTGGCCATGCCGGCCGCGGTCTGGAAGAACTGCCGGCGGTTCATGCCGTTCTTGCGCGCGTTCTCGTCGCCGAGCTCCTTCATGCGCGCCTCGACCCGCTTCTGCCTCTCGGTCTGCGCGATCGGGTAGTACTCGTCGCTCGAGACGACCTGGGTCGGGACCGGCGAGGCGAAGGCCTCGGTCTCGGCCGAGGCCAGCTGGTCAAGCTCCTGTTGGCTCAGAACACTCATCGACTTCCTCCCTCGAAGTTTGTCAGGTTACGGGCATGCAAAAAAGCGCCAGGGACCGGCATCCCCAGCGATTGCCTCCGGCACGAACGGCAGCAGGCTCCGACAGCGTCATCGCATCCTCCCTGATGCCGCAACCGCCGGTTGGAACCCGGCTGTACGTGATGCGCAGTCGGTTGTGATTCTGGGCTTTTCCGCCTTGCTGTCAAACGTTAAACCGCCGCTTCATACTTAATTGATCCAGCGATAAAATCCCGGCGATGCCTGTGGAGAACCTGCCCACCGACCTGAGCGGCTTTCGCAAAACACTGGCCGCCGCCTCGCCGCCAACCGGTCTCGCGCCGGCGCTCGAAGCCTTGTGGTGGGCCGCCAAAGACGACTGGGCGAAGGCCCATGAGATCGCGCAGGCGCATGAGGACGCAACCTGCTCCTGGGTGCATGCGTATCTGCACCGCGTCGAAGGCGACCTTGGCAATGCCGGCTACTGGTATCGACGCGCCAAGCGCCCGCCGGCTACCGGAGACCTGCAGGCAGAGTGGAGCGCCATGGTTGCCGAGCTGTTGTAGTCGTCTCACCCGCCAGCAGCGGCAGTTCAGCGCCCCTCCTTGCGCCGCTGTCCAAGCAATGCGACAGAGTCCCTGTTGAGACTCTCTTTGCAGGTTCGAATTGCTCGGGGTCATTTTCTACGGCGGCCTTGCTTACGGCCTGGGTCTTGTATTCCCCGGGCGCCGGATCGATGACGGCGCCGTGGTCGGCGTGCGCTTCGTGGTCGGCGTTTCCGCCCTGCTGATCGCGTTCTACGTCTTCGCTGCCCTCCTCTCCCTGTCGATGCGGAACACCGTAGCCGTCGCCGCCGCGCTTGCCGCGTGCGGGTGGGTTCGCGCAGCGTGC
The DNA here is from genome assembly GCA_022843945.1 of Rhodospirillaceae bacterium. Classification (GTDB taxonomy): domain Bacteria; phylum Pseudomonadota; class Alphaproteobacteria; order CACIAM-22H2; family CACIAM-22H2; genus VGEI01. Next base: position 57,627 of record JALHMR010000009.1, on the reverse strand, counting down.
GGAGCAAGGGCGGTCCCGCGCCTCGATGCGATCGCACATCCAGCACTTGTGCTCCCTCTTCTCGGCCTGGCCGTTGTGCTCGCCAACGGGGGCGTAGGTTACATCCCCTATCTCATCGATGAGTTCACAAACTGGATCGGTGTTTCGCGGCTGATCCACTGGGCCGGCTCCTACGACGCCATCCGCGAGACCGTTCATCTGCCGGGCTACACGCCTGGCTGGCGCCTGCTCCTCGCCGCGCCGTGGCAGGTCGCCGGCCATATCGATCTCGGCCTGTCGGCGGCGGCGCCTTTCGTGCTGCACGTTGCCGTTCTGGCGCTGATTTACGACATGGTCGTGCTGGTTCTGCGCCGCGATGCCGAGTTGCCCGCCGCCCGCCTCTACGGCTGGCTGGCGCTGCTGCTGCTCTTGGCCAGCGAAGCGATGGGCCGGCTATGGACGTATGAAATGCTGACGGAGCAGCCGCAGATCTACCTGCTGTCGGCAGCCGGCTTGCTGCTGCTGCGCGCGGAACTCGTCCCGACGGCGCGCCTTGTGTCCTACTGCGCGGCCGGCTTCGTCCTGGCCGCCGGCTTTCTGCTTAAAAATACGATCGCCGCGGCCGCGCCCGGCGCGGCGCTTGTCGCCCTGCTCCCGCTCTTCGAGCGCCGCCGGAAGCTGCGCGAGCGGATCAAGGAAAGCCTCATTGTCGCGGCGGCGCTGCTGACACCGCTGCTTGCCGCCATGGCGTCATGGAACGCGGTCGCGCCGCCCGACAGCTGCCTTGCCTCTCCGCTTGCCGTTCTCTCCGGCGGCATTCCGGCGGAATACGATCCGCTCGACCTGGCGCGGCGCTTCGGCCTCGCTGTCGTCGTCTACGTCGCCGCCTACAAGCTGCCCCTGACCGCCACCGCCGTCGCCGGGTTTGCGGTGGGCCTGCGCGCCGGGCTGTTCCGCAGCGGACTTCTGTGGCTCGGGTTTTCCGGCACCTATTTCCTGGCCCTCTACTGGTACCACCTGACCTGTTTCGGCGAGTACTACTACCAGGAGCTCAACTCCATCCCGCGCTTCACGCGTGTGCCGCTGCAGATGTTCCACGCCCTCGGGCTTGTCCTGCTGATCACCGGCAGCCTGCGTTTGGCCGCGGCGCGTCGGCGGTCGCAGAGCGGCTCCCCGCTTTCCGGCGGAAGACTCCCGCTCGCCATCTGTCTCGCCCTGATTGTCGGGCTCGGGGCCTGGCAGGTCCGGCAGACCTATCGCAGCGTCGTCGACCTGACGACGCGCCTCCATCAGAACGCCGACCCGCGCATCGCCGAGATGCGCAACGCCGCCGACTATGTGCGCCGGCACGCCGGGCGCGAACTGCCGGACCGGCCAACCCTGGCGATTTTGGGCCAGGGCCAGGACGCCGATGTTCGGGGCTACGCGTCGTATTTCGCGCAAGGTCCCGCCCCGCTTTTCAACGTGCACCCAAGCAGCAGCTGGGCGCCGGCGGGAGGAAGAGCCTGGCAGGTGACCGCCTCCGCCGAACAGGCCATGCAGGAGCTTGCGGGGGTCGATCTCCTGTGGCCGGTGAAGCTTGATGCCTGGCTGACCTCGGCCGTCCTGTCTCCGCTGATCGCCGATGCCGCCTGCCTTTCACGGCTGCCCGACGTGGTTCTGGTTCGGGAGTCAGGAATGCCCTCGCCCCGCTTCCGCTGCCGGTCGAAAACCGAGTGAGAGGCTGAACGCGGCGCCCCCTGCTTTGGCCAATAAAAAAGGCCCCTTACGGGACCTTTTAAATGGCGGAGGGGATGGGATTCGAACCCACGATAGGGCTTTAGGGCCCTATAACGGTTTAGCAAACCGCCGCCTTCAGCCACTCGGCCACCCCTCCGGGTACACGGCGTATGCGCGGCCGGTTCTATAGGGCGTCCTCCCCCCTGTCAAACCTGGGGGGTCTCACCAGAACATCCGGGAAAACGGCGGGGACGGCTTGTGGATAACCTTTAAGCCATTGAGCTTTAATGATTAATATTGGTCTGCATTTTACGCGACGTTAACTTTCGGGGGACTAGGCTAGTAGCGTTAGAAAAAACACTCGCGCAATTGGAGACAAGAATGTCCCTCAGCCGGCGCTCAATCCAGACCCTCATGGACCTGGTCGAAAACAAGCTCTCCTGCATGCAGGTGGTCGATCGCGAAGACGCTCGCGAACTGGCCACGCTGGAAGCAGCCCGCCGCGAACTCTCCTCGATGATGGGCCTTCGCCGCCCCACCGAGATGCCGGCCTTCGCGGAAGGCAATTTCGCCCGCGAGACCGCACACGCGGCTTGAACGAACGGCGGCCCTCGGGCCGCCTGTTTTGTTTCTGGGGGTCCGTTTTCCGCCGCCTGCCCAGGCACGGCTGACGCTTCCCACGGGCCCCTGCCTTCGCTAACTTGCCCGCGACCGCGCGATCCGCGCGGTCTCCGGCGGGATCGAGGCGAAGGGGATCCGAGTGGCACAACCGAACAAGGACGCGCTGTTTCCCGAGGCGCGCCCCGCCCCCCCGTCGAGCGCCCCCCGCTTCACGACGGGCATCCTGCCCTACCAGGCCTATCACGACTTCATCAAAGCCGGCCGGATCACCGCCGCGCTTCCCTTCGCCGAAAACCAGGTCCAGCCCGCCAGCATCGACCTGCGCCTCGGCCCGGTCGCCTACCGCGTCCAGGCCAGTTTCCTGCCCGGCAACCAGCCGGTGATGCGCAAGATCGACCAGCTCAAGATGCACGAGCTCGATCTCACCCAGGGCGCGGTGCTGGAGCGCGGCTGCATCTACATCGTCCCGCTGCTCGAGACGCTGAGCCTGCCGGCTGATATCGCCGGCACCGCCAATCCGAAGAGCACCACCGGGCGCCTCGACATCTTCACCCGCCTCATCCCCGACTACGCCGACGAATTCGAGAAGGTGAAGAAGGGCTACAAGGGCCAGCTCTATCTCGAGGTCAGCCCGCGGACCTTCAGCGTGAAGGTCCACCAGGGCGTGGCGCTCAATCAACTCCGCCTGCGGCGCGGCGATCCGCCGCCCTCCGACGCGGCGCTCGAGATCCTCAACGAGACCGAGGGCCTGATCTATTCGTCGAAGGATGAGAAGGGCGCGGCGACGATCCGCCGCGGCCTGTGGGTCTCGATCGATCTGCAAGGACCGGAAGGCGACATCATCGGCTACCGGGCCAAGCACCATACGGCGCTCATCGATCTCGCCAAGGTCGGGCATTACGATGCCAAGGAATACTGGGAGCCGATCCCCCGCAATGCCGCCCGCTCGCTGATCCTCAACCCCGGTGAGTTCTACATCCTGGTGTCGAAGGAGCAGGTGCGCGTGCCGTCCGGCTTCGCCGCCGAGATGGTGCCCTACGACCCATCCGTCGGTGAGTTCCGCATCCATTACGCCGGCTTCTTCGATCCCGGCTTCGGTTATGGGCAATCGGGCGAGATTCCGGGAACCCGCGCCGTGCTCGAAGTTCGCGCCAACGAGGTGCCGTTCCTGCTCGAGGACGGACAGGTCGTCGGCCGCCTCATTTATGAGCGCCTGACCGAACACCCCGAGCGGCTCTATGGCGTTGACCTTAAGTCGAACTATCAGCGCCAGGGTCTGGCCCTGAGCAAGCATTTCCGCCGGGATTAGTTGCCCCGATTGGGCACTTTCTCAAATTTTGGTCTGGCGGCCTGACCTCTTGTTATTGACTCCGCCGCGGACGCAAGAGAAGCTCGGCGTAACGCATTGGCACCGTGGGCCGGAATTGGCACTGCGGCAAGAACCATACAAAGCGGCCCAACAAATCCATTCCGGGAGGAACCCCTGATGAAGTTGACCTCGTCCCTCGTCCGTCTTGCGGCCGGCATCGCCCTGGCGATCGGCGCGGGCGGTCTCGCCTCGGCGCAGACCATCACGCTGCACGGCGCCTCGCAGTTCAACGACGACCACGCCTTCAACAAGACGATGATCAAGTTCGAAGAACTGGTGAAGCAGTACTACGGCAAGCCGATCAATTTCGTGCTGCACAAGAACAGCGAGCTCGGCCTGGAGAAGCAGTATTTCGAGTACATGGCCCAGGGCCGCGCGGTTGACTACGCGATCGTCTCGCCGGCGCACATGTCGACCTTCTCCAAGGCGGCGCCGTTCATCGATGCGCCCTTCATCTTCCGCGACCTCGACCACTGGAACAAGGTGCTCGACGCCGATCTGCTCAAGCCGATCGCCGACGAGGTCAACCAGAAGGCCGAGGTGATGCTGGTCGGCTATGCCGGCGGTGGCGTGCGCAACATCTTCGTCAACAAGCCGGTGCGCAACATGGCCGAGATGAAGGGCCTCAAGGTCCGCGTCCAGGGCGCGCCGATCTGGAGCCGCACCTTCCAGGCCGCGGGCATGGCGCCGACCGTGATTGCCTATAACGAGGTCTACAACGCCATCCAGAACAACGTCATCGCCGCCGGCGAGAACGAAGCCGCCGGCGTCGAAGCGATGAAGTTCTTCGAAGTGGCGCCGCACCTCGCGCTCACCGAGCATGCCATCACCATCCGTCCGCTCTGCTTCTCGACCAAGACCTTCAAGCGCCTGCCGGCCGATCTGCAGGCCGCCGTCGTCAAGGCCGGTAAGGAAGCCGGCGCGCATGGCCGTAAGATCGAGTCCTCGGAGGATTCGCAGAAGCTCGACGCCCTCGAGAAGGCCGGCAAGCTGAAGCGCGTGCCCTTCGCCGACCGCGCCGAGATGAAGAAGCTCGTCGACCCGGTGATCGCGGCCTACGCCAAGGAAGTCGACGCCGACAAGATCTTCGCCCAGATCAACGCCATCAAGTAACACGCATACGCCTTAACGCCGCGGCCGGGAAACCGGCCGCGGCGCTTCTTTATCCGCGGGGGAATTCATGACCGGAGAACAACCCGGCGCGCCGGGACTTTGGCGCCGGATCACAGCGGCCTACAGCCAGTTGCTGTCGATCGTGCTGGTTTTCTCGGTGGCGATCCTCGTCTTCCCCGTCAGCCTGCAGATCTTCTCGCGCTTCACCGAGCTGATCCCGTCCTACATCTGGACCGAGGAGATGGCCCGCTTCCTCTTCGTCTGGTCGATCATGATCGGCGCGATGATCGGCGTGCGCGAATCCACCCATTTCGAGGTCGATCTCTGGCCCACCGTGCCCCGGCGCGTCGAGGCCGTGATCAAGCTCGTGTCCAAGATCGCCGTGTTCATCTTCGCGCTGGTCTTCGTGTGGTCGGGCATCGAGTTCACGCGCTTTGCCTGGTTCCGCTTCTCCGAGCTCGCCGAGCTGCCGCTGTGGCTGATCCATATCGCCTGGCCGGTCTGCGGCTTCACCTGGATCGCCTTTCTCGGCGAGCAGATGCTCGACGATCTGCGCGTCATCTTCGGGAAGGCCGCACCGTGATCGGCTCCACCCTCTCGCCCGGCGATGCATCGCTCATCCTGTTCGGGCTGTTCTTCCTCGGTCTGCTCCTGCGCGTGCCGGTGGCCTTCGCGCTCGGCCTGGCCTGCCTGCCGATCCTGCTCCTGGAGGAGCGCCTGTTCGCCATGGTCCTGGTGCAGGAGACCTTCAACGCCTACAACTCGTTCATCCTGCTGGCGGTGCCGTTCTTCCTGCTCACCGCCAACCTGATGAATGTCGGCGGCATCACCGACCGGCTGGTGCGCCTGTCGCGCGCCCTGGTCGGGCACTTCCCCGGCGGCCTCGCCCAGATCAACGTCGTGCTCTCGATCTTCTTCGCCGGCATCTCGGGCTCGTCGACAGCGGACGCCGCCAGCCAGTCCAAGATCTTCATCGATGCGCAGCGCAAGGAAGGCTACGACGACAGCTTTTCGGTCGCCATCACCGCCGTTTCGGCGGTGCTCGCGGTCATCATCCCGCCGTCGATCCTGATGATCGTCTGGGGCGGCGTGCTCACGGTGTCGATCGGCGCCCTGTTCCTCGCCGGCATCATTCCGGGCCTGCTGATCGGCCTCGCCCAGATGGGCACCGTTCATGCCTACGCCAAGCTGCGCGGCTACCCGACCTATCCGCGCTCGACCTGGGGCGAGATGGTCTCGGCCCTGTTCGTGGCCATCCCGGCCCTGACCACGCCCTTCATCATCATCGGCGGCAAGATCTTCGGCTGGTTCACCGCCACTGAGTCGGCGTGTATCGCGGTGCTCTACGCCGGCACGCTGTCGCTCATCGTCTATCGCGAGATGGACATGAAGGGCCTCTACACCGCCCTGCTCGATACCGGCAAGCTCGCGGGCATCGCGTTGTTCTGCGTCGGCACGGCCAGCGCCTTCGGCTGGCTGCTCGCCTACTACCAGATCCCCAAGGCGATCCTTTCCGGCGTCTCGGCCTGGGGCATGGGACCGGTGGCCACCGGCTTCTTCATCTCGTTCGTCTTCCTGGTCGTCGGCTGCTTCCTCGATGCCATACCGGCGATCATCATCGTCGGCAGCATCCTGCAGCCGCTGGCCTACGCTGTCGGCATCGACCCGGTCCATTTCGCCATGATCGGCATCGTCTCGCTGGCCTTCGGCCTGGTGACGCCGCCTTACGGGCTGTGCCTGATGATCGCCTGCTCGATTGCCGGGATACGAATGTCCGCGGCAATCAAGGACACGATGATCATGCTGATCCCGATGCTCGGGGTTCTCGCCCTGGTGATCCTGTGGCCGGGCCTGGTGCTGTTCCTGCCCAGCCTGATCTCGCCGGAGTTCCTGCGTTGACGCCGGCCGAGCGCTTTTCGCTCAAGGACCGCTACGCCCTGGTCATCGGCGGCACCAGCGGCATCGGCAAGGCCATCGCCACCGGCTTCCTGCAATCGGGCGCCCGGGTGATCGTCGCCGGCAAGAACGAGGCGAAGCTCACCGGCGCCGTCGCCGAACTGAAGAAGCATGGTGAAGCGTTCGGCTATGCCGCCGATGTGCGCGACGACGCGGCGGTCCGTGGCCTGGTCGGCCAGACCCTGGCCCATCACGGCCATCTTGACATCCTGGTCAACTGCCAGGGCATGACCACGCTCAAGCCGGCGGTGGAGTTCACGGCGGCGGATTGGGACGAAGTCATCGGCACCAACCTGCGCAGCGTCTTCGTCGCCTGCCAGGAGGTCGGCCAGCACATGCTGGGGCGCGGCAAGGGCTGCATCCTCAATATTGGCTCGCTGGCCAGCTACCGCGGCTGGCCGCGCAGCGCGCTTTACGGCATGGCCAAGACGGCGGTGGTCAGCCTGACCGAGACGCTGGGCGCCGAATGGGCGCCCAAAGGCGTGCGAGTCAACGCGCTGGCCCCCGGCTTCTTCATGACCGAGCTCAACCGCGACAAGATGGCGCCCGAGCGCAAGGCGCTGGCCCTGGCCCGCACGCCCATGGCGCGCTTCGGCGAGGTCGAGGAGCTGGTCGGCGCCGCGATCTACCTGTGCTCCGACGCCGCGCGTTTTGTGACGGGAGAAACGGTCCGCGTCGACGGCGGCTTCCTCGCCAGCGGGCTCTGACTGGCGTAAAGTCACCCCATGCTGACGGTCAAGCCGCTTTCCCCTGCCCTCGGCGCCGAAGTCACCGGCGTCGATCTCAACCAGGCGCTCGACGAGACCACGGTCCATCGGATCGAGGACGCGCTCGACGAGCATCTCGTCGTCGTCCTGCCCGGCCAGACCCTGACGCCCCAGGCCTTCACCGCCTTCGCGCGCCGCTGGGGCCGCCCGGAGCCGCATGTCATCGACCAGTTTCATCACCCCGAGGACGCCGACATCCTGATCCTCTCGAACGTCCGGCGCGGCGACAGGCCGGTCGGGCTCGAGGATGCCGGCTCCTATTTCCATACCGACTATTCGTATCTCGACGTGCCGGCGCGCTGCACCATGCTGCACGCCATCCAGATGCCGGCCAGCGGCATCAATCTGGGCACCACCTTCGCCAACCAGCGCCAGGCCTATGACGACCTCGACGCCGGCATGAAAAGGAAACTCGACGGGCTGATCGGCCGCCACCACTACGGCAACCGCGACAACCTCGATGAGACGACGCGCACCGTGGCCTCGCCGCTCAACCAGGACCAGAAGGCCAGGCTGAACTGGGTGCGCCATCCGATCGTGCGCACGCATCCGCGCACCGGCCGCAAGACGCTCTATTCGGTGTCGGGCAGCTCCTTCGGTATCGAGGGCATGGACGACGCCGAGGCGGTGACGCTGCTCGACCAGCTCAAGGTGCATGCCACGCAGCCCAAGTATCTCTACCAGCACCCTTACCGGGTGGGCGACGTGGTGATCTGGGACAATTGCTGCCTGCTGCACCAGGCGCCGCTGCCCGACCGCACGACGGCGCGCACGCTGTGGCGCATCACGGTCAAGGACAAGGGACCAACGCTGGCGGCCTAGACGGACGATGCAAATCCGCAATGCCACACCGGAAGATGCGGCTGCCGCCTGTGACGTGCTGCGCCAGTCCATCGCCGAGCTCTGCCTGGAGGATCATCGCAACGATCCGGCAATCCTCCAACGCTGGCTGGGCAACAAGACGCCCGAGATTGTCGAGAGCTGGATCCGCCAGCCCGGCAACTCGGTGCTGCTTGCCGTTGACGATGGCGCGGTGCTGGCCGTGGGCGCGGTCACCGATGCCGGCGAGATAAGCCTGAACTATGTCTCGCCCACCGCCCGCTTCCGTGGCGTGAGCCGCGCGCTGCTGCGGGCCCTTGAAGACCGGGCACGCGAGCGCGGCGGCACCGTCAGCACGCTGACCAGCACCAGCACGGCGCGGCGCTTCTATCTCTCCGCCGGCTACGCCGAGTCAGGAGCGCCAACCGGCTGCTTCGGCACGACGGGCTACCCGATGAGTAAGGCCCTCACGCTTTAGCCGCCGCCTCCCCCCTCACCCTGGCGCAGCCCTTGAACCAGCCAATTCGTCTACCATATGACGAGGTTGGCTCTGTGACATGGTGAGGCACTTGAGGATTCCCGGCGGCGTGACGCACCGTCGGGACCATCCCTTTTCTTTCGCCGGGATTACCCTCGTCCACAAACCGATCTTGTCTTTTTATGGGCAAATGAACCGGGCCGATTCAGGGCATTGATTACGCACGCCGATTTCGGGCGATTCCGCGAAACCCGCATTCAGAGCGTCTACTAACCCGCGCGGTATCGGCGTTCGGACAAGGCAGCTCAGCCCGGGACGGCCATCCCCTTCTTCACCGCAGGCCGAGCCGCGATCTCGTCGAACCAGCGCTTGACGTTGGGGAACTCGCCCAGGTCGACCTGGTGCCACTCGTAGCGCGAGACCCAGGGGAAGGTGGCGATGTCGGCGATGGTGTACTCGTCGCCGGCCAGGTACCTGGCCTCGCCCAGGCGCTTGTTCATCACGCCATAAAGCCGCTTGGTCTCGGCATGATAGCGCTGCTTGCCGTAGGGCACGTCTTCCTTGGCGTTGCGCAGGAAGTGGTGCGTCTGGCCGAACATCGGGCCGACGCCACCCATCTGGAACATCAGCCACTGCAGCACGATGATCCTCTTGCGCGGGTCCGACGGCAGGAACTTGCCGGTCTTCTCGGCGAGGTAGATGAGGATGGCGCCGGATTCGAACAGCGGCAGCTTGCCGCCGGGACCCTCGGGGTCGACGATCGCCGGGATCTTGCTGTTGGGGTTGATGGCGACGAACTCGGGCTTGAACTGGTCGTCCTTGCCGATGTTGATGGGGTGCGTCCTGTACGGCAGGCCGAGCTCCTCGAGCATGATGGAGACCTTGCGGCCGTTGGGCGTTCCCCAGGTGTAGAGATCGATCATGGTGTTCAAGCCGCGACGCGGTCCTCTTTGGGCAGGAGATTGTAGGGATGCGCCACGCCCGGCTGGCCGAGCATGCGCTCGGCCCAGGCGTGCACGTTGGGATAGTTGGCGACGGTGAAGCCGCCCTCGTCCGCCGTGGCGATCCACGGGAAGATGGCGATGTCGGCAATGGTCGGCGCGCCGCCGACCATGAACTTGCTCGTCCCCAGATGACGATCGAGTGCTGCCAGCGCCTGATCGCCGCGCGTGCGCATGAAGGCCTTCACCTCTTCCGGCGTCTGTGGCTGGAACTTGGCGAAGGTGCGGCACAGGCCCACCCCCGTGGAGAAGCGGTCGAAATCCCAGCTCAGCCACTCGGCGATGCGCCAGGTTTCACTCTCGTTGCGGCCCTGGAACTTGCCGAAGTGCTGCGCCAGGTATTGCAGGATGGCATTCGACTGGGCGATGGAGCGGCTGCCGTGCTGCAAGACCGGCACCTGGCCGAAGCGGTTCATCGCCAGGAACTCCGGCGACTTGTGCTGGCCGGCGCGCATGTCGACGTGGCGGTAGTTCCACTTGGCGCCACACATCGACAGCATCAGCCCGACCTTGGCGGTCGGCATGGAGAGGAACACGCCGTGCAGCGTGATCGTGTCGTCGGCCTTCTTGGCTGATGCCTGGCGCGGCTTCTTGCCGATCGGCGCGCCCTTCGCCGCCTTGGCAGCGGACTTTTTGGCCGCCGCCTTGATGCTGGCAGTGGCGACGAGCTTCTTCGGTTTCCGGGACTTCGTCTTTTTGGATGGCGGCTTCGCTTTGGCTTTCTTCTGCGCTTTGGCCATGACGTTCCCCCTCCTGTGCTAGATCCCGAGTTTCTTCTTCAGGATCTCGTTGACCATGCCGGGATTGGCCTTGCCGCCGGTCCCCTTCATCACCTGGCCGACGAACCAGCCGATGAGCTGCACCTTGCCGGCCTTGATCTGCTCGACCTTGTCGGCATTGGCGGCGATCACGTCATCGACCGCCTTCTCGATGGCGCCGGTGTCGGTGACCTGCTTGAGACCCTTCTGCTCGACGATGGCGGCGGCATCCTTGCCGCTCTCCACCATCTCGGCGAAGACATCCTTGGCGATGCGGCCGGAGATCGTGTTGTTCTCGATCAGGTCGAGCAGCCCGGCGAGCGCCGTCGCCTTGACCGGCGAGCGGGCGATATCGAGGTTCTGGCGGTTGAGCACGGCGAAGAGCTCCGACATCACCCAGTTGGCGGCGAGCTTGGGATCCTTGCGGCCCTGGGCCACGGCCTCGAAGTACTCGGCCTGCTCCTTCTCGGCGACCAGCACGCTGGCGTCGTAAGGCGACAGTTTGAAGTCCTTGATGAAACGCTCGCGTTTGGTGTCCGGCAGCTCCGGCAGCGCGGCCTTCAGCCCCGCGACCCATTTCTCGTCCAGAACCAGCGGCAGTAGGTCGGGATCGGGGAAATAGCGGTAATCGTGCGCGTGCTCCTTGGAGCGCATGGAGCGCGTCACGCCCTTGCCTGAATCGAACAGCCGGGTTTCCTGCTGGACCGTGCCACCCTCTTCGATGAGCTCGACCTGGCGGTTCGCCTCGTACTCGATGGCCTGCATGACGAAGCGCACCGAGTTGACGTTCTTGATCTCGCAGCGCGTGCCGAGTTCCTTCGAGCCCTGCTTGCGCACCGAGACGTTGGCGTCGCAGCGCATGGAGCCTTCCTCCATGTTGCCGTCGCAGGTGCCGAGATAGCGCAGGATGGCGCGCAGCTTTTTGAGATAGGCGCCGGCCTCCTCGGGCGAGCGCAGGTCCGGCTCCGAGACGATCTCCATCAGCGCCACGCCGGAGCGGTTGAGATCGACGTAGGTCTTGGTCGGGTGCTGATCGTGCAGCGACTTGCCGGCGTCCTGCTCCAGATGCAGGCGCGTGATGCCGACGGTACGCGACTGGCCGTCCGGCATGTCGAGCACCAGCGTGCCCTTGCCGACCACGGGCCGCGTGTACTGCGAGATCTGATAGCCGGCCGGCAGGTCGGCGTAAAAGTAGTTCTTGCGGTCGAAGATCGAGACCAGGTTGATCTCGGCGCCGAGGCCAAGACCGGTCTTCACCGCCTGCTCGACGCAGAAGCGGTTGATCACCGGCAGCATGCCGGGGAACGCCGCATCGACGAAGCTCACCTGCGTGTTGGGCTCGGCGCCGAACACCGTATCGGCGCCCGAGAACAATTTGGCCTTCGAGGTCACCTGGGCATGGACCTCCAGCCCGATCACCAGCTCCCACGTGCCCGTCTTGCCATCGATCAGCATGATCTATGGCCTCATACGCTTGTGAATTGCTGCAGCTAACTCATCTGCCTTCCGCATTAGGGTAAGCACCTCTTCGCGAATAGCTATAAGGCTATCGATCTCGGTCGAAACAGGTGCGAGATCGTACTTGCAGCTCTTATCGTTAAGAAGCTCCGCCTCGACCTTCGACAGAATCTTTGATCGCCGGGCAATCTCCGCAGGATTCGAGCCGTGCCGCTCTTCAAGCCAATCACGCCAACTTTTCGAGCCCTTATTGACGTTGCAGTCATGACAGGCCGGCACTGTGTTGAAGATAAAATGTCCAAAACCAGAGGGCTTCTTATCGAAGATCAGACTGAAAAGATGATCGAGGTGATTAGCTTTCTCACCGCAGTACACACAACGTAGATCTTCATCTTCTTGCTGGCCCAAAACTTCAAGCCATCGAGAAAATTTAATGCGATCGAATTTCTCGAACGGGGCTACTGCAGAAGCAAAAGCACCTCTGACAGTCGTGGCCTTACCGACAATTCTCTGCCGCCGCAGCCGCTTCTTAATCACCGCGGCTTTCATGATATCCCCGGCGGCAGCGCCGTGAAATTCGCCGCCTTCTCCACCACGCCGGCGACGCGGAACAGCGTCTCCTCGTCGAAGGCACGACCGATGAGCTGCAGGCCGAGCGGCAGGCCCTCGGCCGAGAGGCCGGCGGGAACAGAAATGCCCGGCAGACCGGCGAGATTCACGGTCACGGTGAACACGTCGTTGAGATACATGGCGATCGGATCGTCGGCCTTCTCACCGATGGCAAAGGCTGCCGAGGGCGCGGTCGGCGTCAGGATGACATCGCACTTCTTGTAGGCCTCGGTGAAATCGCGGGCGATCAGCGAGCGCACGCGCTGGGCCTTCAGGTAATAGGCGTCGTAATAGCCGGCCGACAGCACGTAGGTGCCGATCATCACGCGGCGCTGGACCTCGGCGCCGAAGCCTTCGGCGCGCGTGTTCTCATACATGCCGTCCAGCGAATCACCGGGGATGCGCAAACCGAAACGCACGCCGTCATAGCGCGCCAGGTTCGACGACGCTTCTGCCGGCGCGATGATGTAATAGGCCGGCAGCGCGTACTTGGTGTGCGGCAGGCTGATCTCGACCGGCGTGGCGCCGGCGGCCTTGAGCCACTCGATTCCCTGCTGCCAGAGCTTCTCGATCTCCGGCGCCATGCCGTCGATCCGGTATTCCTTGGGGATGCCGAACTTGAGGCCGCGGATGTCGCCGGTCAGCGCCTTCTCGTAGTCGGGCACCGGACGCGGCACCGAGGTCGAATCCTTCGGGTCGTGGCTGGCCATGGCGCCGAGCATGATGGCGGCATCGCGCACCGTGCGGGTCATCGGGCCCGCCTGGTCGAGCGACGAGGCGAAGGCGACGATGCCCCAGCGCGAGCAGCGGCCGTAGGTCGGCTTCAGGCCGACCAGGCCGCAGAAGGCCGCCGGCTGGCGGATCGAGCCGCCGGTATCGGTGCCGGTCGCACCCATCGCCACCCGCGCCGCGACTGCCGCGGCCGAGCCGCCGGACGAGCCGCCCGGCACCAGCGGCCGATTGTCGCCGCGCCGCTGCCAGGGATTGTGCACCGGGCCGTAATAGCTGGTGGTGTTGGACGAGCCCATGGCGAACTCGTCGAGGTTGGTCTTGCCGAGCAGGACCGCGCCCGCCTTCCACAAATTGGCGCTGACGGTCGATTCATAGGGCGGCTTGAAGCCGTGCAGGATATGGCTGGCCGCCGTGGTCAGCACATCCTTGGTGCAGAACAGGTCCTTGATGGCCAGCGGCACGCCCTCGAGAGCGCCGCCGTCACCGGCCTTGAGCCGCTGGTCCGAAGCGGTGGCCATGCTCAGCGCCATCTCCGGCGTCTCTGTAATGAAGGCGTTGAGCTGCTTGGCCTTCGCCACGGCGCTGACATGCGCCTGGGCCAGCTCGCGCGCCGAGATCTTCCTGGCGCGCAGCTGATCGCGGGCTTCGGCAATCGTCAGGTCGGTGAGGGCGGCCATTTATTCGACCACCTTGGGCACGGTGAAGAAGGCGCCCTCGCCCACCACGACCGGCTCCGGCGCGTTGGCCACGATCTGGGCGACGTAGCCACCGTCCGAGACCTTGTCCTCGCGCATCGGCAGGGTGACCTCGACGGCCGAGGTCATCGGCTCGACGCCCTTGGTGTCGACCGCGTCCAGTTGCTCGACCCAGGAGATGATGGTCTGCAGCTCCCCGACCATCTTGTCGAGGTCGGCATCGGCTACCTTGATGCGGGCGAGTGTGGCAATACGGGCCACGGTGGCTTTGTCGAGCGCCATCCGATAAGTACCTAGGGAAATCAGTGAAAATCGCGCCGGAAGCTATCATCCGACCATGGCCATCCGCAACCCCGCCGACCTCAAGGCCGACCTGAAACCGGGCCAGCGCCTGATGGGCTTCGACATCGGCGAAAAAACCCTCGGGCTGGCCCTGTCCGACACCAGCCTGACCATCGCCACGCCGCTGGAAACCCTGCGCCGCGGCAAGTTCACCGCCGACGCCGAAAAGCTCGCCAGGCTGGTCGCCCAGCACCAGGTCGGCGGCTTCGTCCTCGGCCTGCCGGTCAACATGGACGGCAGCGAGGGCCCGCGCTGCCAGTCGGTGCGTGCCTTCGCCAGCAACCTCGCCGGCAAGATCGCCCTGCCGCTGGCCTTCTGGGACGAGCGGCTGTCCACCGCCGCCGTCACCCGCACGATGCTCGATGCCGACCTGTCGCGCGCCCGGCGGGCCGAGCTGGTCGACAAACTCGCCGCCGCCTACATCCTGCAGGGCTTCCTCGACCACGCGAGGCAGGCGCGCCTGTGATCGCCATCGTCCTCGCGCTGGCGCCGATCTTCGCGCTGATCGCGCTGGGCTGGGGCTTGCGCCGCTGGCTCTGGCCGAGCCCGGACTTCTGGGCGTCGATCGAGGTCCTGACCTATTACGTCTTCTTCCCCGCCCTGCTGGTCAGCACCCTGTCGCAGGCGCGCATCACCTGGGAGGTGGTGCCGTTCCTCGTGGTGCTGGTCGGCGTATCGCTCGCCGTCGCGGCGCTGCTGGCCGTGATCCGGCCGCTGCTGCGCGTCGACGGCCCCGCCTACACCTCGGTCTTCCAGGGCAGCTTGCGCTTCAACACCTATGTCGGTCTGGCGGCGGCTTCGGCGCTGTTCGGCAGCGAGGCCGTGGCGCTGCTGGCGCTGGCCATCGCCGTGATGATCTTCCCGGTCAACATCCTGTCTATCGCCGTGCTGGCGCGCCACGCCTCCGGCAGCCCGCCCAGCCTCGCCGCGACGGCCGGCGAAGTGGCGAAGAACCCGCTGATCATCTCGTCGGTGATCGGGCTGGTGCTCGGGGCCCTGTCGCTGCCCCTGCCGCCGGTGATCGGTCCCGTGCTCGACATCCTGGCCAAGGCGGCGCTGCCGCTGGGCCTCGTCGCCGTCGGCGCCGGGCTCAATCTCGGTACCGTGGCGGCGCGCGGCACGGCCGTCACCGTCGCCACCCTGCTCAAGCTCGTCGTCTCGCCGCTGCTGGCGCTCGGCGCTGCTCGGCTGTTGGGATTGGAGCCGCTGGCGGCAACGATGGCAGTCCTTTACTGCTCCCTGCCGCCCGCACCCACGTCTTATATCCTCGCCCGGCGCCTGGGCGGCGACACGGAGCTGATGGCGGCGCTGATCACCGTGCACACCCTGCTCGCGGCGATCAGCGTGCCGGCCTTCATGGCGCTGTTGCGCTGAGCCAAGACCCGGCTTGACCCTCCTCGTCCACGCCTCGAAGATGCCTCTATGACAAACCAATTCCAGCTGACACCCCAGCAGACCGCGCTGCGCGACCGCGCCCGCAAGCTTGCCCGCGAGCAGATGGCGCCGCGCGCCGCGGAGGTCGACCGCACCGAAGCCTACCCGTGGGACCACGTGCAGCGCCTGCGCGACGCCGGCTTCATCGGCATGACCATCCCCCGGGAGCTCGGCGGCCAGGGCCTGTCGTATCTCGATGCGGTGCTGGTCATCGACGAGATGGCGCAAGCTTGCGGCCCGTCGGCACGCATTGTGGTCGAGACCAACATGGGCGCGCTCGGCGCCATCCTCACCTACGGCACGCCCGAACAGAGAAAGCTCGCCGCCGACATCGTGCTGTCGGGCGACAAGCCGGCGATCTGCATCACCGAGCCCGAGGCCGGCAGTGCGGCCACCGAGATGACCACCCGCGCCGACCGGCGTGGCGACAAGTACGTCATCAACGGCAAGAAGCACTGGATCACCGGCGGCGGCGTGTCGCGCCTGCACCTGATCTTCGCCCGCGTTTTCGACGAGAACGGCAAGGAGCAGGGTATCGGCGGCCTCATCGCGGTGCGTGATCCATCGACGAACACGCCCAAGGGCCTGATCGTCGGCAAACGCGAACCGGCCATGGGCCTGCGCGGCATTCCCGAGACCGAGATCATCTTCGACAATCTCGAAGTCCCGGCGGACATGATGGTCAATCCGCCGCGCGGCCTGCGCCACGGCTTCGGTGACCTGATGGACGCCTATAACGGCCAGCGTGTGGGTGCGGCGACCGTGGCGCTGGGTCTTGCCCAGGGGGCCTACGAGCACGCCCTCGACTACGCGCAGCGCCGCGAGCAGTTCGGCCGGCCGATCGCCGAGTTCCAGGCGATCCAGTTCATGCTCGCCGACATGAACATCCAGCTCGAGGCCGCGCGCGCCCTGATCTGGCGTGCCGCGGCCAGCGCCGGCCCGTCCGGATTCCCCGACGCGCTCTACGCCGCGCAGGCCAAGATCCTGGCCTCCGAGATGGCCATCAAGGTGACCAACGACGCGCTCCAGGTCTGGGGGGCGGTCGGCTATTCGCGCAACAACCCGATGGAGCGCTACGTGCGCGACGCGCGCATGTTCGCCATCGCCGGCGGCACGGCGCAGATCCTGCGCACGGTCGTCGCCACGCGCCTGCTGAACCGCAAGCTGCCGCAGACCCGCGACGGCTACACCCGGCTGATCGACAAGCGCGCCGCTGAATGACCTCCGCTCCTCCCCTCACGGGGCTACGCGTATTCGACCTCACGCGCATCCTCGCCGGCCCGACCTGCACCCAGATCCTCGGCGATCTCGGCGCCGACGTGATCAAGATCGAGCGCGCGGGTGCGGGCGACGACACGCGCAAGTTCGGTCCGCCCTGGCTCAAAGGTGCCGATGGCGCGGATACGGTGGAGAGCGCCTATTTCCTCTCGGCCAACCGTAACAAGCGTTCGGTGACGCTCGACCTCGCCAAGCCCGAGGGCCAGGAACTGGCCCGCCGGCTGATCGCGCAATGCGACATCCTGGTTGAGAACTTCAAGGTCGGCGACCTGAAGAAATACGGCCTCGCCTACGAGCAGCTCAAGGAGCAGTTCCCGAAGCTGATCTACTGCTCGATCACCGGCTTCGGCCAAACCGGTCCCTATGCGCCGCGCGCCGGCTACGACTACCTGGCGCAGGGCATGGGCGGCTTCATGAGTCTCAATGGCCAGCCCGAAGGCGCGCCAGGCGCCGAGCCGCTGAAGGCCGGCATTGCGGTGGCTGACATCACCACCGGCCTCTACGGCGTCATTTCGATTCTGGCCGCGCTGCGTCATCGCGACGCCAGCGGCCAGGGCCAGCGCATCGACCTGGCGCTGCTCGACACCCAGATCTCCTGGCTGGCCAACGAAGGCTCCAATTATCTCGTCACCGGCCAGGCGCCCCGGCGCCTGGGCAACGCGCATCCCAACATCGTGCCCTACCAGGTGTTCTCGGCGGCCGACGGTTATCTCATCCTGGCGGTGGGCAACGACAGCCAGTATCGCAAGTTCTGCGAGATCGCCGGCCGGCCGGATCTGGCCGAGGATTCCCGGTTTGCCACCAATCCCGGGCGGGTGCGCAACCGCGAGGCGCTGGTCCCCACCTTGCGCGAGATCATCGCCGCCAAGCCGCGCGATTATTGGCTAGAGCGCCTTGAGCCCGCCGGCGTGCCCTCGGGCCCGGTCAACACGCTCGATCAGGTCTTCGCCGACCCGCAGGTCATCGCGCGCGGCATGCGTATCGAGCTGACGCACGGCCATCACAAGATTCCGGTACCCTCGGTGGCCAGTCCGATGAAGATGTCCGAAACCCCGCCGACCTATCGCCACGCGCCACCGGCGCTGGGGGAGCACACCGACGCGGTGCTGCGCGAGCTCCTGAACCTGCCTGACAGCGAGATCGGCGCCTTGCGCGACAGGGGCATCGTTTGACCCTCACCCCACCCAGCCCAGCCCGGGACCGGCCGGTCGTCGGCGTGCTGGCCGTCGTGCGCCGCGGCAACCAGCTGCTGCTGGCCCAGCGCTCGCGCGGTTCCTACAAGGGGCGCTGGGGCTTTCCCGGCGGTCATCTCGAGCGCGGCGAAACCGTGATCGCCGCGGCCCTGCGCGAGCTCGAGGAGGAGACCGGCGTGAAGGCCGAGTCACGCGGCTTCCTCACCACGCTCGACGAGATCGGCCGCGATGCCGCCGGCATCGTGCAATGGCACTACGTGCTGATCGCCGTGCTGGCCGACTGGCTCGAGGGCGAGCCGGTCGCCGCCGATGACGCGGCCGGCGTGCGCTGGGCGACGCTGGACGAGATCGCCGGCGGCGCCCTCCCCGTCCTCGACCAGGTCGAGCGCGTCGCCCGCCTCGCTTACGAAACCTCGCCGACCTAAATCGACTTTCAATGAAACGTCACTGGTTTCTTATTTGACGAGACGAGACGTCTCGTCTTATAATTAATCTCATGGCGACTCGCCGAAAGCCGTTAAGAAAAAAAACGAAAACCCGCAAAAGATCGCCGAGGGTGGCGCCCCCTCGGCCGTCCCGCCCTGGTTATCGGTTTCGCGGAACAAAGCCGGAACCCGATTCCGGCCGCCGCAGCGCCGCCACGCAGCGCGCCATCCTCGGCGCCGCCGCCCGGCTCGTGCGCCGGCAGGGCTACAACCGGGTGACGATCGAGGCGATCGCCGCCGAAGCCGGTGCCGGCAAGCAGACGATCTATCGCTGGTGGAAGACCAAGCCGGCCCTGTTCGCGGACCTGCTTGGCGAGTCAGCCTTGCGTGAACCCAAGCCGGGGCGGGAGAGCCGGACCGGCGCGCTCCCTGCCCGCCTCATCCGGCTGCTGAACGCGCTAGCGCGCGAGATTGCCTCGCCGCTCCGCGCGCAGATCTATGCCGGGCTGATGGCCGAGGCGGCGGCCGATCCGGCGATCGCGGCGACGGTGGAAAGCCGGCTCATCGGCGGGCATGCCGATCGCCTGATCATGGTGCTGAAGCAGGGCCGGAGCCGGGGCAAAATCCGCCGTAACGCCGACGTGAAAATGGCGGCCGAACAGCTGATCGCCGCCCTGTGGTTTCGTACTCTGGTCGGGGGTCGCAAGGCGACAGGACGTTTCGTCGGCCGTCTTGTCGCGCAGGCGCTGCGCGGGCTCGGACGCTAAGCGGCGCGGCCTTCGACGGCCTTCAGCATGGCCTCGAGCTCGGCCAGACTGTGCTGGGTCCGGGCGGCGAGCTGACGGACCTCGAGCGAGGCCTTGGCCAGGCCCTTGCCGAGATGGCCGGGACGGTCCGCTTCGAGCGCGACGTCGAGCGCCAACAGACAGGTGGAGCGGGCCACGTCGTCGATCTGCTGGGCGGTTTCACCGAGTCGCTCACCCACCCGCGTCGCCATGGTCGACAAATCGGGGCCTTTGGGCTCTTCGGCCGGTGCCTGGGTCGGCAAGGTCTGCGTCACGGCGCTCCTCCTGGCCCTTACGGGCCGCAACCTGGGGATAACTCTGGCCCAAAAAAGTTAATCGGACGTTGACGCTGAACGTCCGCGCCGGAATCGGCTAAAAGACGAACGCTTTGAGCTGGCTGATACGGGGGAAAGAGATGAACCGATCCTGGGCGTTGACGATCGCGCTGCTGCTGGGCCTTGCCGGGGCTGCGGGCCAGACGCAGGCGCAGACCGAGCCCGGGACAAGCTTCAAGGACTGCGAGCAATGTCCGGACATGGTGGTCGTGCCGGCTGGCACCTTTGCCATGGGGGCGCCGGGCCAGGCGCGGACCGAACCGGTGCACAGCGTGACCTTCGCCAAGCCCTTCGCCGTGGGCAAATTCACGGTGACCTTCGATGAATGGGACGCCTGCGTCGCCGACGGTGGCTGCGAGGGATATCGACCGAACGACGGTCGCTGGGGCCGCGGTCGCCGTCCGGTGATCAACGTCAACTGGCGCGACGCCCAGAACTACGTGGAATGGCTGAAGAAGAAGACGGGCAAGCCCTACCGCCTGCTCTCCGAGGCGGAATTTGAGTACGTGGCACGGGCCGGCACCACCACGGTCTTCTGGTGGGGCAACCAGCCCGGCAAGGGCAACGCGAACTGCGAGGATTGCGGCAGCCAGTGGGACAACAAGCAGACCGCGCCCGTCGGCAGCTTCAAGCCCAACGCCTTCGGGCTCTACGATACCTCCGGTAACGTGACCCAATGGGTCGCCGACCGCTGGAACGCAACTTATGCCGGCGCTCCCTCCGACGGCAGCGCCTGGGAAACCGGCCACCGCGATCTGCGGGTGATGCGCAACGGCTCCTGGGCCAATGGGTCGTTCCGGCATCACTCGGCCCACCGCAACGGCGATAATCCGATGATTCGCAATACCAAGATCGGCTTTCGTGTCGCCCGGGCGCTTTAGTTCTCAAATCAGGGCGCCGTCATGCGCTGCTTCTGCTTGCGGACGGCCTGACCGACAGTCTATAAGGCCGCTTTAATGACTTCGCCGGCCTCTGCCGCCTCCTTCCGTTTCCGACACCGCCACTTGCTCGGAATCGAGGGGCTTTCCCCCGACGAAATCAGCCTCATCCTCGATATCGCCGACAATTACGTCGAGCAGAACCGCGCGGCGGAGAAGAAGAGCTCCCTGCTCCGCGGCCGCACGGTCATCAATCTCTTCTTCGAGAACTCGACCCGCACCCGCACCTCCTTCGAACTGGCCGCCAAGCGGCTGGGCGGCGACGTCATCAACATGTCGACCGACGTGTCCTCGGTGAAGAAGGGCGAGACGCTCATCGATACCGCAATGACGCTCAATGCCATGCTGCCGGACGTGCTGATCGTACGGCATCCGGACTCCGGCGCGGTCAAGCTGCTCTCCGAGAAGGTCAACTGCGCGGTGATCAACGGCGGTGACGGCACCCACGAGCACCCGACCCAGGCCCTGCTCGACGCCGTGGCCATCCGCCGCCACAAAAAACGCCTGCAGGGCCTGACCGTGGCCATCTGCGGCGACATCCTGCATAGCCGCGTGGCGCGCTCGAACATCCACCTGCTCGTCGCCATGGGGGCCCGGGTGCGCGTCATCGGCCCGCCGACCCTGATGCCGAGCGGCATCGACCGGCTGGGCGTCGAGGTCTTCCACGACATGAAGGCCGGCCTGGTCGACTGCGACATCGTCATGATGCTGCGGCTGCAGCTCGAGCGCATGCAGGGCGCCTTCGTGCCCTCGACACGCGAGTACTTCCATTTCTACGGCCTGACCCGCGAAAAGCTGGCGCTGGCCAAGCCCGACGCCCTGGTCATGCATCCCGGGCCGATGAACCGCGGCGTGGAGATCGACAGCGAGGTCGCCGACGATATCAGCCGCTCGCTGATCCGCGAGCAGGTGGAGATGGGGGTCGCGGTGCGCATGGCCTGCCTCGACGTGCTCACGCGGCGGCACCTGAGCAACACGCCGGAGGCCGCGCAATGACAGCGCAGCGCACCGAAGCCGGCGCCCGCGGCGGGCCGCCGCTCGCCCTGATCAACGCGCGGCTGCTCGATCCCGCCAGCGACACGGACCAGATCGGCGGCATCGTCATCTCGGAAGGCCGGATCGCGGAGATCGGTCCCCAGCTGGCACGCGCCGGCGCGGCGGCCGGCATCGAGGCGATCGACTGCGCCCAGGCCTGTCTGGCGCCGGGCCTGGTCGACATGCGCGTCCAGCTCCGCGAACCCGGCGAAGAGCACAAGGAGACGTTTGCCACGGCCAGCGCCGCGGCGGCGGCCGGCGGTGTCACCACCATGGTCGCCTTGCCCAACACCAAGCCGGTGGTCGACGACGCCGCCCTCGTTGAATCCATCGCCCGTCGCGCGCGCGAGACCAGCCGGGTGCGCATCTTCACCTACGCGGCAGTGACGCGCGGCATGGCCGGCAGCGAGATGACCGAGTTCGGCCTCCTGGCCGCGGCCGGCGCGCTCGGCTTCACCGACGGGCTCCATCCCGTGGCCAGCTCGCAGGTGATGCGGCGCGCCCTGATGTACGCCTCGACCTTCGACAAGGTGATCATCCAGCACCCCGAGGATCCGACGCTGGGCGGGAACGGGGGCATGAACGCCGGCGAGATCGCCACGCGGCTCGGCCTGCCCAGCATCCCGCCGCTCGCCGAGGTCATGCAGGTCGAGCGCGACCTGCGCCTGGCGCAGATGACCAACGGCCGGCTGCACATTCCGCACGTCTCCACGGGTGCTGCGATCAATGCCATCCGCCGCGCCAAGGCGCGCGGCGGCAAGGTGACCTGCGACACGGCGCCGCACTACTTCGCGCTCAACGAGATCGCCGTCGGCGACTACCGCACCTTCGCCAAGGTTTCGCCGCCGCTGCGCAGCGAGATCGACCGGCGGGCGGTGATCGACGGCCTCAAGGACGGCACGATCGACTGCATTGCCTCGGATCACGCACCGCAGGACCAGGAGGCCAAGCGCCTGCCCTTCGCCCAGGCCGCGGCCGGCATGATCGGGCTGGAAACGCTGCTCTGTATTTCGCTCGACCTCGTGCACAACAAGCACCTCTCCCTGCTCGAGATGCTGCGCAAGATGACCATCGCCCCGGCCGCCATCCTCGGCCTGCCCTACGGGAAGCTCGCTAAGAACGCGCCGGCGGACGTCATGCTGTTCGATCCGGAACGTGCCTGGAAGATCCAGGAGAAGGATTTCCGCTCGAAGTCGAAGAACTCGCCCTTCGACGGCCGGCCCGTGGAAGGCCGCGTGCTGCGCACCTGGATCGCCGGCCGCCCGGCTTTCGCGCTCGTCAGCTAACGCCCACCGGCTGGACGGGCTTCGCCCCGGCCGCGTATCCTCCGGCCCGCCATGCCTGATCTCATCTCCTGGCCCTCCGCCTGGCCGTATTTCCTGGCGGCGCTGGCCGGCGGCTATCTCCTCGGCTCGATCCCCTTCGGCCTCGTGCTCACCCGGCTCGCCGGGCTGGGCGACATCCGCAGCATCGGCTCCGGCAACATCGGCGCCACCAACGTGCTGCGCACGGGACGCAAGGGCCTCGCCGCCGCGACCCTGATCCTCGACGGCGCCAAGGGCGCGGTCGCCGTGCTGATCGCCGGCCTCTGGGGACCGGACATGGCGCTGATGGCCGGCTACGGCGCCATCCTCGGCCACCTGTTCCCGGTGTGGCTGCGCTTCAACGGCGGCAAGGGCGTGGCCACCACGCTCGGCATCCTGCTTGCCCTTGCCTGGCCGATCGGGATTGCGGCCTGCTTCACCTGGCTGATCGTGGCAGCCGTGTTGCGCTACTCCTCGCTCGCGGCGCTGCTCGCGGTGGCCTTCGCCCCGGCCTATGCCTGGTACCTGCCGCCGCTCTGGGGTGAAAGCAGCGATCCCCGGGTCGTGTGGTTCAGCGCGGTGCTCGCGGTTTTGGTGTGGGCCAAGCACCACACCAACATCCGGCGCCTGCTGCGCGGCGAGGAACCGCGTATCGGCCAGCGTAAGGCGGAAGCGGCGCATTGAGCGCGGCGCAGCCGCTCAGCGAGGCCGAGCGGCTCGCCTGGCTGCGGCTCATCCGTTCCGACAATGTCGGACCGGTCATCTTCGGCCAGTTGCTGCAGCGTTTCGGCTCGGCAACTGAAGCCCTGGCGGCCCTGCCCGACCTGGCGCGCCGCGGCGGCCGCCGGACTTTCCGCGCCTTCAGCGCCGATAGTGCCGAGGAGGAGATCGAGCGGCTGCACGAGATCGGCGCGCGGCTGGTCGCGCGCTGCGAGCCCGACTATCCGCCCGCCCTCGCCGTGCTCGACGATGCGCCGCCTCTCCTGGCCGTGCGCGGCCGCGTCGAGCTGATGGCCCGCCCCTGCCTGGCCATCGTCGGCGCCCGCAACGCCTCGGCCAACGGCCTGCGCCTGGCGCGGGACTTGGCGAGCGGGATCGGCCAGGCCGGCTTCGTCGTGGTTTCCGGCATGGCGCGGGGCATCGACGCCGCCGCGCATCGCGGATCCCTCGCGACCGGGACCGTCGCGGTGCTGGGCGGCGGGGTCGACGTCGTCTATCCGCCCGAGAACGCGGCCCTTTACGACGAGATCGCCGACAAGGGCGCGGCGGTCAGCGAGATGCCGCCCGGTATCCAGCCGCAGGCGCGTCATTTCCCCCAGCGCAACCGCATCGTCGCCGGCATGGCGCGCGGGGTCCTGGTGGTCGAAGCGGCCCTGAAATCAGGCTCCTTGATCACCGCCAGGCGCGCCCTCGACTACGGCCGCGAGGTCTTCGCCGTGCCCGGCTCGCCCCTCGACCCGCGCTGCCGGGGCTGCAATGCGCTCATCCGGGACGGGGCCACCCTGGCAGAGACCGCCGAGGACATCCTGGAAGGGCTCCACGCCCAGCTCACCCCCGAGCCGGCCGCCGAGCGGCCCGCCGAGACGGCCGAACCCCCGGATTTTCCCGTGGAATCGGCCCTTGCCGCGGTGCTGGAGAAGCTCAGCCCCACCCCCACCCCGGTTGACGAAATCATCCGCCAGTGCCATTTACCCCCCTCCGTCGTGCATATGGCGCTCCTCGAACTGGAGCTGGCCGGACGGGTTTCCCGGCATTCCGGCAATACGGTTTCACTTATAAATCAATAACTTGAACGGTAAATCTGTTTTTAACTTTTGACTGTTAACCTAATTATATGACTGCAAACCTCGTCATCGTTGAATCGCCGGCCAAGGCCAAGACGATCAACAAGTACCTGGGCAGCGACTACAAGGTCCTGGCGAGCTTCGGCCATGTCCGCGACCTCATCGAGAAGGACGCGGCGGTCGAGCCGGATCAGGACTTCCGGATGCATTGGGAAGTCGGCGACCGCGCCGCGCGCCCGCTGGGCGAGATCACCAAGGCGCTCAAGGGCGTCAAGCGTCTCTACCTGGCCACCGACCCCGACCGCGAGGGCGAAGCCATCTCCTGGCACCTGCGCGAGGTTCTGCAGGAAGCCAAGAAGATCGGCACGATCGAGGTCAAGCGCGTGGTCTTCAACGAGATCACCAAGACCGCCATCCTCGAGGCGATGAAGCATCCGCGCGACATCGACTCAGACCTGGTCGAGGCCTACCTCGCCCGCCGCGCCCTCGATTTCCTCGTCGGCTTCACCCTTTCGCCGGTTCTCTGGCGCCGCATGCCCGGCAGCCGCTCGGCCGGCCGCGTGCAGTCGGTCGCGCTGCGCATCATCTGCGAGCGCGAGAACGAGATCGAACTGTTCAAGCCGCGGGAATACTGGACCGTCGATGCCGGCATGAAGACGCCGGCCGGCACCGCCTTCAACGCCCGCCTCACCCATTTCAACGGCAGCAAGCTCGACAAGTTCGATCTCGGCGACAAGGACGCGGCCGACCGCGCCGTCGCGGCGATCAACGCCGGCGAGCCGTTCAAGGTCGCGAGCATCGAGAAGAAGCGCACGCGGCGCAATCCGATGCCGCCCTTCACCACCTCGACCCTGCAGCAGGAAGCCTCGCGCAAGCTCGGCTACGGTGCCGCGCGCACCATGCGCCTGGCCCAGCAGCTCTACGAAGGTGTCGATATCGGCGGCGAGACCGTCGGCCTCATCACCTATATGCGTACCGACAGCGTGACGCTGTCGCAGGAAGCCATTCGGGCGGCTCGTGCCCTCATCATCGAGCAATACGGACGCGACTACCTGCCCGAGCAGCCGCGCGAGTGGAAGACCAAGGCCAAGAACGCGCAGGAAGCCCACGAGGCCATCCGCCCGACCGACCTGCTGCGCCGCCCGGCGGACATCGCCTCGGCCCTCGATGCCGACCAGCGCAAGCTCTACGAGCTGATCTGGCGCCGCACCGTGGCCAGCGAGATGGAGAGCGCCCAGCTCGACCAGACCGCCATCGATGTTGCGTCGCGCGACGGCAAGACCACGTTGCGCGCCACCGGCTCGATCATCGTCTTTGACGGCTTCCTCACCCTTTACAAGGAAGACCGCGACGATCCGAGCGAGGATGCCGACGAGGATACGCGCCTGCTGCCGCCGATGAACGAAGGCGACACGATCGGCCGCGAGACCGTCACACCCGAGCAGCACTTCACCCAGCCGCCGCCGCGCTACTCCGAGGCCAGCCTGGTCAAGCGCCTCGAGGAGCTCGGCATCGGCCGCCCCTCGACCTATGCCAGCATCATCGAGGTGCTGCAGGATCGCGGTTACGTGCGCCTGGATAAGCGCCGCTTCACGCCCGAGGATCGCGGCCGCCTGGTCGTCACCTTCCTCGAAGCCTTCTTCCACCGCTACGTCGAATACGATTTCACGGCCAAGCTCGAAGACCAGCTCGACGACATCTCGGGGGGCCGGGTCAACTGGAAGGCCGTGCTGCGTGAGTTCTGGCAGGCGTTCAGCCGCGCCGAGGACGTCAAGCATCTGCCGCCGGTCAAGGAGGCGGTGAAGGCGCTGATCGAAGGCCTGGGCTCGATCCGCGACGTGATCGACGCGGTCAATGAGCGCGTGGCCCCGCACTTCTTCCCCGAGGATGGCTCGGGCAAGGACCCGCGCGCCTGCCCCACCTGCTCGGTCGGCCAGCTCGGCATCAAGTTCAGCCGCAACACCGGCGCCTTCATCGGCTGCTCGCGCTATCCGGAATGCCGCTATACCCGCGCTTTGGGTGTGGCCAATGCCGACGATCCGGCCTCGCAGCTCAACCAGACCAAGACCATCGGTGTCGACCCCGTGTCGGGCGAGATGGTTTCCTTGCGCAAGGGTCCGTTCGGCCTCTACCTGCAGCTCGGCGAAGGCGCGGAAGGCATCAAGCCCAAGCGCGTCTCGCTGCCCAAGGACGTAGCGCCGGATCAGGTCGACCTCGACCTGGCGCTCAAGCTGCTCGCCCTGCCCCGCGAGATCGGACCGCATCCCGAGACAGGTGAGATCATCCTCGCCGGGCTCGGCCGCTTCGGGCCGTATCTCAAGCATGCCGGCAAGTACAAGTCGCTGGAGAACACCCAGGAGCTGCTGACCGTCGGCCTCAACCGCGCGGTCGATGTCCTGGCGCAGCCGAACCGCGGCCGCCGCGGCGCACCCGCCGCCAATCCCGGCAAGGAGCTCGGTGCCCACCCCACCGACGGCAAGAAGATCACGGCCGCCGTCGGCCGCTACGGGCCCTACGTCAAGCACGGCTCCACTTACGCCAACCTACCCAAGGGGCGCGAGATCGACAGCGTGACGCTCGAGGAAGCCATCGAGTGGATCGCCGCGCGCAACGCGAAGGTGGCCGAGAACGGCGGCGGCAAGAAGAAGCCTCGCGGAAAAAAGAAGGCCCCGGCCGCCGCTGACGCGGACTAAGTCCCGCCTTACAAGCAAAGAACGAAACGCACGCTCTTGTGAAGCGGGCGCGCTAGTACCATTTAATCCAGTGAAACGGATCACCGTTTCACCCCCCCTCTATTCTTTGGGTCCCCTTGAAGGCGAGCACTCGCCGCTGCGACCCTATATATTCAGAACGATTTTGAAAGAATCCATCCGTTGAAGAAGAACAAACGTCCATCCGGCCTCCCGTCGCAAGACGAGCTCCTCGCCTATATCCGCGACAATCCCGCCGTCTCCGGCCGGCGCGACATTATGAAGGCCTTCGGCCTCAAGCCTGCCGACAAGGCGCCGCTCAAGGACATGCTGCGCACTCTCAAGCCGCGCAAGGGCGGCGGCGAGCGCGGCGAAGCGCCGCGTCGCCTGCCCCCGACCCTGATCGTCGAGGTCTTCGACGTCGACCAGGACGAGGGCGAAGCCGTCGCCCACCCCGTCGATGTCGAGCTTGGCCGGCCGATCATCCATATCCGCGATGCCTCGCTGGGCCTCGGCGACCGCGCCCTGATCAAGATCGAGACCAAGCGCGGCAAGCGCTTCATCGCGCATGTCATCCGCCGCATCGAACGCGCGCCCGATCGCGTCCTCGGCATCTTCCGGCCGGACAAGGACGGCGACCGGCTGCAGCCGACCAGCCGCAAGGTGCGCACCGAATTCATCGTCGCGCCGGGACAAGCCGGCAACGCCAAGGCCGGCGAGCTGGTCCTGGCCGAAGTGCTGCCGCAGCGCCGCCTCGGCCTGCCGACCGCCAGGATCGTCGAGGTCCTCGGCTCGATCGACGCGCCGCGCGCCGCCAGCCTGATCGCCATCCATACGCACGACATTCCCACCGAGTTTCCGTCCGACGCGCTGGCCCAGGCCGAGCAGGCCAAGCCGGCGCCGATGGGCGAACGCGAGGATCTGCGCCCCCTGCCGCTGGTGACCATCGACGGCGAGGACGCACGCGACTTCGACGACGCCGTGTTCGCCAAGCCCGATGATGACCCGAAGAATCCCGGCGGCTTCCACCTGATCGTCGCCATCGCCGATGTCGCCTGGTATGTCCGCCCGGCCGATGCGCTCGACCGCACCGCGGCCGATCGCGGCAACTCCGTCTATTTCCCGGACCGTGTCGTGCCGATGCTGCCGGAGCGACTGTCCAACGATCTCTGCTCGCTGCGCCCCAAGGAGGACCGGCCGACGCTTGCCGTCCACATGTGGATCGACGCGCAGGGGCGCAAGCTGCGCCACCGTTTCTGCCGCGCCATGATTCATTCGGCGGCGCGCCTGACCTACGATCAGGCCCAGAACAGCGTCGACGGCCACCCCAACCCGGCGCCGGCGCACCTCCACAAGCCGGTGATCGAGCCGCTCTACGCTGCCTACCGCGCGCTGGCCCAGGCGCGCCGCCAGCGCGGCACGCTCGATCTCGATCTCGAGGAGCGCAAGGTCATCCTCAACGCCCAGGGGCAGATCGAACGGGTGATGCCGCGGCCGCGCTACGACAGCCATCGGCTGATCGAAGAGTTCATGATCCTGGCCAATGTCTGCGCGGCGGAGAGCCTCGAGGAGCGCCGCCTGCCGTGCATGTACCGCGTGCACGAGGATCCCGATCCGGCCAAGCTCGAAAGCCTGCGCGAGGTGCTGGACGGGCTCGGCTATCGCCTGGCCAAGGGCCAGGTCATGCAGCCCGGGCACTTCAACAAGATCCTCGAATGGGCGGCCGGCACGCCGCATCGCCACATGGTCAACGACCTGGTGCTGCGCAGCCAGGCGCAGGCCGTCTACAGCCCCGACAACCGCGGCCATTTCGGTCTCGCCCTGCAGCGCTACGCGCACTTCACCTCGCCGATCCGGCGCTATTCGGACCTGCTCGTCCACCGGGCGCTGATCCAGGGTTTCAAGTTCGGCGAAGGCGGCCTGTTCGCCGACGGCAAGACAGTCGACTTCCACGCCATCGGCGATCACATCTCGATGACCGAACGGCGCGCCGCTGCCGCGGAGCGCGATGCGCTGGCGCGCTACGTCGCGGCCTGGATGGCCGACAAGGTTGGCGCCGAGTTCAACGGTCGCATCTCCGGCGTCACCAAGTTCGGCCTGTTCGTGGCCATCGATAATCTCGGCGCTGACGGCCTCATTCCCATTCGCACGCTGGGCGGCGACTACTACGAGCACGATGCGGTGCGCCATCGCCTCGTCGGGCAACGCTCACGGCAGAGCTTCACGCTGGGCGAAGCGGTGGTCGTGCGGCTGGTCGATGCAGCCCCCGTCACCGGCGGGCTGACCTTCGAGCTGCTCGGCACCTCGGGCCCCAAGAAAACCGTGCCGGTGCGTGATCGCGACAAGGCCGCCAAGGGGCATCAGCAGCGCATGCAGCGGGGACGCCGTCGGCGTTGAATCAAGGGCCCGCGCCATGCGTCCACTGCATCGCAAAAGCGCCGCCGCCGCACTAGCTTTCGCGGCCGTTTTCAGCAAAATTCACGGTTATGCCGCAACCGCTTCAGGGGGATTCGCGCACCGCTTCAAGGGAGGCGCCGTCGGGTGTTCGGCATGCGCTATGGCGGGGCTTTCAGGGGGTGTGCCCGCGCTGTGGCGGTAGCCCGATATTTTGCACTTATCTAAAAATTAACCAGTCCTGCGTACCCTGTGGGCTAGAACTGGGTGAATTCCGCGCGGACGATGCCCCGCCCTACTTCACCCTCCTACTCGTGGGCCACATCATCGTTCCGGCAATGCTGATCCTGGAACAGCTCCAACACCCGCCTGAGTGGCTCCACGCCGCGCTGTGGCTTCCATTGACCCTCGTGCTGACGTTGCTTGTCCTGCCCCGCATCAAGGGCATGGTGATCGGCGTGCTGTGGGCGAACCAGATCCGGGGATGAACTCGTTGTCGTTCTTTTCGCGTCGCCGTTGGGCCCTGCCCGCCGCCAGCCTCCTGCTTCTCGCTGCCGCCTGCGCGGGGCCGCGCGAACACGCCAGGTCCGACAGCCCCCACGCGATGCCGCCCTCGGCCGCACGGTTCTTCGCCACGACATACGACCAGGTGAACGAGAAATACGTCCAGCCCCTGCCGATGGCCGACATCGCCATGGCCGGCATCGGCAACCTGCGCAAGCTCGACCTGGCGCTGGCCGTCGCCCAGCACGGCGAGCAGGTCGAGATGCTCTACGACGGCAATACGCTCGGCAATTTCGAGATCCCGCGCCGCCAGGACGGCGCCTCCTGGTCCCAGCTGACCCTGGCGATGATCGAGAAAGGCCGGGAGTTCTCCCCTCACCTGAGAGAGGCGGACGCCGAGTCCATCTATCAGGCGGTGGTCGAGGGCGTGATCAAGAAGCTCGACACCTATTCGCGGTATTCCGGTCGCGAGCCCGCCCGCGACGCGCGCGCCGCGCGTGACGGTTTCGGCGGCATCGGCATCACCATCGACGCCAAGGACGGCACCATCCGCGTCGGCAGCGTCATGGACGAGACTCCGGCGGCGCGCGGCGGTGTGCGCGCCGACGACGTGATCGTCATGATCGACGGCGAGCCGACCACGGGCCTCGAAATCCGCGACGTCGTCCGCAAGCTGCGTGGCCCGATCGGCGTCGCCGTCAGCATCACCCTCCGGCGCTCCGGGATGAGCGAGGCCTACCCGGTCTCGCTGACCCGCGCGCTGATCGTGCCTCCCTCGGTCACCTACCGGCGCGAAGGCCGCATCGCCCATATCCGGGTCCTGGCTTTCAACCAGCGCACGACCGATACCCTGCATGACGCGCTGAAGCGCGCCCAGCGCGAGATCGGCTCCGAGCTCGAAGGCGTGGTCCTCGACCTGCGCGGTAATCTCGGCGGCCTGCTCGACCAGGCGATCTCGGTGGCCGACACCTTCCTGGCCGAAGGCCAGATCGTCGCCACCCGCGGCCGGCACCGGGCCAGCGGCCAGACCAGCTACGCCACCAAGGGTGATATCGGCGAGAGCGTGCCGCTGGTCGTGCTGGTCAACGGCATGTCGGCCTCGGCCTCGGAAATCGTCGCCGCCGCCCTCCAGGACAATGGCCGCGCCGTCATCGTCGGCTCCACCACTTTCGGCAAGGGCTCGGTCCAGACCGTGATCCCGATGCCCAACGAAGGCGAGCTCATCCTGACCTGGGCCCGCTTCCACGCCCCGTCGGGTTATCCGATCGCCGATCTCGGCGTCATTCCCGGTGTCTGCACCAGCGGCGACGGCGCATCGGCCCAGAGCGTGCTCGACGCCGTGCGCGACGGGCGGATCACCACCGCGGCGACCATGGCGTCGTGGCGGGCGGCCGATCACAGCGATATGGGCCGGATGAAGGAGCTGCGCACCATCTGCTCCCCGGAGACCAAGGAGCGCGAGGTGGAGGCGGAGATCGCCAAGGCGCTGATCGCCGACCGCAACCTCTACGCCCGGGCCCTGCAGAAGCCGACCCTGACGGCCAAACTGCGCTAAATCGGGCCGAAACGCGCGCCTTGATCCAGGGCGTCCGGGCCTGTATGGTCCGGCCAACTTTCCCCTATCCAGCGGAACGCGACGATGGCTAAGTCCAAGCAGCTATGGGTTAAACTCGTGAGTTCGGCCGACACCGGCTTCTACTACGTGACCCAGAAGAACCCGAAGAAGAACACCGAGAAGCTGACCTTGCGCAAATACGACCCGGTCGCGCGCAAGCACGTCGCCTTCAAGGAAGGCAAGATCAAGTAAGCAGCGGCTTTCCGCTTCGCTTGGCAACCGACGCCGCCCCAGGGGCGGCGTCTTCGTTTCTAGGGCAGGATTTCAGAGACCCGGCAGACCGCCGGGTACGGCTCAGGCGCGCTTGGCGGCCGGCGCCGGCTCGGCCTTGAACACGCGGTCGCGGCCCTGGCTCTTGGCCTCGTACATCGCCGCATCGGCGGCGCGCAGCAGGTCGTCGGGGTTCAGGATATCGTCCCCGGCCACCGCGATACCGATACTGACGGTGATGTTGAGCTGGCCGATATCGTGGCGCACGGTGACCGGCTGCTCGCCGATCTTCTTGCGCAGCCGCTCGGCCACGGCCATGGCCACCCGGGCCTCGGCCTCGGGCATGATGACCACGAATTCCTCGCCGCCCCAGCGGGCAACGGTGTCGAAGCTGCGCAGATGGCGGGACAGGCGGTCGCCGATCGCCATCAGCACCTCGTCGCCGACGGCGTGGCCGTAGGTGTCGTTGACCTTCTTGAAGTGATCGACGTCGACCATCAGCAGGGCCAGCGGCTTCTTGGTACGCAGGCCGCGATCCATCAGCGCCGCCAGGTGGGCGGTCAGGTAGCGGCGGTTATAGAGGCCGGTGAGGCTGTCGATCAGCGCCAGGGCGACGTTGCGCTCGAAGGTGGCGCGCAGGCCGTCCTGGTAGCGCCGGCGGCGGATCTGGGTGCGGCAGCGGGCCAGGATCTCCTGGCTGTCGGCCGAGCGCAGGATGTAGTCGTTGACGCCGAGATCGAGCGCCTTGGCGATGCGCGGGTAGTCCCCGTCCTCGACCAGCGCGATCAGCGGCATGTTGCGGGTCTGGTTCTGCGAGCGCATCTGGGCGCACAGGCGCAGGCCGTCGGTCTCGCGCAGCGCCAGGCTGACGATGACGATGTCGTAGAAGCCTTCGTTGGCCCGCACCAGCGCTTCCGCGGGTTGGCTGACGACGTCCAGCACATCATTGTCGGTGGCCAGCGCCCGGCGCAGGCGCTCGGCATAGGCGGCATTGTCCTCGACGACCAGCACGTTGCCGCCGCCGCCGGCCTTCGGCTTGGCGGCGCTGTCGTCGACCAGCATGCCGAGATGCGAGCCGGTGGCCTGGCGCAGGCGCCATTCATCGGCCGTCATCTTCAGGCGGACGAGCGAGCGGATGCGCGCATAGAGCGCCACGTCGTTCACCGGCTTGGTCAGGAAATCGTCGGCGCCGGCGCCCAGGCCGCGCACGCGGTCCTCGGCATCGGAAAGCGCCGTCACCATGATGATCGGCACATGCGCGGTGCGGGAATCGGATTTGAGCACGCGGCAGACTTCGAACCCGTCCATGCCCGGCATCATGATGTCGAGCAGGATGATGTCGGGCGGATTCGAGGTGGCGATCTGGATCGCTTCCTCGCCGTTATACGCCGTGACGACGTCGAAATACTCGACGGCCAGCTTCGCCTCGAGAAGCTTGACGTTGGCTACCGTATCGTCGACGACCAGAACTCGTGCGGTCATGCCCGGTGTCCGCTGTACTCGACCTAGTTGAGCAACTTGGCCACGGTCTCGAGGAATTTTACGACCGAGATCGGCTTGGCGATATAGGCCTCGCAGCCGCCTTGCCGGATCTTCTCCTCATCGCCCTTCATCGCGAAAGCGGTGACGGCGACGACCGGAATGCGACGCAGGTCCGGGTCTTCCTTCAGCCACTTGGTGACTTCGAGTCCGGAGATTTCGGGAAGCTGGATATCCATCAGGATCAGATCGGGCCGGTGCTCGCGCGCCAGCTTCATGGCCTCCATGCCGTCCTTGGTCTGGATGGTCGCGTAGCCGTGCGCCTCCAGCAAGTCATGGAAGAGCTTCATGTTGAGATCGTTGTCTTCCACGATCAGCACGGTCTTGGCCATACCCATTCCCTGTTCCCGAGCCTGGTTCAGGCCCGCGGCAAGATAGCATTTCTGCCCCGGCTGGGGTCTCCCCAGGCCGGTCCCCATGGTTCAAGATTTCAGTTAAGATTTCGCTAAATAGGCAGGAAGAGGCTTAATTTTGCGTATCGGGATCGATCTGGGGGGCACGAAGATCGAGGTTGTGGTTCTGGGAGAAGGCGGCCGGGAATTGTGGCGTCGCCGGGCCCCGACCCCCTCCGGGGACTACGACGGTACGGTCCGCCAGCTGGTCGACCTGGTCAACGCCGCCGAGACCGAACTCGGCCGCAAGGGCACCGTGGGAATCGGCATTCCGGGCACGATTTCCCCGGCGACCCGGCTGGTCAAGAACGCCAATTCGGTGTGCCTGATCGGCCACCCGCTCGACAAGGATCTGGAGAAGGCCCTCAACCGGCCGATCCGGATCGCCAACGACGCCGATTGTTTCGCCCTGTCGGAAGCCACCGATGGCGCCGGTGCCGGCGGCGCCAGCGTGTTCGGCGTCATCCTCGGGACCGGGGTCGGCGGCGGGCTGGTCTATCGCGGACAGCTCATCCAGGGGATCAACGCCGTGGCCGGTGAATGGGGCCACAATCCCCTGCCCTGGCCGCGCGAATGGGAAACAGGCGGCGGGCGGCGCAGCGACGAGCGCCCCGGGCCTCGGTGCTACTGCGGCCGCCACGGCTGCATCGAGACCTTCCTCTCGGGCCCGGGCCTGAGCCGCGACTACGAAGCCGCGACCGGCATCAAGCGTCCGGCAAGCGAGATCGTCTCCGCCGCGGCGGACGAAGCGGAAGCCGCCGCCAGCCTGCAGCGCTATTTCGACCGCCTGGCGCGGGCGCTGGCCACGGTGATCAACATCTTCGATCCGAGCGTCATCGTGCTCGGCGGCGGCCTGTCGCAGGTCGAGCCGCTCTACACCGAGGTGCCGAAGCGCTGGAGCGAGTGGGTGTTCTCGGACGAGGTCTTCACGCGTCTTGTTCCCCCCAAGTATGGGGATGCCAGCGGCGTGCGGGGGGCGGCCTGGTTGTGGCCCGAAGCCGGAGCGGCCAATCAGCCGCCTTGAGATCTTCACCCCGTCAACGAACCACTCTTCGACACTCTTCCCAGAGCTCCTCACCCTGAGGTGCGAGCGTCAGCGAGCCTCGAAGGGTGGGCACGTGTGCAATGTCACCCTTCGAGACGGCACCTCGGAAGGTGCCCCCTCAGAGTGAGGGCTTTCTTGTTTTCAGCAGCGCGGCTTGGGCAGCGGCTCCAGCAGGTCGAGCTTCGACTTGATGGCGAATTCCGGATACTCGAACTGGTAATCGCGCCCCACCCCGTTCTCCTGCAGGATCAGGCTGGTCTCGTATTCCGGCGCGCCGGTCTTCTCCTCGGCCTTGAAGAAGGCCATGCGGGTGCGCCAGCCGGGGCTCTGGGCGAGTTCCGCGGAAATGCGCGGACCGTTGCCGCTGGCCGGCGCCTGGCGCGCGCCGAGGATGGCGTTCACCTCGAGCGCTCCATCCGCCGTGGCCCCGTCGAAGACCAGGCGGGCGATCAGATTCTGGCCCGCCAGGGCGCCACGGATCAGGACCAGCGTGTGCTCGGTCGGGAACAGCGTACCGACCGGCAGGTCGAGCTCCAGCCCCTCCGGCTCGGTGAACAGCGCCTTGCCGCCCTTGCCGGGGCCGTCGAGCGTCGCGCGGCCGCGCAGGGTCTCGGTCACTTCGCCATCCCGCGCGCTGCGCAGGGTGAAGCGGTAGCTGAGACCATCCTTGGCTTCCCAGCTGGAGAAGCTGATGTCGTTGTCGATCTTCTCGCCGTCGGTGTCGAGCATCTGGAAGCGCATGCGCTGGCTGATGGTCCAGCCATCGCAGACCTCCTGCCACTCGATGAACATGGCGCCCTCGATCGCCGCGACGCCGCTGTTGGTGCGCGCCGTGCCCAGCGACAGGGTATAGGACGCCCGGTGCGAAGCGATCTCGGCCGAGGGGGCCGGCAAGGCGGCGCCGAGCATCAGGGCCGCAGCCGTCACGCCGGCGAAAAGCTGACTCCGAACCATGGGCACTCCAACTGCTCGGCCAGCCCCCTGAAAACCAGCCTTGGGGGGAACGCCTATTATCGCACCGCGTTCCGGTACCGCAACGTCAAGACTCCTGCCTGTCAGGACTTCTTGGCGGGCGGCAGATCGAGCTTGATGTGCAACTCCTTCATACGGGCGGCATCGACCGTGGACGGCGCCTGCATCAGCAGATCCTGCGCCTGCTGATTCATCGGGAAGGCGACGACCTGGCGGATGTTCGGCTCATCGGCCAGCAGCATGACGATGCGGTCGATGCCCGGCGCCGAGCCGCCATGCGGCGGGGCGCCGAACTTGAACGCATTGAGCATGCCGCCGAAGCGGCTCTCCACATCGTCCTTCGAATAGCCGGCGATGGCGAAGGCCTTGTACATGATCTCGGGCAGATGGTTGCGGATGGCGCCCGAGGAGAGCTCCACGCCGTTGCATACGATGTCGTACTGGAAGGCCTTGATGGTCAGCGGATCCTGCTTCTCCAGCGCCTCGAGCCCGCCCTGCGGCATGGAGAACGGGTTGTGGCTGAACTCGATCTTGCCGGTGTCCTCGTTCATCTCGAACATCGGGAAATCGACGATCCAGCAGAACTTGTATTCGCCTTCGGAGGAGAGGTTCAGCTCCTTGCCGATCTTCAGGCGCGCGGCACCGGCAAACGGCGCGATCTTTCCCGGCACGCCGCAGACGAAAAACACGGCGTCGCCGTCCTTGAGACCGAGCCGATTGCGGATGTCCGCCGTCCGATCGGGCCCGAGATTCTTGGCAATCGGCCCAGCACCTTCGCCGTCGCGGAAGAAGATATAGCCGAGGCCAGGCTGCTTCTCGTCCTGCGCCCAGCTGTTCATGCGGTCGCAGAAGGCCCGGCTGCCGCCGGTGGGTGCCGGAATCGCCCAGACCTTCACCTGGGGGTCGCGTTCGATCATCCCGGCGAAGACCTTGAAACCCGAGCCTGCGAAGGCCGCCGTGACTTCCTCCATCTTGATCGGGTTGCGCAGATCCGGCTTGTCGGACCCGTACCAGCGGATGGCATCGTTGTAGGCGATGCGTTCGAACGGCGGCTTGGTGACGGTCTTGCCCTTGGAGAATTCCTCGAAAACGCCGGCGAGTACCGGCTCGATGGCGGCGAAGACGTCCTCCTGGGTGACGAACGACATCTCGAAATCGAGCTGGTAGAACTCGCCCGGGCTGCGGTCGGCGCGCCCGTCCTCGTCGCGGAAGCAGGGCGCGATCTGGAAGTAGCGATCGAAGCCGGCGACCATCAGCAGCTGCTTGAACTGCTGCGGCGCCTGCGGCAGGGCGTAGAACTTGCCCGGGTGGACGCGGCTCGGCACCAGGTAGTCGCGCGCACCCTCGGGACTCGACGAGGTCAGGATCGGCGTCTGGAACTCGGTGAAGCCCTGCTCGATCATGCGCCGGCGGATCGAGGCGATGACCCCGGCCCGCAGCATGATGTTGGCGTGCATGCGCTCGGTGCGCAGGTCGAGGAAGCGGTAGCGCAGGCGCAGCTCCTCCGGGAAGTCGCCTTCCTGGTTGACCTGGATGGGCAGCGTCTCGGCCGCCGATTGCAGCCTGAACTCGGCGATCTGCATCTCGATCTGGCCGGTCGGCAGCTTGGGGTTCACCGTCTCGGCCGAGCGGGCGACGATCTTGCCGGTGAGGGTCACGACGCTTTCCACCCGGGTGCCCTCGACCTGCTTGAAGATCGGGCTCGAGGTGTCGATCACGCACTGGGTGATGCCGTGATGGTCGCGCAGGTCGACGAACAGCAGGTTGCCGTGGTCGCGCTTGCGGTGCACCCAGCCCGACAGGCGGACGGCCTGGCCGACATGGCCGTGCGTCAGTTCGCCGCAGTTATGGGTTCGATAGGCGTGCATGGAAAAGCTCGCGGGAATGGCGGAAACGGGCGGCAAAAGGCACCGGATATGGGGAAAAGTCAAGGCGTTGCCGCCCCTTTTGCCCGCCGCGTGGAATTAGTGTTACAACCGGCCCAGCATGAGTTGGATAGCTGATACCGCGACGTTGGCCGAGTTCTGCCGCCGCGCCGCCACCGCATCGTTCGTCACCGTCGATACCGAGTTCATGCGCGAGCGCACCTACTGGGCGCAGCTCTGCCTGGTCCAGGTCGCCACTGACGACGAAGCCGTCGCTATTGATGCCCTGGCGCCCGGCCTCGACCTCGGCCCGCTTTTCGGGCTCCTCGACGACCAGCGGGTGCTCAAGGTCTTCCACGCCGCCCGCCAGGATCTCGAGATCTTCCATCACCTGACCGACCGGGTACCGCGCCCCCTGTTCGACACCCAGGTCGCCGCCATGGTCTGCGGCTTCGGCGACGCGGTGAGCTACGAGACCCTGGCGGGCCAGCTGGCCAACGCCCGAATCGACAAATCGGCCCGCTTCACCGACTGGGCCCAGCGTCCCCTCTCGGAGCGCCAGATCGCCTACGCGCTGGCCGACGTGACCCACCTGCGAAAAGCATACGTCCAGCTCGCCAAGCGCCTGCAGGCGACCCGCCGGGCCGGCTGGCTGGGAGAGGAAATGGCCACCCTGCTCGACCCCGCGACCTACCGCATGGACCCTGAGCTGGCCTGGCAGCGCTTCAAACCGCGTTCCAGCAAGCCCCGGCTGATCGCGGTGCTCAAGGAAGTGGCCAGCTGGCGCGAGCGCGAAGCCCAGCGCCGCGACATCCCGCGCAACCGGGTCCTGCGCGACGAGACGATCATGGATATCGCCGGCCACGCGCCAACCAGCGCGGAAGAGGTGGCGCGCATGCGCGGCCTCTCCAAGGGTTTTGCCGAGGGCCGGTTGGGCGAAGACGTGCTGGCCGCGGTCCGTCGCGGCCTGGCGATGCCCGAATCCGAGATCCCGGTGATCGCGCAGCTGGCCGACCTCCCGCGCGGCATCGGGCCTATCGTTGAACTCCTAAAAGTGCTGCTCAAGATGAAATGCGACGAGCACGACGTCGCGCAGAAGCTGGTGGCGACCACCGCCGATCTCGAGCGCATCGCCGCCGACGACCACGCCGCCGTGCAGGCCCTCCAGGGCTGGCGCCGCGAGGTCTTCGGCAATGCCGCCCTGGCTCTCAAGCGCGGCGAGCTGGCCCTCACCCTGCGCGGCAAGCAGATCGCCCTGATGAATGCCGGCGAAGCGGTGCCCGAGCTTCAGGCGCAGGCGGTCAACGCGCGCAATTAAAAGCCAAGCCCTCATGCTGAGGAGCGCCGTCTTCGGCGCGTCTCGAAGCATGAGACGACACCCTTCGAGGCTCGCTGCGCTCGCACCTCAGGGTGAGGTGTTTGTTTCTGGGCCTCAGCGCCCGATCTTGATCTTCGGCTTGCGGCCGTGGGCCTCGGCCAGCGCGTCGAGGCGGCGTTGGACGGCTTCTCCGATCAGCGATCCCCAGCGGGTCGGCACGACGAGCCGGATGGAATTTGCGTCGCGCTCGATCCGGGTCTGCTTGATCACCTCGGGCGAACCGCCGGAGAGCGTGTAAGCCAGGCGCAGCCCAAGGCCCAGGCGCCAGGCTTCGCGCAGACGCTCCTCGTCCAGCAGCTGCCAGGCGGCACTGGTCACCTCGCCTTCGGCCGTGCCGGCGTAGCGCGTGTGGGCTGCCAGGGCCATGAAAGCCCGCCCCGGATGGTCGACGCCGACGACCGGCATGCGCAGGATGCGCAGAAAGGCGATTTCCGCCCGGTAATCCGGATGCTCGTTCCAGGCGACATCGCCCAACAGGCAGGCGGCAAGCCGCAAGCGCGCCATATCCGCGTCGGCCTTGCGGAACAGCGGCTGCAGCCAGGCATGCAGGGCCCGCCCTCCCACACGAAAGCGGGGATTGCTCTCGGCTGATTCGTCGCAGGCCGAGATCAGCGGGTCCATGCGGCGGATACGCTCGGGCAACGCGTCGAAGAGGCAACCTTCGCGCAGGCCCATCGAGGTGAAGACGAGACGGCCCGGCTTGGCGTGCACGAACAGGCGCTGCAGCACCAGCGCCGCCAGTGGCAGCACTTCGAGGCGCTTGCGCGGCACCCGCCCGATCCGCTCCAGCGATTCCTTCGACAGGCCGGCAATCAGGTCGAGGAAGTCCTCGGCCCGGCCTTTCGATATCGTGTAGTGATGGATCACCCGCAGCGGGTAGCCGCTATGTGCCATGTGCAGGCGAGCGATGGCGCGCCAGGCGCCGCCCACCGCGTAGAAGTCCCGTCCCTTGGCCTGGCTTAGCCAGGACAGCCTCTCGAAATGCTGGTCGATGTGGTCGCGGAGCTGGCCGCGCCCGCGATCCGCCATCTCGCGCAGCCGCAGCGGACCGAGCGGCGACGTCTCGTGCCGGCCGAGCTTGCCTTTGCGCAGGGCCACAAGCTCCAGGCTGCCGCCGCCCAGGTCGCCCATCAGGCCGTCGGCGTCGGGCATTCCCGAGACGACGCCCAGGGCGGAAAGCCGCGCTTCCTCGTTGCCGTCGAGGATCTCGACCTTCAGGCCGGAGCGCTTGCGGATCTCGGCCACGAAAGCCCGGCCATTCTCGGCGTCGCGCGCCGCGGCCGTGGCGACCACGCGCAGCGGGCGCACGCCCATGGCATTCACCAGGGCGGCAAAGCGGGCCAGGTTTTCCAGGGCGAGCTCGACGCCGTCCTCGTGCAGCCGGCCGGTGCGCTCGAGGCCCCGGCCGAGGCCGGACAGCACCTTTTCATTGAAGATGGGA
The DNA here is from genome assembly GCA_022843945.1 of Rhodospirillaceae bacterium. Taxonomy (GTDB): domain Bacteria; phylum Pseudomonadota; class Alphaproteobacteria; order CACIAM-22H2; family CACIAM-22H2; genus VGEI01. Next base: position 16,655 of record JALHMR010000009.1, on the reverse strand, counting down.
TGCGGCGAACGGCTTTCGCCGGAAAAAACCACGAGCCGGATCGAGTTCGATCCGATGTCGATGACGCCGACCGGGCCCGAAGCCGCAGCTCGCGCCGGCGGGAGTCGCGACGGCATGTGCCGCGGATTTTACCGGTTCTTCGGGATGAGTCGAGGCGCGCCGCCGGGCTTTTTGAGCGCTTTGCCCCGGCCGGAGAGGCTGGGATTGGTCATGAAGAAGTTATGGGCGCTGAAACCCTCGCCGTCCCGCCGCATACGCGTATAGGTACCGTCCGGCGCCAGGGTCCAGCTTTGGGCCGTATCGCGCAGGTTCGCGACCATGATCTGGTCCTGGATCTGCTGATGCACGGTCACGTTCTCGATGGGCACGAAGGTCTCGACCCGCCAATCGATGTTGCGCGGCATCCAGTCCGCGGACGAGATAAAGACCTTGGACTCCGGGTGCGGCAGACCGCGGCCGTTGCCGAAGCAGACGATCCGGCTGTGCTCGAGAAAGCGGCCGATGATGCTTTTCACCCGGATATTGTCGGACAGGCCCGGAACGCCCGGGCGCAGGCAGCAGATGCCGCGGATCACCAGGTCGATGGAAACGCCGGCGCGGCTGGCGCGATAAAGCGTATCGATGATCCCCGGATCGACGAGCGCATTCATCTTCGCCCAGATCGCCGCCGGCCGTCCGGCCTTGGCGTGCTCGATCTCGGTCTCGATCAGGCTCGTGAGGTCCGAGCGCAGCGTCAACGGCGAGAAGCTGAGCTTCTCCATCTTCTCGGGGCGCGCATAGCCGGTGATGTAGTTGAACAGACGGGCCGCATCGCGGCAGACCGCCTCGTCGCACGAGAAGAACGAGATGTCGGTGTAGATCTTCGCCGTCACCGGGTGATAGTTGCCGCTGCCGAAATGGGCATAGGAGCGCAAGCCGCCGCTTTCGCGCCGCACGACCAGAGAGATCTTGGCATGCGTCTTGAGGTCGATGAAGCCGTAGACGACCTGGGCGCCGGCGCGCTCGAGATCGCGCGCCCAGCGGATGTTCGCCTCCTCGTCGAAGCGCGCCTTGAGCTCGATGAGCGCGGTCACCGACTTGCCCGCCTCGGCCGCCTCGACCAGGGCGCGCACGATCGGAGAATTGTCGGAGGTGCGATAGAGAGTCTGCTTGATCGCCACGACCGCGGGATCGCGCGCCGCCTGGGACAGGAACTGCACCACCACATCGAAGCTCTCGAAGGGGTGGTGAACGACGATGTCCTTCTGCCGGATGGCGGCGAAGCAATCGCCGCCGTAGTCTCGGACGCGCTCGGGAAAACGCGGGTTGAACGGGGGAAACAGCAGGTCCTGGCGATCGCCGACGATGAGCTGCTTGGTGTCGCCGAGGCCGAGCAGCCCGTGGACGCGGAACACGTCGTCCGGCAGCACTTCGAGCTCGGCGGTGACGAAGCTCAGGAGGTCTTCCGGCATCTCGGCGTTGACCTTGAGGCGGATGACCGAGCCGCGACGGCGCCGCTTCAGCGCGGTCTCAAAGACCCGGACAAGATCCTCCGCCTCTTCATCGATTTCCATTTCGCTGTCGCGCAGCAGGCGGAAGACACCCTGCCCGACGACATCGAAATCGGGAAACAGCTTGTCCAGATTGAGCCCGACCAGCTCCTCGACGGGCAGGAAGCGCGTCTCCGCCCCCGGCAGGCGGACGAAGCGGCCGATCTGGGCGGGCAGCAGCAGCAGGGCCTTGAGGGCGCGCGGCTCGCGCCGGCCCTGCAGGTGAAGGACGAGCGCAAACCCCTTGTTCGGCAGGAAGGGGAACGGGTGCGCCGGGTCGATGGCGAGCGGTGTCAGGACCGGAAAGATCGAGTCCATGAAATGGGCATCGGCCCACAGGCGCTCATCCGCCGTCAGCTCACTGGCCGAGACGACGGCGATGCCCTTGTTGCGCAACTCGCCCCTGAGTGTGCGCCAGCAGAGCTGCTGCTGCTCCATCAGCTTGTTGGCACGCTGGTTGATCGCGGAGAGCTGTTGCGCGGGCGTCAGGCCGTCCTGGCTGGGAGTGGTGACCCGGGCGCGCACCTGGCCTTTGAGCCCGGCCACGCGGACCATGTAGAACTCATCCAGGTTGCTGGCCGAGATCGAGACGAAGCGCAGGCGCTCCAGCAGCGGATGGGCGCTGTTCTCGGCCTCTTCGAGAACACGCTCATTGAACGCCAGCCACGACAGCTCGCGATTGATGAAGCGCGCCCCGCCTGTGTACTCGGCGGGCAGGCGATCGGCGGTTTGGACCTGAGCGTTCATTTCTCTCCCCGGCCGCCTAGGCTAGCATAAGTTCGGAAGACGGCTATAAGAGCGCTCGAAATAGTCTCAAGAGAATGTGACAACTATATGAAAGAATTGTTTCTTTTGAGGCACGCCAAGTCCAGTTGGGCGGACCCCGGCATGTCCGATACCGAGCGCCCGCTCAACAAGCGCGGGCGTCGGGGCGCCGCGGTGATGGCCGGCTATCTGGCCGCCGAGGGGCTCCGGCCGGCCCTCATTCTCTGTTCGCCGGCCCGACGGACCCGCGAAACCCTGGACTTCATCTCCGAAGCCCTGGGGAGCAGCATCCCCGGGCATATCGAACCAGAGCTTTACCTCGCCGACCCGGCGACCATTCTCGAACGGCTGCGCCGGGTGCCCGATACGGCGGGGTCCGTCCTGGTCATCGGGCACAATCCTGGCCTGCACGAGCTGGCCGTGGAGCTCACCGACGCGGCCGGCGGCCGGGCCAACGCGGAGGCGCAGCGTCTGAAGCAGAAGTTCCCGACCGCGGCCCTGGCCCGCTTCCGGCTCAAGCTGGAGCGCTGGCGCGATCTCTCGGATGAGCGGCTGGCGGGCGGCGTGCGGCTGCTCGGCTACGTCACGCCGGCCGAGCTGCTGCCCGGCGACTGACTATTTCCAGAAGGGCTTGAGCGAAGCGAAACCGTCCCAGGCTTCGGGCAGGCGCTTGAGGTCGGCCGCCACGCGCGCCGCGTTCCAGCCGGTGATGATGCCGGTGGCGCGGCCCAGCAGCGCCGGGTCGATATTCTTGCCGCGCTTCTGAATCGCGGCGAGCCGATGCTTGACCATCGCGCCATCGTTGAGCGAGCCGAGCCGGTCCTGAATCCCGGTCAGCGCGGCCAGGTATTCCTTCACGGCTTTGCGGGGGAACAGGCTCTCGAAAAACTCCGCCGCGTAACGCAGCTTCTTGGCGCGGATGCGCAGCTCGTGCAGCTGGGCCTCATCGAGCTCGGCGCTGCGCTCGCCGAGCTTGCGCACGCGCCGGTGCAGCCGCTTGAGCGTCTGGCGCGCATGATCGCGCACGTCGACGTCGCGGTTATCGCCCAGGGCCTGGACCGCCGCCCCGCCCTCCCACCAGCCTTCGAGGCGCAGCAGCGTCTCGGTGAAGCGAGGCGAGGCCATCGTCTCGCCCACGACCTTGTAGGCCTCGGCCCGTGCCGCCTTGGCCGCCCCGGCGAGAGCGGCCAGCGCCGGATCGTCGCCGATCTGCTTGCGCACGGGGACGATGATGTCGCGCTGGAACACGTCCCATTCGCGGGCATGGCCGAAGCGCTGGGCGATCCAGCGCATGTCCCGGCCGAAGCGGCGGCGTTCGGCCGCCGGCAGCACGTCGCGAAAGGCGGTCAGCGCCGAACGCAGGCGGCGCAGGGCGACGCGGAACTGGTGCAGGCCCTCGACCGTCGCGCCGGTGCGCGCCGCGCCTTCGTTGCTGCGCAGATGCAGCAGCCCGTTGCGGCCGATCAGCACGAAGGCCTGGGCCAGGGTGCTGCCCTTCTCCAGGCGCAGGGCCTGGGCGCGCTGCGGCTTGGGCGGCGTCTGCTGCACCAGCGCAAAACCGCGTTCCGCCTTCGACAACGGCTCGATCGTGCAGCCGAGGCTCTTGTGGAGCTCCTGCGCCAACGCGTACATGCCGGCGATGTTGCCCGATTTGAGTTCGAGCTCCGCCTCGCAGACCGGCACCTTGCCTTTGGCGCCCCCATTCGCGGAGGTGATCTCGCCGACATCGACGGCCAGCTCGATGGTGCTGTCGCGCATCTTGATCGGGAAGGTGCTGCGCCGGATATCGGTGACGAATTGCGGCGCCAGGCGGCCTTCGACCTTCCCGGCGGTCAACACCTTGCGCAACTGCTTGTTGCCGACACCCTTGAGCATCGGCTGGTCGGCGCCGACCTCGCGCTCCCATTCGCGCCGCGAATGGACGCCGTCCTCCATGGTGGGGGCGCATTTGACGGTCTGGATGCGGCGGCTGCCATCCTTGCGCACACGCAGGGCCACGCGGGCGCGCATCAGCTGGAAATCGGGCGTGTCGAAATAGGTCGAGACGAGCCGCCGGTTCAGCGCGCTGCCCTCGGTGGAGCGGCGCAACAGGCGATGGCGCATCAGTCGCGGGAGGGAGTCCGGCGGAATACGCAGCTTCAGTTCGACTTCGCGTGGGTCCTTGGTGTCGGACATACCGCTGCCGTAAGCCTTGGGAAAAGCCGGGAAAATCTATCCACCTGAAGGTAAGGCGGCAACGCGGGGGATCGTGAACTATTTCTGACAATCCACCGCCGGCGCTAGGGAAACGTCGGCTAAGGCCCTGGGGGGCCGACCCCGGTACCGCTTATCCCCAGCCTGTGCAAAACTTCCCTGGCCAAAGGTATGGTGATCGCCCGGCGCTCCGCCAGGGCCGCCGTATCCAGCGCCTCGACCATGCGCCGCACGCCGGCCAGCGAGCGTTCCAGACGCGGCACCAGATAGGCCACGATGTCGGGCGAGACGCGCAGCTGGCGGTCGGCGAACTGTTTGACCATCACGGCCTCGATCAAGGCGTCGTCGGGTGGCCCGACCGCGACCGCCGGCAGCGCCGCCAGCCGCGAGCGCAGGTCCGGCAGACGCACGGGCCAGCGCACCGCCGGGACCAGCCCGGTCAGCAGCAGCGAGCCGCCCTCGCCGGCCAGGTAATTGTAGAGGTGGAACAGCGCCCGCTCGTCGACACCCTGCTCCAGGCCTTCGATGACCAGGGTGCGCGCCTCGCCCAGAATCGTCGGCGCCGCGCCAACCACATCGGCGGCGCGCAGCAGCCTAGCGCCGGACCGTATCTGCCAGACATGCGCCAGATGCGTCTTGCCCGAGGCCTCCGGCCCGTGGATCACCAGCCCGGGGGCCGGCCAGTCGGGCCACAGATCCAGCCAGGCGACGGCGTCGCGATTGCTGGGGGCCACCAGAAGATCTTCACGTCCCAGCGCCGCCCGATGCCCGAAATCGAGCGGCATCTGAGCGCTCAATTCGGGCGCTCCTTGGAGGGCTGCCCGCCGGCATAGAGCGGACTGTTCAGGTAGCGGTCGATGGCGAAGCGCAGGAGCACGCCCGCCGCGGCGGCCATCGGCACCGCCAGCAGCATGCCGAAGAAGCCGAACAGCGCGCCGCCGGCAAGCAAGGCGAAGATCAGCCACACCGGATGCAGGCCGACGCGGTCGCCGACGAGCTTGGGCGTGATGAAATTGCCTTCAAGAAACTGGCCGAACAGGAAGATGCCGGCGACGATGCCGACCTGGTACCAGTGGTCGTACTGGAAGACGGCCACCGCCAGGCTGATGACCAGGCCGACCACCGAACCGACATAGGGAATGAACGACAGCGCGCCGCTGACCAGGCCGACGATCAGGCTGTACTTCAAGCCGACGAGCGAGAGAGTGACGGCGTAGAAGACGCCGAGGATCAGGCAGACCAGCGCCTGGCCGCGCAGGAAACCCGCCATGCGCTGATCGATCAGGCGCGCCTGGGCGCGGATGGTCTCCGCGTGCTGCAGCGGCAGCAGCGCGTCGACATAGGCGATGATCCGCGGCCAATCGCGGATCAGGTACCAGGCGACGATAGGCGTGATGACGACCAGCGACAGGATGTTGACCAGCGCCAGGCCGCCGCTCCACAGCCCGGCGATCACCCCGCCGACCCAGCCCAGGACCTTGCCCGCGACGTCCGTGGCCCCGCTCATCTCCTTGACCTGCGGCAGACCGGCCTGGTCGGCCGCCTGTTCGATATAGGGGCGCGCCCAGGTCATCAGGGTCTGGGCAAGCTCGAGCAGGCGCTCGATGAGACCGGCAAGCTGGCGCTGCAGGACCGGCGCGAGGAGCGCGATGGCGAGGATCAGCAGGAAAAAGAACAGGCAGATGACGATCGTCGAAGCCAGCGTCCGGCCGACACGCCAGGCTTCGAGCCGCCGCACCGTGGGATCGAAGACATAGGCGATGGCCGCGCCGGCGACGAACGGCAGCAGGACCGGCTGCAGCAGCCAGACCATGAGCATCGCGACGCCGAGCAGCATCAGCCAGCTGAGGACGCGCCACCCGGTATTCATCGCCTGTTCTCCCGGTTCATGGCGGCATCTGCACGTGGCCGACGCGGCGCGTCCAGCGCACCACGTAGGCAATACCCGACATGACGGTGGTGATGGCCACCGCCATGACCAGGACGCCGGTCAGGCCGTGATCGCTGAAGCCGAGCCCGAGGCTGCCGAGCACCAGGGCGGCGAGCGCGATCTGCAGCGTGGTGTTGATCTTGCTCACCATCATCGGCTGGCTCTTGAACGACTGCGTCAGAGTCTGCTCGAGCAACGCCCCGCCGACGATCGTCAGGTCGCGGAAGGCCACCATGATGACCAGCCAGCGCGGGATATGGCCCAGCCAGCCGAGGGTGAGATAGATGCCGACCAGCAGCGCCTTGTCGGCCAGCGGATCGAGATAGGAGCCGAGCTCGGTCTGCGCATTGAAGCGCTTGGCGATGAAGCCGTCGACGGCATCGGTCAAGCCGGCGGCGACGAAAAGCCAGAACGCGAAGGTCATCTGCCCGTCGAGCGCCAGCCAGACGATCAGCGGCACGGAGAGCAGCCGCGCGAAGCTCAGCAGGTTGGGAAAGCTGATCAAGCCGCCCTCGTCAGCGCCGCGTCCGCCCCGAGGCGGCGCGCACCAGGCTGATCCGCCACGAGGCCGGCGAGCCCGCCACCGTCACCGGCGCCAGCTCGAGGTCGCGCTGGGCCAGGGCCTGACGCAGCTGGTTCTCATCACCGATATAGGTGAGGTCGACGATCGCCTCGTGCTTAGTCAGGCTGACGACGTCGCTGCGGCGGATCAAGGTCAGCTCGCCGAATCGGCGCTGGATGTTGACCCAGTCCTTGACGTCGTCGTAACCGACGGCGACCGTGAGCTTCTCTTCGCGGCCGAACTGCAGCAGCTGCTCGTTCTTCCACTGATCCTCGAGCGTACGCGCGATGGCCGTCGCGGCGCGCTGCATCAGGGCCCCTTCGTCCTCGTTCGCTTCCGCCGTGTAGCTCTCGACGATGGTCTGTTCCGGGATGATACCGCTGTAGCGGCTGACGGAGACCTGCAGCGTCGGGCGGGTACCCGTGGCGTCGAAGGTTCCGTCGGCGACCAGCACGCCGTTGACGCCGTAGCGCACCACCAGGGCCCGGAGCCGGGCGTTCTCGCCACGCAGCGCCTGCTCGGCGTTGATGTCGGAGATGTCGCTGAGGTCGCCGCGCGGCAGGACCAGCGGGGCGAGGCCGTCGTTCTGCGGAACCCGGCCCCAGGCCGCGCGCCAGGTATTGCTCTCGTCCCAGAGCAGGGTCAGGCCGTCGCGCCGCAGCACCGGCAGCACGAGGTACGGCTTGGCCACGGTTTCGGCGAACGGCACACTGGCGTTGCGCAGCAGGTTGCGAATTTCGTCGGGACGAAAGCGGAAGGTCAGGCTGGCGATGTAGCGCACCGTCGAGGAGCGCTCCTCCTGGACCTCGAGGTTCTCGATCAGGTCGCCGATGCGCGCGTCGTTCAGGTTGGGCAGCCGGCGCTGCTCGGTGCGCGGGGTCAGGCGCTCAATCAGGCGGCGCAGCGCGATCCTCTGCCCTTCGAGCAGGGCGGCATCGCGGGCGGCGGCGGCCGTGGCGGCGGTGCGATCGACCTTCACGTCACGCACCGTGTAGGCGGGAAAGTCGGTGCGCTGCTGCGCCAGGGCCGGCAGACTCGCGCCGACAAGGGCGAGCGCCAGCCCGAGGAGGCCGAGCACCGAGCGCCCGAAGGCCATGCGGGCAGCCGTTTTTCGCATACCCACCAACACCCGCTGCGTCATTGCAAACCGTTAGGGATCAAGTATGTTGCGCCACGGACGGGCCGCGCCAGACTTTGGGCGGTTTAGCCGTGGTTTCAAGTACTTATTTTGCACGGGGGACCCATTCGCAGCAACCGCAACCCGACGAGCTACAAGGATGCCGGGGTCGATATCGACGCCGGTGAGGCCCTGGTCGACGCCATCAAGCCGCTCGCCGGCTCGACCCGCCGGCCCGGTGCCGATGCGCAGCTCGGCGGCTTCGGCGCCCTCTTCGACCTGAAGGCCGCCGGCTACAAGGATCCCATTCTCGTCGCGACCAACGACGGCGTCGGCACCAAGGTGAAGGTGGCGATCGATTCCGGCCGAAATGAGACGGTCGGCATCGATCTCGTCGCCATGTGTGTCAACGACCTGATCGTGCAGGGCGCAGAGCCCCTGTTCTTTCTCGACTACTTCGCCACCGGCAAGCTCGACGTGCCCACGGGCAAGACGATCGTCGCCGGCATCGCCGAGGGCTGCCGGCAGGCGGGCTGCGCGCTGATCGGCGGCGAGACCGCCGAGATGCCCGGCCTCTACGCCGGCAAGGATTACGATCTCGCCGGTTTCGCGGTCGGTGCCGTCGAGCGCGGCGAGGTGATCGACGGGCACCATGTCGCCAGCGGCGACGTCGTCCTCGGCCTTGCCTCCAGCGGCCTGCACTCCAACGGCTTCTCGCTGGTGCGCCGCGTGGTCGCCGACAGCAAGCTGGCCTGGGACGCCCCCGCCCCCTTCGCGCCCGGCCAGACGATGGCCGAGGCGATGCTCGTCCCCACCCGCATCTACGTGAAGAACCTGCTGACGCTCTGCCGCGCGGCGCGCCAGCGCCCCGGCCTGGTCAAGGCCATGGCGCATATCACCGGCGGCGGCCTGATCGAGAACGTGCCGCGGGTGATCCCCGACGAGACGACGGTCGAGGTCGACGCCGAGGCCTGGAAGCTGCCGCCGGTTTTCTCCTGGCTGGCCGAGGCCGGCGGCATCGCCACGGCGGAAATGAGCCGCGTGTTCAATTGCGGCATCGGCATGGTGCTCGTGGCCTCGGCCGCCGACGCCGACGAAACCACGCGTCTGCTGCAGGCGGCGGGTGAGACCGTCTACCGGCTGGGCAGCGTCACGCCGCGCGGCGACCGCGCGGGCTGCGTGGTGCGCAACGCCGACAAGGCCTGGGGCTGATGGCGCGAAAGCGCGTTGCGGTCCTGATCTCGGGCCGCGGCAGCAACATGCAGGCCCTGATTGATGCCGCCCGCGCGCCCGACTATCCAGCCGAGATTGTTCTCGTCCTTTCGAACATCGCCGGCGCCGGCGGCCTGGCCCGCGCCGCGACTGCCGGCATTCCCACGGCGGTCGTCGAGCACCGGAAATTCGCCGATCGGGCGACCTTCGAAACAGAGCTGACCGCGCAGCTGCGGACGGCCAGGGCCGACCTCGTCTGCCTCGCCGGCTTCATGCGACTGCTGACGCCCGGCTTCGTCGAGGCGTGGCGCGACCGGCTGATCAACATCCACCCCTCCCTGCTCCCGGCCTTCCCCGGCCTCGACACGCACGCCCGCGCCCTGGCCGCCGGTGTCCGGCTCGCCGGCTGCACCGTGCATTTCGTGCGCGCCGAGATGGATAACGGTCCGATCATCGTCCAGGCGGCCGTGCCGGTGCTGCCCGACGACGATGAGGATCGCCTGGCGTCGCGCGTCCTGGCGGCGGAGCATCGCGCCTATCCCCTCGCCCTCGCCCTGGTCGCCTCCGGCCGGGTTCGGGTCCAGGGCGACAAGGCGGTGGTCGGCGATCATGCCGCCCCCGACGGCCTGCTGATTAACCCAGCCGACGGCCGCTGACGCCCTTTCCAGCGCGCCGCGGTTTGGCTATCTTCCATCTGACTTTCTTGGAGGATTCGACGGATGGCCAGCCCTTCGCACGGTAACAATCAGCAGTCCAACTTCGACATGCGCCAGTCGGAGGAGACTTGGAAGAACTTCAACCGTCTCGCCGTCTGGACGCTCGCCGGCTGCCTCGTCCTGGTCGTGTTCATGGCCATCTTCCTGACCGGGGGCCATCCGCCAAAGCCGATGTGACCGCGCCACCGGCGCAACAAAAAAGGGCCGCCCTTCGGGGCGGCCCTTTCTGTTTGCGGTGCTTGCCAACTTAGCCGACGAGCTCAAGCCCGCTGAAGAAGAAGGCGATCTCGACCGCCGCGTTCTCCGCGCTGTCGGAGCCATGCGCCGAGTTCGCCTCGATCGACTCAGCGAAATCCTTGCGGATCGTGCCGGGGGCGGCCTTCGAGGGGTCGGTGGCACCCATGACTTCGCGATTCTTGGCGACGGCGTTCTCGCCTTCGAGGACCTGCACCACGACCGGACCGGAGGTCATGAACTTGCACAGGCTGTCGAAGAAGGGGCGCGCCTTGTGCACGCCGTAGAACTGCTCGGCCTGGGCGCGGGTGAGCTGGATGCGCTTCTGCGCAACGACGCGCAGGCCGGCCTTCTCCAGCCGGTCGACGATCGCGCCGGTGAGGTTGCGCCGGGTCGCGTCCGGCTTGACGATGGATAAGGTGCGCTCGGTGGCCATACTTGCAAAACCCGCTGATTGAGGGGAAAACGAGCGGCGCTTATAGCGGGTTAGCCTAGTCTGGGCAACCGCCTCCGGCGCGCCGGGAACACGGGTAAAGGCGGCCGACAGTATGCGTATCTGCGTGTTTGGGGCCGGCGCGGTCGGCGGGCATTTCGCGGTCAAGCTGGCGGCGGCCGGGCACGAAGTATCGGTGGTCGCACGCGGCGCCCATCTCGACGCCATCCGGCGCAACGGCCTGGTCCTGAAGACCGGCGGGCAGCAGATCAAGGCCCCAGTCCGGGCCAGCGACAAGCCGGCCGAGCTCGGCGTTCAGGACGTCGTCATCTCCACCCTGAAAGCCAACGGCCTGCCGGCGCTGGCCGCCGGCATCGGCCCGCTGCTCGGGCCCCAGAGCGCGGTGGTCTTCGCCCAGAACGGCATTCCCTGGTGGTATGGCCACGGTCTTGCGGCCTCGCGCCGCCGGCCCCCCGACCTGTCACGGCTCGATCCGGGCGGCGCGCTGGCGCGCGCCGTCGGCGTGGAGCGGGCTTTGGGCGGCGTCATCTTCTCGGCCAACACCGTGGTCGAGCCCGGCGTGATCGAGAACACCACGCCTCAGAACAACAGCCTGACCGTTGGAGAGCCGGACGACACGCTTTCCCCGCGCGTCAGTGCCCTGCGCGCCGCGCTCGAGAGCGCCGGCATCGGCTCCGAACCGGTCACCGATATCCGCCACACCATCTGGTCGAAACTTCTGCGCAACCTGTCGTTCTCCACGCTCTGTCTGCTGACGGGCCATGCCCTCGACGTGCTGAGCAAGGATCGCGCCCTGATGGAGACCACGAGCCGCTTGATGGACGAGGGGCTGGCCATCGCCACAGCCCATGGTGTGACGATCAGCATGACTCCGCCGGAGCGGCTTCCGCCGACCGGCGTGGCGGGGCGCCACAAACCGTCCATCCTGCAGGACTACGAGCGCGGGCGACCGATGGAGCTCGAGGCGATGGTCATGGCACCGCTGGCCTTCGGCCGGGTTGCCGGCATCGCCACGCCGACACTCGATGTCGTGGCCGCGCTGGCAGCCCGCCAAGCGGCGGACAAGGGCCTGTACACGCCCTAGCTGGCCTTTTCCCAGCGGCCCTGCGGGTCCTGCTTCCAGTAGGCGAGCTCGTGGCCGGCGTCCTTGTAGCCCTTCCAGCGGCCGCGCGCGGCAGCCACCGTCTCTTCCGAGTTGCCGTCGAACATCTCCAGCACCAGGGACCACGGACCGACGTCGGCGGTCGCCCCATCGGTCAGGAACAGCACCTTGGCGCCGTTGGGATTCTCCTCGCGGACCGTCAGCCATACCGGCTGGTCCTCGGCATGGCCGTCGCGCGTCGTACCGTGCGGCAGGAAGGCGCGATCGTTGTAGGTCCAGAGCTCGGCATCGAGGGCGTTCACACGCTCCTCGGACCCGGCCATCACCACGGCGCGATCGCCGCGCGCCAGCACCTTCTCGAGCAACTGCGGCAGCGCGCGCTCGAGCGTCGTGGTCGTCAGGTGATAAAAGCGGATCTCGGTCAGGACGGACCCCGCCCGTTCAGCCGGCTTCCTCGTAATGGTCGGCGACCATCCGGTCGAGCAGGCGCAGGCCGAACGCGGTGGCGCCCTTCGGCACCGTGGCCGTGTCCTTCTTGCTCCACGCCACACCAGCGATATCCAAGTGAGCCCAGGGCACGTCGTTGACGAAGCGCTGGATGAACTGGGCGCCGATGATCGTGCCGGCGGCCCGGTTCGAGCCGATGTTCTTCACGTCGGCCGCGTCTGAATCGATGTCGCGGTCGTAAGCCTCGCCCAGCGGCAGGCGCCACAGCTTCTCGCCCACGGCCTCGCCGGCCGAGATCAGGTTCTTGGTCAGGTCGTCATTGTTCGACATGATGCCGGCGTATTCGTGGCCGAGCGCCACGATCACGGCGCCGGTGAGCGTCGCCAAGTCGATCATCGCCTTGGGCTTGAAGCGATCCTGCGTGTACCAGCACACATCGGCCAGCACCAGGCGGCCTTCGGCGTCCGTATTGAGGATCTCGACCGTCTTGCCGGAGAGCGACTTGACGATATCCGACGGCCGCGCCGCCGAACCGGACGGCATGTTCTCCACCAGCCCGACCACGCCGACGGCATTCACCTTGGCACGGCGCGCAGCCAGCGCTTCCATCAGGCCCGCCACCACGCCGGCGCCGGCCATGTCCCACTTCATGTCTTCCATGCCGGCGGACGGCTTGATCGAGATGCCGCCGGTGTCGAAGCACACACCCTTGCCGCAGAAGGCGAGCGGCCGCTTGTCCTTGGCCTTGGGCGCGCCGTTCCAGCTCATCACCACGACGCGCGACGGGCGCACGCTGCCCTGGCCGACGGCCAGCAGCGTGTTGAAGCCGAGCTTGGCGAGCTGCTTCTCGTCCAGCACCTCGACCTTGATGCCGACCGCGGTCAGGCGCTTGCAACGCTCGGCGAAGGTCTCCGGGTAGATGACGTTCGGCGGCTCGGAAATCAGATCGCGGCTGAAGAAGATCGCATCAGCCGTGCGATCGAGCGGCGCCGAGGACTTACGCGCCGCCGCCACATCGGTGACCATCAGGTTGAGCGCCCGCAGGCTGGGCTTGTTCTCTTCCTTCTCCTTGGTCCGGTATTTGTCGAAGCGATAGGAGCGCAGCTTGGCGCCGTAGGCGACATGGGCGGCCATGTCCGGCGCGCCCAGCGGGGCCCCCGGAAGCTGGTCAACCTGCATGGTCGCGGTGGTCTCGCCGACCCGGTTGAGATGCGCCACCAGGGTGCCGCCGACGGCCTGCATGCGCAGGGCGTCAATCTTGTCCAGCTTGCCCAGGCCGGCGAGGACGATGCGCGACAGCGGTAGGCCTTTGGGCGCCACGATGTCGAGGATCTCGTCCTTGCGGCCCTTGAAGCGGCTCGAAGACATGGCACGGGTGAGAATGCCGCCCGACTTCTTGTCGAGCGCCGCCGCTGAGGGGGTCAGCTTTCGCTCGTCACTCACCCCAACGACCAACGTCCCGGAATTCGTCTGTTCCGGCTTCGCAAACGCAATTTTCATGGATGGCAGCTTCCTCTCACCGCGCTACTCGCGTTCCCCGGCCAGCCGCCTTGGCGGCGGGGGCGAAAGCGTCAAACCGGGCATATCTAGCCGTAAACTGTGGATAAAGAAAAGCCCGGTTTTCAATGCTGTACATGTTTTGTTCGGCGCGATTTGGCCCCAAATCTGGCTTAAGCTTACCGCTCCGGGGCTTGCGGCAGCACCCCCTGCTCCATGGTAAAGTCCGTTAACGAGGACTCGCCGGCCGGATGCGCATTTCCCCTACCCTTTCGACCTACATCGGCCGGCAGTTCCTGCTGTGTTTCCTGGGCGTCCTGCTCACGCTCGTCGCCATCGTCTTCCTGTTCGACGTCATCGAGCTGCTGCGCCGCTCGGCCGGCCGGGCCGGCGCCACCGCCGAGCTGGTGATCCAGCTCTCGCTGCTCAAGCTGCCCAAGCTGGCCCAGGAGATGGTGCCCTTCGTGGTCCTATTCTCCGCCATGATCGCCTTCTGGCGACTGACCCGCAGCCACGAACTGACGGTCGTGCGCGCGGCCGGTGTCTCCGTCTGGCAGTTCCTTTTTCCGGTCGTCGGCGCGGCGGTATTCATCGGCGCCCTGGTGCTGGCCATCTTCAATCCGGTCAGCGCCGTCTTCTATGCCAAGCACGAGCAGCTCGAGGCCCAGCTCTTCCGCGGCCGCTCCAACCTGCTCGCGGTCTCGCCCACGGGCGTCTGGCTGCGCCAGGCGGAAGGCACGACGAACTCCGTCGTTCATGCCTTGCGCGTCTCCTCCCAGGACTTCGAGCTTTACGACGTGATCATTTTCACCTTCGAAGGCCAGGACAAGTTCGTCGGCCGGATCGATGCCGCCAGCGCCCGGCTCGAGCCCGGCTACTGGCTGCTGCGCGACGCCTGGGTGACCAGCCCCGATCGGCCGGGCCGCCAGGAGCGCGAGTATCGTCTGCCCACGGAAATGACGCGCGAGCGAATCCAGGATGGATTCGCGGCACCGGAAACCATCTCGTTCTGGGATTTGCCCTCCTTCATCCGGACCCTGGAGGCGGCGGGATTCTCGGCCGTTCGCCACCGGCTGTACTGGCACCGCAGCATCGCCGGCCCCCTGCTCCTGTTCGCCATGGTTCTGATCGCGGCCACCTTCTCCCTGCGCCCGCCGCGGCGCGGCGGGGCCATGCGCATGGTGGTCGGCGGGGTCAGCGCCGGGTTCGTGCTCTTTTTTCTGTCGAATCTGGTCGCCGCGCTCGGCCAGAGCTCCAGCGTTCCCGTCGTGCTGGCGGCCTGGGCCCCGGCGGCGGTGAGTACCCTGCTCGGCGTATCAATGCTGCTTCATCTTGAGGACGGCTAGGCGTATAAATCGCGCCGTGATCGCCTTCCTTCGCTTACCCCGCCTGACGCGCGGCCTGTTTCTGATCGCGGCGCTGCTGGCCCTGTCCTTCGGCTGGGCCGGCGCCCAGACGCTTCAGCGCATCGCCGCCGTGGTCAATGACGAGGTCATCTCGGTCTTCGATCTCGAGAACCGGATGGCGCTGGTGCTCGCCACCTCGGGCCTGGCGAGCAACGCCGAAAACCGCCGGCGCGTCCAGCCGCAGATCCTGCGCAGCCTGATCGACGAGCGCCTGCAGATCCAGGAGGCCGACCGCCTCAACGCCACGGTGTCGGACCGCGAGATCGCCGATGCGGTGCAGCGCGTCGAGCAGGCCAACCGGATGCAGCCGGGGCAGCTGCGCAGCGAGCTCGTCGCGGCGGGTATCGATCCGGCGACCATCATGGGCCAGATCCGGGCGACACTCGCCTGGCAGAAGGTCGTCCAGCGGCGGCTGCGGCCGGGCCTGCAGGTCGGCCAGGACGAGGTCGACGAGGTCGTGGAGCGGATCAACGCCAGCAAGGGCACGGTGGAATACCTGCTCGCCGAAATCTTCCTGTCCGTGGAGACCCCGGACCAGGAGGACGAGGTCCGGCAGAACATGACGAACATGCTCGAGCAGATGGGCCGCGGCGTGGCCTTCGCCGCCATGGCCCAGCAGTTCTCGCAAAGCGCCTCGGCGTCCAGCGGCGGCGATATTGGCTGGGTTGAGCGCGGCCAGATCGAGGAGGAGATCTCAAGAGTCCTCGACCAGATGCCGAACGGCCGCGCGACGGCGCCGCTGCGCACGGCCTCGGGATTCTATGTCTATCTGCTGCGCGACAAGCGCACCCTGGCGGCGGCCTCGCCGGAGGACGCGACCGTCACCCTCGCCCAGCTGCTGCTGCCCGTCGAGCCCAACGCGCCGGCCGCCGAGACGGCCGCCCAGCGGGAGCTGGCCGAGACCGTCCAGCAGAGCGTCGATGGTTGCGAGGATCTCAAGCGCGTCGCCAGCGAGCTCGGCCTGCCCGGCGGCGACGCGTCGCCGGCGCTGAAGGTGGGCGACCTCAATCCCAACATCCGCCCGGTGGTCGCGGAGCTCAAGGTCGGCGCTCCGTCCAAGCCGGTGCAGTCGGACCAGGGCTTCGCCATCGTCATGGTCTGCGAACGCCAGGAGCCGCCGTCGAACCTGCCGAGCCGCGACGACATCATGGAGAACCTCACCCGCCAGCGGCTCGACCTGATCGCCCGGCGCTATCTGCGCGACCTGCGCCGCACGGCGTTCATCGACGTCCGGGTCTGAGATGGGCGCCGCCGTGCCGACACGGCCCCTCGCCCTGACCATGGGCGAGCCCGCGGGGATCGGCGCCGAGATCGCGCTCAAGGCGTGGCAGCGGCGGCAGGACGCAGCCCTGCCCGCCTTCTTCTATATCGGCGACGCCGCGCATCTCGAACGCCTGGCCCGGCAGCTTCACTGGCCGGTGCCGATCGTCACCATCGCCGCGCCGGACGAGGCCGCCGCGGCCTTCGCGCACGGCCTGCCCGTGCTGCGCG